>JAAUSR010000018.1 GCA_012032555.1 Thioploca sp.
GCACGGAAGCGTTTTTTAGAACGGCTGGAGAGGTATCAACATGCGGGAAATCGTTTACTTGGATGAGAGTGGTTTTGCTAACGATATGCCTCGTAGAAAGGGTTATGCGCCAATGGGGAAACGTGGTATTGGTAAACCTAATTGGCATGCCAGGGGCCGTCTCAACGTCATCGGTGCTTTGCTGGTCTCAGGTCTACTCACCGTGAGTCTTTTTAGTGATGCCATCAATGCCAATACTTTTTATGCTGGGGTTGAACCAGATTTATTATCTCAATTGTCCCCCCACCGTATCGTCGTTATGGATAATGCGGCTTTTCACCAACGGGCTGATATTCAGCAACTCTTTGAACAAGCCGGACATCTCATTGAAGATTTACCGCCTTACTCACCAGAACTCAATCCCATTGAACCTAAATGGGCACAAGCTCAAGCGGTTCGCAAACAAAAAAAATGTTCGGTTGAGGAACTATTTAAATATTATGTCTCATAATCGTTTTATAATGCTTTTTAATAGTCATTTTATCTTGCCTTTGCTATATAGCGTAGTGGCTTTAGGTTTTGAGCGTTTAGTGTGGATTGAAGTTTGATAATTAATTTTCCGGAAGATAGAGAAAGATTTTTAGGAAATCAACCACCTTAAATTCCTCTTACCCTGTTTTTTCAAAGAAGAGAGGGGTGAATCTTTAACTTAATAGCAGTGGCGAGTAAGGGCTCGACGAGGAAATAGTGAAACTCCAATGCGAATCGAGTTAATAAGGCGTACTAATATGAGTGAATTGATAGAACAGAATAATCATGTATTTGATGAAGAGGAATTTCCAATGGGATCAGTTAACCATAGCCGGACACAAGGTAAGTTAATTGTGGCACTGGCTCAAGATGAGCGATTGGAAGTCATGCCAGAATTGTCTATCGATTTAAAAGGCTTAGATATCAGCCCATTTGGCTTTAAATCCATGGTGGAGTTAAAACCAGATATTTCAGTTTATTGGCAAACCCCGGTGCCAGAAGCGGAACCTTTAGATGATATCATTCGCTCACCTTCACCCCCAGATCTGGCTATTGAAATTATCTCCACTTCGCAGACTCTGACTGAGATGACAAATAAAGTAAAAGCTTACTTTGCTCTCGGTGTAAAGTCCTGTTGGCTAGTGTTACCAAGCTTGTCTACTATTTATGTATTTTCGCCTCCTCATCACTACCGGGTTTTTCCGCCAGACAGCGAGTTGGTTGATGAAATCATGGCAATTCATTTACCCCTTCACCAGGTGTTTAAACAGCGTTCAGAGAAGATTTAGAAGAAGGATAGTTGTTTCGCTTCGCTAAGCCGGCGTTACCAAATAGAACTTGATAACGAGAAAGTATCTGGACAACTTCAATCAATACCCACTATTTATCTGAACTATAAAGAAGTTTTAGCTCTTTTCCAAGCTCTACTTAGTAGAGTCTTTTGGCGAAGCTCGGCTTCGGGTGTTGTCCTACTTCGTTCGCCAAGCAAAGCTTGGCACACAGGCGTTACCAAGTAGAACTTGGTAACGAGCAAATAAAGGGGGCGTTATGACTAATGCCTAACGCACCCTACTTGCTTAGCTTTCTTTAGTGAGGAATTGGCAACCAATCGTCAACCTCAGTTTCCAAATGAGGAATTAATAACCAATCGTCAATACCCGGTCCAATGATATAGAAAGTTCGATTACCTTGAGAATCAATTTCTTCTAATCCGTAACAATAATCAGTTAGATCATCAGCAATTTCATACTCATAAAGATCTCCACTCTCGAAACTTCCTTGAGCTTCAATCGGCTCGGTAGTTAGACGGATGACATCAGTAGTATTTGAATAATCTGCACATAGTCCCTCAGAAGTCGGTTGAGCTTGCCACAGGTGAAAAGCCAGCGTATCGTCTTCTGATAACGTTTGCCAGGTTATCAATAAAGTATTGTTAGCTGTTGGCGTGATGCTAAAATCACCAAGTTCTACCAATAAATCGGTACCAAACACCGCGGTACAATTTTTATCAGCATCCATATTCACTATTAAAGGATTAGTTGTGCCTTGGCAATTTCCCACCCATTTTTTAAAGTCGCTTGCCGGCGCAGCAGTCAGCATCACCGTTGTTCCAGGGGGATAGTTAGCTACGCAGGTTACTCCACAATCGATACCGCCGATATCGCTAGTGATGGTGCCAGAGCCTTGTTTGGTGAGGGTAAGTTGGACAGTATTATCATCATCAGTACTGATAATCGTTTCAGCAGTGATATTGGATAATTTTTTACCATAGGCAAAAGCATTTACTTGGGTCGTTAAAGTATCTTGACCACCGGCTGCCAGTAACGTGAAATTAGCCGTTATCAAGGTAAAAGTCCCTTGAGGTCGATCTGCTAATAAATGAATAGCAATAGAGTAGATTCTCCCTTGATTGTTTTCTACCGGGGTGTGGTAAATCGGCGTATTGAGATAATCACTAATTTCAATCTGATTGACTTTTAGTAAAGTTGGATCGAAGGATAAAAGTACTCCTGCTGTATCAATAGGTTGAGTTCCCGTCTGTATTTTTACTGTTGCCTTAAAATGACTGCCTACGGTTAAAAGTGGAACTCTATGACCTTTTTTGAGATAAGGTCTTTCATTTTCATTCATTTCACCCAGTATTTCTAAGGTACCCGCCTTACTGAATACCTCTGTAAATACTTGAGCATCAACTCCTTTTTTTTCGCAATCTACTTTGCCATTGTCGTTTAGATCAAAGTGCTCAGTTAAGAATAGTGGGTCGCTATCTTGGACATCTACGACTCCGTCTAAGTTGTAATCTATTTTATCTGCTTCTATTTTAGTAGGAGAATTACAAAAAGTAGCAAACATACTGGCATCATTTCCATCAATTAGATTGTCTGGCGGTTCATTTTGAAAGGTTTGACCGTTATAACCGACAACATCTCCTCGTTGTAATTTGTCAAACTGTTTAGGGTTACCTCCACATCTAGCAACAATGTCTCGCTTTTGCTGTAACGCATTGGTAGCACTGACATAGACAGTGTAAGTAGCACCTAATTCAAATTCACCGTCCAGAACAAATTGATCGGAGTCCATTTTTATGGATTCATGAATAATTTCATCTTCTGGTTTTGATGAAATAAATGGATAAACATGAATTCTTAACCAATGACCTTTAGCACCAGGAACGACACCGGTTAGTTGACCCTTACTTTTTACTGGAAAGGTTGTCGGCTCAAGCTCAGCTAGGGAAATTGGTTTCCCACTCGATCGAATTGCCGTTTTACTCCCTTCAAATCCTAAGGTAACGTTGTCTGCTAGAATGCCAGGCTTGACTTGAAAGGGAATCGTCATGACATCCGCCATTCCTGAGACCGGAGGAATAGCTATCCCCATAAAGCTAATATTTCCGTTTTTAACCGTTGATGGCAATAATTCGGTAAAACCGGAACCAATTTTAACGCTGCCATCAACTTTGAGAATTGCGGGATCAAATTTTAGGACAATATTAGCTTGATCAACTTCTTGTCCTTCAGGTAGTTGTAACTGTACTTTAACTTCAAAAGAAGTATTACAGGTTGTTGATTCCGGTGGTATTATAATCAAGGTAGCCAATAATTCCTCTGCCGATCCATGCCAAAACCCAGCAATGAATTGCGAATTTTGAGCCGGTATAAAAGGTTGACCGATGGTGTGACCTAGGCTAGTGTTACCTGAAGTTGTGTAATTACCACCGGAGGCGATAACTTGGTGGGTTAGAACTGACGTATTAACTGTTCCGTAAATACACGCAAGTAATATATTAACTAGCCAAAGTAAATATTTATTAATGGTAAACATGGCTAATTTCCATTCTAATTTTAGTTACATTGAGTTTGAGCAAGAATATATACAGTTCCTCTCATCTTCCCTCCTTGTTGTTTTAGACACCATGAAAAATCATTAGTTAGGTCATTAAACCAAGTTTGAGAAAATTTTCCGGGTATAGTACATTTGGAAAGTTCTCGTGGTTCAAAGCATACTTCCCCAACTTTAATTTTATTACCAGAAAAGGCAGGTCCGGTATCTCCTTTCGGACCTGTATCACCTTTATCTCCCTTAGGACCAGGAACATTATTAGAACAAAACCAAATTTTGCTGTTGGAATTCCACGCGGGAACTTGCCCATTGGAACAATTGAGTTTACCCAAAGTCGCTTCATCAACTGTTTGGGCATGAAAAGCATAAGGGACGCTAGAAAGAGGGGTAGGGGGTGAGATGATAATCTGTCCACCCACGGTAGCTTGCACGTTCAATTTTGTTGTATCAGGATCGAGCTTACTGAAATCTAAACCACTAAAATCCAATTGAACAGCAAAAACACCTTGGCTAACGGGGACGTCATCGGTTTGAGTCCACGAAGTACCATCGAGAGAAAAGGTCAGTTTAACAGAGGGATTATCAATCGGTTTTTTGGCTACCTCGTCAAACAAATAGCCTTGATAACTGATCGTTTTGGGTACTTCTGCTTGACTTACCCAGGGTAAAATACTGAGACAAACAGCCACCAAAAATAAAAAAAGAGGGATTTGATTTGATTTGATTTGATTTGATTTGATTTGATTTGATCAAAAAAGTATAAGTCATCATGGTCTCTACCTACTAAGTGAAATTAATGTAGCTCATTTGTGGTTAGGTAGCCACACTTCGCTCTAAGTAATGTTGCTATTGAAGTTGGTTTAATTTCCCTTATCATTTTCCTACTAAATGATCAAATATGGAATCTATCATGAAATCACTTTGACATAAAACTAATATTTTTTATATATATAGTCAATATATTTATGGTTTTTACTTCACTTGTCCACTTGTTGCTAAGCTTCGCTTTTGCCCACCCTATCTGACTTCCACTAGGGGTAGTTAAAAAATTTAATTTTATTCATAGGTAGAACGCAGCGAAATACTAATATTCCTGAATTTAATCCAGTTTGGAGAAACTTTTACTAATTTTAACCATACCTAACAATTTAACCGCTTTAGCATCAAAACTGACCGTATATTCACAACCTTTTGATTGATTAACCCGCATTAATAGCACATCAGAAAAGTCTGCCGTTGATTCTTGATAAACCTGGAGCGCTTCCCAAACTACTTGGGGTTCTTGAATGGATAGTTGCTTGGTTTCGATCAAAGCTTGAATAATTTCCACCAATTTCTCTTTGGGTACTTTATAACAAGTTTTCAGTACCCAAATAACTTCGCATAACACAATATGACAAATAAAACCGGGTTGAGTTTCGGTACATTCTCGTTCAATAAAAGTCGTAGCGATGGCAGATTGCTCTAAGTCATCTTGAACGAGGTAACGAATCACTACATTCGCATCTAACCCTTTCACAAACCATCTCTTCCCATAGTAGCTATGGTCATATTCATTTCCTCAATGGAAACGGGTTCAGGTGGGCTTGGAACAATGCCTTTAAGTTCTCGCACATCTCTAGTGATGGGTACTATGGTGAAAGTTCCTTGAGGATTGATGAAAAATTGCAGCTGTACTCCCGGTGTTAAACTCAGCCGTGTTCTGACTTCTTCGGGGAGGGTAATTTGCCAGTTTTGGGTAATAGTAGCCGTAGCAGACATATTTAGCAATCTATTGAATTAAGTGATATTGTTTAAAATACCCCTCTAGATAAGAATTAGCAAGAAAAACTAGACCCTTTAGCGAGCTTAGCTCAAAGGGAATAAAGTGAAATCTGGGGCATCATTATCCTAAATCCGCTATGCTTCATCCGAGCTACACTGGCTTGCTCCCACCTTTTGCAAAGGCAGGAAATTTTATCAAAGGGGGAAATTCAGTAAGGTGGGCGAAATGCCGTCCACTACTGGTGGCGTGATAACGAAACTCACCCGGCATTTTGCCCACCGTCAGTGGAAGAAAGGTGGGCAACGCTTCGCTTTTGCACACCCTACTAAAAATACAGATTATAGACAGAGTTGCAATATTAATTAACGTTTGTTAAATTAATGCCTATTCTAAAGTTAATTATTGTTAATTAATCAATTTATGGGTAGTAATTCTTCACGGTTTAAATCCGATACCAAAAACATTATTCTCGACGAAGCAATTCCTTTATTCGCTAAACGTGGTTATAGCAATGTTTCTATGCGTGATATTGCCGAAGTAGTTGGCATTCGGGCACCAGCACTTTATAACCATTTTAAAAATAAACAAGCTTTGTATTTAGCAGCAATTTCTCATGCGTTTGCTAACAAAGCCGCCGCACTGTCAGCCGTATTTGCTACGCCAGCTACGCCGGCGGAATTATTGCAAAAATTTGTGGTGTGTTTATGTGAAAGTGTTAGCCAAGATCCTAATTTTCGGTTGTTAATTCAACGGGAACTTTTGGATGGTGACGAAGCGCGTTTACAAGTGTTAGCTAAAGAAATATTCGCGGAACAATTTGAAACGACTAGACGTCTTGCTGAACAACTTGATCCCACCTGTGATACGCACATGTTAACGATTTCAATTACCGGGTTGGTGTTATACCACTTTGAACTGGGTCCCTTACGGCGTTTCTTTCCCGGTAGTCGAGCAGAACACGAAGATCCGCAATATATTGCTAAGCACATTACTCGATTGCTATTGAAAGGAGTAATGGGAACAAGCATATGGACATGAATAATCTAATGATATTAAAATGGTTTAGTGGTGGGCTACTATTCATCTGCGTGTATCTAAACGCCAGTGCTCAAGACGAACCACCAACTAATGCCGTTTCGGTAACTGTTACCCAATCGATTCGTCGCGCTGTGGAAGTCACCGTAGAAGTGTTGGGAGATTTAGAAAGTTTGGCACAACCGACCATAGCGGCTGAGATCAGCGGACAAGTCATGGCAATCAATGTCGATGAAGGTAATCCAGTCAAACAAGGTCAAACTTTGGCAGAACTCGATGCTAAACCCTACCAACTCGCTTTGGCAAGAGAACAAGCAGAACAACAGCGACTACAAGCCTTAATTAAAAATCAAGAACTCACTTTAGAACGTTATCAAAATCTAGTACAAAAAAATGCCTCGGCGCAGAGTGAACTCGATAAAGCTAAAACCGATTCCGCTGTATTACAAGCAGAATTAGCTGGTGTTCAAGTGCGTCTTGAAGAAGCGCAATATAATTTATCTAAAACGGTTATCACCAGTCCAGTTACCGGCACTATTCAGCGGCGGTTAGTTTCAGTCGGTGATTATTTACAACCAGGCACGCCGCTGTTTCAAATTGTGACGACTACTCCCTTGCGCGCACGCCTCTATTTTCCAGAAACTTTAGCGGCACAAATTCACCTGAGTTTACCGGTTAAGTTAACGATTCCAGAGCAAACTAAACTGCCGGTTAAAGCCGCTATTACCGCTTTACGTCCGATGCTTGATACCCGCAACCGTGCTTTGGAAGCTTTGGCAGAATTTGATAATCCGGGCAATTGGAAACCCGGTTACAGTATTAAAGCCGTCGTGATTTTAGAAAGGCGTCCACGGGCAGTGATGGTTCCCGCTGGTGCATTGGTACGACGACCGGCTGGTACGGTGGTTTATCGCATTACCCATAACCATGCTAAACAACAGGTAGTCCAAACCGGTCAACGAGATGGGGAATGGATTGAAATTTTGAGTGGAATTGCTGCTGGTGAAACGATTGTATTAGATGGCGCTGGTTTTTTAACTGATGATGTTCCGGTAAATGTACGGGAGAAAACTTCATGACTTTACCAGAACTTTCAGTACGTCGCCATGTGTTAGCTTATATGTTAAGTGGCGTATTAGTTTTATACGGAATCATTAGTTATAACCGCATTGGGGTTGACCGCTTCCCGTCTATTGATTTTCCGTTGCTATCGGTAACCACGACTTTACCGGGCGCTAATCCGAGTGTAGTAGATGCCTCCGTAACCAATCTTATCGAATCAGCCGTCAATAGTGCTTCTGGTATTGAAAGTATTCAATCCATGTCGTTACCAAGCGTATCGGTAGTCGTTATCCAATTTATCCTGGAAAAAGACGTTGATGTCGCTTTCAACGAAGTGCAGGCTAAGGTCAATGCTGTCCTTAGAAGTTTGCCTGAAGATAGTGATCCGCCCGTTGTTGCTAAAATGGAAATGGGTAGCGCCCCGATTTTGTGGCTAGCTTTGCAAGGGGATCGAACTTCGCAGCAACTCAACCAATATGCGCGTTATGTCATTAAAAAACGCTTGGAAACTATCAATGGCGTGGGAGATGTCGTGATCGGTGGGGATCGGGAGCGCACGATTCGCGTCAATTTAAACATTGAGCGGATGGCAGCGCTCGGTGTCAGTGTCCAAGAAGTGATGCAGGCATTTCAACGCGAACATCTCAAATTACCTGGCGGTTATTTAAGTGGCTCGCAACGAGAAGATCTACTGAAATTAGATTTAGAATTTCACAATTTGACGGAATTACAACAGTTGATTGTTACTTATCGGGGTAATTTGCCGGTTTATTTACATGAAATTGCTGACATCGAAGATGGCTTAGAAGACAATCGCCGCTTTGCGAGTTTTAACGGGAAACCGGCGGTTGGTATTGGCATTGTCAAAATCAGCAACACCAACACGGTTGCCATCATTGAAGAAGTTAACAATCGTTTAAAAACCGAAATTCTGCCACAACTCCCATCAGGAATGACTTTACAGGTGGCTTCCGACAATGCTGCCATTATTTTAGAGATTGTTAATGCCTTAAAAGAACATTTAGTCGAAGGGACTTTATTAGCGGCGCTAGTTGTGTGGTTGTTTCTAAAAAGTTTGCGTGCCACCCTAATTGTTGCTACAGCTATTCCCGTCTCACTGTTAGGTGCGATTGCTGCGCTTTATTTTGCCGGTTATACCTTTAACATCATGACGTTATTGGGATTACTTTTGCTGATTGGTGTCGTAGTCGATGATGCTATTGTGGTTTTAGAAAATATTTTTCGACATCGTGAAGAAGATATTACCGGCAATCCCACTGAATTGGCTATCACTGGCGCTAATCAAGTGGTATTTGCCGTACTCGCTGCCACTTTCACTCTCGTCTCACTTTTTGCTACCGTCGTTTTTATGCAAGGCATTATTGGTCGCTTCATGCAACCGTTTGCGGTAGTAGTCAGTTTAGGGGTATTAGTTTCGCTATTTATTTCCGTAACCTTAACGCCGATGCTATGCGCTCGCCACTTACGAGTTAGTCATCGACATGGTTGGTTATATCGATTATTAGAAGCGATTTTTCAAGGCATGGAACAGCTTTACCGAGGCATTCTCTACTTAGCGTTACGTTGGCGGATAATCGTCATACTGCTGGCAATAGCGGTGGTGTACAGTAGCGGCTGGTTCTTTAGTCAACTGGGAAAAGGATTTACGCCTGATGAAGATGAAGGACGTTTTCTCGTTTCTTTCAAGACGCCACTCGGTTCAACTTTAGAATACACCGTTGACCGTCTCCAGGCGATTGAAAAGGTGCTCAATCAGTATCCGGAGGTAAAAAATATCTTTAGCACTATCGGCACTGGTGAAACTGGGCGAGTTAACGAAGGAACGATATTTACTCAACTTGTACCTCGGGAGCAACGCCACCGTCGGCAATCCGAATTGATCGAAGCAGTACGTCAACAATTAATGACGGTTTCTGGTGTACAAGCATTCGCTTCCCCAGTACCAGATATGAGCGGTGATCGCGGCGAACCGTTACAGTTTATTTTGAAAGGACCAGATTTGTATGAAGTAGCCCGTTTAGCTAAGCAATTGGAAACTCGGTTACGAAAGCTTACCGAAATTGGTAGCCTGGATATGGAATTACAGTTGGAATTGCCGGAATTGAACTTAGAACTGGATCGGGTTAAGGCAGAGAATTTGGGACTGGATACCAAAACTGTGGCAGATGTTTTACGCGTGTTAGTTGGTGGGGTTGATATTGCCAAATATAACGATGAACCGGGTGATGGTGAACGTTATGATATTCGCTTAAAAGCACAAGAGAATACTTTTGGACAAACCGCAGATCTCAATAAAATCTATCTGCATACCGCCACCGGACAACGGGTACGCTTAGATACCGTTGCTGATTTTCGTCCTTCCCTGGGTGCCGCAGTTATTTCTCGTTATAATCTCCAATATGCCGCTACCTTTTTTTCAACACCAACTATTTCAGAAGGTGACGCCGCTCAAATCGTTTTACGAGAAGCCGAGCCACTGTTACCTCCTGGCTATCGGATTGAATTGGTTGGTCGGGCAAAAGAATTTGGTAAAACGCTGGGTTATCTCGTATTTGCCTTTGTTACCGGACTAATTTTAGTCTACATGGTATTGGCGAGCCAATTTAATTCTTTCATTCAACCAATTATTATTATGACAGCCCAACCACTAGCGATTATTGGTGGCGTATTCGGTTTGTGGCTTATGGGAAATTCACTTAATATTTATTCGATGATTGGTTTAGTACTACTCGTCGGTTTAGTTGCCAAAAATTCGATTTTACTCATTGACTTGACTAATCAACTGCGCGCAGAAGGTAAAGCGATCAACGAAGCACTCCTGTTAGCCTGTCCCATTCGGATGCGTCCGGTGCTCATGACCTCGCTAACGATTATTTTGGCTTTATTGCCGGCTGCCCTCGGTTTAGGGGCTGGTTCAGATACAACCGGACCATTAGCAGTCGCGGTTATTGGCGGCATGATTAGCTCAACTTTGTTAACACTAGTGGTCGTGCCAGTGGTTTATTCCCTGGTAGAAAATGGTTTATTGAGGTTGGCGAAACTGAGCTTCAGAATTAAAACTGGCAGAATGACTGAATTTTCGGAATGATTGGCACAAAACTAAATCGGGCAATTAATAACCGATATCAATCTTGTCAATCCTTGAATCCATTTAATCTTGTTCCAACTGTGTAGCGAGTCGATTTAATGTATTTAATGTATTAATTCAGCAATGATAACTTTATCACGTTCCTGCCAATATTGTTCAGGACTGACGGCATGCTATGGCGAAGACACGCTTCAGTGTCATTGGAGAATAATATGATCACACCAAATAATCGTGGTGGCTCTGTGTCGGTACAGAAGTATAATCCCTCTATTGATTTATGTTCACTGATTGAATGTTTGAACAAAGCGATTCCTGCCATTTCTGATTCGGAAAATAAAAATCATAGTTACCCACTAGTTGCACTTCACCCTGAGGTACAACAATCGGCAATAGTGGTTAATTTGGAGGGTGTATTATCACGTCTAACTAAATTACTCCAAGAAGAATCTTGTCAAGCGCTAGAAAAATTTATCCGTGATTTAGAAATACCACAATTAGGACAACGGGCTTGGTATGGCGGACAAATTGTTGAAGGGACTGAGGATAAATTAACTAAAGCGTTAGAACAATTAGTTGAGTCGATAGACGCTGAATTAAATAGCCTTTTTCAAGGAGAGGTTTCCCCCACCGATTTACTCATATCAAATCCTGCTGAACACTTAGACGCTATCGCTAAAAAATTCAATTTGAATAAATCAATAAAGCAATTATTTCAGGGTAAAATAAAACTACACCCGATTCGATTAGAAACTCAACCCAACGACCCACCCCATAATAAGGGACGAGTATTTTCCTCCACTGAAAGCATTGAGGGAAATAGAGAAATTCGTCTCCAGCAACTCATTCAAGCATGCCATACTGAATTGGAAATAGAAGGGTTAACCGTGGATGACATCAAGGCACGTTGTGAAGAGTTACGTTATAAAGCCGAACCGGACTTTACGATTGCCAAAGATAACCCGCAAAACCAATTTAATCGATTCCTCAAGTTTCTTGATGATACTGCCTTAGCTCGGGTACGTTTAGCGATTGGTTTTAATTTGCTCAATAGTCTTGCACATTATTTGAGTCAACGTGAGAAACAAGCTAATTTACCTCAGGAGATGACCATTTGGCAGTTGGTTGAATATGTGCAACGGGTACAAGCCTTTTTTGATTATTTTACCGGAGAACCAGCACCGCTTATTGAATTAGATTTATCCGCCAGTTTTCCAGGTATGGAGGGTTTGTTAGATGAGGAAGCCGTTAAAATTGAGTTTTATAATGCCCTACCCATCTTTCCCGAACCGAATGCCCAATTATTTGAGCAACACGATGAGGTTAAAACTATTCGAGAAGTGAGTTATCGCTTTCGTATCAATGGCAACAATCCTGAAACCAGGGAAAGTGCTTTTATGTCACGGTTAGAACGTATTCGTGCCAATCTGTCTAACCCTGACAAAAATTCTCGTCGTGATTTGTTACAGTTGATTTTGTTGTGGGCAGTGATTCCTACTAATGAACAACAAGATTTTACTCAGATTACGGTGCGTAACCATGTTGAAAAACGAATTCAGCAAATTTTAGCTATTTTGCGAGACCAGGGTAAGGAAGGCGCGTTAGAATTACTTGAGAAACTCAAAGAATACACCACAGTTGTTGACATCATAGCTAAAGCTTTAATTTATGCTTTGCAACAAAAAGGTTCCGCTTTAGCAAAATTGACTGATAACCCTTCGCACATCTTTTACTTGAACGTGCGTCCTGGGGTAATTAATTCAACCCAATTAGCGGGTAATATGAATGACATTTTGTCTTCACAACAGCTGACCGAACGTAGTCGTCCCAATCATGAGCAAATTCATTTTTTCAAGCACATTAAAATTAGTCAAAATGTACCACAAGTTGATGCCCTCATGTCGTTTAAGATCGAAGTGATACTAAGTGAAAGTTATTTAGTAACCGTTGGTGAAATTAACACTTTCAAAGTTAAACGCAGTTTGCCAATTCATTTAGTTCAGGTTTGGTGGTTACCATCAGAAGTGGATTCAGAATTATATCGTGAATTTATCCAACCAAGGCGTATTGTATTTTCTTATGAAAATAAGTTTTTACAAAGTAAAAAAAATGATGATAAATCAATACAATTAGTTACGGCTTATCGCACGGCTTTTACCATTCTTAGTTATGTTATCACTTTACGTTTGTTACGTCGCATTGCGATTAAACCAGAAACTCATGTTTTAGTGTTACGTTTACAAACCGAAGGTCAGGGTAAATCAGCAAATGATGCCGCAATTAATGCGGTCTATGCTGCTTCCCAAGCTTATGAACATCTATTGAATCGTGATTATCCATGTCGGTTGCAAGGATTGGTGGTTAAAAAAGACAATAACCTTTTTTATCGCAAACGCAATGCTTTTTATGCATTGTGTGCCGGTTTTCCACTGGCAATTGATGACGCTACCCTAGCAGCTAAATCAATCAAGCAAGTTGGAGTCATTACGTTTACTAATCGCCCCAGTAATGTTCATCCTCGTCAAGATAAATCACAATATGGTTTCACCCTCGTAATGCGCAGTTATCTGTTAGAACAAACTGCAACTGGTTATATCATAAAAAATGACAGCATGAGAGTTTCATTAGTAACTGGTGAAGATAAAACTGAACATCCTGAACTCGTTATGAACGAAATACGACGGTTGCAAGTGCAAGGAGTACAACATATTATTTACTTAGCCCAACGTGCTGGTGATCGGCGACGCGGGCGTTCTCATCCACGTGAGCGACTTTATGATGATGCCAATTTTCTCAATCAATTGTACCAGACGTTTAGCGATGTCGTGTTGTATCCTTTAGTGCGTGAGGTGTTCCCCTCAGTCCGTTTAGAGGAAAGTAATCGAACTGGAGTGGCCTATGAAATTAATCAGGTTGGTTTGAAAGGCTATCGTTTACCTAAAGGAATAGATGAATTACGGGCAAATTATATTCCGGTTTATTCTATCGGCACGCTACGGATTGTAGGTAAAGAAGATAACAAAAAACCTCAATCGGGTATTTGCACTTATTTCTTGTTAAACGACCTTAACCTTGAAGATGATGAACGCATGCAACGAATTCGCAGTCATTTATTATTAAGCGATTATGGTGGACGGGCAGATTTATTGATGGCATTACGGGCCATTCACTTCTTAGAAAATGAAGAAAATCAGATTCGTCCGGTTCTTGATCCTTATCGCTGGTTATCGCCGGATTCATTGGAACAAGCCGGAGATATTCCAATTTATGAGGAAAAAACCCGCTATCACCAAAATAAACCGGTGGTTCTGAGTTTACGGGCGGTATTAGCACGAATTGCTGATATTTTGCATAAAACTTCTTTATAAAGTATTAAGCTTAATACCCAACCTAGAACAATATGACAATATTCTCGTTAAGAATTTGGTAAAATTGAGAGTAATATTGATCGACACTGACTGAATCACTTAGCAATTTATGCTATACCTATTTTATGTACGAACACGATTACAGTTATAAATTACTTTTTTCCCATGCCGTGATGGTGGAAGACTTGCTCCGTGGCTTCATACCCGAAGTGTGGGTCAGGGAATTAGATTTTACCACCTTAGAAAAAGTCAGTGGCAGCTTTATTAGCGATGATCTACGCGAACGCGAAGATGATCTGATTTGGCGAGTCCGTTGGCAAAACGAATGGTTATATGTTTATATCCTTTTAGAATTTCAATCGACCGTCGATGCGTTTATGGCCGTGCGAATCATGACTTACTTAGGACTGTTATACCAAGACCTCATTAAACATCAACAATTAACCGCCCGAGATTCGCTACCACCGGTTTTGCCCGTCGTCTTATATAATGGCCGAACTCGCTGGCATGCCGCCAGGAATATTCGTGACTTAATTCCAGTGGTACCTAATGGTTTAGAAAAATATTGCCCCAAATTAGAATACTTAGTTTTGGATGAAGGTGCTTTTAGTGACAGCGAGTTAGCGCCGCTACGCAATTTAGTAGCGGCATTGTTTCGTTTAGAACAAAGTCGGACGGTCACCGATATTCAACAAATTTTAATTCATTTAATCGAATGGTTACAGATACCAGAACAAGCCGGACTACGCCGGGCTTTCACGGTGTGGTTGCGACGAGTCATCTTACCAAAACGGTGGCCACAAATAACGCTACCAGAAATTCATGAATTACAGGAGATGCATACGATGTTAGCTGAGACTGTACAACAATGGTACGCCGAAGCAGAAGAACAAGGAATGCAACATGGACTTCAGCGAGGCATTCAACAAGGTCTTCAACAAGGTCTTCAACAAGGTCTTCAACAAGGTCAGTTAGAAGGAGAACGGCTATTGTTTAAGTTTCAATTACAGGCTAAATTTGGGCCACTCTCACCAAAAATAGAAGAACAACTTGATATCCTCAATACGGAAATGTTATTTCATTGTGCCAAACGGTTATTGACGGCTACTACTATTGAGGAAGTTTTTATCGATTTACCTTAAAAGTAGCCAGTTTAAATCCGATTGAAATGCTAAAAAATCAAGTAAAAATAGTAAGTATAGAATATCAATGCCATTAGATTTGGTACAAACCCAAATTTGGGGTGATGTTTTTGAGATTGCCGTTAAACGGGGGGTATTATATTGCCTACAACATGAGAAAATAGTTGTTTCCCAAACCGCCGGTTTGGAGAACTGGCGTACTTTGCGGCTACATCAGTTAATTACACAAGTGCAGACTAATTTAGGTGTAAAAGAAAGTAATCCCGATACCCAAGCGGTGGTCAATGAATACGTCCGTCATTTATTGGTAATCGGCTATGGACTCGGTTGGACCGTGATTCAACAATGGTTGGCAACGACTAAAGCGCCACCGTTTAAATCCCCAAACCAACCTTTGGAGTTGGCCTATTTATGGGCACCATTTGCTTTACCGGCGCGAAATCTTGGCGAACGTGAAACAAAACCAGCCAGAGAAGAACGTTTAACTCGGTTTGGACAATTACTGGGTTTAACTCAGTATCCCGGCGATAAGTGGGCTGCTAAAGGCAAACCACCTCAAGCTGATTTTTTATTAGGCGTATCTACACCTGACCAACAGTTGCATTTACTATGTTTAGAATTTTCTCTCAACGCCTTACCACAACTCGCTGACTTTCGTACAGAGCAAGCGCATTTAGATGAACTAAAACAATATGCTAACTTAATTCAACGCCGTGGGGTATTTTCTAGACTGAATACCGAGGTTACCGACCCTCATTTTCGTGTTAGTGATAAATTAGTAAGTTTTATTGGCGCGTTGATCACCCGTGACAAACCTTTGTATAAACTATTTCAAGGGTGTTCCTACCTCACAGAATTGGTCAAATGGCTACGCACTCAGAATAAAATCACCAAAGAAGTGCAAGCACAAGTCATAGCTGTGACTGCCGCCGGCTTAGAAGGAATCAACGCCACTCTCAATCAATCTTCACCGGATGCAAAAGCCCAGTTAATGCAACATTTTGCTCAAGTCTATCCATCGGTTCCACGTACTGATGAAATTAATGAGACTACTCGTCAACGACAAATAGATAGTTTGTTTAGACAGATGGCTAAAGCATTACCTGAAGCATGGCGTGAACAATTAACAACTTTAAAGCCGGGATTAAACTCAGTACCGCAACACTTAGTTCTTAGCGAAGTGCTATCGGCTGGACAGCAATTTATCAATCCCAGTCAACCGCTTCCAAGAGAACAGTTATTAAAATCAGCTGGCAACGATGCCGCTGTGGCTGAACTGTTAGGACAACCGGTACCACACGCCTTATCACAATCTTTGGAAAAAATCGATAAAACTGGTGAATCAATTACCTTAAGAGACATTCATGCGGCTGCGATTCATGCCGGGATTCGGGCTGCCAAACCAGATACCGTGAATGTATTGTGTTTAGAAGGACACCCCGGGATTGGTAAAACCACGGCGATGTTAACCGCTATCGGTCAAATGCTAAGGGGTTATTTGTTTATTTATGTCAGTCCCCGGGTGCTCATCAATAATGAAGTCTCTGGCAAACTAGCAGAGCACCCGGATATTTTAACCCTGACAAGTAATTATGTTCTAAATAGTGGGGCAAGAGAGTGGTATCAAGAACACCAAGCTGAATATCCACTCGACTTGAAAAATATTGAAGGCGCAGTCCATTGCAATCATCCTAAAGATTTTAAGATCCCCCAGATAGGCACGCTATTTTTAACCACGGCACAAGCTGACCAAATCACCGGGGGATTCGGTTCATCGGGTTTTAAAAGTACTTGGCGTGATGACCATAACAAAGTATTGTCTCAACCACACCATGCCGGGGTAATGGATACCCTTGCTAAAGCCGGTAAAGCCAGCTTAAAAAATAATCCACAATTAAATAAAGTAGTTCTCACCGCGAGCATTCAAAGTTATCGTGATCTATCAAGCAGCACGACCATTGATAAGCTAGTGCGAACCTTATTTATCAAAGCGGAAGACTTGTCAGAATTAGAATATCGTCTTGCGCCGCGCTTTCAAAATATTATTGTTATGATAGACGAAATCACTGGAGACGGTGCCGGCGCACATGTCGTTCACGAGTTTGCAGAAGCGTTAGAGAAGTATTTTCTCAAACCTTATCACCGTGTAAAACGCACCAGCCCTTTTCACATTATCCTTGCTATTGCGGATGCCTCTTTGGGCAATGAAGCAATGCTTCGCAGCTATTTAGCTGAAGAAGTGGCTTTATCACGTCAGATTCAATCTGCTCCTGAAAAAATTTTAGTTTCACCAGGCAGACCTGGACAACCATTTAGTTTGTCTGCCTCACCTATTCGACTCGGTACGGCTAATAAACCACCTTATCCGGCTTTGCACATTATGGCAGATAGTTTCCCTGCTACTCGCTTACAAATTAACTATCAAGTTTCATTGTCTAGCATTCGCTTGGATACCAAGCAAGATGGGCGCATCCAACTGGTACGTGAAGCCCAGTGTGAAACAATGGGCGAAGAATGGTTACGGCTTGCGATCACCACTATTTTTAAAGCTGTGCGAGATTTACCGATAGGTGAACAAGTTATCTTATTTGCTCAAGACAAGGTTTTTTTACGTCAACTGGAACAAATTCTCACTAATCCGAATGAACTCAGACAATTATTTATTCCAGAAATAGATTGGCAAACCTTTCAACCAGGAGAGATTGCCAAACTCGATAGTAGTGTTAATGCGCAAACCAGACGCACCAGAATGGCGCCAGTAAATCGAGATAGGGTTCGAGTTTGGCTCATGACTTCTTCAGGCTCACGCGGCATCAGTTTTCCCAAAGTCACTCATATTATTGCTTTTGTTCCGCGTTTTGCGATTGAAGGAGGATTAATGGAAATTGCACAATTGATTTATCGGGGACGTGGAGAAGGCAACGACCACTTAAATCGACAACTTACTTTATTGTTACAAGATTTTGTTTTTCATGAAGCCAATGAACTGATAGAACCATTATATTGGGCACAGCGTGTTGTTGATGTGCTCACTATGTTAGTCATCTTGCGTTCAACCATAATGACTCGGATTCAAGGACATGCCGATATTCAAGGACAAAATCTGGCTATTGTTCCGGTTGGAAAAATCGTCACCGCTGAGATATTGCAAACACTTTCTGAATCACTTAGAAGTTTTCTTTATGAGGCAAATGCTAGTAAATTAGATAAAGAATTATCAGAAAAAGAAAGAGCAATAGCCGCTAAGGGGTATGAATTAGCTTATAAGATTTTTCCTAAATTTCAGTGGATCAACCAATGTCAAAATCCGCAAAGTATTACCCATATTGAAGGCTTGCAAACGTTTACCAGTGACATAACCCAATTATCACACGTCCTCTTAGAAGAATTGGTACCACAAAAGCTGCCGAAGCATTGGGCATGTACTGGTGTATTAATATTTGAACATTGGGCAGAAGGTGATACCAGTGAACAATTAGTGCTAGAAAATTGGGACCAGATCTTTGCAGAACAACAGCAAGAATTATCTAGATTACTTGGCGTGATTGATAAAAATGCTCAGTTGCCAGAAAAAATCCGGCGGATGGCACGAGATTTAAAAGTAGCCATAGATGAACCCGATCTCATTCATGAATTTCATATTATTAAAAAATTAAAATCTAATCATATTTGGGTTACTCTACCTTTGGATTATTTACGTTTTACGCATAATAATAAACCAATGCAATTAAACTCATTGGCAATGCCGGAAGCGTGGTTAGAAACTTTAAAATCGGCGGCAACTTTATCTGCTACTGCTTCTGCACACCATCCGGTTATCCCTAAATATGAAAAATACCCTTTCTTTGCTATGGTGAGTCGTGATAATCCGCTCGACTTAGCACGACTTTTCAACTCCAAGTATTTTAGCGCGACCACGGAGATGAATTTGTTAAATACTTTGTTATTTACCGGGCAAGATTAGGGAGGGACGCATTCCCATTTTTTGAGTCAAATTAGTAAAGCCAAAAAATGAAAATTTTCAATTATTTTTAACAGTTTGCTTGCTACAGAGCCGAACTGGGTAGCGATTGCTGAAGCAGTTCTGCTTCTACTTCGCCAAGCTGAGTTTAGCATTCAAGCATTACCAAGTAAAATTTAGTAACGAATCAATATCTTTCATCAAAAGGAAGTTGATACCATTGACTAACATACTCAAAAATCTGTTAACTATTTTTGTAACGACGCTAATAGGTTTGATTTTAGGTGAGATAATTTTGCGCATAGCGGGCATTTCATATCCGGTGTTTTACACTTACGATGAACTTAGAGGTCGTGCTTTAAGTCCCTATAAAGAAGGGTGGCAACGTAACGAAGGTGAAGCTTATGTGCGGATTAACAGTCTAGGTTATCGAGATATTGAACATTTTGTTGAAAAACCTCCTAATACTTTTCGAATCGCCGTGCTAGGAGATTCATTTACTGAAGCTCGTCAAGTAGCTTTGGAAAATACTTTCGTCAGTTACCTGCAACACCATTTAAATATGTGTCCTGCCCTTGTTGATAAGTCGGTAGAAGTGTTCAATTTTGGAGTTAGCGGATACGGAACTACACAAGAGCTTTTGACTTTACGGCATCATGGTTGGCAATTTTCTCCGGATATGGTTTTACTTGCTGTTTGGAGTGGCAACGATATAACTGACAACTCTAAAAAATTCCCTGGTGATCAGCTAAGACCTTATTATATACTTAAAAATAGTGAATTGGTGTTAGATAACTCTTGGAAAAGTCCGTGGATACATTTCTTTTATGAGATAGTACACTATTCAAGATTGATGGAGGTTATTAATTATGTGATACGTAAGCAAAAATTCAGATCGCTAATTGAACAAAAACGCAAAGTGAAAACAATAGCAAAAGAACCGGGTTTAAATAATAATATTTACTCCCCTCCTAAAAATCCCGCCTGGCAAGAAGCGTGGCTCATTACCGAAAAATTGTTCTCTCAAATCCACAAGGAAACCCAAGAACATAATGCTATCTTTGTACTTGCAATTCTCCCCACAAGTCGCCAAGTACACCCTAATGCTATTAAACGAAAAATATTTCAAAAACAATTAGGTGTAGAAGATTTATTTTATCCAGATCGGCGCATTCGGACTTATGGAGAGAAGGAAGGTTTTCTTGTTATTACCTTAGCTGAACGTCTGCAGAGGATAGCCACGGAGAAAGCTATCTTCTTGCATGGTTTCAAAAATACGGCTATGGGAACCGGACATTGGAATGAAACCGGTCATCGATTTGCCGGTGAATTGTTGGTGAGAGATTTGTGTGAGAAGATTTTTAATAAGAAATAAAACCAACCTAAGTAAGCAGGGCAAGTACTGTTCACCAACTTGAGGGTAGATTGGCTTTGACGCTGCCTCCCCACTTACTCCTTTACTGGCTTTAATGAATTTGATGTATTAATTCAGCAATGATGACTTCATCACGTTCCTGCCAATATTGCTCAGGACTGACCCCTAAAGTTTGACAATCTTGAGTTAGAAAATCGCATAAATGTTGCAATTTATTACTCGCTTCTTTTTTATTAGAAAATTGGTTATCAATAACACTTAATACACCATCCAGCCATTTTTCACAAATTACCCAGCCATCTGGCATAAGCTCTGTGATAAATTCTTTACCTAGAATATTCATAATGTTAATCTCCATAAGTTAAAAGTCAATTCTCTTAATATTAAGTCTAGCACTGTTTATGCCGACTGTTTAAAGTTACCTGGTGAAGGGATTTTTAAACCTAATTATATTTATGAAATTATAAAAATTATTTGTCTCTTAACTGCGAAACTCAAAGAGTAAGCCAATTTTTTTTATTTTTATAAACAAATTGTTATTGTATAAAACTCATTTTAAGGTAAATTAGATATTGCTAATATTCTTGTTAGCAGGTATGCTTGCCTTTGTCATTCAGATAAACGGATTATAGACGTCCAGACAAGTTGTTGAGCGAGGATGTCCCCAAATATCAAGGGACTGAGTGATGCCTATGACTTATCTGGATGACTCTTAATCAATGATGCCGAATTCTTTACTTGACCTTACGGAGGTAATAGCATGAAAAACTTTACCAAAGCTGTGGCTTTATCAACAATCTTAGGAGCCGCTATTGCCGCTGCACCAGCCCAAGCTTGGTGGGGGGGCGGTCCCTGGGGTGGTGGTGGCCCCTGGGGTGGTTATCCCGGCGGTGGATGGGGCGATGATATGTGGGATTGGGGCCCCTGGGATGGAAATGGCTGGGGTGATATGAGTTTTAGTACGTCAGTAGGTGGACGTGGCTATGGTCGTGGTCGTGGCTACCATGGGTATTACCCTGGGTATGGTTATGGTGGCGGCCCATGGGGTTATGGTGGTGGTCCCTATGGTTATGGTGGTGGTCCATGGGGTTACGGTGGAGATTACTATGGCCCAAGAAGCAGACGATACTCTGATGAGGACTATTATGATGATGCACCGCCACCCCCACCACCACGTGCCAGTCGCCGTGAGTCTGCGCCCTCTTCTAAAAAAGAAGACTAATTTTTTGTTAGTCAACTAGCCTAATCTGCGGAAACGGAAAATGCCGTTTTCGCAGGGTTATGACCGCTTTTTAATCAAGACATAAATGGCCCCAGTTCCACCATCAACGGGACGGGCAGAGCAAAATGCTAGAACTTCATCACATTGTCGTAGCCAGTGATTCAGTTTGTTTTTTAAAACCGGTTGTTTTTGCCAAGAACCATAACCTTTACCATGTACAATCCTCGCACAACGTATGTCGTTATGGTGGCAATAACGCAAAAAATCAGCGACCTCAACTCGGGCAATCCGTGCTACCATTCCATGTAAATCCAATTCTGCGCTGACACTAAAATGTCCACGGCGCAATTTCTGTAATACACTACGTTGAACGCCAGGGCGCACAAAAACAAGTTCCTCACCGGTTTCTAATTCGGCGGGATCGTAATTCTCCGAGAGCATATCTTTATGTACTAGCACTTCATCGAGATAACGTTGTTTAGGAAAGGGGGTTAACCGTGGTTTAGGAAAAGGCACTTTATCACATTGGAGTGGCGTTACTCCCTGCATCGCTTCTTGAAATAGTACATGTGCTGCTTCATTCTCAGTTACTTTACCCATTACCCTAATTTCCTTTCTACTCCCACTTTCAGGTTTAAAACCGAGTGGTTTCACACCTAACAACCTACCCCACACTTTCCCTGCGCTGATAACGGTTCACTGATAAACATCTAATCAAGTGGAAACTTGGCCAGTTTGGAGTAAGCGTTCCGCGCCCTGACTCAGTAACACTTGAGCCAATTGCTCGCCTAACTCTTGCGGTGATTCTAACGCACCACGCAGTGTATGATAAAGCACCTGTTTTCCTTGCGGATCGGCTACTAACCCACGTAACAGCAACTCGTTATCTAAGATTTCAGCAAAGCCGGCAATAGGCACTTGACAACCACCCCCTAATCGTTGATTGATAGCCCGTTCTGCTTTGATCCGTTGTTGGGTCGCATAATCATTTAGTGGCGCAATTCGTTCTTGAGTTACCCGATCATCTTCCCGACATTCAATACCAATGGCACCCTGTCCAATCGCCGGTAAAATGATATCCGGGGTTAATATTTCTCGAATACGTTCGCTCATGCCCAAACGTTTAAGTCCAGCTACTGCTAATACAATCGCATCAAATTCGTTACGATCTAATTTTTGTAAGCGGGTACCTACATTACCGCGTAATGGACGAATACTTAAGTCAGAACGTAATGCCAGTAATTGACTTTGGCGACGTAAACTTGAAGTACCCACAATGGCGCCTAGTGGTAATGCAGCTAAGTTAGGATAATAATTAGATACAAAAGCATCATAAGGTTCTTCACGAGTCATAATCACGGAAAGGATTAAGCCGCTTGGTAATTCCACCGGCACATCTTTCATCGAATGGACAGCAATATCGGCTTGTCCGGTTAATAAGCTCTGTTCTAATTCTTTAACGAATAAGCCTTTGCCACCCATTTTTGCTAAAGGCGTCTCTAGAATTTTATCACCCTGGGTAGTGAGTTCTACAATCCCAATGGGTTGTTCTGGATAAAGACGCCACAAAGCTTCACGAACATGATAAGTTTGCCATAAAGCTAATGGGCTTTTGCGGGTAGCAATTTTTAATAGATTATTTTTCATAGCTCGGTTTAATTTTTTGCTGAGGAATGCAACAAAGCCGTTTCTGACTGTTTTGCTAATTTACAATTTCTCACAATCCGCCGTGCTAACCGTTCAAAATCTTGATATGCATTCTGAACCGATTGAGTGGTACCTCCGACAATACCGTCAGCTGGTTTAAGATGAAAAATGGGTTTATGAACCGCCTGTGCTAATGGCATTAAACTTTTGTAATGTTTAACTAAAGCCAAACAGTAGGGATCCGCTTCTATAGAAGATACGGCGTTAGAAGATAGATTGAGCATTGCTTGTCGATAAATTCCAGGAATTTGAACAATCCACCGTTGATAAGCCTTTACCGGTCGATCTTGACGAATAACGTGTTGTAAATGCTGTAAAACAATATAACCGACTGGTCGCATAGCGCCAGGTGGTAAACTCAGATCGATCACCGGATTCTTTGTTTGGCGCTCTTGCCATTCTTCACGCCAACGGAATAAAGTTGGCCCTAAATTTTTTAAGCCTTGTAACGAAAATAAATCCGGTGCCAGGGGTGTTAACACATAATCAGCTGTAATCAAAGCAGCTCGATTAATCGCACCTAAATTTGGCCCTAAATCGACTAGAATGACATTAGCCGCATGAATTTTTATCACCCGTTGTAAAATTCGCCAAAAGGCAGAAATAACGCGAAACGAACGTTCTTTACGATCCATACATCCTGGCCATTCTGTAGAAAGATGTCCTTCAAATCCGGAGAGTAATAAATCACCGATTAGTAATGCTAAGCGTGGTTTGATATCTTCCAACTGCGGGGTGACAATATCACCAACTCCTCTCAATAAAGGTTGTACACAACGGTAAATCGTATTAGGCTGTCTATCTAATAGCCAGATTTCTTCCAAGCGTTCTTCGGATAAAAAAGCCGCCGTGAGGTTAGCTTGTGGATCCAGATCAGCGGCAACAACTCGTAATCCTAAGTCGTGATACATCCACGCTAAGTGATAAACTAGCGAGGTTTTCCCAACCCCTCCTTTATTATTAAAAAAGGCAATAATTGGAACGGCAGACATAGTGTTTAACGCGGTTCACAGCATGAAGTATTGATTGAAAATTCATTGCGCTAGGAAAGATTTTAACTAAAAATTGGGTCTTACCTAAATATGACGCACAGTTTAATTCTTTTATCAAGCAGATGCTAGGTATCATTAAGTCTTTCTTCGCTTGTTGTCAAGAGGTGATAATGGTTTCGATTGAATAATACCTTGTTATTCTAACGACAAAGGAAATTAATTAGGTTATGGAAGAAATTAAACAGCGGCAATCTCGCTTTATCAACTTAGTCAATTTGTTAGCAACCGATGTGTTTCGTTATGCTTTCTGGTTATGTGGTGACCGAGAAATTGCTGCCGATTTAGTTCAAGAAACATTCACTCGCGCTTGGGAAGCCTTACATCAATTGATTGATGATAAAGCTGCTAAGAACTGGCTGTTTACCATTGTTAGAAGAGAAAATGCCCGCCGCTATGAACGTTATCAACCCGATCAAGAAAGGGTAGAACTCGACGAAATCGCCGCCAACGGCAATTATGATACCAGTACGGAAGCATTTGTATTGCGGCGTGCTTTAGCGAAACTACCCCAAATCTATCGGGAGCCTTTAGTGCTACAAGTTATTGGTGGGTATAGCATTGAGGAGATTGCTCAACAGTTGGGATTATCTACCGGTGCGGTCATGACTCGTCTACACCGGGCTCGACAAAAATTGCGTCATGCTTTGCAAGGTACTGAATAATTATGAATTGTCAACAATTTCAACAACGCTGTACCCTTGAACCCGCTTGTCAAGAACCGGCTTTTTTAGCTCATCAGCAAACCTGTCCGAATTGCGCCCATTTTGCCCAAGAGCTGGCACAATTTGAAGCCAGTTTGCATACCGCGCTACAAATAACTGTTCCGGCAGATTTAACCAAACGTATTTTAGCGCAACCGGCTAATCAACCGACTATTACTCCTTCTGGGCGTCGATTTCATTGGCAACTCGCAGCCAGTTTACTGTTAGCCATGAGTTTATCGCTCAGTGGCTTATGGTGGTGGTCAAGCAGTCATACCCAGCCACTCGAACAACAGCTTATGCTTTATCTTGCCCAAGAACCCAAAGCATTCTTAACCACTCAGCAAGTTTCTTTAACAGAATTACATCAAATGTTTAACGCCATTGGTGCCAAATTAGTTGGTGAAATTGGTACAGTCAGTTTTTGTAAGGTCTTAAAACTCAATGGTTACACGAGTGCCCACCTAGTTTTGGTAGAAAATAACCAGCCTATTAATATTTTATTGATTCGTAATAGCTCAATAAGACAAGCAGAAAAGTTAAGTTATAAAAATCTGCAGGGTATTTTATTACCCATTCAACAAGGTAACATTGCCTTAGTAGCGACTTCGACTGAATCTTTGCAGGAAATAGCGCTTCGTCTTCAACGAGTGATAAAATGGATTTAAGAAATGAACCAAAGAATTATTTCGCCTAACGGTACCGTCATCATCAATCGCAATGAGATTATCGTTCCTTAGCACACCTAGCCTAACCAAGGTAAGATAGCTTGTTTAACCGCGGTTTCATTCATCGCCCTGGCAAAACGCGATACAATATTCCCAGCCCGATTCACCACCACCGTAAAAGGTAGAGCTTGAATCGTATTCCCCCACTGTTCAGCCAATTGCTGAGCTTGTTGCTCTGTCATCGTTATTAAAATCGGATAATTAATTCCGCTGGACTGAAGCAACCGTTTGACCGTTTCGCTTTCATCACGTACCACAATACCAATAAATTGCACGCCTTGCTGAGCATATTGCTGCAAATGGATAAAAACTGGGATTTCCTTAACACAACTTGAACACCAACTAGCCCAAAAATTAACCACTACCACCTTACCCGCCCATTCAGTAAGACTATGCATTTTCCCGTTAAGATCGGCTAGTTCAAAATCCGGACGATATTCATTAGGCTGATATTCGGGTAAACCCGGTAATGAAACCGAAGTGTAGTGTTGGTTAACAGAGTCACTGATTATTATACCTACCCACAAAATAAGTACGCTGATTAAAATTGGAAAATTTAAGAATTTCATATGATGGACAGACTATTTTTTCATCCACTTGAAAGATTTTCGCCATAAAATCGGTCTTATCTCAACAGAGGTTCCTCAAGTGGAACTTCCAGCTTCGTTCAAATAGAATGAGTTTTATTTTATTATTATGACACATCATCTTATAATGAGGAAAATCCGCATGAGCAAAAAACTTTCACCTGCCAACGCCGCCCTAGCCAGTATCATCGCTTTAAGCACCAGCGTCTTAAGTACCGATACCTTAGCCGCCAAAGAAGGCATGGAAAAATGCGCCGGTATCGTTAAAGCCGGCAAAAATGATTGCGGCACGTCTACCTCGTCATGCGCTGGCACGTCCAAACAAGATAATGACCCGGAAGCCTGGATTTATGTGCCGGTTGGCATGTGCGAAAAATCACCGGCGGCAAGGTAGTTGAAGGCAAGAAGAAAGACAAGTAATACGAGTGAGGCGGTTGGGGGGTTTGCCCTAGCCGCCGCGATTTATTTTGGGAAACTTTTATGTCGCATTTTATTGTTCATTTGCTGCTGCTTAGCCTGATAAGCAGCGTATTGGCAATGGGCAGCGTGGCGCAGGAACAACCTGCCTGGCAAGCCTGGGAATCCAAACAATTTGAGAAAGCCAAGCAAACCGGCGCGCTGGTTCTCTTGCATGTCAAAGCTCAATGGTGCGCGGCCTGCGCCAAAATGGAGGCTAATGGCTTGAGCGATCCGCGCGTAGTGGAACTGCTGCGCCAACGCTATCTGGCGGTGCGCGCTGATTTTGACCAGGAAACCGAACTGATGCGGCGTTATGCGATACATGGCGTGCCAGCGGTGCTTATTTTCGACAGCGCGGGGCAAGAACTGATCCGCCGCAGCGGTTATCTAGAACCCGACTGGCTTTACTGGCTATTACTGGCGGTCGCTGACGATCCCAGACCGGAGGCGCACCAATGAAACGCCGGGTTTTTCTCCAGCAGATGACGGGGCTGGCGAACCTGCTTTACTTGCCAGGGTGCCAACCGTTCAAATCTGAGCCTGCTCGCAACAAAGATTACGGCCGGCCGGCCGCCGTGTGGCGCACTCTCGCCGCGTTACACGCGCATTTGCTACCTTCCGAGCCGGACGCGCCAGGCGCGGCGGAATTGCATAGTTTAGACTATCTTAAAGCCTTGCTCAGCATACCGCAATTGCCTGCGGCTGAACGCACCGCCCTGATTCATGGCGCGGAAATTCTGGATAGCCGCAGCCTGGCGCAAACCGGACAGCCCTTTGCAGAACTTCCAGAAGTCTGGCGCGAGCGTGTGCTGCGTGACTTTGAAATGGACAAAAAAGGGCGCGCCTGGCTGGAAACCCAGCTTCACTACCTGCTTGAAGCCTTACTTAGCGATCCGGTGTATGGTGGCAATCCGGACGGCGTCGGCTGGCGCTGGTTGGCGCACAATCCCGGTTTTCCCCGCCCACCAGCGGATAAGCGGTGGTTTTTATTGGAGTCGGTATGAACGATAATTATGACGTGTGTGTGGTCGGCAGCGGCGCGGGCGGCGGGCCGGTGGCTTTGCGCCTGGCGCAGGCGGGGTATCGGGTGGTGGTGTTGGAAAAAGGCCCCTGGTTGCACGAAAGCGATTTTTTCAAGGATGAACTCGCCTGCTGCCACCGCCGCGTGTATGTCCCCGATGCCCGCGCCGAGCCGAAAATGCTGGAAACCCGCGAAGACAGCGAGGCTGATGACGCACCCTGGCAAGCGCGTGTGGCGCATGAAGCCGGCTGGGATTTTTGGAACGGCACGTTGGTTGGCGGAGCAACCAATTTGATGAGCGGCCATTTTCATCGCCTCAAACCGCTAGATTTTCATTTACTATCGCGCTTCGGCCCGATTGAAGGCGCGAATCTGGCGGACTGGCCAATTGACTACGCTGAGTTAGAACCTTACTACACCCTGGTTGAACAAGAAATCGGCGTGTCTGGCCGCGTACAGGCGCATCCCTTCCAGGAACCGCGCAGCACCGCGGATTTTCCCTACCTGCCCACCCGCGAGCATCCCCTTGCTGCTTGGATTGATGAAGCCGGCAAGGCGCTGGGCGTTCACCCCTTCCCCACGCCGCGCGCCATCCTCAGCCAGGCCGTGGCTGAACGCGGCGGATGCAGCTACAACGGCTATTGCGGCAGCTACGGCTGCGCCACCGGCGCGAAAGGCAGCAGCCGCGCCGCGCTGCTCCAGCGGGCGGTGGCAAGCGGGCGTTGTGAAGTGCGGCCTCATGCCATGGCCTACCGGCTGGAAACTGACGCGCAGGGTAAGGTTATCGCCGCTCATTATTTCGACCGCCAAGGGCAATCCCGCCAGGTACGCGCCCGCTTATTTGCTGTGGCTTGCCAAGCCATCGAAACCGCTCGTCTGTTGTTGCTCTCCATTGGTCCGCGCCATCCCAAGGGACTGGCTAACCACAGCGATCAAGTGGGGCGCAATTTAATTTTCGCTGGGGGTGGCGCAGGTTCGGGGCGATTGTCGTTCGAGAAATTTGGCGAGCCGCTGCGCGAATTTGGCCCCTTTGTCAACCGCGCCTTGCAAGACTGGTATGTGATTGACGATCCCATCCTGGGAGAACCCCGCAAAGGCGGCACAATTGACCTAGTAGAAGTGCATCCTGCCCCGCTGGGACGCGCCCAGCTACTGCTTAAGGACGGGCAACAATTGGTCTGGGGCAAGGCGTTGAAACGTCGCCTGGAAGATTATTTTCGCCATGGACGGGGGATTAAAATCGAAGCCTTTTGCGACTGGCTGCCGCATGATAACTGCCGCGTCAGCCTTGACCCCGCGCTTAAGGATAAATGGGGATTGCCGGTGGCGCGGATACGGGTAGATTTTCACCCGCGCAACCTGCAAATCGGCTGGTATCTCGCTGACAAAGGCGCAGCCGTGTTGCGCCAACTGGGTGCGCAAGAGGTGGTTGCTTTCGCGGTGGGCAACCCGCCGCTTAATCTCCAGGCCGGCGGTTGCCGCTTCGGGCGCGATCCCGCCAGCAGCGTCCTTGATCCCGATTGCCGCGCTCACAACTGTGAAAACCTGTTCGTCACTGACGGCAGTTTCATGCCCACCGGCGGCTCAGTGCCGCACACCTGGACGATTTACGCCAATGCGTTGCGCGTGGCCGACCGTATGGCGGCGCAACTGGGGACGGTTTAACTATAAAATAATGGAGACTCCGCCATGTTCACTGTTATCAAAAATCTTTACCTTAACAGCACTCGCGCCCTTGAATTCACTGCGCCTCCGGTTGATCTGGGACTGCGCGTTTATGTAGCGTGGATTTTTTTCAACGCTGGCCTGGTGAAAATCCAGTCTTGGAGTTCCACCCTCATGTTGTTTGAATACGAATACGCCGTCCCTTTGCTACCGCCAGTTATCGCCGCCTATCTTGGCACCGCCGCCGAACTGGCGTTGCCGCCCCTGCTGGTGCTGGGTTTGTTCGGGCATTTCAGTGCCTTGGCATTGTTGGTGTTCAACGCGGTGGCGGTCATGTCTTATCCTGATTTATCACCCGTGGGCTTACAACATCATCTTTACTGGGGCATGTTACTGGCGTTTTTCGCCGTGCATGGCAGCGGACGATTGTCCGTGGATAGCTGGTTATTGCGCCAGCGCGCATAATATATTGTCCCCTTCCCTTATGCAGCTGCACTATTGGGTACAGCGACTGAATTAATCCTGCCGGTGTTCATTGCATTGGGATTGGGAACTCGGTTTACGACTGTTGCGCTGTTTATTTTCAATGTGATAGTTGATATCTCTTATCAAATCAATTCTTTTGCTGACGCAACTTTTCTAATTTTTGTTGTAATTCAATAATCTTAACTTCCGCTCTGGCTACTTGTCCAGCATATTCCTGAGAAGTTGCTAACAACTGTCCGGTATAAGAATCTACCAATCTTAACAAATCCCCTTGTGGCCGCAAAACCAAGCCTAACTCCCGACTAATTAACTCACCTTCAGCAGATAAAGGCAAAGCTTGATAACGTCCTTGAACTAAAGTAAATCCTTGTAAATTCGGTTGTAGACACTCACCTAAGGGGTCAAACAAAAAATATTCCTTGATACCAAGCTGTTCATACAACTGATATTTAGTGGTTAAATCGGTTGAACCGGTTTGTTTGGAAGTAATTTCAAAAAGGGTACAAGGGACGACTTGTTCTTCCCAAAGCTTATAAATCCGACGTTTATGTTTAGAAACGCCTTTGACCACTAACACATCTGGGGCTTTGACGGCATGAGGATTACCTTGCTCGTAGTAGAACATTAAGTCACCGGCAACATAGACCGGTTGTTCAGCAAAATAATCTCGTAAGGCTTGAACCAGTAAAATAATAGTAGTGAAATGAAAATCTGTCTCGCCGATGGGTTGTCCGTCCGATTCTGGGTATTCGATTACTGGGAATGCTAGTTCAACTAAACTGGCCATGATAATTCACCTCTGGAGGTTGGTGATTTGAAATTATCATATCATAAAATTCAATGGCATTCCTCATGGACATCTACAAATGGGATGATTAAAGTTTTAGTTTCTGGTGAATAAACTCAACCTTTCAATATTTACCAATGCGCGAGGAGTTTCGCGTTTCTTTTCTGAAACGCCATGACTCTTCGCGCTGCTTGTCGGTAGGTTTTCAATGATTTGTACTTACGTTTTGCCCAACGGCTGAGTTTCTTGTCAAAATGTAGCAGCACCCATTTGATGGAGTGCATCCCAAATTTGCCATAGTATTCCACCCATCCGCAGATTTTGTCTCGGCTGAAACGCAATATGTCGTGTATTTCACTAGGTATCCAGCTTCTCCACGTCCACGAATTCATTTCTGTCCTAATCCGTTTGGCGGCTGTTCTACTGATTGCTGGGACAAATCCTACCAACCTATGTCCGTCTCGACTATTTATCTGTCTGGGACGAAAGGTGAAGCCCAGAAAATCGAAGCTGATGCGTTCATAGTCCGCAGTGTGCTTCCAGCTTTGGCAGTAGACGATTTTGGTTTTCTCCGGGTGCCAGGTTAAGCCACCTTCGGTAAACCGTTGTGTGAGTTGTTGGTGCAGCTGTCGAACTTCCGGTTCAGTTCGGCCGTGGCAAATGATGTCATCGGCGTACCTCACCAATTGGATACCTTGACAGTGCTTTTCGACCCACACGTCGAACCCGTAATGAAGAAATCGGTTTGCCAACCAGGGACTAATGACTCCACCTGGTGGTGTGCCTTTTTCTCGCGGTTCGTTCGACACCTCATCAAAGGGGAACGATCGTTCATCTCCATCATACGCACCTGACCGTTTCTCACGGCCTTTTCCCACGTCGCTCACGACCATCACTCTTGACGACAGCCGCACCGGGTGGTTTGGTTCCAGCATCGGGTTGCCGAAACCCAGAGACCTTCTCTCATCTTTAATACCGCATGGAAAACTTTCGTTTTCCTTCAGGACACACGAGGGTGGGCGAAATACCATCCACTGTCGGTGGCGTTGTAACGAAATTCATACTTAAAGTGTGTTCCAAATTGTATTATTTGCTCTTGGGTAGACATGTTAGTTGGTCCTACCTATCGTATGTATTGTAGGGACAAACCGACACATTCGCCCTAGAAATCAGCTTGAACACAATTTAGAAGAAAGGGTGGGCAACACTTCGCTTTTGCTCACCCTCGTGTGCCAGGCATGGCATCAACCTAAGCGGTGCAAGTCCGCCATAGGCCGCTGTGACCGGAACTATCCGTCTCAGCGAGGGTGTCCATCGCGAGGTGGAATCTGAAGGAAGCCGATGACGACCTCAAGGAAACGACGAACCGAAACCCAATATGAGGCTCGGTCTGCTGGGCAACCCGGCTAGGGACGGGGACTCCCCATAGTCACACGTAAGCAGAAGGAGTAGATTGGGCGTATCCTTGAGAAGGGGTGATGCCTGGCACACGAGGCTGGGTTGAAAAAACCAGCTTAAATTAAACCACGAAAGACTGGGTTAGTAACCCAGCCTACACCTACTGGCAAATACCCGATTGCCAGAAAGTTGATATACTCGCAAAAATTCTAGATTGACAATAAGCTGCATCTGTAATATTAAGTTCAGTTCTAGTTGGGGCACTCAACTTGAGAGTGTCCGGCAATTCGCTATAACCTCTTACGTTAGATAATACGCCGGTTAGATCATCACCCACATTATTATCGAGATAGGGGCCAAAGGAATATCGCCATTTGCGCGTAGTGCCAGCATTGAAATTAGCCGATTTATTCCACTCTGGTTGACAAAAACGATTTTCATCGGCAGTTTTGGTACCAAAACCTTGACAAGCATATCCGAGGGGATGAAGAAGGCAACAAGTGTCATGCTGAATACTACCGACTGATACGGAGGCAGTTACTTTACCATTGATATTAGTCGTGGTCCAATTGAAAGGAGCACCATCACAACCGCTTCCTATTCCTCCAAAGCATCGTTCTTGGGTAAATTGCACCGTCACTTGTTTAAACTCATTGGCTGCCGGAAGTAGGAGTGTACATACATTAGGAGTATCCGCTTTAGCACAGGATTTACTCCAATCATCGATGGGATACCAACCGCTAAAGTGATTACCCACTTCCAATCCTTCACCCTCAATGGTCATAGCAGTCAATGTCACCATCTCACTAAATTTCGTTGGCCCACAAAGTTGACCAGTGATACAATCAATTCCAGGCGGATTGCTGACTACTCGTCCAGCACCATTACCGGTAAAGACGACACTAATTTCCTGTTCCACTGCTGTGACAGGTGAAATAGTGGAAAAAATAAAATTCAGGATAATACCAGAAAATAAGCTATAAACTAGCAGCCGCTGTTTAGCAACAGTAGGCCGGGAAGTATCTAACTTTAAATAATTATTTATGTACTATTTAACCATTTGATTTCCAACCGAATAAGACATAAGGCAATTCCTTTATTATCTATAGTTTAATTCCCATGACAAAAGTTACCATCAATAAATTAACCTTAAAAATTAAAATTATAGAAATAACTTTTTCATTAGTCAATTAATTTGCTAACTAGTAGCAATTTAAGGAATCCGAACGAAATAATAAAGTAGAAGGTAGTCCTATACAAGTAGTGATATACTTACTTTTTATATTAATAAACGGGCATTATAATCATGCGCAAAATACCAGTGAACGCTTTATGCTCAACCGCATGGATGAACGGGAATCCATTGAAAGTGATAAAAAGGAAGGCCGAGATGAGGAGAAACTCAGAATGGCTCAAGCGATGTTAGCGAAAAATTTGGATGTCGTTCTCACCGCCGAGATGACCGGTTTATCTATCGCAGAAATTCAACGACTGGAAAAATCGCCATGTTAAAAATCCTTGGTTTAACTCTGTTGATCATTTTAAGCCATTCCATCGGTGCTGAAATCATCACCGATGGAACTTTAGGCTATCGTGTTGATTTACCCGGCCCCCATTTTCAAATTACCGCTGATTTAGGGCAAACCGTTGGCCCCAATTTATTTCACAGCTTTGAACAATTCAATCTATCTTCTGGGGAAAGTGCAACTTTTTCCGGTTCTACCGAGATTCAAAATATCATCAGTCGGGTCACTGGAGGCAGTTCCTCCACTATTGATGGCATCCTTCGTTCAACCATTCCCAATGCCGATGTGTATTTTTTAAATCCGTATGGCATTTTGTTTGGACCCCATGCTCAATTGGATGTGCAAGGCGGCTTTCACGCTTCGACGGCAGATTATTTACATCTACAGAACGGTGGACATTTTGACGCTCGTACACCGAACAATAGTTTATTGACGGTAGATCCTATAGAAGCCTTTGGTTTTTTAACAGAAACATCAGCCACCATCACCGCTCAAAACAGTCGGTTATCTGTTCCGGCAACGAAACCATTGTCATTAATTGGTGGTCATTTAAATCTACAAGGTACGCTCCCCGTACAGTTTGACGACCAGAATACTTATGCAATGTTTGCTTCTTCCTTACTCCATACTGCTAGCGGTCAAATTAATTTAGTGGCCGTTGGTTCCAGCGGAGAAATGTTTGTAGACAACGATTTAACGATGACAGGCCTTGGCGGTGACATTACCCTAAATCGTACGTTAGTAGATACTAGCGGTTTAGGTAGTGGTAATCTTAAAGTTCGGGGTGCTCGCTTACAAATGACCGATAGTGTCTTACAAGCTAATACGTTGGGTGATTTTGACAGTGGTGTCATGGACATTCGACTAGCGGAATCCCTGCATGCGGAGAGTGAACGATATTTTTTTGTCGCCTTTGCCAGTAGAGCCCTGTTGGGACGCGGAAATGGTGGGCAGATATTCATCAAAGTACTAGAATTCACTTTAGACAGAGCAATTATGGGGTTAGAAACTACATCGGTAGGAAATTCCGGTAGTCTCAACCTAGAAGTAACTCGGCTTAATCTCCTCGAAGGGGCAGGTCTCACTACAGCTCAGAATGTCTCTGGCACTGGGAAAGGGGGACAAATCACGGTTAACGCTTCAGAATCGGTGTTGATTTCAGGTTTTAGTGTTGGAACTCACTTAATTATTGGCATACCATTTACTGATATGCCCTCTTTTATTGATAATAGTAGCTATTCCCTTGTAACGGGTAATTTAGGTGGTGGAGAAACCAACATTACCACGCAACGACTTGACCTTGTAGGAGGCGTTATTACTAGTGCAAGTCTCGACAAGGGAAGTGCGGGTGACATTGTTATTCAGGCGGATAACGTCAATATTACAGAGGGCGGTTTCATTACCACGACGGTTATGGGAAGTGGATTAGCCGGAAATATTCTTTTAGACGTAAAAGACTCGCTATTTATGTCCGGACGACGGGATGGAATATTCGTTACACCCATTACCGGTCTACAAATTGAAAATAACCAAAGTAACATCACCAGTTTTTCTTTATCTGGCTCCGGTGGGCAAATTGATCTGACAGCTAAAACAATCCACGTCACTAATGAAGCCATTATCAATACTTCCTCCTTAGGTTCAAGTGAGAATACAAGCCACATTAACTTGCGAGCGGATAATCTCCTCCTGACGACCGGTGGACAAATCAATAGTAGTAACGGTTTTTATGCGGGAACCGGTTTTCTTTTGGGAACTGGACGCGGTGGTGACATTAATATTTACGCTAAGGCATTAACCTTAACTGATTCTCAAACTGGTATTTTTAGTGACACCTATAATCAAGGTGTAGGAGGCAATCTTCTCATACGGACAGAATCTTTGGATATTAGTCATGGTGCCGCCATTTCTGCACGCAGTTTTAATGGAGGTGATGCTGGGAAAATTAGTTTAGAAACAAATCACTTACGTCTAAACCAACAGGGAAGTATTAGCACTTCAGCCACGCAATCCGGCGGCGGAAATATTGTTCTAACCGGGTCGTCGAGCTTAGTGTATCTCGATAATAGCGAAATCACCACGAGTGTCGTGGCCGGCCAAGGGGGCGGTGGAGATATCACCATTGAACAACCTCAATTTATTGTGCTAAACCAAAGCCAGATCATGGCACAAGCATATGAAGGACACGGTGGAAATATTCGGATTGTCGCTGAAAACTTCTTAAAAACCCCAGATAGCCTCCTCAGCGCTTCTTCCAAATTAGGTATTGATGGAGAAATCATCATTGAATCTCCTGAAGAAACATTGGGTGACAATTTGTTTAGTTTGTCTACAACCTTCATCGATGTGAGTCGCTTATTACCCCAACCGTGCGGAAAGAAGAGTTTTGAAACCGAGGTTAATCGGAGTAAATTTGTTCTCTATTTCCTAGCGGGAAGTACCTTATCTCCCCATGACTTCCAACCCAGTCCCGAGTTCATTGGCCAGATGACAAATTCGGCTCATCCCCTAACTTCAATACCGCAAAATACCGCGCTACCACCTGCTTTCCTCACGAATTGTCATCCCTGAACGAGCCGGTTGAAACTAACCGTTCTGCAACTGACCTAATAAGGGAAAAAACCATGAACACCCGTCCCTTAGTGAGCTTTGACTGGGCAATCAAATATCTTCTCCGAGACAAAGCCAATTTTGACATTTTAGAAGGCTTTCTCACCGCGTTACTGCGCCAAAATCTCACCATTCTCTCTTTACTAGAAAGTGAATCGAATCAAGTAACCCTCACAGATACTGTAACCGCTTTAGGAAAAATCCAAGTTGCTCCTGAAGATAGCGGCAAAAAAGCTGATATTGTAATGTACGCCATTTATTTCCCGCTCTCAGCCACAGTAACCAACTTACCACAATACTTGATGTTAGATGCTCAAGGTCAAGTATTACTGTGGGATGGGAAAGCCGAAAATTTAGTTCCTTTTCAAAGCAACCTCGTATTAGAGCCGGTGCAAATCGTGTATGCTTATCAAGGTCAATTAACCGTGCCAGCTAAAGTGGAAGTTTACCTAGGATATCGCTTGGAGGATGGGACTATCGTTTCCAGCCAGATAATGAACTTGATTGCCAAGTAATACTAAAATGCCATGGTTATAAAAAATTCCTAAAATTCATCATTATTAAAGGGGGAAAGTTAATCATGAAACGTTATCTCGCTTATCTATTTTTATTTTTAACCTTATTCTTTTCTGTGGTTCAAGCCGCTGAATGGGAAGTAATGACACCCCGTTTAAATAAACAGTTTTTGGCTATTTGGGGAAGTGCTTCTAATGATGTATTTGCTGTAGGAGTATTAGGTTTAATTTTTCACTATGATGGCTCAAAATAGAGCGAAATGGATAGTGGGAGTTTGTATGAGCTTTGGGATATCTGGGGTACTTCTAGCACGGATGTGTTTGCAGTCGGTAGGAAGGGTACGATTCTCCACTATGATGGTCACCAGTGGACCGCCATGAACAGTGGAACTACCTCTATCCTTCTTGGTATCTGGGGTATTTCTAGCACGGATGTATTTGCGGTCGGTACGAATGGTACGATTCTCCACTATGATGGTCACCAATGGACTACTATGAACAGTTGGGTTACCTTTTCTCTTTATGATATTTGGGGCAGTTCTAGTACCGATGTCTTTGCAGTCGGTTGGAATAATAGCATTATCCTTCACTATGAAGGCCACCAGTGGACTGTTATAAACAGTGATGTTACTGTACTCCAAGGCATTTGGGGTACTTCTAGTACGGATGTCTTTGCAGTCGGTATCAATAGTACGAGTTGGGATGAGATTTTCCACTATGATGGTAATCGGTGGACCGCTATAAACCATAAAGAAACCGCCGGGCTTGATAGTATCTGGGGTACTTCCAGCAGTGATGTATTTGCAGTTGGTAGAGAGGGTACGGTTCTCCACTATGATGGTCACCAGTGGACTACTATGGATAGTGGAACTACCCTTCGTCTTCGTGACATCTGGGGTACTTCTAGCACCGATGTCTTTGCGGTCGGTAGTACGGTTACTGGTGATGTAATCGGTAGTAGTAATGGTGTAATTCTTCACTATGATGGTCACCAGTGGACTGTTATGGACACTGAAAATCCATCTCCTATTGATGGTTATTATAGTGGTATCTGGGGCACTTCTGACACTGATATGTTTATAGTCGGTTCCAAAGGTAAAATTCTCCACTATGATGGTTACCAGTGGATCGCTATGAACAGCGGAACTAACTCTGATCTTCATCATATCTGGGGTACTTCTAGTACCGATGTGTTTGTGATCGGTACGGAGGATACGATTCTCCACTACGATGGTCACCAGTGGACTACCATGAGTATCGGAATTACTCATTCTTGGCTTAGTGACATCTGGGGTACTTCCAGCAATGATGTATTTGTAGCCGGTAGTGAGGGTACAATTTTGCACTACGATGGTTATCAGTGGACTACCATGAACAGTGGAACGACTTCTTGGCTTGGTGATATCTGGGGTACTTCCAGCACTAATGTGTTTGTAGTTGGTAGTGAAGGTACAATTCTTCACTATGATGGCTATCGGTGGACTGTCACGAACAGTGAAATTAACCTTAACCTTACTGAGGTATGGGGTACTTCTAGTACCGATGTGTTTGCAGCCGGTTATAATAATAGCTATAACAACGGTGTTATTCTCCACTACGATGGTCACCAGTGGACTGTTATAAACAGTGAGATTAGATTTCCTCTTTTTATAATCTGCGGAAATTCTAGCACTAATATATTTGCTATAGGTGAAGTTAGGCTTATCCGGGATGATAGCAATAATGTGACAGAAATAAATGCTATTCATTATGATGGTAATAATTGGATGGAAATAAAAGATTTACCTTACCTCTTAGCTTTCTGGGTTAGTCCGCAAGGTGAATTATTTGCGTTAACTGGCTACCACCCTACTTCTGTCATTATCCGCTATACCGGTGACCAACCCAATAACCCCAATTTGCAGACCAATTTCCCTCAAACGCTTTCCAATCTGCAACCAGACCAAACCGATTACCAGTCAAAAATCGCTAATCTACAAATTAATCCAAGTTCTCACTCATTTCAAAACGTTGCTATAGATCAACAAGCGAGCCAAACCTTCACCATTACCAACGCCAGTAACAACGCGATTTCATTACCATCTCTAACACTAACCAACACGACCGATTTTACTCTTAACAATGATAATTGTTCTAATACACTTTTAACCCCGGCTAATACCTGCCAAGTCAATGTCGATTTCCAACCTCAATCCGAAGGTCAGAAGTTAACTAAATTGAACCTAGCAAGTGATTCCATCACAATTGCAGTTCCACTAGAAGGTAGCGGTTGCTTAAATTCTTCAGAACAATCATTTCAGCTTTCGCCAGAATTACTTCACTTTAAGCCACTGTTAGTTAACCAATCCATGACCTTGGCTCCAACACTAACCTTTACGGCTACTCCAGGATGTGGTGATGAAATACCACAACTAGAAACCATTCAGTTGATAGGTAAAGATGCGGCGGAATTCAGCCTTCAAAATATTCAGTGTTCTCACTCTCATGAAGAGAAAAAATCTTCTTCTACTTGCCAATTCAACCTCATCTTTAAACCCACTTCCCCAGGAGACAAACAAGCCGAGTTAGCTTTCCAATTGTTAAATCATGAGGAATTATCCACCTCGACAATTCCTTTCTCCGCTCAAGCCATTATCGACAAACCCGCTCAATTAACGATTGAGAAAGATACTATTCCATCTCCATCTCAACCGTTGGTGATTATTCCAACCACTTCAACAGCTGCCCCTGAAACCAAAATACTTATTGAGGCAGATACCATTCCATCTCAACCCATTTCGGTCAATCCAACAGCGCAACCCGAAACCGCAGCCGTGCATACTCCAAAAGATACCACGCCATACCAAATAATCTCGGTCGATTCAAGTGAAAAAGATACTGAGCGATATCAAGCTGTTGGAACGATCAACGATCAATTAGGTAACCCAATTGCGGGGGTAACCATAAAAATGGGTAACCAAACTACCATCAGTGATGCCACCGGTGCTTGGCAAATCGACAATCTCTTCGCCGGTAACTACACTGTCACAGCTAATAAAGCCGGCTATACGATTGCACCCCAAGCGGTTGAAGTAACAAGTGGTGAAATAATTTCCTCACCAACAATTTTAACTGGCGTCACTTGTAATGCTGCTTCCTATACATCGGCACTAGAAACTTGTCGCTTGCAACATCTCGTCTGTACCTACATAGATAACAACCCAGAAATTCAATGCACTACCCCAAAAACCACCTGTGATACTGCCGCTATGTATGGATGCTATCCGCTAGTCATTACCAAAGTTGGGAGCGGTACTGGAACGGTTCAAGTCAGTAATGATGTCGGTGCTCTCTTCAATTGCGGTTCCATTTGTCAAGGACAATTTGGCTTAGAAGAAGCCGTTACCTTGAGTGCAAGAGCTGATTCTGGTTCAGTTTTCCAAAGCTGGTATGGCGATTGTCAGGGTGAATCGACTACGACTCAAGTTACTATTGGCACATCGGGAATAAATTGTAGTGCTCAATTTGAGCCAGCTAACCAGGAATCACCATTGGTCCTCAAGGTAACCAAAACTCCCGTCGCAGCTTATCTCTCGACCACGATTAACTGTACCCCCAATCCAGTAGAAAGGCTGCAAGAGTTACATTGTATCCTCACGGCCGAATTAAGCCATGCTGCGCCAGCAATTATGGCTAAAAACGTTAAATTAATCACTACTTTACCAGAAGGACTGGGCTTAAGAGCCATTAACACTGCAGTTGGGCAATGTGACCTTAGCCAATTACCTCAAGTGATTTGTCAGCTGAATGACTTAAATTGGGATACTGGCCCTATCAACGTGACGTTGGACTTATCTCTTCAAGATCCTGACTTATTGGCCATTGCACCAGCAGTAGAAATTTCCGCTAATAATTATCCTTCAGCTTGGGCAAGAACGCGTATTTTTACTGCTATTCCACCTGAAATTCAGATTGATCTGGCTTTAGTAATTGACGTGAATCGCTCTATGCAGGAGAAAATTAATGGCGTGAAAGCCGATTTAGAAAAATTCATTACTAACATGACGACTTCTCAGTCACCGCTAACGGCATTAATTGTCTTTAAAGATGAAGTTAGAATAAAAACCTTAACAGTTGACCGGAAAGTACTGTTAGAAGCCATTCGCTCGTTGCAAACCGAAGGAAACCATACTTGCCCAACCGCTTCCGCAGAAGCAGTTGAAATCGCAGCACGTCATCTCCATCCGGGCAGTCAAATTCTCCTAGGCACTCGTGCGCCACCTTATCCCGAGGTGGATATTGAATCTATTCTGACTTTGTTAACAACCAAGAATATTCACATGAATATCCTGACGATGATGGAAGATTGCTCGCTGGAGAAAAGTTGGAATCCGCTAGATTAACCTGAGCAAGTAGGGTGCGTTAGGCGCCAGCCGTAACGCACCAATCAAATCCCCCCTAACCCCATTTTTTCAAAGAGGGGAATTTTTAACTTAAGCAAGCAAGTAGGGTGTGTTAGGCGCCAGCCGTAACACATCAACCCTTAAAGCTCAAAGAAACAGTGCTACCTTCACTGCCATTAGGTTAAGAAAAAATTCTCCCCTCCTTGATAAGGCCGGGGGTGGTTAAATAAAGCCGGGTAGGGTGGGCAACGCTTCGCTTTTGCTCACCAAAATGTTGTAACTCTACATGAAGGTAGGCAACAAAAACACGTCACCTACCCTACGCAAACTTAAGTGATCCTTGATCTCACGTAGTTTGGAGTGAGCTTGCGAACTCCAACATTTACTGTCCGGTTAATATTTGGTTGGACTTCCTTCGTCAGTCCAACCTACGCGGCACTGCCATTAAGTTAAGCGGTTAGGTGTTAGGGCGAACCCGCCGGTTCGCCCCTACATACGTGATATCTTGTAGGGGCAGACCGATGTGTCTGCCCTTAACTTAATGGCAGTGAACCTACGCGGGCTTATTGGATTAGCTCGAGATAAAGTGTTTGTGATTGATGAAATCGAAAGAAGTTTACATACCTTACTCACGAGAAAATTTTTTGATTTAATTTTAAACCACAAATTATTTCGCTCGGCGCTAAGTCAATTAATTGCCTCTACTCACGAAGTTAACCTACTGGATATTAAAAAATTATTTAGAAAAGATGAAATTTGGTTCGTGGAAAAAACGCCAACGGGTGAATCTTTACTCTATTCGCTAGCTAACGCTGAAGTAGATAATTTAAATATTATCAATGGTTATCTAAAAGGTCGATTTGGCGCCATTCCATTTATTAAAGATGTGAAAGATTTAGGTTGGGAAAAATAAATGGCTTACAATACCTCGCTCTACCTAACTTAAACGAGAATTTCTTGGTTATGAAAAAAGTCGCTTCGTTGCAATACGGTGTCATCTTTAAAAAAGCCTTTAGTCAGCCGGACATCTTTACTGGCTTTGTTCGCGATATTTTAGGCGTCCACATTGAAATTGACCGCGTGGAAACCGAAAAATCCTTTGATCCACCAATTGGTAAAATCGACACCCGTTTTGATCTGTTTGCGGAAGACCCCAAAAATCGTGTCGTAGTGGACATTCAACATGTCCGTTTTCCAGATCATTATGATCGCTTTCTGCATTATCACTGTGTCGCTTTGCTAGAACAAGTTTCCCGTTCGGAACTGTACACGCCGCCGCTGCGAACCTTTACTATCGTGGTGTTAACTTCCGGCGATAAGCACAAAGTTGACGTAGCCACTATCGACTTCGATCCCAAAGACCGCCACGGCAAGGGTTTAAACGAAATTCCACATCGTGTGGTCTACCTATGCCCCAAATATGTGACAGCAGAGACCCCGCTACCTTATCGCGAATGGCTACAAGCGATCAACGACAGTTTGGATCAAGAAGTCGAAGAATCGAGTTATCAGTTACCAGAGATCCAACGAATTTTTGACTTAATTGAGCAAGACTTAGTTTCTCCTAAAGAACGGGCGCGGATGAAGGATGAATACGCTATGGAAATGGTAAAACGAGATAAGTACGAAGAAGGGCGACAAGAAGGTTGGAATGAAGGCTGGAATGAAGGTTGGAATGAAGGACAAGCTCAAGGACGTGAGGAAGAACAACGCCGTTTGGCAAGCAAGATGTTGAATCAAGGGCTAGAACTGAAATTGATTGCGGAACTGACCAACTTGACTTTGGTAGAAATCCAACAATTAGATCCAGAAGCATCATCTTAAAGCTTATCGACAATAAAGCCAAGAGGTGTGCGGTGCACACCCTACCTGACTAACTATTTCGCTATTTTCAATGATTCAGTTACATTATTGAATAATAACGTTTGCTGAAACTCATCTGTCATGAGAACCGGTAGGTTTAAACTATCGAACCAGCGATCATAAGTAATGTGTATATCTAATTGGGCAGTACGATGACTGCTGGAGAGATCCAGCGTTACTGGGAGTAACAGATATTTTGGGCGTAAGGTTTTTGCAGTATCAATGCTGAAAGGAATGGCTTGGCTAGTTCCAGACATGAGATAGTTTCCTTCTAGATAAAGGGTTCGATTGACCATGTCAAAATCCGTGGGAAGATGTTGCGTATCTTCATCCGCTTTCAGCATTTCCATCATCATCCCGCAATAACTATTCGGTGGCGGTTGAATAACGCCTAATGTCATCGACGTTAAATCAGCATCAAGTAAGTTGATTACATTGGGAGTCGCTAGTCGTGTAGGCGCTGCTGGAGCATGTGCATTAGCGGTGGGAATGAGCCAATTGAATAAAGAACGCCTCAATTGGGCAAAATCGGGGAGATTACAATCGGATTCTAGCTGTACACTCCAAAGGGTTAAATAAGCTTTGGTTAGACTAATCAGCGTTCCTTCGCTGTTAGAGAAGGTTTTTATTCCCGCTGGAACTGACGGTGTTTGTCCCAGCGCGTCAGCACTCTGTTGATGAGTAGCGGTAACTGTCACCGTGATGCCTTCCTCGACGCTGTTGTCGCCTCCACCGCTATTGCAGGCAGTCAGTAACGCGCTGATTATCAGCCAATGAGTTATTATTTAAAAATCATAAGTAATTCCGAGTTGAACGATGGTGCCTTCTTCATGATGACCAGACAAATTTTCTAAGGTGGGGATTTGTACTACCCAGTGGCATAACATATCTGCTGCTACTTTTACGACCAGAGCCGGTGATAACAATGCTAGCCAACCGCCAGAGTTGGGATCCACTTTATCAGCAAATTGATTAGGCTTGCTCCAGCGCGTATCTAATCCTAATTGGATAGCGGTGTTATAATTTAGGGCATACTGCGTCGTGAACGTCGTCACGACTGCGGTACCCGCTTGAAAATCTTGAAATCCTTCGGTAGCCAGATGGATGACACTACTGGCGTAGAAAAACCAAGGAAAACGATAGCGCCCGTACCAGACGCCGGCTTGAGGTACCCAGGCGCCAGTTCCTAGTTGCACATCGATATCTAAAGCTTTACCATGATTTTCCTGCTCGCTGGCGGTGGGTAAGCGTAACCCGGCTAACACGCCAAACAAATGTTCATGACGCTTCTTTTGATCGGATAGGGTATATTTTGTTGCTAATTCAACATCACCCATACCGGTGGTTTGTTCAGTAGCCAGACTAATGTAGTCTAGGTGTTTATGAACCAGTGGTAGACGAATAGCTAAATTTAAACGTTCATTCCATGCGTAAGCTAATCCTAAAGTAAAGCGCTGTTCACGCAATTTACTTTGATTAACATTGGCTGCTCCCATGGTTTCGGTGCGGTACAGCGTTTCACCAGCAATACGCAACCGCCCGGAGTAAGATTTTTCGGTTCCCATTAAGGTTAAGGTTGGATCGCCAGCTAGGCAAGTTGAACAGGCGTGAACCCCATGCCCAGATAATAAAATCGGCACAATAACACCAGCAAACCAAATTTTGATCATAATTGTGGGCAATTGGGGTGTGGAAGTTGATTACCAAACGGATCGCTAAAGCGTTTATCGCAAACAAATTCCCAATCCGTTAAACTTTTTAAAAAATTTAACAGGTCAGTTTTTTCCGCCTCAGTCAGCACAAAACCATTAATCAATTCACTCTTAAATGGATTGCGTGCACCATCTCCGGCATATTCTCCACTCTCAATTTGCCGTCCACCGCGAGCATAATGGTCAATGACCTCTTCTAAGGTGGCAATGGAGCCGTCATGCATATAAGGTGCGGTTAATTCCACATTGCGCAAAGTAGGCGCCCGAAACCGTCCCATGTCTTCGGCTTTAAAAGTAAATTCCCATAGCCCACGATTATTATCCGGATAAGCTCCGGTACCACCGATATTGTATAAACCATTATTATGAAATTCGACTTCGTCGAAGACCGTTCCGCTGTGATTGACCGATTGGGAAAAATTGAAACCCCCATGACAATGAAAACATTCTAACCGTTCCGAAAAGAATAAATCGCGCCCGCGTTTGGCTGAATCTGACATAGCCGTACTATCGTTTTGGTATAGACTTTTATCAAATGCCGAGTTGCCAGAAATTAAGGTACTTACAAAAGCAGCTATCGCTTTAGCGACATAACCTGCCGTAAACGGATCGACTTCACCCGGAAAGGCTTGCACAAACTCATCACGATAAAGGGGATCAACCCGAAAACTATCGAGGATTTTTTGTTCATTACCGCTCCAACCTAATTCAATTGGCGATTCTCCCAGCATGGGAATAAGTGCTTGCGCTTGCAAAGTTTTAATCATCGGATTAGCCCAGTTTAAGCGCGAGTTATACACCGCATTAGTTAGCGTCATGCTATTGCGCGGATGCACTTCGCCAGTGGAACCCACTGAGGTTAACAAGCCATCAGTAAAGGCTTGACTTTGCAGGTGACAACTGGCACAAGACATCGTGTTGTTACTCGACATCCGATTATCGTAAAATAACCGTTTACCGAGAGTGACTTTTTCGGCTGATAAGGGATTATCTTCCAGAATTTTCGGTAGTGGGAACCCCGGCGGGACTGACACGGTATAAGCTGTCACAGTCTCTGCCGATGAGACTCCCGTAGAGTTGGCATCATTATTCCCGGAATCACCGCCACCACAAGCGCCTATGAACAATACGGCGATAATCCAGTAAAACTTTATCTGCATAAAATCTCCGATTAAAGTGAATGCGGTGAAGTCAAGCTAAGTGTGAATAATCCTAAACTGATTAGGAGGATACCGACGATTTGGCGAATCATGGGGTTACGAGTGAACTGCACGAACCAATGAGTAGTCGTACCGGTAATCAGCATGATTAAAAAAGTCCCCATACCAAACATGAACATCAGTAATCCACCTTGAAAAGGATTATTGGCAGTAAGTGATAAAGCTAACACGCCATAAACCAATCCACAGGGTAACCAACCCCAAATTAACCCCAGTCCTAAAGCCTGCGATAAACGATGAACCGGTAAAAAGTGCCGCCCTACTGGAACAATTCTACGCCAAAGAAAATTTCCCAATGTCTCTAAAGCCGCTAATCCTTGCCACCAATTACCCAGATACAAACCGACAATGATGATAAATATTCCGCCAAGCCACTTGCTCACTAGGTGAAAATCAGGCAATAATTGCGTCAATTGGACACCTAAAAAACTGACGATAATTCCAGCTAACACGTAACTGCTAATGCGACCTAAATTGTAGGTCAAGAGATACGCCAACAATTGTAACGGTGAGTTTCGGATTTGCGGCGGTAAGCCCATAGTCAACGCGCCCACAATCCCACCACACATCCCGACACAATGTGGTGAACTGAATAAACCCATGATAAAAGCTGAAAGCAAAGAAATTGGTGTCATCAATTTTTAATTCAGATTAAGTATCATCACCTTTGATAACACGAAATAGCTCTGCTTGTCTCGGGTAAACGATAGGTTGATTGACTCCATCAGCATAGGTAAAATCTAAACCCAAGCGCGGCATGATTTCAATACATTCCGGATCACTGTTGCCAGACATACAGCCAACTGCCGTATTAGACGTATTGTAAGACACATCTGAGGCTTGTAATATAGCGCCAACATCAGCGACAATAGTGTCTTTAGAAACATCAAAATTATCGAAGCAAACCGCTTTGGTATTAGGAAAACGACAAGGACTATCTGGTTCAGAACCATTGTTATCTTTATCAACACAGCCTGTACTACCTAGATGTACGACATAGCTTTGTTTAAGTCCGTCGGGATCACCTATGCCATCCAGTCGTAAAAACTTGCGCCCTGCCGTCCATGACCACAGCATTCCTGAAGCATTCAGCGGTGAAGGTGCCGACGCTGGGTCAAGATGATTGAGCGCGAACGGCAAACCTAAAGTGATACAAATGCCAGTATAGTAAGTAGTACTGTCATTGGACGGGGTTCCTATCACCTGGGTGTTCATCTCCGACGTACCATTCAAACAACCGTTCTCAAAATCCAGTAAGGCAACATTAGCTTGTTGCCATTTACCATCTTGAGTTAAATTCAGCGGCACTTTGTTACCTTGGCTGTCAATCAATTGAATATCATAAAGGTAAAAACGCAAATCATTGATTTTATAATTATCCCGTGTTCCTTTTCCTAAACCAATCCCGGCATAAGTATTTCCACATTGAAAGGGTTGATCATTGACCATAGCCGCAAATTTCACTGTGGTAGTTAATTCACTAGTAGTTGATTCAGTTGGGGTAGTTAGCGTCGTTGTTGAACTAACCGAATCGTCCTCATTATCATTACAAGCTGCTAAAAGTAAACTAATCCACATAAACAAAAATAGATTTTTAGGTAAGTGCATAGTTATAATCTCTAATTGAAAACCCTCGCGTAGCAGGTCTTATACCAAAGCGGTAAAATAAATTTTTATTTGACTATCATAAAGATAGAAAATAGATCATTAATAAATTTATTTGATAGTGAGGGATTTCACGTCGTCATTAGATCATTTCACACAGCCTGGTAGATGGTTCACTATGTCAATCGCTTTTCCAAATCTCATTGGTGAAACCAATGAATTTCTCACAGTCATTCGTGCTGCCCAAATTATTGCTATGACCGAGGTAACGGTGTTAATTCTGGGTGAAAGTGGCACTGGCAAAGAATGGCTAGCTCGAGCTATTCACCAACAAAGTCGGCGTGCAGCCGCTAGCTTTACTGTTATTAACTGCGCAGCATTACCAGAAAACTTAGTCGAATCAGAATTATTTGGGCATCGCAAGGGGGCGTTCACCGGTGCCAATGCTGATCAATTAGGGCGTATTCAAGCTGCTCACGGTGGAACACTCTTTTTAGATGAGATTGGCGAATTACCTTTAGCGACTCAAGCTAAGTTATTACGTTTTTTAGAAACTGGTGAATGTCAACCGCTGGGTAAAACCACTCCGGATCAAGTCGATACCCGTATTTTAGCAGCGACCAATCGTCAACTCGCAACCGAAGTTGCGGCGGGACGCTTTCGGGCTGATTTATATTATCGCTTAAATATCGTGCCGCTAGAATTACCACCATTACGACAACGTCGCAGTGATATTAAGTTACTGCTATCTCATTTAACTCAACAACTCGCTACCCATTATCAATTACCACCACCACAATACGCTCACCAAACCATTCAAATCCTCGAAAACTGTGAATGGCATGGCAACATTCGCGAATTGCGCAATTTTTGCGAACGGATGGTTATTTTTCATAGTGGTAAGCTAATTGAACCAGAACATTTACCATTTGAATGGCAATCATCACAAGTATCTTTACCAAATTGGTTGCCACAACTGGCTTTGCCAGAAGGTGGGTTAAATTTAGTCGAATTAGAAATTGCCATGATCCGGCAAGCATTAAACCGTACTCAAGGTAACCGTAGCCAAGCGGCACGCTTACTGGGGTTAACTCGTGATACGTTATTGTACCGAATGAAAAAATATCGTGAGATTCTTTAATAGAAGGATTATCTAGTATATTAGAAAGAATTAGTTTTAAGAAAGCAAGGGCAAGAGTAACAAGAGTAGGCTGGGTTGATAAACCCAGCTAAACTCTTAGCCAAAACTATATTCAGTCAGTGGTTACTCAGTTTTTCAATACAGAGGGAAAGTTGGCTAAATTAAGCTTAGAAACTCAAATTGCTCTTGAAGCACGACGTTTAGAAAAAGCAAGGTAGGGTGCGTTATGGCTGGCGCCTAACGCACCAATCCTTTAGAAGGTCATGAGGGGAAAAATTATTGAAAGTTCAAAGAAATGGTGTGTTACGCTTCGCTAACGCACCCTACCTTGCTTTAATAACAGCTTCAACTCGGTTCGGCTTTAACACTACCTTTCTCGCTTTTGGTGTTAACCAAACCATTAGCAAAAGCAAGTAAAGGGAACCATAATTGGGACGCCTTTGAACCACTTAATGCTGAAGAAGCGACTGCTAGCCTGATTCTTAACTTTAAATAGGGTGTCTAAGTTGAGAATTGTTGCTTATTTATTAATGATATTAACGGGAAAAATCGTTATGTTAAAAATCGGTCAGGTTATTATTTGGTTTGTTCTCAGTAGCCCAATCTATGCTGAAATAATTATCGATGGAACTCTAGGCCACCGGGTTGAGTTAGCATCCCCCGATTACCAAATTACTCCAGATCTAGGTAAAACTGTTGGCCCCAATTTATTTCACAGTTTTGAACAATTTAATCTCTATTCTGGGGAAAGTGCTACTTTTTCGGGTTCTCCCGGGATTCAAACTATCATCAGTCGTGTCACCGGTGGTAATCCCTCCAATATTGATGGTACCCTTCGCTCAACCATTCCCAATGCCGATATGTATTTTTTGAATCCATATGGCATTTTGTTTGGACCCCATGCTAAGTTGGATGTGCAAGGTGGATTTCATGCGAGCACGGCTCACTATCTTCGTCTAACCGATGGTGGACGATTTGATGCCCTTCAACCTAATAATAGTTTATTGACAGTTGCGCCAGTAGAAGCATTTGGTTTTTTAACAGATACTGTGGCATCCCTTGCGGTTGAAGGGCGGGGTGAAATTACCCAAACCGAATGGAAAAGCAATTCTGCCGGACTACAAGTAGCAGAAGGCAAGACTTTGTCACTGATTGGTGGTCATCTAGATATTAAGAATGGAACCATTTTTAAAACCACAGTGACTGATAGTTACGGAGAATGGGTTGATATCGTTCCTTCCCCTCTACTCAAAGCGGCACATGGACAAATCAACTTAGTCAGTGTTACCTCTCCAGGTGAAGTTATTCCAAGTGCTTTAGGATTGGAAAAAATCCGCCTAAAGCGCTTAGGTAATATTTCTTTAACGGGACATTCACTCATTGATGTTAGTGGCTCTGGAGGGGGAAGTGTTTTTATTCTTGGTGATAATGTGTTGATGAATAAAAGTTCTATTTTTGCGAAAACTTTAGGTGAGGAAGATGGGGGCATAATTGATGTTCAAGCGAATAATATCGAACTTTTTCAGGGCGGCCAGTTAGTTGGAAACACTGAAGGAACTGGACGAGGATCTCATATTCATGTTAGGGCAACTGATTCCATCATGGCTTCTGGCTATCTTGATCCCCGTTATTCTAATAGCAGTGGTTTTTATGCCCGTTCTGGCATTTGGATAACACTCATGGGAGATGAGATTGGAGATGGTGGTTTCATACAACTAGAAGCCTCGAAAATTCTCTTTGAAAAAGGCGCGGAAGTTTCCGTTAGTACCAATAGTGGTGGTCATGGTGGCGAAATTCTGATTAAGGCATTTGATTCACTTATGCTGGAAGGCTTCGATACTGATAATGATATGAGTAGTGAAAATTACCACGGATATCGGCTCATTTCATCATTGGCTGCTGCAACCTATAGTTTAAGTCCCCACGCGGGTGATGCCGGCGATATTAACATTGAAGCGGGTCACCTTATTATGAATAATCCCGGAGCCACGATTGTCACGACGACAGAAGGTCATGGTAAGGCTGGAAATATCTCAATTAAAACCGACTCTATTTCGCTAAGCAACAATCATCCTATCCTCACCGGTCCTATGATCTACAGTGATACTTTTAGCACCGGCAATGCGGGTCAAATATCAATCGTGGCACACAAGATATTACTCACCAAAGGAAGTAAAATTTCTAGTCAAGCCTATAACACGGGCAATGCGGGTCATGTTGCTATTACTGCACACGATATCTCCTTGTTAAATCATGGTTTAATTGCTACAGATACTTTTAGTACCGGCAATGCTGGCGATATTCAAATTAATACTACCGGTTTGTTTACTATCGCTGGCATAGATGAGAACGGGTTGAAGAGCACCTTGAGTTCCACTGCTACTTCCACAGATAAGAATATCGTTACCGGCAAGGCCGGTACGATTTCACTACAGGCAAATAATATCGTTCTTAGTGAGGGAGGGGAAATTAACACCTCTACCCAGAATGCGAGTGGTGGTGATATCAAAATGACGGTCATGAATTTACTGAACCTACAGCAAAGTCAAATGACGACCAGCGTACACGGTGGTCAGGGCGATGGCGGTAATATCACCATAGATAATCCCCAGTTGGTGGTGTTAAATCAAGCTCAACTCAAAGCACAAGCTAACGCCGGGTACGGTGGCAATATTCGGATTGTCGCTGAACAATTTATTGCTACCCCGGATAGCTTAGTCAGTGCTTCTTCGAAATTAGGCCTCAATGGAAAAGTGATGATTTCATCTCCAAATGAAATGTTTAACAACAATTTTTTTGGCTTATCTACCGCTTTATTCGATGTAAGTCGCTTATTACCGCAACCTTGTGGAAAGAGGCGTTTTGAAAGCGAGGTGAATCGGAGTAAATTTATTCTTCATCCCCTGGTGGGAAGTGCATTATTTCACAATGATTGTCCCTGGTTCGTCCTCCAAACGAAGAATGCTGCTCAACCCCCCACCCGGCAAAATCCCACGCAACCCTTCATTTTCTTCACGGGTTGTCATCCATGAACCGGAATCAATAATTTTTTAATTAAACCATTTAAATTTGGAGAATTAACTTGCATTATTAACCGTTAGCTAATAATCAAAATTAAGGAATTGTAAAACATGGGTGAATTACAAGCGTTGATTTTCGATGTGGATGGTACCCTAGCCGAAACTGAGCGAGATGCTCATCGAGTGGCTTTTAATGAAACCTTTGCCGAATACCATTTAGATTGGGATTGGTCGGTTGAACTTTATGGTGAATTATTAGCCGTGACGGGTGGCAAAGAACGAATCCAATTTTATTTAGACCGTTATCGCCCAGATTATTTACGTCCCAGTAATCTAGATGCCTTTATTGCTGAATTACATCAAAAGAAAACAGCACGTTATAATGCTATGCTGGTAAATCATCCCATTCCGTTACGACCCGGAATTCGACGCCTGTTGATGGAGGCACGTCAAGAAGGCTTACGATTAGCAATTGCTACGACCACTAGTCTTCAAAATGTGATCACCTTATTAGAAGGAAGTTTAGACCACACCGCCGCTAATTGGTTTGAAGTGATTGCTGCCGGTGATGTGGTAACCGCTAAAAAACCAGCCCCGGACATTTATCACCATGCACTTAAAGCGTTAGGATTAAAACCAACTCAATGTCTTGCTATTGAGGATTCTGGGAATGGAATTCGTTCAGCTTTAGGTGCTCATATTCCCACAATTATTACTATCAATGATTATACTCGCTATGAAGATTTTACTGGCGCTTTATTGGTAGTAGATCATCTCGGTGAACCGAATCAGCCGCTGACGGTGCTTGCTGGTAAAGTGGCTCCGGTTCAATATATCGATATTGCGTTATTACAACGTTTAGTGAGTTAATTTAACAAGTTAAACATGAGCATCCACGATTGTAAACTGATTGATCTCCCTAAAATTCAGGATTGTCGCGGTAATTTAACCTTTATCGAAGCAAATCGTCATATTCCTTTTGAAATTAAAAGAGTCTATTATCTTTATGATGTTCCTGGCGGTGCTGAACGAGCGGGTCATGCTCATCAAGAATTACAACAGTTTTTTATCGCCATGTCCGGCAGTTTTGATATCTTATTAGATGATGGTCAAGAAAAGCAAAAATACCATCTAAATCGTTCTTATTATGGTTTGTACATCGGTCCGATGATCTGGCGCGAAATAAATAATTTTTCTTCCGGCTCAGTCTGTCTAGTGTTAGCCTCAACTTATTATAACGAAGCTGATTATTACCGTCATTATCAGGATTTTTTACAAGCATTAGGGAATTCTTAACTCAATGGCAGTACTCCAGTAGGGTGGGCATTGCCCACCCTACCATTACTACCATTTACTAATCCGTCGCCAACTCCGTGACCACCAACTCCAGCGCCTGTTCACCATTAAATACAATCACGCCATCGGGCAACTGATAGCCAAAAAACAAGCGAATTTGGCCGCTCGCTAAGAAACCCGTGTAAAGATGAACTGCCTGAGTGGGTGTCAATTTTACCCCCGCTTGAGCCGCTACCAAATGCGCTAAATTTAAATCCCACGGTAAAATCTGACCTTGCTCACCTTGCATAAAATAGTGGGCTGGTTCAAGGGAATCAAGCGGTTGCCACGCCGCTACCACCAACAATTCCGCTGTTTGTCCAACGTGTTCTGCCGCGACATCGATTTCGCCACGGATGTTGACATATTGATAGGGATGTAAAGTTAATCGCTGATAATAACTTAAACCGTTGAAGGAACTGCCACCGCGAAAAGCCGCATTTAGTGGACAAGGGAACGCTTGGCAATTATTGAAACGGGTTGGCCACGAAGTCGTCGGGTCATTAACCACCGCCATACCGCGACCCAGATTGGGAAGCAACGGCGATATCTGAGTTTCAGTCGAATGACTCGAATCTTGAATGCGAATTTCCACTTGTGACAATTTCCCCAATTGAACACCTTCACTGGGATTAAATAGCTGCAATGTAAAGCTTTCTTCGGGTTCTGGTTGCGAATCAGCAATAATTGGGATGATGAGACCTACGACGCCTTCCTCGCCGTCTTGCCAAACTAAATGACCTTGACGTGGTAGATAATCTTCATCTACCGTGGCACTGCCAGCGATAGTTTCATAGTTAATAGCGGCGTAGCCTTGAGTCCCGGTACGGATCACTGGAATAAGCACTTCATTTTGAGATTCAGTTATGATTTCAATGGGTTTAACTAATTGTATTGAGGTTATGTCCGCTTGAACGGGATTAGCTTCATCTTGGTCTTGAAGAATAATCACGGTTTCACTTTGTTTACCTAAAACTGCCTGACCAAGCGGTTCTACTAATACCAGATGGATAAATTCAGCTTCAGGAAAATCGTCATCGATTAAGTTTAAAGTAATTGTTTTGGGTTGATTATCGCCATCAGTCCAAATCAGTGAGCCACTGCCATTCAGGTAATCTTCTCCAGGGGTGGCATTACTATGAAGGGTTTCCAGGTAGTTAACAGCGACTTCACCTTGACTTGAACCGGTACGTGTTATTATCAAGTTAATCCCTCCATCTTCTTCTTGACTCCAGTGTAAAGCCGATTCAAATTGGAGTACAGCAATATCATTTTGATTTAGCTCAGAATTAAGAACAGAAACAGAAGATGCCGCTGTAGCCGTGTCATTATCCGCAATAATCAAAATGGCGTGGTCGTCAATTCCCAATTGGGCGTTACCGGTCGGATTGATTAATTGTAACTGAATCGTTTCTGGACCTTCACTTTGAGAATCATCAATTATCTGAATTTCAATGGCTTTGGGCATATCGTCGCCATCCGCCCAAGTGAGTAAGCCGGTACCTCCCACGTAATCTATACCCATGTCAGCAGTGCCGATCGTGGTGGTGTATTTCACCGACACCGATCCTTGATTCCCTCCGCTGCGAATAACAGTAAACGCACTGACTGACCCAATGCCTTCGTTCAAATAATAAGTGTTCGTGATGAATTGCAGTATACCCGCTTGGGATTCTGATGATGTAATCACTATGGGAGTGTCCGTTGTGGGTGGATTGGTTTGAGGTGAGGTAGTATCACCCGGTTGAGGTGGCACAATAACGGTATTTTCTTTCGGCTGAGTAGGAATTATTTCATTATCCGTAATTGTCTGGATAGGTTCCTCTAATTGGATATCCCCGGTTTCTTCAGTATAAGTCGGGGTTTGAGATGGCAGCGTTCCCGGTGGCAGTGGCTGCTGAGCTTCATCATCCAGGAGGGTAATCGTTATGGTATTGGGTGTACCGAGGGTAGCGCCACCACCAGGGTTATTTAAGCGCAAAGCGAAAGTTTCATCGCTTTCCTTTTGGTTATCATCGAGTAAGGTTACCAAGATTTTTTTCGGTAAACTATCCTGATCTGCCCAAGTTAATTGACCTTCTTCAACGTGATAATCCGTTCCTAGACTAGCACTGCCATCCGGTAACCCTTGATACGCAACCGAAACGGCGCCATCATCACCCCCAACCCGTTTCACTACCAAGGTAATTTGACCTTGCGTTTCGTCAACTCGAGTTTGTTCAGCCGCTAATTGCAGTTGTCCCGGTTGGAGCGGAATACCACCAACCGGCGTCATAGCCACTCGAAGTTGAGCTAAGCCATCAGTCGTATCAATCAGTACCGGCTGATCTTGATAACCAGTAGCGTGAAGGGTAGCGCGGCGGCGCCCATACGGTAGCGTCAGGTTGTAAAATCCTTGATCTTGAAATAGTTCGGGAGGTTGTGGCACTGGGATCGGTAAGCCATTGGCATCTAAAATTAAATTACCCCACTCATCCGTTAGCCAGAAATCGAGGATAGCATTTTCTAAAGACACAAAATCGACGGCGTTGTAAACGTAGAGACTGCCTAAACCGGGCGGTAAATTAGTATCATTGGTTTGGAAAGTAAAGACCGGACTTTCACTCATTGCACCATATTTATCAACGGCTTGAACCTGCCAGGCGTATTCCGTTCCATCACGTAAACCCAGTTGACCTTGGTTTAACGGATCCGCTATCACCGATTCTGAATTTAAGTAGGTCATCGTCATTCTCAGTTCTTCTTGCCGATAGATAATTTGTCGCATACTCGGCTCCGTCGCCAATAAGAAAGTGTAAGTGACCGGATCATTATCGGGATCAGAACTGGGTTGCCAAGCAAAAATGACAGTGGTAGGCGTTTCATTGGCATTCTGGGGAGCACGTAATTGCACGGGTGTTGGTGGCTGATTCCCCGTTCGATTTTTGTAGACCAAGGAACGTTGTAAAAGCGAGCGGTCGCCGGTGTCACTATCGACCACAAAATAGAATAATTCATAGCGACCGATTTGGATAAAATCGTCAAACTGTCCCCTAAATTCATTACCGCTAGCTAAGCCCAGTTCGATTCGTTCTAATCCCTCCATTGCCAACGTTTCCCGTTGTTCGATACCATTGTTAGTTAATTGCAGACTAGGCGGGCGAATATCGACAAAAACTTGTTCGCCTTTCACGCGACTCGGTTGATTAACCTGTGCCCATAATGGCGCGCTAGTGATATTAGCCTCTAAGTGCAAGGTCGGGGTGACATTTAAAATCATCGCTGGACTATCAGGTGCCGTGGGATCATATTGTGGTCCTAAACCTAAATAAATAGTTTTAGCCACTTGACCATCAACTTCCAACACATTACTGCCTTGGTTATCACTATTGTCATCGAGTAACGGATGTTGCACTGCATTATCTTGAAATTGCTCGTTAAAAAAGTCAGTGTCATCCGCACGAGTAAACAGTTCGGTACTTTGCGTTGCTAATTCAAAAGCGGTTTTTAGTGAGTAGCCTTGACCAAGCTGGGCAAACAACGCTTCAATAAAATATTCACCACTGCGCACTTCATCGGGTTCTTTGGGGCCTTTGTAAGATTCTTCTCCGGGTGCGGTACTCGTTACCAAAATTCGACCGGGTTTAGATAAAGCCGAGGTGAAATTGCCAGAATAGCACGAACCGATAATAATCACGCGGGGTTGAGCTTTAGCTAGGTCGTTTAAACCCTGTTCTAACGCCGTTAACCAAGTATCCAATTCGGTGGGGGCAATTTCTTCGTGGTTACCATTATCCAAATGAAAATTTCCCTCTAAATCACCGTGATCGACCATGACAATGTACAGCGGCGCCGGATCGACATTGAGACGAGTTAGTAACGTTTTTAAGGCCGTTTGAATTTTCGCTTTATCTGGGGTGTCATCGACTAAAATCCCAACTTGATTTTGGCCATAACCGAGATAGTCAATATTATCATCAATAAAGCCGCGATTGATCAGTTTTTGATACACGCGATTGAGCGATTTACCATAGGTTTCCTGACCCTTGCCTTTGGCATCCCGTCCTTGGACTAACAACGCATAACCGGCTAACGCACTGACTAACACCGTTTGTGGCTCGGATTGACTCGCGGCTAAGCGATCATCATTCGCAAACTGGGCTTGTAATTGATACTGACCCGTTTGAGTTAAAACTGGTAATTGAGTAAAGTGATATTCACCGCTCGCTGTCGTAGTAACATCCAGCGTGGTTATGCTGCCATCCGGAGCAGTTATTTGCAATTGAATCGGTAATTCTTTCAGACCGGCGGGTTGCTGCGGATAACTTGTTAACTTGCCTTTAGCGGTTAAGTGACCATTTTGGAAAATCGCCATACTGCTTAAAGTTAACTCCAAGCGAGTTGGAATTTGAGTGACCGTGATAATCACCGTTTCTTTCGCCGTGCGTTGATCGAAGGGTTCGGTTACCGCTACCGTTACTGAAAATTCCCCGGTTTGAGTCGGCGTCCAAGTAAATTCTCCAGTTTTTTTATCAATCTGCGCACCCGGCGGGGCATTGAGCAAACTAAAAGTTAAGGCTGGCGCTTCGGGAAAATCCGCTTGGGCAGTGAAAGTTAAGGTGTTATCAACTAGTACCGTTTGAACTCCAATCGGCTTGAGTATCGGGACGTCAGTGACAATCACCTCAAAAGTTTGGCTCGCTTCTAAATTATTAGGATTGACACCATTATCCGTCACCGCAACGGTTAGTTCAAAAATACCGACTTGTGTGGATGAAAATATCCATTTAAATTGACCCGTTTTAGAATCAATGCTTGCACCGGGTGGGGGATCATCGATTAACTGATAAGTTAAATCTTGTTTTGGTACGTCGGGGTCGGTCGCTATTACTTTAAAACTGAGCAATTTATTCGGTATGCCGTATTGAGGTGCAATGGTTTCTATAACCGGGGGTTCATTGACGGGTAACACTTTGATAATCAGCGTATCAGTATCCTGTCGAGCACCACCAGAACCAGTGTGACCTAAGTCATCAATTTTTATCTCAAATATAGCTTCACCGCCAAAATTTAAAGTCGGTGTAAAGGTCATGCCGATTAAAGCGTTATTAATAGCGGTTAAAGTACCGGTAAACACTAACCGACTATCTGCTGTACCATCACCTTCTGTAAAGGAAAGCCCTTCTTTACTATTCATCAAGGTTAAAGTACCGTTGGTAACGGTTAAGGTAACTTGAAGAGGGAAAATTCCGGCGTCATCGTCATAAATTCTTAATTCCTCGAAGGTAAAAGAGGTATTTTCATTGATGCTTTGAATTTCTATGGAGAAGTCTGAGAGGGAAGAGTCGGGGTAACTGTTAGATTCATCAAAGTAAGCAACGGCATCGTCTTTATAACCGGTGACATAGACACTATTATTGGGAGCAACGTGGATCGATGACGCTTGTGCGAAGCCATTATTATAGTTAAGATCATTGCTATCTCTTAAGATTTGTAACAAGCTTAATTTACCATTGCTTGGATCACGCTGAAATAACACTATAGCTGAGTCATCCCAAGAAGCGACATAAACTAATTGGTCATCTGCACCCACCGCAACCGAACGGGCGCCTTTAAGCCCCTTCACCCCATCTTGACCATCTTTAATGAAATATTGAAAGTTTAATTGTCCGGTGCTAGTTTCGCGCTGAAATACCGCTATTGCATCGTCGTCATAACTGGCTACATAGACCCATTGATTGTTCGCACTCACCACCACGGAACTAGCACCATTCAGTCCATCCACATTGTCTTGTCCATCTTTTAAGACTTGTTGAAAGCTAAGTTGACCGGTGTTGGTATCGCGCTGAAATACTGCTACAGCATCGTCTTGGTTACTGGTCACATAGACCGATTGGTTATCCGCACTCACCGCCACAGAACTGGCGCCATCCAATCCATCGACATTGTCCTGTCCGTCTTTTAGAACTTGTTGAAAGCTGAGTTGACCAGTGTTGAGATCACGCTCAAATACTGCTATGGCATCGTTTTGATGACTGGTTACATAAACTGATTTGTTGTCCGCACTGACTGTCACAAAACTCGCACCGTCCAACCCATCCACATTGTCTTGTCCGTCTTTTAGGACTTGTTGAAAGCTTAATAGACCAGTGTTGATATCACGCTGAAATACTGCTATGGCGTCGTCCTGGTTACTAGCCACATAGACCGATTGGTTATCCGTACTCACCGCCACAGAATTGGCACCGTCCAACCCATCTACACCATCTTGTCCATCCTTCAAGAATTGTTGTACAAAATTTAATTGACCCATGTTGATATCGCGCTGAAATACTGCTACGGCATCATCTTGGTTACTAGTTACATAGACTAATTGATCGTCTGCGCTCACCACCATGGAACTGACATTATTAAGCTCACCAAACCAACTGATTTTAATAACTTGAATCGGAATAACTTCACCAGTGGTTGGATTACGTATCAATACTGTTATTGCATCATCTTCCATAGAGGCTACATAGACGAATTTGTCATCATGACTGGCTGCTACTAAATTAGCGCCATCCAATCCTTCAATTCGGCCATTACCTTCTTGAATAAACCCATAAAAACTTAAATCGGCTAAAGCAGAAACCGGTAAAGTAAGCAAACAACTCGGTAACCACAAATAGACAGTAAGTAACAGCGGAATAAAAATAGTTTTGTTCATCACAATTTCTCCTCTGGAGATAAAATTTTAATTGTGTGTTTTAATAATCCAAGTTAAGAATAAATAACTCCACATCTGGTATAACTCTCCATCCTTGCCAACAGATACTTTTAATTCTATGATTAATTTTAAACTTTAAGATTACCTTTAAACTTAACCAGTAGCAAGAGGTGAAATTCCTAGCTAATTGGGAAATATTCTGACCTGGATGATAGAAATGACTTAATTTTCCTGGGTGAGTAGGAATTTCTCCCGATAGGTGTGTTCAGAGTAGGCTGGGTTGAGGAACGAAACCCAGCTTATTTAAGAGCGTCGATCGACAAGCCTTTGCCGGCGTTATCATTGATAATTCCACGATGTTCATGAATGGGAACCAGTGATTTTGAAAGGGGTTGGAAAATTTTCATGTTGCGAACGGTGGAAAGGGATTCCCACCTCACTATTTCTATCTGGTAATTAACCACCGATATAAATCCGGTCAATCCTTTCATCCGTGTAATCTTGTTCTAAAAGATTTTGTGATACGATTATTGAGGTTCAATCCCCAGCGCTCTTAACTGTGCCGCTAAGTGCTCGGCACGCTGACGTTCTCGCTCAGCTCGGTAGTGTTCTTGCTCAGCACGATGGTGTTCTTGTTCCAATTGTTCCAACGGTGTGGGTATCCAATGATGTTGTGCATCATACCACCGTAACCAGTGACGTTCTAAACCTTGATAAGCACCATACCACAAGCCAATACCTAATTGAATTTCCGGTAACCACACTTTCCCTTCATTTAAGGTTAACACGTGATAACGTCCCGCTTGCCACTGAAACACCCGTAACTCATTAGCAGTACGGCTAAAAATGAGGTAATAGGGAATTTGTAAGATTTGTTCATAAACCTGCCATTTAGTGGGCGGTTGTTTGACATCTCGCACTGTTTGACCTAAATCTTCAGCTTCGGTGCCTTCGGATAGTAATTCAACCACGATAAAGGGGATGACTCGTTCTTGCCAAATCACATAACTGTAACGTAATTCGTGTCCTTCATAAAATCGGGGTACGCCTAAGACCGCAAACCAATCGGGACGTTTGTACCAAGTGGTATGCTGGGGGTCATAGTAGAGATTTAAATCGGTGGCGACACAAATTTGCTCGGGTGGATAAGCGGTTAGGCAAAAAGTTTCGCGTAATAGTTGGGGTTGATAATAATGAAATTCATCGGGCAAACCAGGTTCCTCGGGGTCTTCGCTGGGTAAATCATACATGGTTGGTAATGGTTCTTTGACCAACGGCAAATCGGTTGGTAATTGCCAACGGTTGAGGGGTATTAAGGACATGTTTAGATCTCCGGTTCAGGGTTGATAGCAAAATTTGCCACCAATTCTTTAAATATTATAGCTTATTGCGCCAGTTTAACCCGGGTCAACCTATAAAAATTCATGTTTAAACAAAACTTTATCTAGATAAGGTGTGCATAAATTGGGTTAGACGCGGATTTGGGCGCCGTAATCTAACCAACGGGCTGAAGTTCCTTTTAAAAACAAATATAATAGGTATTTCACTGGTACTACTTGACTTACCGCATCCTATACTATACGACATATCCCTTAACTAACTGAGAAGAATTAGCCATGAAAGAAAAAGAATACCGTATGACGACAGCAGTACGTGATGCCTTATTATTTTTGCAGGGCATTCCAGATGTGGCACTGGGAGACCGGGTATTAGTACGCGATCATTATGGTAATCAACGCAATGGCCAAGTCATCCAAACCAGCAAAGACACTGTTCTGATTCAAATTTTTGAAGGTACTCGCGATCTAGACATAGAACACACCTGGGTACGATTTTTAGGCGAACCTTTTGAAATACCGCTTTCTCCCGATTTACTTGGACGAATATTTAGCGGCATTGGGCTTCCTCGGGATGGTCGACCACCCATTATTTCGAATCTGCAACGTAACGTTAACGGTTCTTCGGTTAATCCAGCCGCACGGGCTTATCCCAGCGAATTTATTCAAACCGGGGTTTCAACGATAGATGGTCTCAATTCGTTAGTTAGAGGCCAAAAATTGCCAATTTTTTCTGGTTCCGGATTACCGCATAATCGCTTAGCTGCCCAAATTGTGCGGCAGGCGAAATTACCCGGCCAAGAGTCACAATTTGCTATCGTGTTCGCAGCGATGGGCGTTTCCTATACCGATGCCCGTTTTTTTCAAGAAGAATTTGAATCGAGTGGCGTATTAAACAATGTCGTTATGTTTATTAATCATGCAGACGATCCGCCCATGGAACGGTTAATTTTACCGCGTACCGCTTTGACTGTTGCAGAATATCTCGCTTATGACTTAGACCTACATGTGTTAGTTATCTTGACAGACATGACTCACTACGCGGAAGCTTTGCGCGAAATTGCCACCGCTAAAGGCGATGTCCCCGCCCGTAAAGGTTACCCCGGCTATTTATATTCAGATTTAGCTGAAATTTACGAACGGGCTGGGCGAATCAAAAATCGACATGGTTCTATTACGATGATTCCCGTGGTAAGCATGCCTAGCGATGATATTACCCATCCGATCCCCGATTTAACGGGTTACATTACCGAAGGGCAAATTGTGTTAAGTCGAGAGCTACACAATCAGGGAATTTATCCACCAGTGAATATCCCTCCTTCGTTATCCCGCTTAATGAAAGACGGTATTGGTAAAGATCACACTCGTGACGATCATGGTCGGGTGGCTAATCAAGTTTATGCGGCTTATGCACGTGCCTTAGAAGTGCGTAACTTAGCTTCAATTATTGGTGCTGAAGAACTATCTGAACGTGATCAAGGTTATTTAAAATTTGCTGAGGCTTTTGAAAAACGTTTCGTCGGTCAAGGTGAAACAATAGATCACAGTATTGAAGAAACGTTAAATTTAGCTTGGGAACTCTTATCTATTTTACCGCCAGAAGCTTTAACACGGGTAAGTGATGCGGATATTGCCAAATATTATCTAGAACTTTAGACTGTGTCAGCCGGGTATTAGTGAAGAATTTTTGTCGCTTGGTTTAGCGTAGCGTAACCCAACGTTTTATGGAACAACAATCCGGTGAAAATGACGAACCCTTATAAAGTTATTGGTACGTTGTTAACGTATCCTACCCTATATTTGAATAACTCATGTTGCGGGAGTATAAATAAAAAAGGGACCTTTTGTCCCTTTCTTGACCGCTGTTTTAATTGTAAAATTGAGCTTTAATTATTAACTGCCTTCATACTTAAGCGAATTCGCCCTTGTTTGTCTATTTCCAGTACTTTAACTTGGACAGTTTCCCCTTCTTTTAATTTATCAGTGACTTTTTCAACGCGTTCCTCTGAAATTTGAGAAATATGAACTAAGCCATCTCTTCCTGGGGGAATTGTCACAAAAGCACCAAAGTCCATTAATTTAACCACTTTACCTTCGTAAACTCTACCCACTTCGATATCCGAGGTAATTAATTCAATTTGGCGACGTGCTTCTTGTCCAGCCATTAAATCTACCGAAGCAATCTTCACGACACCATCATCACTAATATCGATGGTGGCACCGGTATCTTCAGTAATGGCACGAATGGTTGTACCACCTTTACCAATCACTTCACGAATCTTATCGGGTTTAATCTGAAAGCTAATGATACGTGGTGCATGTTTTGACATTTCACTACGCGGTTTATCAAGTGCTTCATACATGATACTTAAGATGTGTAAGCGACCGGCTTTGGCTTGTTCTAGAGCTACTGCCATAATTTCACGGGTAATGCCATCAATTTTAATATCCATTTGTAAAGCAGTGACACCTTTGGTTGTCCCCGCCACTTTAAAGTCCATGTCACCTAAATGGTCCTCATCACCCATAATATCTGATAAGATGACAAACTGCTCGCCTTCTTTAATGAGTCCCATGGCAATGCCTGCTACTGGCGCTTTGATTGGTACACCGGCATCCATCAAGGCGAGACTGGAACCACAAACTGTTGCCATCGAACTCGAACCATTTGATTCAGTAATTTCGGCTACTAAACGGATCGAATAAGGAAATTCTTGAATACCCGGCATGACGGCTTGCATGCCACGCCTTGCTAAGCGTCCATGACCGATTTCACGCCGTTTAGGTGTTCCTACGCGCCCAATTTCCCCCACACAGTATGGCAAGAAATTGTAATGCAACATGAAACCATCTTTATATTCTCCTTCCAAAGCATCAATAATTTGGGCATCACGTTCCGTACCAAGAGTGGTTACCACCAGTGCTTGGGTTTCACCACGCGTGAATAAAGCGGATCCATGTGTTCTAGGCAATAACCCTGTACGAATAGTAATAGGACGTACCGCACGGCTATCACGACGATCAATACGCGGTTTACCGGTAATAATATTACTGCGTACAATCTGTTTTTCTTGTTCTTCTATCGCACTCAGGATCTGCTCAGCAGTCCATTGTGGCGATTCTACGCTAGTTAGTTGCGCTATTACTTCTTGGCGAATGCTGGCTAAACAGTCACGACGTGCTAACTTATCGTAAATTTGATAAGCTTCACGTAATTTTGACGTAGCCAATGAAGCAATTTGCTGATTAAGCTGGTTATCTACCAATTTAGGTTGCCAATCCCATGGGGTTGCGGTTGCTATTATAGCTAATTCTTGAATAGCTTTAATAACTATTTGCATTTGGTTATGTCCAAATAACACTGCACCTAACATGATTTCTTCGCTTAACTCTTTGGCTTCTGATTCTACCATCAGCACTGCTGAGGAGGTACCAGCCACAACCAGATCTAAAGTTGAATGATTAAGTTGTTTCAGAGTAGGATTAAGCACATATTCATTATCAATATAACCTACTCGTGCTGCGCCTAAAGGACCATTAAAGGGTATCCCAGAAATAGCTAAAGCCGCAGAAGAGCCAATCAAAGCGGGAATATCCGGATCAATTTCTGGGTCCAAAGACATGACAGTTGCAATGATTTGGACTTCGTGGTTAAACCCATCCGGAAATAAGGGACGTAATGGGCGGTCGATTAATCGGGAAGTTAAAGTTTCTTTTTCGGTGGGTCGTCCTTCGCGTTTGGAAAAACTGCCTGGGATTCGACCAGCCGCATAGGAACGTTCCTGGTAATCAACTGTCAAAGGAAAAAAATCTCTTTCTGGATGAAGTTCATTAGTTCCAACGACCGTCACCAGCACGATGGTATCCCCCATACTGACCATGACAGCGCCCGAAGCTTGTCGCGCTATTTCACCGGTTTCAAGAGTGAGGCTATGTTGACCATATTGCAATGTTTTTTTATACAGGGTCATATCTTTCGTTATTCAGTTATCAGTGAACAGTTATCAGCGAACAGTTATCAGTGAACAGTTATCAGTGAACAGTTATCAGTGGACAGTTATCAGTGAACAGCGAGCAATTAACAATGATAACTAACAACTGATAACTGATAACTGATAACTGACAACTGATAACTGATAACTGATAACTGACAACGGAATTAGTGGCGTAATCCTAACTTACTAATTAAATTTTGATATCGTTCTCTATCGGTTCTTTTCAGGTAATCAAGTAACTTGCGTCGCTGGTTAACCATTTTAATCAAACCACGCCGAGATAAATGATCTTTTTTATGGATTTTAAAATGATCGGCTAGCCCACTAATATTAGCGGTTAGCAAAGCGACTTGTACCTCCGTTGAACCGGTGTCATTGGAAGTGTGTTGATATTCTTTAATTATTTGTACTTTAGTTTCTGAGTTTAACGACATGTTATGTTCCTTACACCACATAAAAGGGATAAATTAAATTATTTTAACAGAATTAAGAATAAATTAAGAATAACTTATTTGAATAATTATAAATTAATGAGCCGTCGTGGTGCTACACGACCATCATCTAATATTTGACCAATTCCTAGAAATTGGTTCCATTGAGTCATCACTGCGTGATCTGGAGTAACAACCAGTTTGACCCAACCTTGAGTAGGTGCATGAGCTACCTGTATTGCTTGACCTTGACGCAAGTAATGAGCAAGTTCTTGAGTTAAAGTAACCGTTGGCCAATGTGAGAGTAGCGTGTGCATGGGCAGGAGCAATTGATCTAAGTGTTCCCAATCTTGTTGAGCAGCTTGTTCTAGCGTATTGAAATCAACCATCTCTCGATGGTCGCCCACACTAAGACGATGTAAGGTACTTATGTGGGCACCACAACCCAGCGCCTCACCGATATCCTCCGCTAAAGTACGAACATAAGTTCCTTTAGAGCAGTGGATCTCTATAACGAGATGTTGGTCAATCCAGCGTTTAACGATGAGATCATAAATCATAATTGCACGAGCTTGACGTGGTATGGTCTTACCTTGACGTGCCCATTTATACAGTGCTTTACCTTGATGTTTCAAAGCGGAATACATCGGTGGAATTTGTGAAATAGTACCAATAAACGATTGAGTAACATCATCAATCTGTTTACGGTTCAATTGGGCTATTGAGCGGGTTTGCAATATTTCTCCTTGAGCATCCCCAGTCGTGGTAGTGACCCCTAAAGTGCACTCAGCTTGATAACGTTTATCGGCTTCTAACAGAAAGCGAGATAATTTAGTTGCTTCTCCAAAACAAATAGGCAATAAGCCACTAGCCAAATTATCTAAACTGCCAGTATGTCCGGCTTTACCCGCTTGAAACAAACGTTTAGCCTGTTGTAAAGCAGTGTTAGAACTGATACCAGTCGGTTTGTTTAGTAATAAAATGCCATGAACATCACGACCATTTTTTCGTTTTACCATAATGCAGTGATCAAAAAATCTTTTCGGGCGGTATTCAAAAAATAATTAAGTTAATTCGTCGGTTATGAATTCTGATTATCAGACTTGATAGAATCAATGAGGGCCAATAACCGATTACCGGTTTCAAGCGAACTATCATAAACAAACTGTAGACGTGGTGTCGTTCGGAGCGTAAGACGTTGCGCTAAATGATGTCGCAATAATCCAGCGGCATCATTTAAAGATTGCACGGTTTTTTCAGTGGAAGTATTACTTTCCAGAATCGTTATATAAACTCGCGCTTCTTTTAAATCCGGACTTATTTCTACTTCAGAAATTGTAATTAACCCTAAGTGAGAATCACCCATTTCTCGCTGAATAAGGTAAGCTAATTCTCGTTGAATAAGCTCTCTCACGCGTTGAGTGCGACTAAATTCTTTCGGCATAAATTTACCTCCGATTTTGGAGTTAACTCTGGGGTGAATAGATTTTTCTCCAAAAAAAATTAATTATCATAGCGTTCTAGCTATGGTTGTCTTCTCATAGACTTCAATTTGATCACTAATTTTAACGTCATTGTAATTTTTTACGCCAATACCACATTCCATTCCCGCTTTAACTTCGGTAACATCATCTTTAAATCGGCGTAATGATTCCAGTTCACCTTCAAAAATAACGACATTATCTCGCAAGATCCGAATAGGATTATTACGTTTTACCACCCCGTCAACAACTAAGCAGCCGGCAACCGCACCAAATTTAGGTGAACGAAATACTTCACGTACTTCGGCTAAACCAATAATTTCTTCTTTAACTTCCGGTTTAAGTAAGCCGGTGATAGCTTTCTTAACTTCATCTATCGCTTCGTAAATAATACCGTAATAATGTAAGTCAACTTCTTCTTCATTAATCAAACGCTTAGCACTGGTGTCCGCACGCACATTAAAACCAATTAAAATCGCTCCTGAAGCCACAGCAAGATTAACATCAGATTCATTAATACCGCCGACACCGCTGGCAATCATGTTAACCTTAACTTCTTGATTAGAAAGTTTAACTAAAGCATCACTTAAGGCTTCAACGGAACCATTAACATCCGCTTTAAGCACGATATTAAGCATGTTAATATGGCCCGCTTGCATTTGTGAAAACATGTTTTCTAGCTTGGCCGCTTGTTGGCGAGCTAATTTGATTTCACGGTATTTACCTTGCCGAAATAGGGCAATTTCTCTCGCTTTACGTTCATCAGCCACGACAACAGCTTCATCACCGGCACTCGGTGCGCCAGATAATCCTAATACTTCAACGGGGATAGAAGGGCCAGCTGAATCAATAAAATTCCCTTTTTCATCCAATAGTGCCCGGACACGACCAAACTGTTGCCCAGCTAAGAGAATGTCGCCTTTGCGTAGCGTTCCACTTTGGACCAACATTGTTGCTAGAGCACCTCTGCTTTTATCTAAGCTTGATTCAATGATGACACCGGTTGCTCGGCCTTTAACCACTGTAGTCAATTCAAGTACTTCTGCTTGTAATAAAATCGCTTCGAGTAATTCATTAATACCCTGACCCGTTTTTGCTGATACCGGGACGAACATGGTTTCACCACCCCATTCTTCAGGGATGACTCCTTGAGTAACGAGTTCTTGTTTAACTCGATCTAAATCAGCTTGAGGTTTATCGATTTTATTAATAGCCACGACTATCGGTACATGAGCGGCTTTAGCATGTTGAACGGCTTCAATGGTTTGTGGCATCACGCCATCATCAGCGGCAATCACTAACACCACAATATCTGTCGCTTTAGCACCCCTAGCTCGCATCGCGGTAAATGCCGCATGTCCTGGTGTATCTAAAAAACAGATAGTTCCTTTGGGCGTATCAACGTGGTAGGCACCAATATGTTGGGTAATTCCACCCGCTTCACCATCAGCAACACGGGTAACTCGAATATAATCCAGTAGAGAAGTTTTACCGTGATCAACATGACCCATAATGGTTACTACGGGTGCTCTAGCTACTTTTTCACCGACGAGTTTACCACTTTCGGCGAGTTCCTCCTCAATCGCATTTTCCTTAATAAATTTGGAAACATGACCCATTTCGTCAACTACAATGGCAGCAGTTTCTTGATCAATGACTTGATTAATGGTCACTAAAGTTCCCATTTTCATCATAGTTTTAATCACTTCAGCCGCTTTAATAGACATTTTTTGTGCTAATTCTGCCACGGTAAGCGTTTCTGGTAAAATTACTTCACGCACCATAGGAGTGGTTGGTTTAGTAAAGGCACCATGTTGAGGTTCTCTTGGTTTAGCTACCAGTTTCTTTTTCTTCTTCGTTTTTTTAAGAAGTGATTCTTCATCCTGATAAGGTTCTTGTCGCTCATGTTTGCGGGATTTACTCACAGTCTCTTTATTGACAGAAGACTTATCATGGCGTTTTTTAGCACTTTCTTTGGCTAAGTTTCCATTCCGTTGAGTCGGTTTCTTGGCTGATGATTTAGGAGTAGCTTTAGCTGTTTTATTATCTTGAAAATCAAGATTGATATTTTCTTCAACCACAACCGAATGAACCGGTTTTCTTTTAAGATCAGTCTGTTGATTTTTATAATCCGCAACTTGATGTTCAGAATGAGTGGGTTGATGTTTAAAATCGGTTGGTTGACGTCTAGAATCCGTGGGCTGACGTTTAAAATCAGTTGATTGACGTCTAGCATCCGTGGGCTGACGTTTAAAATCGGTTGATTGACGTCTAGCATCAGTCGATTGACGCTTAGAATCAGTCGGTTGATGTTTAGAATCGCTCGCTTGACGTTTATGATTTACCTCAGTGTATCTCGGTGTCGTTTCAGGGGTTGTCGTTTTAGTAACTGAGGTTGCCTTTTTATGCGTTGTTTCTACTGGAGAAACAACGGTGGCAACCGCAGGTTGTGGTACCGATTTGGAGGGGGTGGTAGAAAGGTTTTGCGGCTGAGTGATTGGCGACTGATGGATAGGTTGAATCTCTTCAACGGCTTCATTGACAGACTTTTGAAGATCAGTTGATGGTTGTTCTGGAAATCGCTCTGGTTCAATATTTTCTTTTTCCTGAAGTTGCGTTACTTGAGTATCTGCCAGTAGTTCGATTTCCTTTTGGACACGTTGTTGCGTTTCCGGTTGTTCTGCTTCATATTTAGCTTGAGCAATTAATTCAACTTCCTCTGGTTGATGGCGAATTTCTTCTTCTATTACCCGTTGAGTTGCTTCAAGTTGTTCACGTTCATTGCTAACCCGGTGGTTTTCTGGATCGGTAACCGCACCTCGTTTTACATAGGTACGTTTCTTTCTGACTTCAACCGGAACGGTTTTAGCCTTCCCCTGTGAACTCGGTACTTTAATTTCACTAAGCGTTTTACGTTTCAGAATAATTTTTTTAGGTGCATTAGAAGTCGTCTGGACTTCAGTTTCTTTGCCATGAAGATGGCGTAAATGAGCTAACAATTGTAATTTTTCCTTATCACTAATATTGTCATCGGCTGTTTTCGGAGACAGCCCGGCGTTACCTAATTGTGCTAATAAACGTTCAATAGGAATCCCCACTACGTCAGCAAATTGTTTTATAGTTACTTCAGCCATTTTTGGTTACCAAATTTTCTCGCTTGTCAGTTATCAGTTATCAGTTATCAGTTATCAGTTATCAGTTGTCGATTTGGTTAACAGTTTACTGTTAACTGCTAACTGTTAACTGTTAACTGTTAACTGTTAACGAATTCATGGTTGCTCATCAACGAACCAAGGTGCTCGTGCGGCCATAATAAGTTTTCCAGCTTGCACTTTATCTATTCCTTCAAGGGACATCAAATCTTCTACTGATTGCTCAGCTAAATCATCCATATTCACAATGCCTTGACTGGCCAAAGCTTGTGCCCATTTTTCGTTCATTCCTTCTAAAGCCAGCAAACTTTCTGCTGGTTGTGGTTCCGCAATAACTGGGTTATCGGTATCGATTTTTTCTTCGTTAACAATGGCTCTTGTTAGTAAAGCATCTTTGGCCCGATTACGTAATTCTTTAACAATTTCTTCGTCAAATTCATTAATTTGCAACATTTCATTGAGTGGCACATAAGCAATTTCTTCAACACTAGAAAAACCTTCTTGCACGAGAACCGTTGCGACTTCTTCGTCAACTTCTAATTCTGACATGAATAGTTCCAATACAGCTCGTGCTTCCGCTTCATTTTTTTCTTCTGCTTGTGATTCAGTCATAACATTTAAAGTCCAACCGGTTAATTGACTGGCTAAGCGCACATTTTGTCCATTACGACCAATGGCTTGCGATAGTTGTTCTTCTCTGACCGCGACATCCATGCTATGGGTATCTTCATCAACCACAATAGAAACCACTTCTGCCGGGGACATCGCATTCATCACAAACTGAGCCGGATTGTCATCCCATAAAATAATATCCACTCGTTCGCCGGCCAGTTCATTAGAGATAGCTTGAACTCGAGAGCCTCGCATCCCGACACAAGCACCGACGGGATCAATTCGTAGATCTTTAGGTTTAACAGCAATTTTAGCACGAAGTCCAGGATCACGAGCAGCACCCACAATCTCCAATAAATTTTCTCCGATTTCAGGTACTTCCAGAATAAATAATTTAGTCAATAATTCTGGTGCGGTTCGGCTCAAAAATAATTGTGGTCCACGCGGTTGCGGACGTATACTGTACAAGTAACCTCGCAACCGATCGCCTGGACGAACGACTTCTCGAGGAATCATATCTTCACGTGGGATAAGCGCTTCGGCATTACTGCCTAAATCAAGGATAACATTACCACGTTCAATTCGTTTAACAATGCCACTAACCAACTCACCTTCACGATCTTGATAAGCTTCAACGATCTGCGCCCGTTCAGCCTCGCGAATCTTTTGAACGATGACTTGCTTAGCAGTCTGTGCACCAATGCGGTCAAAACTGACTGATTCGATAGCTTCTTCAAGAAACTCACCTAACTGAATCGCCGCGTTTTGTGCTTGCGCTTGAGTTAAGTTGATCTGCAACTGAGAGGATTCCAAGCTATGATCTTCTACGACTTGCCAACGACGAAAGGCTTTGTAATCACCGGTATGCGGATCAATGAAAACCCGTACATCAATTTCATTGTTATAACGTTTTTTGGTGGCACTGGCTAATGCACATTCTAATGCATTGAAAATAATTTGTTTACTCACACCTTTTTCATTAGACACCACGTCTACTACCAGCAAAATTTCTTTATTCATAGTCACCACCTCATTAGATAAAGTGAAGCTTAAAGACCAATACCCTTGAGATTAAATCGATCTCTCTGCTTAACTATCAGGCACAAGATGTGCCTTTTCTATTTGTTCATAGGGTAGGTTATATTCGGTATCCTCTACCATCATCATAATGTTATGACCTTGCACCTGTTGTAATAAACCAGTGAAATTTCTTCGTGTGGCTAAAGGGCGATTCAAGCGAACACTAATTTTACAACCGATAAAACGAACAAAATGTTCTAAAGTAAACAAGGGTCGCTCTAAACCGGGTGAAGAAACTTCTAATACATAATGACCTGGTATGGGATCTTGGACATCCAATAGGCCACTCACTTGATGGCTAACTTGTTCACAATCTGATAACTGAATTCCGGCAGGGTTGTCAATGTAGACACGCACTAACAGGCGATGTCCACCCTGCGAAAGTCGTTCGACACCAACTAATTCATATCCCAGGGCTGTAATAGTTGGCAATAGTAACTTTTGTAATTCTTTATCCAACAAAACGATTTTAGCTCCAATTTGCTTGAATTATTTAACTATAATCGGTTTCAATTCTGGGGTAAAATTTCCCCACTTAATTGCTACTTACAAATAAAAAATGGGCACGAAGCCCACTTCCTAAAAATCACTTAGGGTCATTTATTCCATTTTAACCGTTATCAGACACCTGAAACTGAATTTGTGGCATGATATTTGTCCTTTCACTTTTTCCCAAGCGATTAGTCAAGTTACTTAACCATTCACTTATTCTCAAAGAAAAACAAATTGGGTAATTAATTCGACTTGTTCACCTAGTCTTATAATATAGAGTATCTTGCTTGCAGTCGCAACTACTGAAGATGAAAAAATAACTGCTTGGAGTGATAAATCTAAATCGCCTATACTAAGAGTTTATTGATTTAGAATATTCACTATGATGAATCCTGACCTTGGTTTATTACAACCTTATCCTTTTGAGAAATTAGCTCAATTAAAACAGGGGATTATTCCTCCATCCTCTCTTCATGCCATTAATTTATCCATTGGAGAACCACAACATGATACCCCTCATTTAGTTGTCAAGACGATGACTGCAACTTTAGGTACAACACTGGCCAAATACCCGACGACTTTGGGTAGTGAAGCCTTGCGCCAAAGTATAGCACAATGGTTAAAACAAAGATTTAAGTTACCTGAGAATAGTTTGGATCCGGCTCAACATATTTTGCCGGTCAATGGTACTCGGGAAGCCTTATTTGCTTTTGCTCAAGCCGTCATTAATCGGCAAGCGGTTGATCCATTAGTACTGATACCGAATCCTTTCTATCAGATTTATGAAGGCGCTACTTGGCTCGCTGGTGCTAAACCTTGGTTTATTAATTGCTCGGCAGACACCGATTGGCAACCTGATTTTAGCGCCGTACCAGCAGCAGTCTGGGCACGTTGTCAATTGCTGTATTTGTGTTCTCCTAACAATCCCAGTGGCACTCTACTCGATCAAATCGCTTGGCAAAATTTGTTAGCCTATGCTGATGAATACGATTTCATCATCGCTGCCGATGAATGCTATTCAGAAATCTATGCTGATGAAAACCATCCGCCCATTGGCTTGTTGCAAGCGTGTATCGCCGCTAGGCGTTTTGATTTTAACCGATGTGTTGTATTTCACAGTCTATCTAAACGTTCTAATGTACCGGGCTTGCGTTCCGGTTTCGTTGCTGGTGATGCCGATATCATTCGCCAATTGCTGTTATATCGAACTTATCATGGTTGTGCTATGTCATTAGCAGTACAAACGGCAAGTATTGCTGCTTGGCAAGATGAACAGCATGTCCAAGCGAATCGCGTTCTCTATCGACAAAAGTTTGATGCGGTATTGGAAATACTTTCGCCGGTGATATCGGTTGCTCGGCCCCCGGCAAGTTTTTATTTATGGCCAGTTACTCCCATTGCAGATGATCAATTTGCGCAAGCTTTATTTGCTCAACAACATGTAACGGTATTACCGGGCCAATTTTTATCACGTTTAGCTCATGGTATTAATCCTGGTCAGAATCGGATTCGGATGGCTTTAGTAGCACCGCTGGCGGATTGCATTACAGCAGCTCAGCGTATTCGTACTTTTATTGAAAGGAGTATTTAGTTTCAATGAATGATTTAAAAACTGTAATCGAACAAGCTTTTGAGATGCGTATGACGCTTAATTCTCGCCAGGCGAGTCTGGAAGTGAAAGAAGCGGTAAAGGAAACTCTAAACTTATTGGATAAGGGAACTTTACGAGTCGCGGAAAAACAATCAACACAATGGGTTGTCAATGAATGGCTTAAAAAAGCCGTGTTGTTATCCTTTCGGTTGGAAGAAAATTATTTTATCAAGGGTAGTTTTACTCATTACTACGATAAGATCGCGCCTAAATTTGCTGATATCAGTTCACATGATTTTCAAAATTTAGGGGTGCGAGTCGTTCCGCCAGCGACAGTACGTCATGGTGCCTACCTTGCGCCCGGGGTGATATTAATGCCTTCTTATGTCAATATCGGTGCTTACGTTGATAGTGGTACCATGGTAGATACTTGGGCAACCGTTGGTTCTTGTGCTCAAATTGGGAAAAATGTGCATTTGTCTGGTGGTGTTGGCATTGGTGGCGTATTGGAACCTATCCAAGCGACTCCAACGATTATTGAAGATAATTGCTTTATTGGGGCACGTTCGGAAATCGTTGAAGGGGTTATCGTTGGTGAAGGTTCAGTGATTTCGATGGGCGTGTATATTGGGCAAAGTACTAAAATTTATAACCGCGAAACTGGAGAAGTGAATTATGGTTATATTCCTCCGGGTTCAGTAGTAGTTTCTGGTAATTTACCCGCCGCTAATGGTAAATATAGTCTTTATTGTGCGGTAATTGTTAAACAAGTGGATGGAAAAACGCGTGGTAAAGTTGGGTTGAATGAATTGCTGAGAGACATTTAACCTATTTAAATAGGTCTTTAGGGTACAACCTTAAAGACCTAATTGACTACCAGTCGCTTATTTTGTTAAGAGATTTTTTACTTGAGCTAATAATTCGTAGCGGCTATAAGAACCTTTCTGGAAAATACCGACAACATGAGCGTTAAGACGAAATCGTTCTTCCATTGTCAGGTCTCGCGCAGTGAGAACCAGGATAGGAATGGAATCATAAGTTTGTCGCAGTTGAGTAACAAACTCAAAACCATTCATAGCGGGCATTTGCAAATCTAATAAGATTAAATCAGGTTGTTTTTTCTGGATATAATTTAAAGCAATTCTGCCATCTTCGACTTTACAAACCCGCCAACCGGCTTTTCTTAACATCCGCGCGGTCATATCACGCGTGACAGCATCATCATCAATAACCATAATCAGTTGAGTGGTGTCATTATGAACAAAATGATATTTTTGTAGTACTTTGGAAATTTGTTCACGAGTAATCGGTTTAATTAAGTAATCAGAAGCACCTAATGAATAGCCTACACTTTTATCCTCTATCATCGAGAGCACAATGACCGGAATGTGATCTAATTCTGGATCCGCTTTTAGATAAGATAAAACTTCCCAACCATCCATTTTAGGCATCATAACATCAAGGGTAATCACATCAGGGAAGATTTTTTTCGCTAAGCGTAATCCTTCTTCACCATTATCGGCCAGCTCTACTTGATAACCCAATTTACTCAGGTATTTTTGGAGGACAGTTCGTACTTCTAAATCATCATCAATGACTAAAACAATACCACCTTCTTCTAACACCGCTTCCGCTGTTTGAGAAATAACCTGAGTTTGTTCATTGCTAGAGGTGATTTTAGCGGGTAAGCGAACCTTAAAGGTAATACCACCGATTGATTCGTTTTCGACACTAATTTCTCCAGCCATCATATGGACTAAGTAATTAGTAATGGCTAATCCTAAACCAGTACTGTCATACTTATAAGCACTCGAGGGGTCCGTGTGTCCTAAGATTTGAGAGAATTGTTGTCTTTGCTCATCATCCAGTTCTAACTTGGGATTACTAATCTGAAACATTATCCATTCTTTGCTACTGGAATCAATTTCTCGCGAAACCGCTAAAGTAATCGTATCAGCTTGATCATTAAAGCGGGAAGTATTATTGAGTAAATTGAGTAAAATTTGGCGGGTTTTAGTAAGATCGGCCTGCATTTCGCCTAGATTGTCGCTATAATAAATTTGTAACGTATCCTGATTTTTGGTCAGTAGCGGTTGAATCGTCTGAATCACATCATTTACCATGTTGGGTAAATAAAAGCTTTCTGTGTAGAGCACCATCTTCCCAGCTTCGATTTTAGAAATATCTAATAAATCGTTGATAATGCCGAGTAAATGTTTGCCAGCTAAATAAATTTTCTCAATATCGTTACAAAATTCTTCTTCATCGAGTTCAGATAACTCTTCTTGTAACATTTCACTATAACCAATAATGGCATTTAATGGGGTACGCAATTCATGACTCATATTAGCTAGAAAGCGACTTTTAGCCAAATTAGCAACTTCAACTTCGCGTTTGGCCTTTTGTAAGGCTTCTTCAGAAGCATTGATTTCTTCCAACATAGCATTAAAACCGGTTTCTAACAGACCTAATTCATCTGTACGGCGCAGATTAGCACGTATTTTCCTATTTCCCCGGCGAACTTGTTCAACGATCTGGATAAGCTTTTCCAGTGGATAAGTAATCATTTTATTAAAGATATTAAATATTACTGTCGCCAAGACCATGATAATCAGTAACACGATACTAAAATGAAAAGACAATGGAACAATACTTGGAACGACATTCGGATTAGGCCAACGAGCAATGAGTGTCCAATTACCTAATTGGAGAGCATTAATCCGTTGAAAGGAGAAATTATTTTGGCTAGTATGCCAATTGCCTTCAGTTTGTTCTGCAATCATACTGGCTAAATTAGGATAGTCTTGGCTCAATTGATAACCGGTGTTGAGATCATTTGGCCCCCCCCAACGTTTCTTGGGTTCAATATAAGCGAGATAATATCCTTCCTGATCCACTAACCAAGCATCTTCTACAATTTGTAACAATTGGTTAGCATCGACTGTTAGTAGCATAATACCGGCATTACGGCCATCCGGATAAGTGATGGGAGTGGCATAATGAATCACCGATTGATAAGGAATCATGATCTTTCCTTGTTCTCTTTCTAATCGGAGTGATGAAATTAAAATGCCTTGTTCCGGTAATTGTATTGATTTTTTAAAGTAAGAATAGTGTGCTTTATTTTGTAGTTGCGATGGCGAAGCAATCTGGGGTATTCCTTGAGCATTATCTACACGCACAACTTCTTGGCCATTCTCATCTAAATAAGTGATTTGGTAGTAAAGGTTTCGATTAATCAGTAAGGCTAAAAATTCTTGCCCCAGAGATTGTTGTAGGTTTGTCAAACGGTTAGTGTCTTGTTGACGATAAGGTGAATTTAAGTACTGCTTTAATATTTGAGACTGTGTGAGAAAAATAAGATCTTTTTGTATGGCTATTAACCAATTCTCTAAATTAGTTTTAAGGTTTTTGAGCCGAGTAAATTGATGAAAAAGTTCATTCTCATATAAAACTTGGATAGTTAATTGCCTAGCATAAATACTAATAATAAGCCCAGAAATGAAAGCAACTAACAAAAATCCAATAGCAAGTTTAGTACGAATACGTTGGTAAAATTTCATTAAATTGACTCAGTTATCAGTTATCTGTTATCCGTTATCCATTATTGATTGCAGTAATGATAACGGATAACCAGTCATTGTTATACCATAATAGAACTTAGCTTGAGCGGATCTAATCTATTATAACTTGCTCATCTGTAATAATCAGATAAAATAATAAGTTATTAGCTAGTAAAGGAATAGTTATGTCTAAACAATCGCTTCTTACTTTCTCTCACGATGAGAAAAAACTATTGTTGCATTCTTGCTGTGCACCATGCTCCGGTGAGATTATAGCAACTCTCTTATTTTCAGATATTGAATTAACAGTATTTTTTTATAATCCTAATATTCACCCACTTAAAGAGTATGAACTACGTAAAGAAGAAAATAAACAGTTTGCCGATAAACATCAGATTCCTTTTATAGATGCAGACTATGATATGAATAATTGGTTTGCACGGACTAAAGGGATGGAATTTGATTCAGAGCGCGGACCACGTTGTGAGGTTTGTTTTGATATTCGTTTTGAACGTACTGCCTTATATGCCTACGAAAATCAGTTTAAAATTTTTACGAGTTCAGTGGGGATATCTCGTTGGAAAGATTTAGAACAAGTCAATCAATGTGGAATACGAGCAGCACAACGTTATCCTGGATTAACTTACTGGACTTATAATTGGCGTAAGAAAGGGGGTTCACAACGCATGATAGCTATAGCTAAACAGGAACATTTTTACCAACAAGAATATTGTGGTTGTGCTCACTCACTTCGAGAAATTAATCAAAAACGTAAAGCCCAAGGACGTAATTTAGTCAAAATGGGTATAAAATATTATAATCATTCCGATGAGTAAATCTCGTAACTAATTACCAGTTAATAATAACAATTTAAGTTATCATTAATAACTGACAATTGCCGGACCGGAGTATGTCAAAGATGAGTAATATTCCTCAAATTGAAACATTTTTCAAACAACTAACCGAAACATTACCGAAAAATTTATTAGGTCTTCATCGTGATTTAGAAAAAAATTTGCGAGTGGCTTTAGAAGCTACCCTACGACGTATGAATTTAGTCACACGAGAGGAATTTGAAGTGCAAAAAGCGGTACTAGAGCGCACTCGGCTTCGGTTAGAAATTTTAGAAGCTAAAGTAGCCGCTCTCGAAGCAGCCTATTCACCTCAATCCCAAACCACTGAACCTTCCGAGTAGTGCTCTGTCTTCTTTAGCGGTTATTCATAGTCGTGCTCAGGTTGGTATTCAAGCTTTACCTGTTACCATCGAAGTTCATTTGACCAATGGTTTGCCACGCTTATCTATTGTGGGGTTGCCAGAAACAGCGGTTAAAGAAAGCCAAGACCGGGTTCGGAGTGCTCTGCTCAATTGTCAGTTTGAATTTCCCCTGCAGCGAGTGACCATTAATTTAGCGCCGGCGGATTTACCTAAAGAAGGCGGGCGTTTTGATCTAGCTATTGCCTTGGGTATTCTAGCGGCTTCTCGCCAAATTCCGACTAATTCACTTTCACAATATGAATTTATTGGCGAATTAGCCTTAAGTGGGCAAGTACGACCGGTGCGAGGTGTACTACCGATGGCTTTAGAAGCTCGACAAGCACAGCGACAAGTGGTCGTTCCTTTTGATAATGCTATTGAAGCGAGCATCATTAATGGAATATCTATTTTACCGGTCAAACATTTACTCGATATCTGTGCCCATTTACGCAATCTTACTCCCATTATTCCTTACCATACGAATCATCCACCTCAGCCAATTATGGCTACTTCCTTAGCTGATTTAAGTGAAGTGCGAGGCCAACATCATGCTAAACGTGCCCTAGAAATCGCAGCGGCCGGTGGACACAATTTATTAATGTTAGGGCCACCTGGTACCGGTAAAACCATGTTAGCTAGTCGTATGCCCAGTATTTTACCACCCATGACCGAAGATGAAGCACTGGCTACCGCCACGATTGCTTCTATTGCCAGTAGTGGTTTTGATGTTAGTCAATGGGGAATTCGTCCCTTTCGAGCACCGCATCATACCGCCTCTGCTGTCGCTTTAGTGGGTGGTGGTAGTCATCCACGTCCTGGCGAGATTTCACTGGCACATAATGGTATTTTATTTTTAGATGAATTACCTGAATTTGATAAACGTGTTTTAGAAGTATTACGAGAACCGTTAGAATCCGGACGAATTACCATTCTCGTGCTGCACATCAGGCTGAATTTCCAGCTAATTTTCAATTGATTACCGCAATGAATCCGTGTCCATGTGGTTATCTGGGTGATAGCAGTGGTCGTTGTCAATGTAATCCACAACAAATTAGTCGTTATCGATCCAGAATTTCTGGGCCATTGTTAGATAGAATTGATTTGCATATTGAGGTACCCAATTTACCTCGTTCCGAACTACGGCAGGATGATAATCGAGAAACCAGTATGCAAGTCAGTCAGCGTGTTGTTAGCACTAGAAATAGACAGCTACAACGTAGCGGTAAACCCAATAGTCGACTAACCAATCGAGAAATTGAGCAATTTTGCCAATTAACCGAAGCAGATGAACGATTACTCGACCGAGCAATGGAACAATTAGGTTTATCGGCACGAGCTTGGTATCGGATTCTCAAAGTAGCACGCACTATTGCGGATCTCAGTGCTAGTGAAACCATTCAAACCGTTCATTTGACTGAAGCGATTACTTACCGCCGTTTAGAGAGAAAGGGGAGTTTACTTTAACGGGAAAAATTTCTACTGATTGGTTCTTGTTCCCACCTGCGCTACTCAATGTCATTTAAATAGAGTTGTATCACGTTAAAAACCAATCAATTAGCTAAGTAAAAATTCCATAGTCCAGCACAGACACCAATTATTTCATCATATAAATCAATTGTATGAAATCTAATTTTATTGACAAGTGTTCTGT
>JAAUSR010000072.1 GCA_012032555.1 Thioploca sp.
GCTCCCATGGCTCGTCTTTTAACCCATAACGTCTCGTTATTTCTTTTTCCCTTTAAGTTTCTCTCCTCAAAACTTAATATCCACTTTTTTCACTTAAAGTCAAGCGGCTAATTGATGACACACCCTAGGTACAAGAATATAGAAATGTCACCCTATCAATCTAGATCGTTTTTAATTGGTATTTGCCAAACAATATCTAAATTCTTAGCGGCTTTAACTTCATCTAAACGTTGTACTGGCAGAGAATAAGGTGCATTTTTCACTTTATCGGGATTAGTTTGGGCTTCATATTGAATTTCACTCATCGCGGTAACGAAGTTATCTAAGGTTTGTTTATCTTCAGTTTCAGTGGGTTCAATTAACAAACACTCCGGTACTAACAAGGGGAAATAAGTAGTTGGTGCATAAAACCCCTTATCAAGTAAAGCCTTAGCAAAATCCATGGCGGTCACACCAAGTTGTTTAGCTTGACGTTTCAGCGTCAGAATAAACTCATGGCTAGCGCGGCGTTGGGGATAAGCCATGTCAAATCCCTGTTTGACTAAACAAGCTTGTAAATAATTGGCATTTAAAGTAGCAAATTCAGCTACTCGTGGCATACCTTCTCGACCTAACAACCGTGCATAAATATAGGCACGTAATAGTACCCCAACGTTTCCGGGTTGAGCCAACAAGCGACCAATTGTTTGTGGACAATCTACCTCTGTTAACCAATAATAAGTTTGACCATCATATCCAACCCTGGGCACCGGTAAAAAAGGTAATAACCGTTCATTAACACCAACCGGTCCAGCACCGGGCCCACCACCACCATGTGGGGTTGAAAAAGTTTTATGTAAATTAAGGTGAATAACATCAAATCCCATATCTCCAGGGCGTACTTTACCTAAAATGGCATTCAAATTAGCACCATCGTAATACAATAATCCGCCAGCTTGATGGACACAATGAGCAATTTCGGTAATATTTCGTTCAAATACACCTAAAGTTGAGGGATTAGTCAACATGATGCCTGCGGTATTTGGACCAACAGCGGCTTTTAATGCCATAATATCAACATCGCCAGCTTCATTAGTCGGGATTTCACGAACTTGAAAACCACACATCACCGCAGAAGCTGGATTGGTGCCATGAGCTGCATCCGGAACTAATATTTCAGTTCGTTGAGTATCGCCTCGATCAAGGTGATAAGCACGGATCATCGCGACACCGGCAAATTCACCCTGAGCGCCAGCGGCCGGTGCTAATGACATCGCTTTCATTCCAGTCACTTCTTGTAAAATTTCTTGTAAATCATACAGGCAGGCGAGTATACCCTGATTTTGTGAAGTTGGACTCGCTGGATGAAGGGATAAAAAATGGGGTAACATGGCTAGGGTATTACACACACGTGGGTTATATTTCATCGTACATGAACCCAGTGGATAAAAGTGGCTATCAATCGCAAAATTTTGCTGTGATAACTTCGTGTAATGGCGAACTACCTGCATTTCTGATACCGTTGGTAAGTTGAGAGGTGTTTTGCGTAACCACCGGTCAGGAATGTCAATTAATTGGGAGCGATTGACTGGTAACGGTGTTTTAGCTAAATGATCGGAATGACTATGTTCGAAGATAAGCATATTAACCAATCCATTATGAAATAATTCTGTTGACAAGTTGATAGTAAAACCTAAAAGCCTTTAATAAGTAATTTAAAGGTTAGCTATTTTTTAGTCAGCAATAACTCCAGGTAGTGCTAAAAAAATAATATTGATTTACCAACCATATTTTCTGGCTGCGATATACTGCCGTTAAGCTAAGAATTCTCAACCTTTGAAAAGGTAAGGGAAAATTTTAAGGAACTTCCCCAAAAATTCACCCCCGCCTTGCGTTGTTAAGAGGATTATGGTTTAACTTAATGACAGTGTGGCTACAATAGGGTTCACTACCCCTTGAATCATTATCTAACTCAGTATAATACGATTAAATACGCTTATCCTTCATCAAAATGACCTATTTTCATTAAACGTTGATAACGTGCTTCTATTAATTCATCAATTGTCATTTGATCCAAGGCAGCTAAAGTGGTTTGTAAAGTGATACTCAAATTTTTAGCCGTAGCTTCTAGATCCCGATGTGCGCCACCTAAAGGTTCAGAGATGATCAGATCAATTAAACCAAATTCTTTTAGACGGTGGGAAGTGATATTCATGGCTTCGGCTGCCTCGGCTGCTTTATCAGCACTTTTCCACAAGATAGAAGCGCAACCTTCTGGAGAAATAACGGAATAAGTACTGTATTCTAACATGCTAATTCTATCACCAATTCCTATTGCCAGTGCACCACCCGAACCACCTTCACCAATAATAGTACAAATTATAGGTGTTCTTAAACTCACCATGAAATATAAATTTCGCGCAATGGCTTCGCTTTGACCACGTTCTTCCGCATCAACGCCAGGATAAGCACCCGGGGTATCAATAAAAGTGAGTACCGGTAATTGAAATCGTTCAGCGAGTTGCATGAGACGTCGTGCTTTTCGATAACCTTCCGGACGTGGCATACCAAAATTACGCTGTAATTTCTCTTTGGTATCACGACCTTTTTGTTGACCAATTAGCATAACTGCTCGACCTTCTAATCGAGCCAATCCACCAATTATAGCGGGATCATCACCAAAAGCCCGATCACCATGAAGTTCTTCAAAGTCAGTAAAAATATGCTTTATGTAATCAAGCAAATAAGGTCGCTGTGGATGCCTAGCCAATTGGGAAATTTGCCAAGCGGTTAAAGAAGAAAAAATGGAGCGAGTCAGTTCTTCGCTTTTCAGCTTTAAGCGAGCAATTTCATCACTGAGATTAATCTGTTTATCATGGCTAACGTAACGTAATTCATCAATTTTAGCTTCTAATTCAGCAATGGGTTGTTCAAATTCAAGGAAGTTAAGATTCATTCCAGTGTTAACTTCTATTTAATATCAGATAGTTATTCTATTAAGTGGGTTTCTGATTAAAAGCCGGCCGGTTGAGGAGAATTAAAAATGAAGCTTAAAGTGAGCCATTTATTCATAAAATTTCTGGTTTGGGTTCGCGTGATAGTAAAGCTTGTACAGCTTGAGAAGGAGTACAATTATTTTGTAATACTTGGTTAACTTGCTCAACAATTGGCATGTCTATTTCCCATTGTCGAGCCAAGCGGCTGATTTCATAGGTAGCCGAGATACCTTCAATGACTTGTCCAATATTTTGTTGTGCTTGTTGTATCGTATTTCCCTGAGCTAAAGCATAACCAAAGCGACGATTACGGGATTGATTATCCGTACAAGTCAAAACTAAATCACCCAGACCAGCAAGTCCCATAAAGGTTTCCGGTTGTCCGCCTAATGTGGTACCAAAACGGACCATTTCAGCCAAACCCCTTGTAATTAAAGCTGCACGGGTATTAGCACCTAAACCGAGACCATCTGCAATTCCTGCTGCAATAGCCATAATATTTTTTATGGCCCCACCAAGTTGTACTCCAATGATATCGGAACTCGTATAAGGGCGAAAATAATGATTATGGAACAAATTGACTAATTCTTGCGCATATTGCGTCCAATGCGAAGCAATTGTTACCGCAGTTGGTAATCCCATCGCGACTTCTTTTGCAAAAGAAGGCCCAGCTAACACTGCTAATGGTCGCTGGTTTCCTAATTGATGTTCGGCAACTTGATGTAGTAATAACCCAGATTGATTTTCTAGACCCTTTGTTGCCCAACAGATACGCGCTTGAGGAATCAGAACAGGTGCAATTTTATTAAGTGTTTCCCGAAAAGCATGACTGGGAACAACGATGATAATCTCTTTAACTTGCGAAACAGTCTGAGTTAAATAAGCTATTGGTTGTAAAGTTTCAGGGAAATAATTATGGGGTAAGAACCGCATATTTTGTCGAGATGAGATCATCTCTTGAACATGGTCAGGATTCCTTCCCCACAACCAAACTGGTTGGCCATTGCGAGCCAATACCATTGCCAGTGCGGTACCCCAAGAACCGGCACCAACTACTAGAATCGGTTCTAGTGGTACTGTCATTAATCGTAATAGGTATTAATTGACGGTTGCTTTACTCTGTTGCTGCTTAAGTTGATTAACCCGCTGTGTGTATAAAACATCAAAATTGACTGGTGCCAATAATAACGGTTGAAATCCACCTTTAGTCACTAAATTAGAAACGGTTTCGCGAGCAAAGGGAAATAAAATATTCGGAAAAAAGCTATGAAGTGCATAGGTTAACTTTTCTGGTGCAAAGCCCATTACCGCAAAAATACCGGCTTGGTGAACTTCAACCAAAAAAGCCGTTTTTTCGCCAACTTTAACGGTTGCGGTCACTTTGAGCACAACTTCATAAAGATTCTCTTCTAATTGATTAGCTTCATTAGCAATTTCTACTTCTAATTGGGGTTTCCACTGTTCACGAAAAATTTGTGGTGAATGTGGTGTTTCAAAAGAGCTATCTTTAAGATAAATATTTTGGATCCCAAATTGTTCTTGAGATGCTGCGCCTGCCTGATTGGGCCTGTCTTCCACTGTGCTGTCCTCTTAGTAAGCTGCCACTCCATCGATTCTTGGATTTATCGTCTTTAAGCTGTTTTTGAACCACTTTTACCTTTAGTCAGCGGTAAATTCGCATTTTGCCACGCAATGACCCCCCCTTTGAGATTATGAACCTTTTCAAAGCCATTTCTTTTCAGCGTACTGCAAGCCCGTGCTGATCGGTTACCACTCATACAACTAGCAATAATAGGACGATTTCGATACTTTTCCAAACGGGGTATTTTATCAGATAATGTATTTAATGGAATATGTATTGAATTTAAAATGTGTCCTTGGATATATTCATTTTCTTCACGAACATCAAGAATGACAGCTTCTTCGTGATTAATTAAGAGAGTTGCTTCTTGGGGCAACAATGATTTTATACCGGTTATCTGATCATTTAAAATATTCCAAACAAGTAGCCCGCTAACAACACTGAAAGCTAAAAATAAATAGGGATGATTTCCCGCGAATTCAATAAATTGCGCCATAAACTAAAACTGTCTTTCAGGAGCAAGATGCGCTTGTTGTTCGGTTGGAACGCCCAATTTTTTGAGAATAATAGCCAAAGGGCAAAACCCGGTAAAGCTGCTTTGTAGCAAATTAGCACCCACAAAAGCAGTGAACCATAACCAATAAGGATGATGTAATTGACTTAATGCTAGCGATAACAAAATAAAAATACCCGCCATCATCAACACGATTCGTTCTACTGTCATCTTTTAAATCTCCTAAGTGGAAAAACGAATAAATGAGGACAGGATATTATAATTCAAGCCTCATGCACAAAATGAGGAACAAAATACCTCTCTCATCATACTAATTAAGCGTAAGGTACGCGCATCACTAACCCGATAATAAACTCGATTAGCATCTTTACGCGAAGCTAAAATGCCCTTATCGCGTAAAATCGCCAAATGTTGAGAAATATTACTTTGAGAGGTACCGACTCGTTCAACAATATCTTGGACGCTATATTCACGCTCACCCAAAATACAAAGTATTTTAAGACGTAAGGGATGTGACATCGCTTTCAAAGATCGTGAAGCACGTTCAATATCTTCATCATGGGTAATCAGTGCAAAATGTGGAATGGTACTGTCTGACATAAATCTTATTTCCGAATTCAGTAGCAGAATGGACGATTAATTTTTTCTATGGCTAATTCAGCTATATTAACTAACAATAATATTATTATATATTGTTTAAATAGTCTAAATTTTTTAGTTAATCCGTTTTGATAATTCTATGAGTTTATTTATTTTTGAATTTCTAATTTCTAGAACTACACATATATTTTATAATATAACTAGCATAATATATAGTAGAGAGTGTAATCAGCGAGGGCGGTGGATTGTATTGAATTTCTTAATTCCTTGATGAGTAGAAAGCCATCTTTCTCTCAGTTATATCGATTGATGAATATTTTAACAACAAGTGTTTAGAAATTCGCCGAAGCCAAGTCGTTACTAACCTCGATGGTCCGGAGTCGTTCTAATCCACTCTACTTGGAATCTAATTGAGTTACGCCATCCCATTCTTGTTCCCACCCCTCTGTTAAATAATGTTGACAACGTTTCACATAAAGTTGGGTAGTCAGATCAAGAGAATTTTGCACCATACATGTTTCAAAACACTGTTTTGCCTTCAAAAAATTTTGGTTTTGATATTCGGTTAAGCCCTGTTCAAATAGAGGTCGAGTCATCTCTTTAAGTGAATATAGGGTTGGTGGATCCCCATCGTAAACCTCAAATACGGTAACGGGTTCGCGTTTGCCTTTAGCCTTCACTCGATCAATCACTCGGATTGAAAACTGCTCAGGATGCCTTAGATTGCGAAAAGTTTGTTCGCTAATCAGCAGGGGAACACCATATATTTTGCTCATACCTTCTAATCGAGAAGCTAAATTAACGGCATCACTAATAACAGTGGTTTCCATCCGGTTCTGTTCTCCTATGGTACCTAACATCATTGAACCGGTATGGATGCCAATTCCCATTTGAATAGCGGCTCGACCGACTTGATTTAAACTCGTGTTATATTCATGTAAGGCTTTTAACATCGCGATACCAGCTTTTACCGCATCATCTGCTGTTTGTTGGAATAGTGCCATAATCGCATCACCAATATATTTATCGATAAATCCATGATTATTGCGAATAACCGGTCCCATTTGACTCAAATAATCATTAAGAAAACGAAAATTTTCTTCCGGACTCATGTTCTCAGAAATCGTTGTGAACGAGCGGAGATCAGAAAATAGTACGGTCATTTGCGTTTCAATATTATCACCGAGTTGAACATTAACGATGCTTTCCTTTTTTAAGGCAGTTAGAAACTCATACGGTAAAAATCGGCGATAAGCGATATTAGTTTTAGCCAGTTCTTTATTAATTTGCTTAGTTTCTTCAGCCAGCGTACTCACTTGGAATAGCGATTTTCTTAATTCTTTAATAACTAATGCTAACAATCCCAAGACGATTAAAGTAATTAAAGTCATGATGATAAGGGTCTTCAATAATCCCTGTTGAATTTTGCCTTCTACCTGACTACCAATCGGCAGAATAACTTCTTGAATACCTCGAACATCACCTATCTTCCAATCCTTTTTTGGACTATTAGGATGACCATTATGACACCCAATACAACTGGTTTTCATCACCACTGGCTTAGCAAAACGCAGAGAAAAACGACCTTGTACCGGTTCAAAGCGAATAAAAGATCGAGCTGGATTCTGTTCAGCATACTGAAGTGCCTGAATTTCAAAAGAATCATGTGGGCCACCTTCCTTTTGTCGCCACGGAAAGGGATAATTACTAAATAAGCGTGCCTGTGAACCATTTTGGCTTTGACTCAGTTCTTTACTCAATTCAATACTCAGTGTTGCTGGAAATGGAATAGCACCGTCCTGATTTTTATAATCATGTGATATCTGAATGCCTTTAGGCTTGACTCGTGCTACCACTTCTGAAGAGTAAAAGGCACGAAATATCCCTAAAGATTCCGTATAAACAGTCGCATGTTGGATAGCCATTGATTCACTGATTTGACTTGCTAAATAGTATAGGTTTAATAGTATTGTCAACATGCCCAGTATAAATAAAGTTCCCAAAGCCCATAGTGGATATTGATGAAGTATCTGTAACAATTTGGCAAGTTGCCTTGATATCAGTTGTGTTATCAAAAGTTGTTCCTGATATTGATCAGTATGACGAACATGCCAGTACCAGCCCATGAAACCGGTTAAAAATAAGCCGGTGCTCAGCAATAATACGGTCTTAATCCGTAGCAACGGTTTGTCTATCGGAATATTTTGCGGAAGCATGGTCAAGGACGAGGCAATATCTGATTTCTCACTGTCAACGGCTTGTTTTTTTAGGGAAGGTGAAATCGATTCAGTAAGAGACTGTTTCGATTGGTTGGATAAATCTGGCTCCGCCAACGGGACAGTAGCAGGTTTCGATTGAATTTCTGGTAGAGATTTTTGAAGTGCTAGAGGCTGTTGATGGAGAATAATTGGGTTATACCAATTCTTAATTGAATAAACCTGTATATGAATTATTATATTGAATAAAAGCTAACTTAGCAAGAAGTCGGTTTTTACCGGTGATAGAGGATAAGCAGTAGGGTGGGCATTGCCCACCCTACCTGGCTGCATAACATCAGTTAAATAAGTACCCTTCTAGGGATTCTATTAAAGGTAAACGTTAGCCGGTCGGCTGGGATAATAACTGGTTATTATCCCTTTTACCGTTGCTTGATTCCAAATGAGCTAGCCCGGCGGTGACTCCCAAGTAACCTTCTCTATTCTTTCTAACAGGAGATATAATATCGGATTGTTAGTTCTTTAATTGATGAGATGCCTTAACTTATGAATAAAAATTCACTGATAATTTCACTGTTGTACATATTATGATGCTGTATCTATTTAAAATAATTTGCTTGAATGAATTACAACACTAATTTAGGAATCCATCTCCTAGAGATTTTAAGAAGTTACCTTGATACCCAACGAATTTGGATTGCCTATAGTGGTGGATTAGATTCTCATGTGTTGTTACATGCCGTAGCGCAACTCCGTCCGCAATTATCCAAGCCAACATTACAAGCCGTTCATATTCATCATGGGTTACACCCGCAGGCTGATGATTGGGCTCAACATTGTCAAGCCGTGTGTGATGCTTTAATTGTACCGTGTGAAATCATCCGTGTTCAAGTTCGCCAAGCTTCAAGAGAAAGCTTGGAAGCCAATGCCCGCATAGCACGTTATCAAGCCATTGCACAATTACTTGCCCCACAAGATGTGGTCCTTACTGCACAACATGCCGATGACCAAGCAGAAACGGTATTATTACAATTATTGCGGGGTGCTGGCGTAGCGGGTTTAGCGGCCATGCCACCGGTTACTCGCTTAGCTTCAGGTTGGTTGATTCGTCCCTTCTTGAACTATACTCGCATACAATTATGTAGTTATGCACAACAAACCCAGTTACAGTGGATAGAAGATAGCAGCAACGCTAATATCCAATTTGATCGCAATTTTCTTCGTCACCAAATTATCCCGGTGTTACAACAACGTTGGCCCAGTATTAGTCACACTTTAAGTCGAACCGCTCGCCATCATGCCGAAGCTAATGAATTAGCAGAGAATTTGGCACAAATTGATTGGGAGACTTGTCGCACTAAGCATCTAACACAATTGAGTTTATGTGCCTTATCTACACTGAGTTCAGTTCGACAGCGTAATGTCATACGATATTGGTTGAATCAATGTCAATTACCTATTCCTTCTAGCTTACAATTACAACAAATTCTCCAAAGTCTCTTACAGGCCAAAGCAGACCGACAACCTATAGTACGTTGGCCAGGCGTAGAAATTCGCCGCTATCAACAGTTATTATTCGCGATGTTACCATTACCACCTCAACCCTTAGATTCGTACCAATTAAATTGGTTATTACCCCAACCATTAACTTTACCATTAGGACAATTAACCGCAGTTCAAGTTCAAAAGCAAGGATTGGCTTTGCCCAGTGAAACAACTTTACAAGTTCGGTTTCGACAAGGAGGTGAAATTTTTTACTGGCGTGGACACCAACGGATAGTAAAAAAACTCTTACAAACCATTCTATTACCACCATGGCATAGGCCTTTTATTCCATTGATTTATCTGAATAACATATTGGTAGCTATACCACAGATTGGTATTCGAGATGATTTAAGAGCACCAGCAGGACAAGCGGGTTGGGAAATACAATGGCAGTTCCCGGCAAGTGATTAAATAGTTATAGTAGCCCAACTAACAAACAACAATACATCAATAATGGGAGATAACTAATGGAATATGCCATAATCAAATTTATACATATTCTCGGCGCTATTCTAATGGGTAGTGGTCTTATTGGAGTTTGGCTTGCTGATTTACGTTCCCGGCAATTGCACCAATTAGATTCATTTGCTGAAGCTATCCGTAATATTGCCATATTTTATGATGGGTTAGTGATTCCGGGAGCTATTCTACTGATTATATCGGGAACTTGGTTGATTATTGTATTCTTTGGTGGTTGGAATTTCATTCAAATTAATTGGTTAAATGGGATGATAATCCTATTATTATTGGAGTTCATTGAAGGCAACACCATTACACGCATTTACTTTATGCGACTAAGACGAATTACTCAAGACGCACTCACACAAGGAGATTTTACGCCAGAATTACAAGAAGCGAGAGGAGAGAAAGTATCAACATTTACTCACTTTCTTGATTTACCAATACTGTTTTTGATAGTAGCATTAGGCGTTATCAAACCTAACTCGTGGATGTTATTTATAGTTGGAACCCTGATAGCCCTATTAAATACTATCATACTCACAACTTATATTCCTAAGCTGTATCCTTGGGAGTAGAGAAACAATCTAAAACTTAATTATTCTTGGAAAGAAGTGACATAGAAGTTCAAGACAATAGCCTATACGTGAAACTATCCGCTATTACAAAATGGTTAACTCGCCATCATATAAGGTTTGTGGTACACACATTAACTTACCAAGCAAGATCTAGGTCGGGTAGCTAAAGACAAAGCAAAGCTATTGATGATTGGCGTGGTTTGCAAACTCACCACATTTTACATTCCAATGTGATTAAATTAAAAAATATCGTAGACTGGTTAGAACTTTGCCTCCCCACCTAGGGTTAAAATCAACAACCAGATGTGTTTTGTTAATGCACTACCCGTCCTACTCAAGAATTTTTTTAGATTAAAACGATGCGTTTGGATACACACCAACAACAGGCTTTGCGTACTGCATTACAAAGAATTGACGGCGAAAATTATATATTTGGTTCGCGAATAGATGATTGCAAACGTAGCGGGGATATTGATATTCTGATTTTCAGCACAGAAGAACCTTATTATTTGCGTCAACAGATACACCAACGCATTGTTTCAAAGTATGAAGAAAAATTGGATATTGTGATTTTGAATCCGGCAAAGCTTAATGAAGAACAAGCCGCATTTCTAGCGGTGAATGAAAAACAACCGTTACAATTAAGACTGAGCAAGCTTTACAAATTCTCACCCATGCGGCGCGTGATAAAACAAAATATACTATTACGGCATTGCTGGCTTCGTGCGCCACAATTGCCGCGTTTGACCCAGTGCGTGATTACACTTTAATTGAATTAGAACCATATGATGCAATGAGCAGCCGATTTATTCGTGCAGTGGAAATGGCATTGCGTTTTATGCGTACTTTGGAACGAATGGAGTTTGCCGAGCAAAGTGATTCAGTACGCGATTTGCTGCACCGCATGGAAAAACTCGGTGTGGTCAGTGAAGCCGGATTATGGCTAATGATGCGCGACATACGTAACCGGATTGTTCACGATTATTTACCAGGAGAAATCAAGGTGATGTACGATAATATTATTGGAGTTTATAGCGTGGAATTGGAAGCATTTTTACAACGCATTACTACACGAATTATTTAATGTAAATTCAAAGCTAGCCAATAAAAATATATTGTAAATCAATCTAATACACCTATAAACTTTGGTGCCAATTATTCTCAATTTACTTGGTAGAAATTACTCAACCCTAAAAAACTGGTTTAAATCGTGGCGGGGATTAAAGGCGAATTTTTCCGCCATTTGATGATAGAGCGCACGTTCTGCTTCTGAATGTGCTAGCGGCGTAACCATTTGCAATATAATGTATTGATCGCCGGGGGGGTGACCAGGTAATCCTCGTCCTTTCAAGCGTAATTGTTGTCCTGATTGGGAATCTGCTGGAATTTTTAGCTCGACCTGACCCCCTAAAGTGGGCACGGCTATGGTACTGCCTAAAGCGGATTCCCAAGGAGTAATGGGTAAAGTTAAATAAATATCTCGATCCTGAGCACGGTAAAACCGATGTGGCTGAAATTCGATTTCGAGATACAAATCCCCTTGCGCTACACCGCCTATTCCTTCTAATCCTTGTCCAGCTAACCGAATTTTTTGCCCATGGATAACCCCAGCGGGGATTTTAACGTTTAAGGTTCGAGTTTTAGTCTGTACAATTCCTTTACGGTGAATTGGTATTGGTAGTTGAACTAAACGTATAGCACCATGGTAAGCTTCTTCTAAAGTGATAGTAATTTTAGCTTGTTGATCTTCACCTTGAGTATGAAAGGACTGATCATGATAATGAGTTGACTGTGGACTACTGCGAAACAGTGTTGAAAAAAAGTCATTGAAATCGAATGAATAAGTATCACTAAATCCTCCATTAGTGAAGTCAAAATGACTTTGCCAGCCAGGTGGTGGCTGAAAATCTTGATCGGCTCGCCACGGTGAACCTAATTGATCATAAGCTACCCGTTTTTGAGGATCTTTCAATACTTCGTAAGCCTCACCTACTTCTTTAAAGTGTTGTTCTGCATTAGGTTGCTTACTCACATCCGGATGGTAGCGGCGTGCTAACTGACGATAGGCACGTTTAATTTCATCAGGAGTTGCTTGGCGAGAAACACCTAGAATTTTATAATAATCTTTGTATTGCATCTTTCACTTCTTATCGATTACTCACTCTCTATTAGCCCGTCTTAATGGTGAAAAAGTGAGTTTAAAAATAGGTGAAAATAGAAGACAAGTTAATATAGTTCGCTTGGTAGTGCTATATAGATGGTGATATAAGCCTAATAAATTTTTGAAGCCGATTAGGTCTTTTTGTGAAACCACTACTGGTATAGCACTACCGTTTTTCTGCTATTCACTGGCAACAGCCGCCAGGGTTTTTAACACTCCACATTGATTTTCCGAGGTTGAACAATTAGGTGTTTCGGAATAATGATTTCAAGGACACCCTGTTTGCCGGTAGCGGTAATTTTTTCCGCATCGGCGGTATCCGGTAAACTAAACCGACGATAAAAAGTACCACGAGTACGCTCTATACGCTTGTAGTTTCTACGTTCCTCTTGGCTTTCAGCTTGACGTTCGCCTTTGATAGTTAATACCCCCCCTTCCATGGTTATTTCAATCTCTTGAGGATCAACACCGGGAATATCGGCATGAATAACAAAGCGTTGCTCATCTTCCTTAATATCAACCGCCGGTGCCCATGCACTAGTTGCCACTGTGGTATCTTCATCCGTTGAATTGCTTGGTTGGGCATAGACTTTTTCAAGATCTTTATAGAATTGATTAAGTAAGCCCCAGGGTTCATAATGAGCGATTCGCATACAAGTTCTCCTAATAATTTATTGGGTGTCTAATGAATCTTATGTCATGATTTTTATTGCAGTTGCGATAAACAAATAATCAAATTCAAGCACTATTTTAAGACTATTTTTTCTTAACAACGATTAGATTAAAATTGACCAAAACTCTAGCTCAAGCAGTTATATAAGCCTTATTGGTAAAATTTCAAGCACGATTATTTTCATGGTGCAGAAGCATGCTATTTGACTCGAAAGCCGGCATTCTGCCTTAACGAGAACTCGATCAGTCATTTTCAATCATAAGGAGAAAATGGCTTAACTTAACGTGATTTTGACTTATCTTTCCAAACAGGTGATGCCAATTATTTGGTCATCAGGTAAATTGAGTATTTTCAACCATCATTCAGGAGTTGGATAAAAATCATCCTCCAATAGTTGTTCTATCAAGTAAGGACATTCTTGGGGGAAAGTTTTAATAACTAAACCGGTTTCTTTTACTGCCAACGAAACGGCTTTAGGATAAGCTTTAGCAACAGCTTCACTCAAATATTTTTGTAAATGAGGACTATTTTCCAACTGGTCTTTTACACGATAACGTTGCTCAATAATAGTGTATTGCCAACTTTTAGCAGCATATTCACTGGCATGTTGCCAAGCTTCTACAAACTGTTTGAACTGATATTGCCATTTTAATAAATGCGCTATTAAAATCACCAAGTGACTTACTAATTCATTTCTATCTCGATTCGCCATACCTTCTAATTCTTCAATTAGATGTTCAATATCAAGTTCACTCAACTTTCTAGCTTTTAACAAAGCAATATGCTGATTGATCCAATTGTGAAAATCATGCTCATATTCTAATTCCAACGTATTCATATTATTTTTTCTCCATTAGCTCGAATATAACCGTTTATTTCTATAATTTTCGTTTCAATTCCACCGGATAGTTGGAATCGATAAACCAATTAATTTTAGTTATCCAGTAAATTGAGTATTCTCAACCATTATTTTTGATAGGTTAGATTATCTAAATAGCGTTTTCAAACTGTTGGGTTACGCTACGCTAACCCAACGGAACTAACCCAACCTACGGGACTACGCTTCATCTAGGCTACTTGCTTATTTATCAAACGCTTGCTGAGGTTCAAATATGAGATCTTTTTTGGGCCAAATGGAAGGGAAGGTATAATGAATATCCGTTAAGTATTTTTGAATCTCCCAAATCCTCTTACCACGGGTGTCAAAGTAAATTCTATGTTCCAATTGGGAGCCATTAACTGCTCCGCCCGTAATAAAAACAAATCTTAACCTACCGGCGTGATCATAATAGTAATTCGATGTTAAAGCGGAGTCTTCAGATCCGGCTGCTTCGATATACTTTCTCACCGTACCCAAGTTATCCACGTAAATTGTTTTTGAAGTTGGAACAGCGGGTTCCTCGGATGCTAGCGATTTCTCTGACTTAACCAGAGTATTATTGGTTATTCGGCTCTCAATTTGGTTATAAATATTCCTAATTTCTTGGATTTTCGGATGATTAAGCCAATTAGTCTTATTGATCGGAATTTCATTTATAGCATACCCAGATCCGGCAAGTCCGCTAATCATGATTAACAAAAGTGGTAACTGGTATAGCCAGTTATTAATTGAATTTTTCATAGTAACTTCTAGCAAGTTTAAGGTGTATGGGATACTGATTGCTGTATATGGATACCGAGTAAAATCATGGAGAAAGATTCCAGTCAGTTAATGGAATGGTATGGATAACATCTCCTAATTCTTTAACTTTATCTGCAAATTGCTTTGGTGCACAACGTTTACGAGTTTTAGGCAGTGGCTCGTCCAAGGTGAGTACTAATATTTCTACTTGATGATGGACAAAATTGGCTGGTAATTCCAGTACCAGTCGAGTTGAGGTTAAGTATTCGATATGACGTTGTATTTGCATGAGCTATCTCCCTAATCACTCGTTTTCACGGCGGGAAAAGACTCCCGCCAATTTAACTGAAATTTACTGACAATTCGGCCTTCTACCACCTGTCTGCGCTTGTTGGAATAATGATAAGGCGTTATTCATCGCATTTTGTAAATCATTAATGCGCGTGTTGTGAGAAGGATGAGTCGAAAGGAATTCGGGGGCTTCAGAGCTACCAGCACGTTCCATATTTTGCCACAGCGTAATGCTAGCTCGAGGATCAAAACCAGCCGCTGCCATTAAATTCAAGCCGAATATATCGGCTTCACTTTCATGTGTCCGACTGTAAGGTAATAAGATCCCAAATTGAGCACCAACCCCTAATAAACCCATCATAGTTTGACCCATTTGCGTTTGCACATTCGCTACGGCTTGAATTAATTCTATTCCTTGTTGAACGGCATATTCTTGCGAAACGCGTTCATTGCTATGGTTAGCTAAGACATGCGCAATTTCATGTCCAATGACTGTACCCAGTTGGTTTTGATCCTCGGCTACTTTTAATAAACCGGTGTTAACTCCGATTTTACCACCTGGTAAGGCAAAAGCATTCGCGGATTCATCTCGAAATACAGCGATTTCCCAATCCTTTACTGGGCTATTACTCACTTGAATAATCGCATTAGCAACACAAGTCACATAACGATTAACTGAATAATTGGTTTCTAAAGGTGTTTCCTGTTTGAGAGTATTAAAAGCTTCTACGCCCATGGTATCAACTTGGTCAGCGGGCATGAGTAATAATTGCTTACGTCCGGTTGGTGAGGTAACGCAACTCAGCAATAATAGGGTCATTAAAGGGATAACGATTTTTTTGAACATAATTTCTTTCCTAAGAATAAATAACTTAAAATCTCATTTTAGCTCAAATCCACCGAGTCAAGGCTTTTTTTGATAAGATAAGCTTCATTATTTCGGTGTACCGGATCAGACCTACTGTCAGTTAACTCAAAACAGCCCATAGGAAGTGCTATGTCCAAGATTGACCGCTTTGCCACGTTGCAATCCCTGTTAGAACAACGGATTCTTATTCTCGATGGTGCGATGGGCACCATGATTCAAAAATATCGCTTAACCGAAGCGGATTATCGTGGCGAACGCTTTAAACAGTGGGAAAGTGATTTAAAAGGCAATAATGATCTGTTGTCCATTACTCAACCACATCTTATTAAAGAAATTCATACCCAATATTTAGCCGCCGGTGCTGATATCATTGAAACCAATACTTTTAGCAGTACTCGAATTGGTATGGCCGATTATCACATGGAAGATTTAGTCTATGAAATCAATTGGGCGGCTACTCAACTGGCACGGCAAGCAGTTGATGCTATGTCAGCACAAACGCCAGATAAGCCACGGTTTGTGGCCGGATCGCTGGGGCCAACTAATCGAACCGCTTCCATCTCTCCCAACGTCAATGATCCGAGTTATCGGAATATAACTTTTAAGCAATTAGTCGATGCTTATTATGAAGCCATTAGGGGGTTAGTCGATGGTGGTGCTGATTTACTGCTGATTGAAACAATTTTTGATACCTTAAATGCTAAAGCGGCAGTATTTGCTACTCAGCAATATTTTACTGATCATCAATTACGCTTACCGATTATGCTGTCAGGAACAATTACGGATGCTTCGGGTCGCACGTTATCGGGGCAAACGACCGCTGCGTTTTGGTATTCCTTACGCCATGCACAACCGTTAACGATTGGGTTAAATTGTGCACTGGGTGCGCGAGAATTACGGCAATATATTGCCGAATTGTCAAAAATTGCCGATACCTATGTGTCGGCTTATCCCAATGCCGGTTTACCGAATGAATTCGGTGGGTATGACGAAAGTCCCGAAGCGATGGCAAAAGAAATTGGCGAATGGGCGAAAAGTGGCTTACTCAATGTCATTGGCGGCTGTTGCGGGACGACTCCTGAGCACATTGCCGCGATTAAAGCCGCGGTTGAAATTTACCCACCACGGCGAAAACCCCAACTGCCACCAGCTTGCCGGCTAGCTGGTTTGGAACCTTGCGTTATTGAAGCCGATTCGTTATTTGTTAACGTTGGCGAACGCACCAATGTGACCGGTTCAGCACGCTTCAAAAAATTAATTAAAGAAGAAAATTACGAAGCCGCCTTAGATGTCGCTCGCCAACAAGTTGAAAACGGCGCTCAAATTATTGATATTAACATGGATGAAGGGTTACTGGATTCTAAAGCCGCTATGGTTCGCTTTCTGAATTTACTCGCTGCTGAACCGGATATCGCTCGGGTACCTATCATGATTGACTCATCCAAATGGGAAGTCTTAGCAGCGGGACTGCAATGTATTCAAGGCAAACCGATTGTTAATTCGATCAGTCTCAAAGAAGGGGAAGCGAAATTGATTGAACAAGCACAATTAGTGCGCCGCTACGGCGCAGCAGTGATTGTGATGGCTTTTGATGAACAAGGGCAAGCCGATACCAGATCCCGTAAAGTGGCCATTTGTACTCGTTGTTATCGAATTTTAACGGAACAAGTCGGTTTTCCGCCGGAAGATATTATTTTTGATCCCAATATTTTTGCAGTCGCGACGGGCATCGAAGAACATAATAATTATGCCGTTGATTTTATTGAAGCCACTCGTGAAATCAAACAAACTTTATCACCGGCTTTAATTTCTGGTGGCGTTTCTAACGTTTCCTTTTCATTTCGCGGCAATGATCCAGTTCGGGAGGCGATTCATTCGGTATTTCTTTATCATGCCATCCAAGCCGGGATGGATATGGGGATTGTCAATGCCGGGCAATTGGCGATTTATGAAGATTTACCGACAGAATTGCGCGATAGCGTAACCGATGTCATTCTCAATCGTCGCGCTGATGCGACCGATAGATTGCTAGAAATTGCTGGTAAATACAAAGCTGGCGGTAGCAGTCAAGAAACCCAGCAAAATTTAGCTTGGCGGGAGGCGCCAGTAGAAAAACGTCTAGAATATGCACTCGTTAAAGGCATTACTGATTATATTGAAGCGGATACCGAATCGGCTCGACAACAATTTCCTCGACCGTTACAAGTGATCGAAGGTCCATTGATGGCGGGGATGAATGTAGTCGGCGATTTATTTGGTGCTGGCAAAATGTTCCTGCCTCAAGTGGTTAAATCGGCACGGGTGATGAAAAAAGCAGTTGCTTATCTCATGCCTTACATCGAAGCCGAAAAGGGAACCGGTGGAGCAAGTAGCAGTAATGGTAAAATTTTACTGGCTACCGTGAAAGGCGACGTTCATGATATTGGTAAAAATATTGTCGGCGTCGTTTTGCAATGTAATAACTTTGAAATCATTGATTTAGGTGTCATGGTTCCCGCCGAAACGATTCTAAAAACCGCCCGCGAGCAGAATTGCCAAATCATTGGTTTATCGGGTCTGATTACGCCTTCGCTAGATGAAATGGTGCAGGTTGCCAGTGAAATGGAACGCCAAGGCTTTCAAATTCCACTCATGATTGGGGGTGCCACCACCTCTAAAGTACATACCGCAGTAAAAATTGCGCCCAGTTACAGCCAACCGGTCGTTTATGTTCCTGATGCCTCCAGAGCCGTGAGTGTCGCCCAAAGTTTACTGTCAGCAGAATTAAAAACGAATTATGTACAACAAATTGCTAACGAATATGCTCAAATACGTGAACAACGAGCGAATCAGAAAACCCAACGTAAATCAACTTTAGCTGAAGCCAGAGCCAATAAATTAACCATTGATTGGCCTAACTATACGCCACCAAAACCGACTTTTCTAGGTGTAAAAGTGTTGTCCAATTACCCGCTAGCCGAATTACGCCAACGAATCGATTGGACACCATTTTTCAAAGTCTGGGCGTTACCGGGACGATTTCCTCAATTACTTGAAGATGAGAAAGTCGGTCAAGAAGCCCGCAAACTTTACGACGATGCGCAACAAATGCTAGATACGATTATCAACGAACAGTGGTTGCAAGCTAATGCCGTCATTGGTTTTTTCCCGGCAAATACCATTAATGAAGACGACATTGAAGTTTATCACGATGACAATCGGGCTACCGTGAAAACCGTTTTACATCACCTTCGACAACAACTGGTAAAAACCCCTACCAATCCCAATCTTTGCCTAGCTGATAATATTGCACCTAAAATCAGCGGTATTGCTGATTATTTGGGTGCTTTTGCAGTTACGACTGGCATTGGCTTAGATAAACACGTTGCACGATTTGAACAAGCTCAAGATGATTACAACAGCATTCTGATGAAAGCACTCGCAGATCGCTTAGCTGAAGCCTTTGCCGAACGGTTACATGAACGGGTACGCCAAGAATTCTGGGGATATGCCGCCGCGGAAAACTTCACGAATGAAGAACTGATTCAAGAAACTTATCAAGGCATTCGTCCGGCACCAGGTTATCCAGCCTGTCCCGATCATACTGAAAAAGCAACCTTGTGGGCTTTACTTGAACCGGATAAGCAAGCTGGCATTACCTTAACCGAAAATTACGCGATGTTACCAGCCGCAGCAGTATCCGGTTGGTATTTTTCTCATCCCCGGGCACAGTATTTTGGTATTGGTAAAATTGAAAAGGATCAAGTTGAAAATTATGCTCAGCGTAAAGGGATGACGGTAGCCGAAGTAGAGAAATGGTTAGCGCCGCTATTGAATTATAAGAGGTAATCAAGAATTGGTGCGTTATGCTGTGCTAGCGTTTCCTCTTACTTACTAACGTATTTACCCTTAACTTAATGGTAATAACTCTATGCTAGTTAAATATTTCACATGACCATCATCTTAGGAGCATCTCATGCAAAACCAATTGTTAGGAAAACTTAAGAATTACGCTTTATCACCAACAAATTTACCAGGACGTTTTATTACTAACCTATTTCATCGAATGTGGTATCGTTCACCTGATACATGGAGAAAAAACACTTTTCTTGGTCGTCGAATACTGCAATGCCCATTTGATTTACATCTATATCAAGAGATCATCTTTAAAACTAAACCTTCTTTTATTTTACAAACCGGTGTTAAATGGGGAGGATCAATACTTTACTTTGCTAGCTTACTCGATCTAATTAATGCCGATCCGAGTGCTATTGTGATTGGGGTAGATATAACTTTGCCTACAACTGTTAAAGATGATTTAATTCACCCACGAATTCGTTTGATTGAAGGTAGTTCTACTGCATCTCAAACTATTGAACAAATTAAAATGTTATTACCAGCATCGAAAGGCTTAGTATCACTAGATTCTGATCATTCACAAAAACATGTATCTGCCGAATTACAACTCTATTGTGAATTTGTAGAAATCGGATCATATCTAGTAGTTGAAGATACAAACATAAATGGACATCCGGTTGCTAGATTATCTGGACCGGGACCTTTTGAAGCAGTTGAAAATTTTCTCAAAACAGATAACCGATTTATTCGAGATAATAGTCTTTGGCAACGGAATTTTTTCTCTTTTCACCAATATGGTTGGTTGAAACGTATTAACTAGCACGAGCACGAGTAGACTGGGTTGAGTGATGAACAAAACCCAGCCTATTCAAAACCAACGTCAAATACCTTGTTATTATCGGTAGCCCAATCAATCGGATAAACATCTGGAAGCACACAATGATGAAAAGCCAGTGTAGAACGCACCAACTAATGATGCTAACCAAAATCATTTAAGGGGATGGCTACGAGTAGAAGGATTTTTAGAAGAGTTGGACCAACTTCAACAATGGATTTCTCCGCGGTTGGGTATTCAAATAGCAATATGTCGAGGTGCAACAACGATTGGAAGTAGCGGAAAACTATACTAGTCTTGCTGAAAAACAACTAGAACAGGAACGTCATCGTGCTAATCGTTACCAAACGCTTATCACAGATATCTAAGCGACCGTTTAGTTGAAGCTTGACAAGCCGGCGTAGGATGCTGAATAAAGCGCCAACCACTATCTATTTTCACCAAATCCCCAAAATGGAGTATAACGCAAAGCATTACGTCCTATGCCAGCTATACTTAAAAATTAGATGAAAGAAATACTCAGGTAAATCTATGAATTGGCAAGAACTATCAAGTCATTCGCACTATAAAACCGCTGTAACGATTAAAAATGAGCTACAGCAAGGTAACCTAAAAGAAGCCAGTATCGGAATAGAGGAGTTAATTGAGGCATTGTCCCGTTCAGAAAAACGTGCGCTGAAAAGTCAGCTAGTAAGACTCATGATGCACATTATCAAGTGGAAATCGCAACCAGAAAAACGTTCATTGAGTTGGGTGGCAACGATAATAAATGCGAGACATGTGGGATAAATGTTTGCAAATGGCTATTCGAGATGCCCAAGGTGAAATGGGAAAGCTAACGGTTATTAAACAATTATCTTGGCAAGAAGTTTTTAAAGTGGATTATGAATTAGATAATCTCTAACTATTGCCGGCAGCCGAGATAAAATTGGAAAATACCAACATTGAATTAATGTGTTACGCTGCACTAAAACACTTTACTTGCTATATTTAATATAGATTTAAAGTTAAAAATTATTAAAAGTAATGAAAAATCGTGAGAAAATAATCATATAGGAGAATCTTTCTATGAAAAAAAAGTCAACGAATAATCCATTTCAAGCAGTTAATTTGTTCCAAGAAATAAAAAAATGAGGAAAAACAACGGAAAATAATATTAAAAGCACTCGATCCGCTCCAAGGAATAAGGAAAGCTGAGGAAGAACAATGGCAAGAAATATTAAAAGTACTTGATCCGCTCCATGAAATAAGGAAACAAGCAGTTAATCCGTGGCAAGAAATAATAAAAAACCAGGAAAACCAATATAATGAACATTTAAAAAATTTATTTCACCCACTGAATTATATTAAAAGTTATAACCAATCTTTTAGTCATAGATGGGGAATTAATATTTCCAACTTCTCAGCTATCGATGCCATTAACGAACAGTTAAAATGGTATCAACAACCTTTGGAAGCACCACTTTATCAATTATTGAGTAGCTTAAAACACGTAGATGAGGATGTTGAACTTGAGGAAGAAGCAAAAATTCAGCAACTGTGGTCTATTATCAATGATTTTCTTACTAACTTAATAACTTCATTCCCTATATCATGGAACAACCCGCTAAATGAAGTATTAGTAACTAAATTAGTTGATTATATTATAAGTATTGCGATAGCTTACTATTTCTTCACGCTATCAGCCTCGAATGTTGATATGCAGAGCACCAAAGCAATTTCTGTTCATACTCAAGAACAGGTACAGGAACTCAATGATAAAGTTGATAAGCTTATTACTTTACTAAAACAAAATAAGAGTAATATTTCTGCAACGACTTCATTCTATAAAACTGTAGATAAAATTTGGGTATATGCAGAAGCGGATGAAGAGGCTAATGTCATTTCGGTGTTACTCAAAGATCAAATTGTTATCGCTATTTTATCCGATAACGCTTGGGTTGAGATTCAGTTTCCTGATTATGTATTTCAGGAATTACGAAGCGGGTGGGTGCAGAAAAGTTTTCTTGAAGCCATAGCAGTCCAAACACAGCAGGCTAATCCAGATTCATCGGAAAATCCAATTATTACGCATTTTCAAGCTAGTCTTAAAAGAAATTACCTTTTAGGTAAACTGTTAGCACAGTGACCGTTCGATTTCTTACTGTTGAAGAAGTATTGACTATTCATCATTTACTTATAGAGGAGTTTGGTGGATTACATGGTATTAGAGACCAAAATGCGTTAGAAGCTGCCTTAATGCGTCCTCAAGTGGGTTACTATGACAGCCTCATTGAACAAGCCGATGCACTTATGGAGAGTCTTGCTAATAATCATGCTTTTATTGATGGTAATAAACGAGTGGCGTTTTTTGTAACCGATACTTTTCTACGTTTAAATGGTTATTGGATAGACCAAGATAACGAAGAGACTTACGCATACTTTATGCAATTATTTACAACTAATCGCTTTAAATTTTCTGAATTAAGAACTTGGTTAAACGAAAAGGTAAAGTTAGCTCCCCTTCAAGTTCCTTTTGGTAATGCTTATTGACAGCCTACGCTCTGGAACCGGGTAAACGACTTGGCATTACTTTAACCGAAAATTGTGCAATGTTACCAGCAACAGTATCGGGTTGGTATTTTTCTCATCCCCAAATTACAGTATTTTGGTATTGGAAAAATTGAAAGGGATCAAGTTGAAGATTATGCTCAGCGTAAAGAGATGACGGTAGCTGAGGTGGAGAAATGGTTAGCGCCGCTATTGAATTATAAGGGGTGATCAAGAACTTGTTCTTTGGTGGGCAACGCTTCGCTTATGCCCACCCTACTTGGCAACGCTTCGCTTATGCCCACCCTACTTAGCTGGTTATCTCTATTTAAGTTATCAATTTTATTTTTTCATCAGGTTGATAATCTCTTTTAGATATTCAATTTCATTTTCCCGTTGTTTAAGTATCAGGTACATTTTTTCTAATTCATGCTGTAGTTCGATTGATTCATCTAAATGACCACTCTGTTGCATTTTAATATGATTATTAAATTGACTATTATTACCCGTGATTAAATAAAAGATATTTCTTTCTCCAAAGCTGAGTAATTCTAATAATTCTACTTCTAACGTCTTAGCGATTTGTTCAAGTCGAGAAAAGGGTACATCCGTTTCACCCCGCTCAATATTCGCATACCCATTGGTAGACATTCCCAATTTATCAGCCATTTCCTCCTGTGACCAATTTTTAGATTGACGCATAAAGCGAATTTTTTCATGAACTTTCATAGCGCACATACAGTCTTAATAGGTAAATATCCAGTTAGAATTGGTGGATGTTTTAGAAAATCGGGTTTACTTTGCAATGGTTTTTATTATTGATGGGTTTTGTTGCACAATGCTCTACCAATGATAACGTTATTATCTCAAGTTACTGGGTTAAGTAAAGTTAAATTATATGAGGAGAAAGCTCGATGTTCAAAAAACTTTTAGGTGTTATTTTAATATTTCCGGTTTTTTGCTTCAACTTGGTTGATGCAAGAGAAATTGACATTGGAATACCCAAAATAACGCCTATAAATGTTGATAAAGTGGACTTCTATGTTCAAAATATTATTCGTCTATTAGTTGAATCAGATTTCTGTGTAAGCCAAAATGAGCAAGCTTTTTCTAAAATTATGGAGGAGTTTCGAGCGGATAGTTTTTTTGATGTGGATTTACATGAAGCGATACGACTAATTGATGAATTAGGGGACAAGTCTTTATTGTGTGATTTTTCATCTAGTGTTCTTGAACCTCCTTTAAGTGCTATCATTCCCCAAAATTTGAAGGGTAAGCGAGATTTGGGATTAGTACTTTTTGATGAATATGGGAATGCCTGTACTTGTGAGACCTGTACAACATGTCCAATTTGTAATTGGAAGTGGAAGTGGTTTTGGAATGGGGTACGGTGGGTGTTAACGAAGGTGTGTGAAGCAGTGGTAATAGGAATTTGCTGCGGGGGTTAGCCAAGTAGGGTGGGCAAAAGCGAAGCATTGCCCACCATTTCCCTGCTCTACCTAGCTGATTTAATGTTTATCTTGAACAAGCTGGGTTTCGTGTCTCAACCCAGCCTACTCGTGCTTGTTGCATCGCCAAACAACCTACCTCATTGACGGCATGCTGAATGCTGTCTTCCGCATTTAATATACTGCCGCTTATATTGACTGTGACTTGTATGATAAGCTTACGTCCGTCTTGTTTGATAAGCCAGGTAGCCAGGTAGGGTGGGCAACGTGTTTTTGTTGCCCACCACTGAGATTAACCAAAATATCAAATATTGTTGTTTTACCTGTGTTACTATAAAAAATGATGGATCCTCTTAAATTATATAATAGTGCATTCTTTGGTGGGCAACTATAGCCCGCGTAGGTTGGACTGACGTAGAAAGTCCAACAAAAATTGAGCTTGAATGTTGGAGTTCGCCAGCTCACTCCAACCTATGCGAACTATATCGTTTGGTATCAGAAAAGTGTTTTTTGCTTTAGATTGGCGGTGGTCCGTAACACGCCAATAATAATGAATGTTCGAGGATGTTTCATCATGGTACCCATAACAAAATGTAGATTATGTTGCGGAGCGCTTTTTTCATAAAATTCAATCATTTTATCAAGCGCTTGCTCACCATACTTCGCTTTATATTTCCAATAAGTGGTTTGAACTTCCCAATCATGAATCTTCATGGAATGTTTACTACTATCAGAGATAAAATCGTAACGAAACACGTATTCTGGAGGTTCAAGTGTTCTCATCGACTCCGATTCAAATAAAGAACTCTGACGAAAAATCTGTCTTTCCGCTTCTTGTTCCTCACTTGAAGCTTGCTGAATGGGAGTATACTGAAACTGAACCGAACCTGGTTCAGGTTTAATAATTCCCAATGAACACTCAGTTTCACGATTTTTTTCTTTAAGTTTATTTAAAGAAGTGCTTACAAAAGGTTGCCACAATCTGGCTTTGGCATCTTTATTAAAAGATTTGCCTTTCTTCAAAATTTTGATACTCTTTGGTAGAACCTTATGACTTTCCGGTCTATGGTCATTCATTTCTTTTGAAACTTCCATCTCAACATAATCAAAACGATCAAATCGTTGCTGAACTTTCAATTGTCGGTAAGGAATGGAATAAAGCCTAAGTAATTGACCTTCCTCAGTAATACCGGCGACACAAACTGTTTCTTCGTACTTTTTACTCGGTTGTGGATAAGCTTTTACCAGAATAAATATTTTGCGTTTGGTATAATCACCTCGTAACATCTTCATAACTCCAATATGCTGTGGTTCAATTCCAGTAATTTCTTTAATAAATTCAGCAACTAAAAAGCGATGACACAATCGGTAATCTTTTTCAAAACACATTAAAGCAATCGTACCACTGAATTGTTCAGCCAGATGTTTCAATAACAGTCTATTACCGGATAAATAAATCTGAAAAGTTCTGAAAAAGGTTTTGTAGTTTCCATCTTGTCTTAGTTTATTTCTAAGTAATTTAGGCGAGCCTAAGTTTTTTTCGTGATGATAGGTGATTCCAACCGCTTGCAAAGCAGTTGCTAATGCTTTCTTTGAGAAACCTTTTTTTCGTGATAAAGGTAATTCCCGTATATCTAACAATACGTCAACTTTATAATAATTAAGTGTATAGATAAAATCTTGAATATTTTCATTTTCATAACCGATAGTTAATAATTTATCCATCTTTTCTAACCGTGATTCAATTAGTTTTTGAACTTTTTATATAAATAGTTTTTTCAAATGTAAAGTTGAATAAAATCTGGTTTATGTTCAGCGGTTCTTCTTTTATATTAAAGAACCTTCCTTCAACCAGTGTAGGGTACGTTATTAACGCACCAACTAATGATGCTAATATCAAGTATAACTTAAATAAGTAGTAATAGAGTTTTGAGGAAAGTAATTATGGTAACGCAACTCCTCACCCCAACTGACACCGAAATCATTTACCCGGAGAGTGATGGACAACCTATGGCGGATAATACCATTCAATTTCGTTGGATGACGGTAATTTATTATAATTTAGCTTGGTTATTTGCTAAAGATCCCAAAGTTTTCATCGCTGGCGATTTGCTTTGGTATCCAGTGAAAGGGAATAACCAATTGCGCCAAGCCCCGGATGTCATGGTGGTGTTTGGCGTAGACAAAGGCGACCGCGGTTCTTATCAACAGTGGCAAGAAAATCATATTGCCCCCCAAGTCGTTTTTGAGATTCTTTCGCCAGGAAATACGCCTAAAGAAATGAATCGGAAGTTATTATTTTACGACCGCTATGGTGTGGAAGAATATTACCTTTATGATCCCTACAAAAATTACTTAAGGGGATGGCTGCGAGTAGAAGGATTTTTAGAAGAGCTGGAAAAACTCCAGCCGTGGGTTTCTCCGCGGTTGGGTATTCAATTTGAACTGTCAGTAGATACTTTAGTATTGTATCGTCCTAATGGTCAACCCTTTGCTGATTATGTCGAGGTGCAACAGCAATTGGAATCGGCAGAAAACCGTGCCAGTCTTGCTGAAGAACAACTGGAACAGGAACGTCAACGTGCTAATCGTTTAGAACAATTATTGCGAGAAGCGGGAATCGATCCTAATAATAATTTGAAAACTTAGCTGGTACCTCCTTTTCAATTTATAATATAAAGAGATAAAGATAGTTTTGGTGAACTAAAAATGCGATGTTTGTTTCCAAACATCGCACTAAACTAAATCAAGATAATAGTTTAAAGATAAATTTTACTGGGAGCGCTTCTGATATCCCCAAATTTCCACTTCCACACGACGGCATCTCTGATGCCAAGCTTTTTGCGATTCACCCGCAAAACGTTCCACAAGTTTTTGTTCACCTCGACCTTCAGATTGAATTTCTTTACCTGGAATTCGAGATTTGAAGTAATTAGCTACAGTAGTCGCACGTCTGATAGACAATTGCATATTATAACTATCAGTACCCACGGGATCAGTGTGACCAACTACTTTTATACTACTAGTACGACTCGGATCAATTTTATTTAACATTCCTTCTAACAACCTTTGTCCATCTGGTCTTATTCATCTATTAATAACAGAATCAGAGGAACGGTCTGTTGAAGCGATGGCCAAGCGTGTTGGCGTGACCAGTGTGTTTCGATGGTCAAAACCAATCGAAGTGCAACGTTGGCACAATCAACCCACGACTACAATCGATAGATATGGAAGCCTTCAAACGACCGGCTGGGGTTGCACTAGATAGGTTGCCGAAATGGCCTTCCCACCGCGTGATCGTTATGGATAATGCGGCTGTTCATAAATGGGCTGATATTTAACCACGCTTTGAACAAACCGGACATGTATTTGAATATTAGAGTTGTATCACGAAATTTAAAATGCTATTTTGCTAAAAGGAGAATATAAGAAAGAACAAGTTTTGAAAACTTAGGAAACCGGGTATGAAAATGCAATTGACAGAACTCACAACTGAGCGCA
>JAAUSR010000152.1 GCA_012032555.1 Thioploca sp.
ATCCTCTATATAATAATCCAGGATTATATATTCATCTATTATAGTTAATGCCGTTAGGTTGAACATATCTATAACAAGGTGGATAATAACAATCATAAGGACCTTGTGCCTTAGTGGTTTTAATAGAAGTAACAATCAGTAGAAATAACAAAATAGCAATATACTTCTTCATATTACCACAAACCCTCAAAGAAATTACCGAAATATAAAATTGTAAACATCAGCGCAGCAGCGACAGCACTGACCCAAAAGTTCTCTTTACCAGTCTTTGGTTTGTCGTGATTAACCAAACCAGCACCAAGAGAATAAACTAACAAGAAAATCATAACTAACTGAGGCCAATAAGTAACTAACATTTTACCACTCCGTGAATATTGATAAATATACTAATATACAAATAAACATTAATGCTGGAAATATAGAAATACAGCAAAATAGGCATAACTTCTACCGTAACGTGATTTGTGATTTGACTTCATCATACAACTCAGGATGATGATGCTTCAAATTACTAATAGCTTCGCCAATAGCTTTAATACGTCCAGTTCTTTTATTAAATTGGTCTAACTTATTACATTGAGCGATTCCTTCTGCCAATTTAATATTTAAATCACCTCGCTTTTGAGTTATAGTGGCTATTGTATAACCATTGCAATTTTTGATAGGCCTGGCAAGATTTTTACCATTATGAATATGCTGGATTTTAACAGCAATATTATTTTTTAGCTTAAACATTATTTATCTCCTAAATAAACTCTGACTGTCAAAGTAAACAACAATATAGACCTCATATTTTGTCCTTATTGATACTTAAGATATAACGAATCCTTTTCATAGCATCATTATATCTATGATGTTTTAGGTTTCTTGCTCCTAGATTGCGATTTAACCATAAGATGTTAGAAAATTTAGTTAAATCCAATCTTGCAGGAGGAACTTCCATAGTTAGCAATATTCTTTTTAACATATTATTTTAGAACCTCAACTAAAAAATAGATAGCCAGCATAATTAACAAAATACCAATTACTATTCCACCAGAAATCCAGATAGGACTGGATACCCACCACCAAATCCAATTGAGATAGCCCAAAATCTTGGCTACTACAAAAACAATTGTAAGCAATCCAACAAATCCGATACAGCCAGATTTTTTGTGTTTGTTTGTTTGTCTTTCATATTAAATCTCCTTGACATTTAATAAAATTTGTGATATAATCTTTTTTATTTTAGATGGAAATATTATGTTGTTTTTACCAAATGACCCAATTGAATATACAGATGATGAAGTTGTTGATATTGTAGATTTTATGACTACAATTTTAATCCCATTGGAACTAGAAACTGGTAGTGATACAATGGCTGATATTGTAGCCAATGAGTTTTTATCAGATTATGATGACTCAGTGGAAGATGGTGTAGAGACTCCATAAGTCTTTACGTATAGTTCAATAGCTTTAATTGCTTTTCTAACTAAATTATCCGCACATTCTGGGCTAGAGCAGATATAAGTTTGTAACGCATCATGGCGTTTTGAAGTTCCGCGAAGATAAATAGTGCTATCGTTAATCGCCGGATGGTCTGAAGATGCACAGCTATATCCAGTATCCTCGGTAACAGTCATACGACCCAATTTTCTACCATCTTTCATTACGTTGGTTAGTATTGGGTCTTGTTTAATAACTCCAAATACTACTACGTTATTAAAGCTAAACAGCAACACATCTAGCAATACTTTCTCATCTCCGAACTTAATAGTATCAATTGGAAGTTCATTTTTAATTTTCTTTGCCATATTATTATCCTAATATCATATATAAAATTGATATAAAACCTATCGTGCTTAAAATAACAGCACCGGCTTTTATTGCCTGTTCTAAAAATAGTTGAAAACCTGTTTTGACTACAATATACTCTGCAAGTAATTTTCCATTATCATCAGCAGTCTTAACAATCATTCGTTTCATTTTACCGCACCAACCAGATAAAGTTTAACTCCGGTACAATCAACTACTGTCCTTAAGTCTCTACCGAATGGAATACCAACTCCAGCATTAGCAAGTTGTGTATGATTTTGTATTTGTTTATGACTTAACCGAATATATGAAATCTCAGGTAATCTCTTAACAAGTAAATTAATTCCACTGTCACCAATTACAAGCGGCCAATATCCAACTTCATTGATTAACATTTGGTAGTACATTTATCCTCCTAAATACTTTTCCATATTTAAAATTACCAAATCATTAAAATATGTGTAATACGATATTGTATTCTCATCTACAACTCTTTTCGCTACAATCTCATATGAAGAATGGTTATACTTTCCGGCAACCTCATTACAAGCATCTAAAGCATTAATAGCACTAACTCGTATATTATCTATCAATTGTCCAGATAGATATATAGCTAATTCATAGGTGAACATTATTTCCTCCAATAATAAATAAGCCTCCAGATAGAATCGAACTATCAACTACTGCTTACAAGGCAGTCGTTTTACCGTTAGAACTATGGAGGCAGATACAGTATATACTTATTTGATATGTGGTGTGCTATTACGCCAAAGGACTAACACCTACTCACTTTCAGACGTTTCCTCTCGTAATAATATATGTGCTGTTACGAACCCTTTGCAGAATTCGCTCATACTTGTTTTGGGCGATTCTCGAAGAATACTTTCCACTCTTTAAAGGTTGGACGCTTCTAATCCCACCTCCCACATATCTAGTTCAAGGTATAGGAATTGCACCTATGTCTACAGCTCCAAATGCTTTGAAATGCTGTGGTAATCTTAGGGCAGATTACACATATACGTTGCCCTACTAACTAGACGAACCTTGAAAAGCCCCTGACTGGACTCGAACCAGCGCCATTCTGTTGGATTATATTGCTGTAGTAAACTTAACAGATTACATTTATTTATTAACAGCCGCTCTACCTTCTGAGCTACAGGGGCATTATTAAACTTACTTTTTTATGTCAATTTTAGTAACTTGTGATAAGGCTTGATTTCTTCCATTCCAATATGTTACAAAAACTGATGTATTAAAAACAATCGCAATAGGCCAATAAAGAAATGGGTCTTTTATTGCACTTATACCTAACAAGGCTAAAGTAACATTAAAAACAATTATAAGAATCATTATTACTACCATAATATTCCTCAATTCCTTTCGATATATCTTGATTTTTTCTTCTGGTATTAATCTTAGTTCGGTCTGTTACAATCGCTTTTTGCCATACCAACCCTAAAATGCGGTACTACTCTTGTCGTCATTTACGTTTACTTTGCTTACCTTTGCAAGATATTTTTCCCGTAAAGTATCAATTGGTAATCTTTCCCCCGTATTTTCATCTATATAGAACCAATGTTCCCACCCATTACAGGGAGCCTTTTGTATTTCTCTACCAATTTGATGTATCGAGCCAGTTATACCGTTATGCTTTATCGAACCATTAGCCAGTACTGTGGCTGTAATACTCCCTGTTTTGCCAAAATAAAGCACTTGACCAGGTTTTATCAGGCTATTTTCCAATAATGTCCCAAACGGGACACGTGGACGATTACGTTTCGTTGTGAATACAAATACATCTTCTACGAACATCTGTTGCTGTATCGCATCAATTCTCTCTTGAGCAATTTTTACATAGTTCGGGTCGCGCTCAAGCCCAATCCAATGCCGATGTAGTTTCTTGGCTACTGCACCAGTAGTACCACTGCCGAAAAATGGATCAAGAACAATGTCACCAGGATTTGAACTTGAGAGAATGACCCTATAAAGTAATGCTTCTGGCTTTTGGGTTGAGTGTGCTTTGGAGCCATTTGCCTTTACCCTTTCACTGCCTGTACAAAGAGGCATTTCCCAATCACTTCGCATTTGAAGATCGTCATTAAGCGATTTCATTGCATGATGGTTGAAGGTATAACGAGATCCCTTTATCTTCTGTGCCCAAATGAGGGTTTCATGTGCATTTGTGAAACGCACTCCCCTGAAATTGGGCATTGGATTCGTCTTTACCCAAACAATATCATTCAAAATCCAGTACCCTAAATCCATCAAAATTTTGCCCACCCGATAAATATTGTGGTAAGAACCAATAACCCAAATTGTGCCAGTATCTTTAAGTACACGACGGCAGGCATTTAACCACTCCCTGGTAAATTGGTCGTATTCGGCCAAACCATCGAATTTATCCCAATTATCATCTACAGCGTCAACTTTTGTCATATTAGGCCGCCAGAGTTCTTGGGATAATTGCAGGTTATAAGGGGGGTCGGCAAAGATCAAATCAATTGATTTTTCCGGTAATGAGTTTAATATTTCGATACAGTCCCCTTGTATAACTTGATCTAAAAGTAAATCCTCTACTACGGGCATCGCAGTAACACTCCTAAGATTTGTTCAATAGTTCTTGAATGAGTCGGCGGATTTCTGAGATTTTTAATAGTTCAGATAAAAAGTATCTCAGGTTCTCCGATTGTTGATTTTGCCGTCTTTTCTGTATCGTAACATAATCAATGCCAAGGGTAACGCACAACTCGCGGCCTGTCATCGCATGGTTAATATCAAACCGTCCTTTAGCTCCTCTGACAATAGCTTCTTTGTTATCCTGATTAAAGGAGCAAAAATAGAAAGTCGTGTTATATCCTGTCTTACGGCCAATCCAATCAGCAAACTTGGTCATACTTTCCAATTCGCCACTTGACTTTTTGGTATCAAACGTGTCTCCATCTTTAAGTTCGATGACCAGAACTTTACGGTTCTGGTGGTCAAACACAGCCACATCTATTGTGCCGCCGGTCTGTCCGGCTGTTCCTGGCATTCGACCTTGAAATACAACCTGAATTTCGCTTGCAAACACTTCTTGTTGCCCAAGAATGGTATCGAGTGTTGTTTTCAGATGTGCTGGTGTTTCTGCCTCGATAATATGCTCAAGTTCGTTGCCGGTACGAATAACTGTTGCGTGAACCCTGCTCATTAATTGGCCGAGTAGTTGATTGCCAAACAAACGAGCGTAGCCTGAATTTGCGTCCGAGCGTCCTTTTGTCTCTGATATTTTTGCCATAAAATCCTATCTCCAAACAGCAAACTTACAAGCACATTTGAACATCCGACTTATTTTTACTCTGTACCTTCTTCCACTTCAATCCCCAGTTCGGCCAAAACTTCGGCTAATGCTTTGGGGGGATCATCTCCCTGTTCTGCTTTTGCTTCTTCGGCCAACAAGTGATCTACGGCATCTTGCAAATATTTTG
>JAAUSR010000073.1 GCA_012032555.1 Thioploca sp.
GGTGTTTAAAATCACTCAATTCGGTAACATTTTTTTAACCACCCCCTCGCCCCCTCCTTGAGAAGGAGGGGGAATGATCTCTTAACTTAATGGCAGTGAGTTGTCAAATAGGGATTGCTACTTTAGACTAGCAAAAATAATTAGTTTTACTTTTACAACACTTCAGACTGTTTTTAGTCAGGTGCATTAGGCACTAGCCGTAACGCACCGAATGAAACCGGTGTGTTACGTAGCACTAACACACTCAATATAAAATCAGTTAGTTATGAGAATCGTCCAAACCATTGGCAGGTAAATATGATAAAACCATATCCTTTAAAAGAATATGTGGCCCATCTTTTTATTAATACTCCCTTTGAGAAATACGCTTTTGGGCTAAGAAAGCTAAAAAAAAACATAATGAAATTCAAGCACCAGAAACATCTGGAGTTAGAAAAAATACATAGAGAACTCACCTTAACTAAGTCATTAATGCGAAGCCTCATTCGAGATCCGATGAATTGCATTGATGTTGGCGCTCATTTAGGTTCAGTACTGAGTCAAATACTCAAATTTTCCCCTCATGGCAACCATATTGCTATTGAACCGGTTCCCTACAAAGCACAATGGTTGCGAGAGAAATTTCCGACGGTAGCAGTTCATCAGGTCGCGGTGAGTGATGCATCTAGTATAGCCAATTTCAACTATTATCCTCAAAAATCTGGTTTTAGCGGGCTTCAATCGAGAGAACAATTAAGGAATAATGAAATTCAATTTACCGTAAAATGTGAACAATTAGATGATCTGATTGCAGATAAACATATCAACTTTATCAAAGTAGATGTAGAAGGCAATGTGTTAAATTTTTTTCGTGGTGCTCAACAAACTTTGCAACGATGTCAACCTCATGTCTTATTTGTTTGTACTAGGAGTGGCTTAATTTCTTCTAAGGTACAACCCAGTGAGATTTTTGCTCTTTTAACACAATATCACTATTCAGTGTTTTTCATAGAAGATTGGCTTAAGGCTAAACAACCCTTAGATGTTGAACAGTTTTCTAATGCGATTATGCGCTATCCCTTTCAAGCCTATCGGTTTTTGGCTACTCCAACAGTGAAGTAGAATGTGAATTCTTTCCCACCGGTTCAAATCGAGGTTACTTGTCAATGATATATTCCGGATGACCATTTAAAAAATCATTCACTGAAATCGGTTTGCCACCAGCTTTTTGAATAGTTAATAGGCGTAAAATACCCGCTGCGGTAACAATATCAATCCCATTTCGTTGACAAGCTAAAATACTGCCTATGGGCAGGGTAGTCATCGGTGGTGAAGGTAATGCTTGTGCTTGCCAAATACGCCAGGTTTGATTAAACAATTGAGTTTGAGCGACGGGCCAAGGATTAAAAGCACGTACTTGGCGTTCCAACAGGACTGCCGGCTTTTGCCAGTCTAATGGTGCTTCGGCTTTTTCTAATTTTTTGGCGTAGGTTGCTTGATCGTTATCTTGCGGGGTAACCGGTAAATTTTCAATTTCATCTAGGGTTTCAGCCAAAAGTTGTGCACCCAAATGGGCTAACCTATCGTGTAAAGTTTGTCCGGTTTCATTCGGTTGAATTTCACAGAGTCGTTGTAATCTCATCGCCCCCGTATCTAGACCAACATCCATTTGCATTAGGGTAATCCCGGTCACTTTATCGCCGGCCAATAAAGCCCGTTGAATAGGGGCAGCGCCGCGCCAACGCGGTAGCAAAGACGCATGGACATTAATACAACCCCACCGTGGGGTTTTAAGGACGATTTGGGGTAATAATAGTCCGTAAGCAGCTACAATCATTAAATCCGGTTGTAATGCTTGTAATTGAGCTTGCGTTTCAGCGGACTTAAGCGTAGTTGGCTGGTAAACTGGAATATTGTGTTCTAAGGCAATTAATTTAACGGGGCTGGCTTGTAATTGTAACCCTCTGCCGGCTTTACGATCCGGTTGGGTATAAATGGCACTCACTTGATGTTGAGAATGTAATAATGCCAATAAACTAGGAACTGCAAATTGGGGTGTGCCTGCAAAGATAATTCGTTTGGGAATCATGGTTAAATCGTACCGTTATACAGCAACTTGCCGCTTTTGTTTAAGCAATTTCTTGCGAATCCGTTCTCGTTTCATTAAGGAAAGATAATCGACAAATAACTTGCCTTGGAGATGATCCATTTCATGTTGAATACAAACGGACAGTAAACTTTCAGTTGTTAACGTAAAGGGATCTCCTTGTTGATTCAAAGCTTGTACGGTAATTTGATCAGCCCGCTCAACTGATTCAAAAATACCCGGTACAGACAAGCAACCTTCTTCTGTACAAGTTACTCCCTCACTGTTAATGATACGTGGATTGATAAAGCACAACGGTTGATTTCTTTCTGCGGAGAGATCAATCACAATAATTTGTTGGTGGATGTTCACTTGAGTCGCAGCTAGGCCAATACCGGGGGCTTCATACATTGTTTCAAACATATCATCAACGATTCTACGAATATTCTCATCTACTGATTTAACCAGTTTAGCTTGAATACGCAAGCGCGGATCCGGAAAGTGTAATATTTCAAGTAATGCCATGATAATAAGATATATTTCTGTTTATTTTTTACCTAAATTGTATTAAAAAATTAATTTTAAATGAGTTAATCTATAATATTTTATAGCCTATTACTAAATAAGATACTTGACTTAATTAGAAGAATACCTCATAAATAAAAAAACAACATGAACTTAACTGAATATAATCATTTCAAATGATTTGTTTAGTGATTCCAATACAATTTGTTAAAATAATGGCTCTCAACTTTTTATGGTCGTCGTGACTTTATATGGCTTTAAAATATTCATCTGAACGATTAATTCAACAGTTACAACAACAAGGTATTGATAATTCATTAGTTTTGGAAGTGTTACGGACTACGCCACGCCATCTGTTCATTGATGAAGCACTATCAAGTCATGCTTATACTAATCACGCCTTACCCATTGGGTATGGTCAAACGATTTCTCAACCTTATATTGTGGCTCGAATGACACAAGCCTTATTAGAGCAAGAAAACCTGGATAAAGTGTTAGAAATAGGCACAGGTTGTGGTTACCAAACCGCGATACTAGCACAACTGGTTCCTCAAGTTTATAGTGTTGAAAGAATTAAAAATTTATTAATAAAAGCCCATGAGCGTCTAACTTCTTTAGGATTAAATAATATTCACTTTCATCATAGTGATGGCCATTGGGGATGGGCAGAAAATGCACCTTATCAAGGTATCATAGTCACTGCAGCCCCGGCAAGCGTTCCGGAAGCCTTATTAGAACAACTGACGGTAGGAGGATATCTTATTATCCCCGTCGGACCGCAAAATAGTTGTCAAGTCTTACTAAAGATTGTCCGTACACGTCGCAACCGTTATGAACAATATAGTTTGGATGAAGTTAGTTTTGTACCTTTATGCGAAGGAATAAGTTAAAACGAGTCTGATGAGCTAGCAGCAACTTAACTCAACCTAGTGAGTGTAGCCCGAATAAAACAAAATGAAATCCAAGGGGATACGATTTCCCTGAATTCTGCGTAATGGAATCTAGGCTACATTTGCTTACACAAACTAAAATCTTATTAGATCCGTCGTGCTAACCCAATTTTCAGCGCTTTACTCGTATTGGCTTCGCCGGAAATGGCATCATGAATAGGTGACATAATCTCTACTGCTTCTGATTTAGACAAGGTCATCTATTTAAAATAGCATAATTGGTGTTATGGCTAATGATGTTACACTTATCTGCCCTATACTTTCTTAATTATCGATTTTTCTGCAAATTGACCAATTGTAATAAGGCTTGTTTGCTTAGTGGATCTAATTCAATCGACTGACCGGCTCGTAGCCCTTTGGGTAACACTATCGGGCCAAAACGGATTCTGATTAAGCGACTGACCGTTAAACCTTGTGATTCCCACAAACGTTTTACTTCATGTTTTCGACCTTCGCCTAGTGTTACGTGGTACCAATGATTAGCACCTAAACCACCGGCATCAAGAATTCGATTAAATCGTGCTCTACCATCTTCAAGCAATACACCTTCTTGTAGATTTTTTAAGATAATATCATTAACTTTCCCTAAAATCCGCACAGCATACTCACGTTCAATTACATAAGAGGGGTGCATGAGACGATGAGCTAATTCGCCATCGGTAGTCAATAACACTAAACCGGCGGTGTTGAGATCTAAACGACCAACGGTAACCCAACGTCCATGACGCAAACGAGGTAAATGCTCAAATAAAGTGGGGCGTCCTTCGGGATCATGGCGGGTACAGACCTCACCAATCGGTTTGTGGTAGCATAAGATTTGTTGTGATGGGGATTGTAAATGAGTTCGGTTTAATTGACGACCATCTAGCCAAATTTCGTCAGCCGAACTAATTCGGTCACCAATAGTAGCCATTCGGCGATTAATTTTTACTCGTCCTTGACGAATCCAGTCTTCAATTTGCCGCCGTGAACCGAGTCCAATTCGGGCTAATACTTTTTGTAATTTTTCGGTGGTGGGAGAAGCCAGTATAGTGGTGGATTTACGATTCATTTTATTCAGTTATTCCTACAAATGGCAAAAACGTTGAATTGATTTTAAAGATCTGCATGGTTAAAGTATAGTCCTAAATAGGACATTTGCTCTTAATTATAACTTTTGAACCAGATTAACCGGATTAAAAGATGACCCAAATTTATTCTATCTCGCCTCGCTTGAAGTCCTTCGGACGCTATATATCTGCTGAGAATCCGTTTAATTTTATTTGAAATGCTGTGCCCTAAGTGAATTAATAAAAGATAAGACATGCACATCCTGCTTATAAAAACGTCTTCATTGGGTGATGTCATTCACACCTTACCGGCGTTGACTGATGCTCAAAAACAAATTCCGCATTTACGATGTGATTGGGTGGTAGAGGAACCTTTTGCTGAGATTCCTCGTTGGCATCCTACAGTTAAGCGAGTTATTCCGGTCGCATTGAGAAAGTGGCGTAAGCAACCTTGGCAAACTTGGTCGAATGGAACCTGGCATCAATTTATTCAGCAATTAACTCAACAGCAGTATGATTGTGTTATTGACGCCCAAGGGTTACTAAAAAGTGCTTTTTTAAGCTATTTTGCTAATGGTCAACGTTGTGGTTTTGATTATCATTCGGCACGAGAAGCTCTAGCGAGTTTAGTTTATCAACAACGTTATCCCATTTTGAAAAATCAACATGTGGTTACACGCTTAAGACAATTATTCGCGGCTATATTGAATTATCCTTCACCTCAAACTCGACCAGATTATGGAATTACTTCCTATTTCCAATCTCAATCGCGGGCTGTAACGACTGCACCGATGTTAATTTTTTTACCGGGTACAACTTGGGTAACTAAACATTGGCCAGATGATTATTGGGTGGCTTTAGCAAAACGCGTTGTTGCTGCTGGTTACCAAATTCGTTTGCCTTGGGGTAATTCTCATGAATATGCGCGTGCTCAACGAATAGCCGCGATTCACCGGCAAATTAGTCTTATTCCTAAAGGAAATTTACAAAATCTGGCGAGTGAATTACTACAAGCACAAGTTGTCGTTGGTGTTGATACCGGACTGGCACATCTCGCGGCCGCTTTGGCGGTACCAACATTAACATTATACGGTGCCACTCAACCAACACGTACCGGTACTTATGGTAGCCAACAGCGGCATTTGCAAGCCCATTTTCCTTGCGCACCCTGTTTAAAGAAGCAATGTCGTTACCGAGGTACAGTAATGGTTTTTCCAGCGTGCTATCAGGATTTATCAGTTGATAAGGTTTGGGAAGCATTACAAGAGTTATTATCAAATTGATTGACTATTAATAACAACTAACTAAATATTGACAAAATTTGTTTTAACATCTTTGCCTGAAATAAAAAAAAACAATACACTTATCTACTGTTTTATTCATCATTATTTATTTCAACTAAAGATATGGATATCAATATACGTTCTCCTGTTACTATTTACCAAAATATTGTAGCTAATCTTGAAAAAGTCATTACCGGTCAAACGAATGCGATTAGGAAACTTTTAGCCGCTTTTGCTAGCGGTGGACATATCTTACTGGAAGACTTACCCGGTACCGGTAAAACTACTTTAGCAAAAGCATTAGCCCAATCTCTACAACTGCATTTTCAGCGGATTCAATTTACGCCAGATTTATTGCCTTCAGATATTTTGGGTGTATCTATTTTTGATCAACACGAACACAATTTTCGCTTTCATAAAGGGCCAATTTTTACTGATATTTTATTGGCGGATGAAATTAACCGGGCTTCTCCTCGAACTCAGTCAGCTTTATTAGAAGCTATGGGAGAAAAACAAGTGAGTTTAGATGGCACGAGATATTCTCTTGGCGAATTATTTTTCGTGGTTGCTACACAAAATCCTTTAGAATTTCATGGCACTTATCCATTACCCGAAGCACAAATGGATCGTTTTGCTATGCGTTTCAGTTTGGGTTACGTCAGTGCTGAAGAAGAAGTTACGATTCTGTCTAATCATCAACAGCCGTCGAAACCCTTAATCTCCTGTGCGAGTAGAGAAGATATTTATACGTTAAGAAAATCGGCTCAGGATATACGCATTAGTGCCGAATTAAAACGCTATATTGTTGATTTGGTTAGAGCGACTCGTCATGCTACCGGTGTCCAAATTGGCGCCAGTCCACGTGCTTCACTCACTTTGATGAAAACAGCACAGGCATTAGCTTTGTTTGATGGTATGGAATTTGTTACACCAGAACATATTCAAGAAATTGCGGTTCCGGTGATAGCTCATCGTCTTAAAATTGATTCGCAAGCTCGATTTAGTGGCGTTAGCGATAAAGCCGTGGTAGTTGATATTTTACGTCAGATTCCAGTACCTTTTTAAATAAAAAATGCTTAGACGGGTTTTATTTCGTAATTTTCGGTTGGTATTTGCCTTAGATAATTGGATACGACAACGGTTTACTAAAGCCGGGCAATTAGTATTAGGCGGATTAATTGCATCTGGGGTTTTGGAATTGATACTCGACAAACTTGGGCTTATCAATTATTTTCTCTGTTATTGGCGCTGATATTATTAGCGATTCTAACCAGTTGGTGGGGGCGAATTCGTTTAATTGCTCAACGGGAGTTACCTCAATTTGCAACCGTGGGTGAAATTTTACACTATCGTGTTGAGGTACAAAACAAAACGCCGCGCTGGCAACGCGGTTTAATCTTACGAGAAAATATTCAACGCCAACAACCGAGTTTTGAATTATTTTTACGCGCCAAAGAACCGGGTTACGAACAACGTAATTGGTTTGATAATTATGTGGGCTACCCCCGTTGGTTATGGTTAATGAATCTCAATAAAAGTGCTGACAGCATTGAGTTAAATTTACCACCTTTGCCACCAACTCATTCTGATTCTTCCCACCGTTCAACCATTCAAAGTATACCAATAACAATGAGTCTCACCCCCTTGCGGAGAGGATATATCCAATTCACTGGTATGGGCTTTGCTCGTTCTGATCCATTAGGATTATTTAATACGTTATACACTTTGCCGCTTCCAGAAAAGTTATTAGTTTTACCCAAACGTTATCCGGTATCCCCCATTTTTCTGTCTGGTTCCCGAAGATATCAACGTGGTGGGGTTCAATTAGCCATGTCAGTGGGAGAAGCCGAAGAATTTGTGGGGTTACGCGAATATCGTCCTGGTGATCCATTACGTCATATTCATTGGAAAAGTTGGGCAAAAATCGGTAAACCGATTGTCAAAGAATTTCAAGACGAATTTTTTGTCCGTCATGCCTTGATTCTAGATACATTTACGACTCCAATGGTAGGGGAATTGTTTGAATCAGCGGTAACAGTAGCCGCTTCTTTTGCTTGTGCACCGCGTAGTCAAGAAATTTTGTTAGATTTGATGTTAGTGGGTACCCAAGCTTATGGTTTTACCAGTGGTCGAGGATTATCTCAAACGGATCAATTGTTAGAAATTCTAGCTTGTGTGGAAGCTTGTACCGATCAGTCTTTCACCCAACTTTATTCTTTAGTGATGGAACATACCACTTCTCTGAGTGGTAGTCTATGTGTTTTACTCAATTGGGATGATGAGCGGCAACGGTTGATACAATCATTGAAGAATAAAGGTATTTCTCTGTTAGTGGTAGTTGTTAGTGAAACCGAACTCGAAATTGATCGGCAAAAATTTCCAGAAGTTCAGGTGTTACCCATTGATCAATTAGCGGAAAAATTAATTAAGCTATGAACATTCCTCCGGCTTTTCTCCTCGGTTGTACGTTGTTATTCTGGGGGTGGCAGAGCCAATTATTCTTATGGGCGCTACCGATGGCATTGATTTTAGAAGGGGCCCGTTGGGTTAATTGGCGCTGGGACCTCGTCGATAAAGATTTTAACCGTGTCACTGATTTTACTTCTTTTGCTTTAGTCATCCTCAGTCTATATCTGTTAAGTCAAGATTCTATCTATGGTTTAATGACTTTATTAAAATGGTTACCCCTCGTATTTTTCTTATTAATCACCACCCAAATTTATAGTACCCAGGGTTCGATTAAATTAAGTAGCTTATTTCTATCGCTACGCCGCTACGAAGCTCAGGGGAAAACTCATTCTCATACTCGTATTGATCTATCTTATCCCTATATGTTAATAGTTCTTCTATCAGCGAGTACCAGTCGTGCTGCTTGGTTTTTCATCGGCATGTGTTTGCTAGTGACTTGGGGATTATGGGTAACACGTCCTCGCCATCACCACGTCGTGGCTTGGGGAATGGTATGGATGCTGACAATCGTGGTAGCTTATTTAAGCCAACAAGGACTGTTTCGCTTACAGTCGGAAATAGAGGAATTTATCTTGAATATGCTCTGGTTAGACCGAGACACTTATCAACAAAGTACCGCGATTGGTGATATTGGCGAACTTAAACAATCCAACCGCATTATTCTTCGAGTTGAAGCACCCGTTCCAATGCGGTTACGTGAAGCGAGCTATAATTCTTATTTTAAAACGACTTGGCGGGCTAAATCGGCACATTTTACCCCAACAGTGGCTACTCAAGAAGGAACTTGGACATTCACCCCTTTAGCTTTACCGCAATCCAGTTCTCCAGCTCATTCTGCAAAGGTTAAAATTGCCTCTTATCTACCTAGAGGCCATGGCATACTGCCTTTACCTCATGGAACTTACCAAGTGTCGCATTTAATTGTTCCTATTGTACAACAAAATCAATTTGGTGCAGTCAAAGTCGAACAAGGGCCGGGATTAATTAGATATCAAGCTAACTTTAGTCAAGATACTCCTTTAGATAGTCCTCCAACTCAATTCGATCAAGATTTGCCAAATAATGAAAAAAAATATATTATAAAATTGTCAAATAAATTAGGGTTATCACAGCAGCGTCCATCGGAAGTGCTACTCACTTTAACTCAATTTTTTAAGCAACATTTCCACTATTCGTTACAATTAACAACGTCAATTGGAAATGATATCCAACCATTAGAGTACTTTTTATACCAGAGTCGTGCCGGTCATTGTGAATATTTTGCAACAGCAACAGTGTTACTATTACGTGCTGCCGGAATTCCGTCGCGTTATGCGGCGGGCTATGTCGTTGAAGAGTTTAGTGAACTTGAAAATGTCTATGTGGTGCGTAAACGTCATGCTCATGCTTGGGCTTTAGCTTATCTTGCTGGACGTTGGGTGGAAATTGATACGACCCCGAGTGGATGGTTGGATTTAGAAGCAGAACAAGCTAATTGGTGGCAACCCCTTTATGATTTTGGTTCCTGGCTAACTTATCAATTTTTTCAATGGCGCTGGCGTGAGTCAGAAGGGACTTCTGAGGGGTTGATTTGGTTAATTCTGCCCTTGAGTTTAATATTAATATGGCGGCTCTATTCCAGGCAAAAAATAGCACGTTCCCGACCAGAGACCGTTGCTTTAGGCAATCCAACGATTAACCCCGGTGCCGATTCGCCTTTTTACCAAATAATAGAACGATTACAAACAGTTGGTTATATACACTTGCCTGGAGAAACGATAACAACTTGGTTTAAGCGAATTCAAGCGCCCCTATTATCACCGGCTCACTTACAAACTTTGTTAGAGTTACACCAACGTTACCGTTTTGATCCACAAGGTATCACACCACAAGAACAAGAAAGCTTCAGAAAACAAGTCGAAACTTGGTTACAAAATTTTAATGAATTGACTAAAAAATCATTGTTAATATAAAGTCATGCCATTAAAAAAATTTCTCTTTAAGAACAACAGGCTGTCCAGTAATTCCAATAATATCCTGTGCCCCTAATAGCAAAAGATTGATTGATAGGTGATCGATGTGAGTTTTAATAAACCCGTCATTTTAGTTGTAGACGATACCTTGACTAATCTTGCTTTGTTAAATGCAATCCTACAGCAAGAAGGATTTCAAGTGTTTTTAGCGAAAAGCGGTGAAAAAGCGTTCGAAATAGCTAAGCAAGAACGACCCGATTTGATTTTACTCGATGTAGCCATGCCCGGCTGGGATGGTTATGAAACTTGCCGTCGCCTGAAAATGGATAACAGTTTAGCACCAATTCCAGTGTTATTTTTATCTGCTTTGGCGAATGCAGAAGATAAATTACGTGCCTTTGCGGCTGGTGGTGTTGACTATGTGCATAAACCTTTTCAAGAAGAAGAACTCTTAGCACGAGTACGAACGCATGTTGAATTATATCGCTTACGTGAAAAGCTAGAACAGGAAATCACTTTACGCGATCAGGAAATATTAGCTTATGCTAATGAATTAGAGAAAAAGGTTGAAGAACGAACCACTGAACTGAATACTGCAAAAGAAATGGCGGAAGCCGCTAATTTGGCTAAAAGCCAGTTTTTAGCCAATATGAGTCATGAACTGCGTACCCCAATGAATGCCATTATTGGCTACAGTGAAATGCTAAGAGAAGATGCAGAAGATTTAGGCATACTTGATTTTGTCGCCGATTTAGAGAAAATTTATGCCGCCGGTAAGCATTTACTTGGGCTTATCAATGACATACTTGACCTTTCTAAAATTGAATCCGGTAAAATGGAACTTTACTTGGAAACTTTTGAAGTTGAAACGTTGCTTAACGAAGTGGTTGTGACTATTCAACCCCTCGCCGATAAAAAATCGAATCAATTAGAAGTGAATATTACGAATAAATTAGGTCATATTTATGCTGATTTGACTAAGACCCGGCAAATTCTATTTAATTTATTGAGTAATGCCGCTAAATTTACTGAAAATGGTCGTATTTATATTGAAGTCACTCGTCATACCGAAGAAATTTGTTTTCATATTAGAGATGAAGGAATTGGTATGACGCTAGAACAACAAAATAAACTGTTTCAACCCTTTACTCAAGTTGATGCCTCTACTACCCGTCGCTTTGGCGGCACCGGTTTAGGTTTAGCGATTACTAAAGAATTTGCAGAAATGATGGGTGGCTCAATCCGTGTCGTTAGCGAATTTGGACAAGGAAGTACCTTTATTGTTCATCTGCCCACTCAAGTTCGCCTTGAAGAACCGCTGAGGGAGGAAGGTTCGACTGGAAGCGAAGCCAATATCGCTAAAGAAGGGAGTAAAATTATTTTAGTTATTGATGACGATAAAATTATGCGTGATCTCTTTAAAAACTACTTGAGTAAACTAGGTTACTCCGTTGCGGTCACTGGAGAGGGTGAGGAAGGACTTAAATTAGCGAATAAACTGCGTCCAGATGCCATTATTTTGGATGTTCAAATGCCAAGTATGGATGGTTGGCGAGTATTATCGCGGTTAAAAGCTGATCCGGTCCTGTTCGATATTCCGGTTATCATGACTTCCATTGAAGAACATAAAAATATGGGTTCTGCTATGGGTGCTACCGATTATTTGGTTAAACCGGTTGGACGGGATCAATTGGCATCTGTTTTAAATAAATATCGAATTGGAGATGATTCGCAACGCCTCGTTATGATTGTTGAAGATGATATGATTACTCGTGAGCTCATGGCAACCATGCTTAAAAATGAAGGTTGGCGGGTTTTCAAAGCAGAAAATGGCAAAGTTGCATTAGAACATCTAGAAGATAAAAAGCCTTCTTTAATTATTTTAGACTTGTTAATGCCTGAAATGGATGGTTTTGAATTTGTTACTCATTTGCGAAAAAACCCGAAATGGCGTTCTCTTCCAGTGCTAGTATTAACTTCCACCAAGCTCAGTACTGAAGATCAAGCTCATCTTCATGGTTATGTTGACACCATTTTTCAGAAAGAGAGTTATAGTCGCGAGCAATTACTTGAACTAGTTCAAACACAAATTGCTACAACTTCTTTCCCTCGATATGAAAACAAAATACAAAAACAATTGTCCAGCGTCAGTGAACAGTTATCCGTTATTAATTAATTAGTTGGAGCATTTTTGCACCACACTAAGCAAGTGCTTGAGGGCATAGCTCGCCATCGAGAACCAGTGCATCGTTTGTTTCAGCATGGGTACCACCATCATCCCATAAATTGTTCAAGTTGTTGACAAATTTTTTCTTCTTCAAAGTTTTGGGCTAATTGGCGAATCCGGCGACAAAAGGATACCCATTGTTGATCAACTTGTTCTAGTTTATCGATCTCTGCCATAATACCGCTAATATCCCCTTGCATCGCTAAATCATAAAGTGTTATCAATTGTGCTGATGGTGGCGTAATTAAAATAGCCGAGTGATTCACGAGTTTCATATTAACGCGGCGGGTTGTTGGGGAAGAACCGGGTTCATAAATCCATTGTAGATTTAAATAGTGTTGTAGTCGATCTAATAAAGTATCGGCTCGAATGGGTTTAGCTAGAAACTCATCACAACCAGCTTTAAAACTTTGTTGTTGATCAGTTTCAAAAACACTTGCTGATACGACAATAATGGGTGTAGTTTTTAGTTGTGGTATTTTTTTGATTTGTCTGGTCAGTTCAAAACCATCTAATACCGGCATAACTAAGTCCGTTATGATTAAATCGGGTAGCCGTGTTTGTGCTTGAGTTAAACCTTCTTGACCATGGTTGGCTTCAATGATTTCAAAACCCAGCGGGGTTAACAGATTGATAATGACAGAACGGTTTTCCCATTTGTCATCAACGACTAAAATCTGACGTGCGGTTCCTTCATAACCGATAATCACGGGAAGTTCATCGGGTTCCGGCTTCATCAAATTAGAAACATCCGGTAAATCTAAAGCAAACCAAAAGGTGCTCCCGCGCTTAGAAGCACTTTCAACCGCTAACTTCCCACCCATGATTTCAATTAGATTTTTAGTGATAGTTAAACCTAAACCGGTTCCTTGTGCCCAATAATGTGGATCACCAACTTGCTGGAAAGGTATAAAGATTTTATCCAATTCCTCAGAGGCAATTCCAATTCCAGTATCTTCAATCTGAAAGCGAATTCTTTGGTTATGATAACCGATTTTTAAAGTCACTCCCCCTTTTCAGTAAATTTAATGGCGTTACCTAATAAATTAATTAAAATTTGACGTAACCGTTTTTCATCGGCCTGAATCCCTTTAGGTAGATGGGAAAGTGCTTCATAATGAAAAGAAATGCCTTTTTGTTGTGCTCGTAACGAAAATAAATCAGTAATACTCTGAATAAAATGAATAAAATTGAAATCTGTCGGCAACAGTTCAATCTTACCCGCTTCAATTTTAGCCAAGTCTAAAATGTCGTTAATCAGAGTTAAGAGGTAATCACCACTTCGTTGAATAATATTAATTCCTTCTCGTTGTTTAGCCGTCAATTGTGGGTCACGACTTAGAATTTGCGTATAACCTAAGATACTATTGAGCGGTGTGCGCAATTCGTGGCTCATATTAGCTAGAAAAGTACTTTTAGCCTGATTAGCAATATCCGCTTCTAATTTAGCACTTTCTGCTAATTTTTTGGCTCTTAATAACGCGATTTCTGCCTGTTTACGTTCAGTAATATCACGAGCAATGGAGATGAATCGATTAACCCCTGGAACTTTAATATATTGAACAAAAATTTCAACCAAAATCAGGTGTCCGGCTTTATGTTGCGCAACAGTTTCAAAAGTCATAGACGATTGAGCACCCGTTACCAGTGGAGCAAGCCATTCTCGTAAACTATCCGGGGTAAATTCGGGTGTTAATTGTACTGGCATGAGTTGTAATAATTCTGCCTGAGTGTAACCGAGTTGCTTAACTGCACCTTGATTAGCATAAGTAAATTTTAAGGTGTTAGCATCCCGCATTAATACGATATCTAAGGTCATGTCTAAAGTCATTTTAAACTGGCTTAGTTCAATATTAATTTGTGCTACTGTGTCGATAGCTTGTTGTAATAAAGCCTGAGCGTGTTTGCGTTCCGTAATATCACGGACAATACCAATAAACCGGCTCATTTGTTCAGGTACTTCAATGTATTGCAAAGAAATTTCTATGGGAATCACAGTCCCATTTTGATGTTGGCGTATTGTTTCAAAGGTAAGGGTTTGTTGTGAACCATTACGTAAAGAATCAAGTGAGGTCGATAACGATGGCTCAGCTATTTCTAGATTAAAAACCGCCGGTATGGTTTGCAATAACTCCGTTTCCGTATAGCCCAATAGTTTCGTTATGCCCTGATTAACATAAGAAAGCTTTAAGGTGTCGGCTTCACGAATAAATACCCCCTCTAGCGCCATATCCAAAGTCGTTTTGAATTGATGCAATTCGAGATGTGCTTGTTTCAGCGCTTGTTCTGCTAATTTTTGTTCAGTAATATCCGTAAACGTTACTAAAATACCCATCGTTTGACTATCACAATCTTGCAAAGGAATCAAATTAATATCTAACCATTGAGATACCTTACCTTCCCGTTGTAAAATTTCGATGGTGTGATATTCCGGTACATCCTCTGTTAACACTTGTTGAATAACTGAATGAAAATTTAGATAATTTTGCACTGGATAACTGATTTCACTATCAGTTTTACCAATAATTTGTGCCGGGAAACTAGCACCGGTTAAGGTGGCAAAACGTTGATTACAACCTAAGTAAACTTGATTAAGATCTTTCCAGAAAATAAATTGTGGAATACTGTCTATAACTAAACGCAGTAGCTTTTCTCGATTACGTAATCTTTTTCCAGGTGGATTCTTTTATTAATTTCTGTTCGTAAGCGGTTATTCATTCGACGTGTTTTTATAAATGACCAAGTCATACCCGCTAATAACAAACTGATTATTAGACCAATGATGAGTACACCATATTGAATTTGGTAATAAGCTGGAATATTAAAATGGGGCAAGGTAGTTAAGCGAATTTGCCACAATTGACCACCCATTTCTAAAAAAACCACTTTGGAAAAATAGGGATGAAGTGGATTGTAGGCAACTCGATTGTCATTGATTTGATTTTTTAAGTGCTGCAGTTCACTATCCTGAATCGTAAAAGCGATATCGGCATAGCGATTCAAACTATCATGAGTCAATTCATCTAAACTGAAAGCAATCAGTACTACGCCTAAGAAATTGGCTCGACGAGCGGTAACGGTATCAAAAGTAGTATGCCGTTGATAATATAGCGGCAGATAAAGAAAAAAACCGGTCGTTTTTTCTGGTTGATTAGGAACAAGCCATTGTATTTGTTTAGTAAGACTTGGCAAAGTGGTATCACGAGCACGTTCTATAGCTACACGATGGTTAGGATCAGTGAGTAAATCAAAGCCATTTTTTAGGTAAATGGGAGTGAATGATTTTTGGTAAACAATGGGTAAATATTCAGGACGTTTTCCGGCCGGTTGAATTGTATAATGAGAAACGCTGGACGTTTGGGTCTGAGTAATATATTTATCTTTTTCCGAGTCTAATCTATATTTAGCAAAGAAAATGCTGGTGAACTGAGGATAATAATCTGGTTGCTGGAGAGTGCTAACATAGTTATACCAAACTGGATAAGTCGGCATTGGAACAGCTGCAAATAAAGATTCGACTCCACGTAACATTTGTTCATAGGCATAAAAACGATGAGAAAGTGTGGTCTTGATTTGTGCTATTCGCTCTTCAAATTGCACATAATAACTTTGATAAATTGTGTATCTGAACGTATGCCATATCCCTAGCGTTATCACCATCGTCATAAAAAAGATTAACCACGGTAAGAGAGTATGCCACCGCCAAGCGTGACGTTGATAAAGTTTATCGGGGAAATTCATATCCGTTATCAGTTATCACCTTAAGCGAAGCCAATAGAATTGAATTCAATCCGGAGAGAGGAAAAGATCATAATACTGTTATTAGCTAAATTATCAAATGGGAATAAACCGATCCATTAAAATAGATGATCGTCATGCCAATCAAAAAACCAACTAAAGAACAACTTCTTTTAGAAATAGAACAATTGCAGCAAATGCTAGAGACGCTTAGAAGTGATAAAGCTAATCTAGAAATCATGCTGGAAACAACCACTGAGCATGCCGATGCGATTGAAAGTCAATTACTGACCGCTCGAGAAATTGCGGAGGAGGCTTCTCGGGCGAAATCACAGTTTCTCGCCAATATGAGTCATGAGATTCGTACCCCCTTAAATGGAATTATCGGCATGACGAGTTTGCTATTAGATACGCCGCTGACTTCTATGCAGCAGGATTATGTCGATACGATTCGAACCAGTGGCGAAGTACTTTTGGCGTTGGTCAATGATATTCTAGATTTCTCTAAAATTGAAGCCGGTAAATTGGATCTCGATAATCAGCCGATTGATCTACGCCAATGTGTAGAAGAATCGCTCGATTTATTAGCACCCACTGCCGCTCAAAAACAAATTAATTTAGCTTATTTAATCGCCAATGATACCCCGCAAATCGTAGTCAGTGACATCACGCGATTGCGACAAGTATTAGGAAACTTATTGAGTAATGCGGTCAAATTTACGCCTAACAGTGGCGAAGTCGTCGTATCAGTATCCGCTTATCCGTTATCCGCAGAAGAAAATGATCCCAGCGAGAAATCGACTAATTACACTGAATATGAATTACATTTCGCGGTCAAAGATACTGGTATTGGCATTCCGGCTGATCGAATTAGTACAATTTTCCAATCATTTAGTCAAGTCGATGCTTCCATCACGCGTAAGTATGGTGGAACCGGACTGGGATTAGTCATTAGTCAACGTCTGAGTCAGATGATGGGTGGACAAATTTGGGTTGAGAGTGAGGTGGGTATCGGTTCGACTTTTCATGTCACCATTGTTACTCAAGCCGGCTATAGCGAGCGCTACGCTCATTTAACTCGTAAACATCCTCATTTACTTAATAAACGCTTACTGATTAGTAGTCCTAATAAGACTAACTGTATGTTATTAAGACAACAAACTAAACGCTGGGGAATGAAATCACAAATTGCCACGACTTTACTTGAAGTGTTTGGTGCTTTACGTCAAAATCCCCAATGGGATGTCATTATTGTGGAAATGTCCTCACCAGGTAATCAAGATCTGATTTTGCTTGAGAAGATGACTAAATTCCAAAAAAAAAGATTGCCCTTGATTTTATTAGTACCGATTTATCCGATTCAGCAAAGTCAACCGAATATTGTTGCTTGCCTGTCTAAACCGATTAAACCGATTAAACTTTATGAAGTATTAACCGAACTTTTCACCTCTCCTGCCCATACTACGCCTTTACCACCGAGCGTAGAGACAAATCCCTCACTACCACCAATCGGCTTAAAATCCAACTCATTGAAGATTTTGTTAGCAGAAGATAATCTAGTCAATCAAAAGGTAGCCTTATTACTCCTTAAAAAACTCGGTCATGAGGTTGTTGATGTGGTTAGTAATGGCTTGGAAGTATTAACCGCCTTGCAACACCATCTTTATGATATTATTTTTATGGATATCCAAATGCCAGAAATGGATGGACTTACCACCACCCGCCAGATTGTTCAGGAATATTCAGATAAGCAACGTCCCTGGATTATTGCCATGACTGCTAACGCGATGCAAGGTGATCGAGAAATTTGTTTAGCAGCGGGTATGGATGACTATTTAAGTAAGCCGATTCGTGAGAAGGAATTAGCTCATGCTTTATTACAATATTATTCTCATAAAGATATTTCCAATCGTTAAAAAAATAATTCTATAACTCGGTGCTAACTGTTTGCTATGCTTATAAAATGAACTGTATTTATCTTTCAGTTGCTTTAAATAGTTGATTGAAAATCACTCATTGATTCTATTTGATTTATTCGTTTTAAGGAATCTTCTCATGAGCTTACTCATGGATGCTTTGAAAAAAGCCGATGAAGCTAAGAAAAAACAAGTCGTTGCCACTGCCGGTTTGAATACACGCTCAGATTCATCAAGTGAAAATCAAGATTCGGCTATCGAAGCTAAGAATTCGCTTGTGTCCAACGCAGTTGAAGAGTCACTTATTATTGATGCGGAAGAAGAATTATTTCTAATTGAGGTGACTGACGATGAAACCCTATCTACCGCTACCTTAACCGAAATAACACCGATTGCTGAAGAGTCTGAAGATAAGGATAATTTTTCTTTAATAACCGAAACAAATGAGCCTTTCTTATCTGAGTTTCAGTCCGCTTCGCTGGAAGCAGAATCAAAACATTCATGGGATGATGAATTTCTTCCTGAATTTCAACAAGATTTGCAAGAATTGGAAACAGCTAGTACTGAAGAATCGGCACCCCTAGAGATAACGCCATTTGATGAATTCACAGCTTACAATGATCTTGAATTGGTGCCAACTCAGTCTGCTGAAGAAACCCTAGAGAAAATAACGATTGCTGAAAGTACTCCGGAACAACAATTAGCAGAACCCCAAAAAACTGACCCAGAAATTCCTCAAGCGCTATCAGAATCAATTCCTGCAATTCCGTTAGCTTCCTTTCCCCATCAAGCGAAGAATTGGTTTTTATCATTACCGCTTTCTAATAAATCCAAATCAGACACCACCACAATTGATTTAGAAGCCGAGATCAGTACCCAAGCAGAAACGGAAATCGAGCAAGAACTCTTCCGAATAGAACAAGTTACTCAAACTGAACCGGCGATACCAACTACACCACCGACCCAAGCCGATGATCATCAAATAGCGCAACACATTCTAGCAGCACAGACTTCAGCTACGGCTAATTCTAAACGAACGGTGTGGTTAAGCGGACTATTGGCAGTGTTATTGATAGGAATGGGAGGGAGCTATTATTATTATACTCAATCGTCACTAATTCAGCCTTCATCCCTAAAATTTGGTCAATTAAATCAGCGGTTAAAAACGACTTCCTTATCAACGCCTCCGGTGGCGACTGATTCTACTGAAATACCACCGAATTCAACGAAATTTCATCATCAGCCAATAGTAGCTCAAACTCAACCCCCTATTTCCCCAGAACTCCCTGAGGCGACTCATCCGCCCATTGAACAGTCAAATATCATTCCCGCTTCAGCGCCAATTAATCAGGTTAAAGCGGTTAAAGAAGACAAGCCTTCTCGTGATCAAAGCACGATCTCAGTTGATAATTTATTAGCCAATACCACTATAAGAACAGCAATGACCCAGCTCATTGCGGACGAAGTTGCTAAACAATTTTCCGTAAAAATGACTCAGATAGCCACCGAACAACAATCGACTAAAGTCACTGCAACTTCTTTACCGACTGCCACTGACTCACCCTCAACGGCAAAAACGCGTTTACCAGAAAAGAATCAGCCAAATACCACGGTTCCAATACCACCAGAACCAACAGCTGCTACCACTGAACCGACGCAGATGCCAACTTTACATAAAAATCTAACTGAACAAATGAATAATGAGTTGTCGTCAGCTTATAAAAGTTTTCACCAAGGTAATGAAAAATCAGCTTATGATGCCTATCATCGAATCTTGCAACAGGAGCCCAATAACCGAGATGCGTTATTAGGTTTTGCCGCCTTAGCCATTCGTCATGGTAATATCTCTTTAGCTCGGCAATATTATCAGCAGGTGCTACAATTTTATCCGCAAGATCCGCATGCTCAAGTGGGTTTAATCAATACATTAAACTACCAACCGGCCAACAGTGAAAGTCAATTAAAATTATTATTAGAAAAGAGTCCACAATCTGCCTATATTTATTTTAGTTTAGGTAATCTTTATGCTAATCAAGGACGGTGGGCACAAGCCCAACAAGCTTATTTTGATGCTTATCGTTATGAGAACAGTCAAGCTGATTATGCTTATAATTTAGCCATTAGTTTAGATCAACTCAATCAAACCGGTGCCGCACTCAATTACTATCAACAGGCTTTACGACTAGCTCAGAATCAGCAAGTCAATTTTAACCAACCGGCGGTACAAAAACGGGTACAAACACTAGCGGCTACGCGCCCTAGTGCATTAGATAATTTATCTACTCAATTAAATGATAACTAAAGGGTAGTTCCTACAAACCCATGCTGGTTTTAACAATCGATGAGTTGTAAGAATGGATATAATCAACAAATATCGCCATTTAACCCCTCTTGAGTTAAAACTATTATCATTGCTGGGGCATAATATTAGTCGTGTTTCTTAAATTTTTGCGGGTTTTCTCTAATTTTTACTCGTAGGTACTGGGCTCGTACTATTCTAAAAAAATCATAATTATTTAAATATCAAAATGTAAGTTTACTTTAAGATTTTTTTTAAAATTTCTTAAATTTAAATTAAAGTGGAGCAACAACATGATTTTATCTTGTGGAGAAGCACTAATTGATTTAGTACCCCTGGGAGAAGGATATCGCCCCTATCCTGGTGGTTCACCTTACAATATCGCTATTGCATTAGGTCGATTAGAAACACCGGTCGGTTTTTTAGGTAAAATATCAACGGATTTTTTTGGCGAGATGCTTATCAACAACCTAATTCATAATCAGGTTGATACACGTTATATTATCCGCGCTGATGGCTTGACCACTCTGGGGATAGTGAGTTTACCCAGTCAACATCAGGAACCTCAATTTTCATTTTATGCCAACGATTCGGTTGATCGCAATTTGACGATTGCCGAATTACCAACCCAGTTTCCTTCAGAAGTGAAGGTGTTACATTTTGGTTCGATTTCACTCGTTCTCGAACCGGGCGCAACAGCTTTAGAACAACTCATGCAACGTGAATCTAAACATCGATTCATTTCACTTGATCCCAATATCAGACCCCATATCATCACGGATAAAGTCGCTTATAGTCAGCGATTAGAAAATTGGTTGAAATCAGTTGATATTATTCGAGTCAGTGTAGCAGACTTAAACTGGCTTTACCCTAAAGCTGATCCGGAAACGATTATAAAACAGTGGTTAAATTTAGGTCCGATTTTAGGTATTCTCACTTTAGGTGCTCAAGGTGCTAAAGCCTATACTCGTGCTAGTGTGGCTGTTTTAGCTTCGGTACCGGCAATTCAAGTTGTTGATACTGTTGGAGCGGGCGATAGTTTTCTAGCCGCTGTTCTGGCTTACCTTAATGAGCAAAACCTTTTAACAACTCGAACACAGTTAATGAATATATCAGTTGATCAATTAACGGCTTGTTTAAATTATGCTAGTCGTGCCGCAGCGATTAATTGCTCGCGTGCTGGTGCTAATCCCGCTCGTAAAAGTGAACTGATTTAATTTAAATGGAAATTTAATTTTCCAATAGACAAACACAATAGATAGTTGCAAGTAATTACTTATTTTAATAGAATATCAGTTTTACAGTTTAATGGTTCGGACACTTTTTTCTAAGTAGTTAATTTTATATGATAGTGCTTAAATATCAACTCGTTGATAAAACGGTATATTTTTAAAAACTGTCCGAAGTATTGATAGTTAATTCTGAAATTAAGATTAGTTAGGTAGGTGGTACTATGAAATTTTTTCTGAAAAAAACTTGTTGTCTTGGTCTACTCACACTCGCTATTGCTATTTCTCCTGAAGTAATTGCACAAACAGCGCAGTCTAATATGGCCAAGCCGGCGGCTGTCCAAAATGAAGAACAATTGGTTGATATTAACACGGCCGATGCGAAGACATTGGAACAACAGTTAGAAGGAATTGGCCCCAAGAAGGCAACTGCTATCATTGAATATCGAGAAAAACATGGCTTATTTAAGTCGCTGAGTGACTTAGAACAAGTCTATGGCATTGGGGAAAAAACGCTAGCAAGAAACCGAGATAAAATTAAGATTGTTATACCTCATGCCACTGAAACCACCACTCAAGAACATTCTTCACTGCCAGCCAATCCGACGGCTGTTGCTGAAGAAAAATCACCAACAGCAGAAACCGCCATCACAGACCAAACTGCGCCCCCAACTCAAGAAACCAATTCTGCATTGAAAGGGGAAGAGTTTTAGATTTCATCGATAACATAAAAAAACCATTATTCCGCTAGTCCACCACCCTAATTTAGGGTGGAGAGTTCTTTTTGCAGATAATACTTAATAAGTGCGTTCATCTACAAATTTGAATAGCGGGATATCACTGTTGGGGGTAGAAGCTTTTTGTTCTTTTTGCTTTTTAAGTTGTGCTAGCCGCTGAGATAGTACCAAACAACGCGGATCCTGGGTATCTTTAAATATTTCTTGAGCTTTTCCTACCATCAAATCATCATTCTGATATTCTTTTAGCAAAGTTTGTAATATATCAATATATTCTTGTACATATTCACGAAATTCGCTCATATTATTATCATCCTGTTGGCTCGTTATAAAGAAAGTTTCACTGGTAGATTGACTACCAGAATAACATACCGATTTTCTATATGGAGTAAAGTCTATTTCATTTAAGCGATAGCAATTTGTCAAATAACTAATCGGTTTTGATATATTAAAACTGTACCAAATCCAAATGATTATTATATCTGAGGAGCAAGTTGGCGATTTAGTTTAATTCTGACCATTTTAACCGCATTACTTGTTACTTGCACAATCTCTATCGGATGACCTTCTAAGAGTAAACTGGTCCCGGCTTCTGGAATGACTTCTAAATGGTTTAAAATTAGTCCATTTAAAGTTTTGGCACCTTTAATGGGTAAATTCCATTGCATAGCTCGATTGAGTTCCCTGACAGTAATACTTGCATCCACTAAAAAAGTATTATCTTCTTGATGATGAATATCGGGGCTAAGCGTATCTGGATTAGTCGTAAATTCACCTACAATTTCTTCCAAAATATCTTCTAAAGTGACTAAGCCTTGAATATCCCCATACTCATTAACTACCAAACCAATACGCCGCTTATGTCTTTGAAAATTAAGTAATTGTGTATTTAGTGGTGTGCCTTCCGGTACAAAATAAAGATCTCTTGCTGCTTGTTCCAAACCTTCTTTGGTCAATTCACTCTGTTTAAATAAACGTAATAGTTTACGTAAATGGACTATGCCAACCACATTATCTACACTTTCTCGGTACAAAGGTAAGCGAGTATGTTGGCAACTGGCCAATTGTTCAGTAATCATATCCAGCGGGGAATTTAGATCAATACCCACGATTTCATGACGGGGTATCATAATATCTTCTACAGTTACTTTTTCTAAATCGAGGATGCTTAATAACATTTGTTGATGACGTTTAGAAATCATGCCCTCAGCTTCATGTACTAAACTCCTTAATTCTTCTTGGTTTAAGCGTTCTCTACTGTGTCCATGGTTGGAAACACCTAATAATTTCAGCAGGATATTACCAATTCCATTGATTATCCAAACTAAAGGGTACAACAATGTTAGTAGCGGTTTAATAATAATGGCAACGGGAAAAGCGACTTTTTCCGGATAAAGTGCTGCTAGCGTTTTGGGTGTGACTTCTCCAAAAATAAGCAGTACGATAGTCAGTGAAGTCGCTGCCACTGCAATACCCGTATCTCCTAGCAACTCAATCGCAATAACGGTTGCAATGGCCGACGCCAAAATATTAACAAAATTATTACCTAATAAAATAACACTAATAAGACGGTCTGGACGTTCTAATAATTTACTAACCCGTTGAGCACCTTTATGTTTTTGGCTTACTAGATAACGTAACCGATAACGATTAATCGCCATCATACTCGTTTCCGCAGCCGAAAAAAAACCCGAAAGTAACAGTAAACCAACTAATGCAGTAAACAGTAAACTTAGCGGCAGATCATTCAAAAACAATAAACCTTTGGTTGTTGTAACGAAGGTTATTATTTATTGCAAGAAGAGTAGAGATGTCAAGCAGTTTTTAAAAAATTATTATCAAGAGATTGAAAATAAAAAACTAATTTTTAGTAGCTGGACATTATAAAGCCTTTTGAGCTTCATGATCAGCTTGTACTTGCAATAAAGTCGTTACACAATCAGCAATATTATCGTATTCTTCTATTCCAGTACCATAATGCGCCTGTTCACTATAAAAAAATTGACAACGATAACGCTGTGGTGCGGTTTTAAAAATAACAAAACTAACTCCCTTTACTTCCCAATAAACGGTTGGACACCAAGTCAAATTTGAACCTAAAGGATTAAGTTTTAATTCACTATCAGCTAGTTGTATTTCGATATCGTGTTTATACCGTTCTTGAAGAGTCGTTTTGATAATCCATAATTCACTGTCATTAAAGTCAGAAATTGCTTTCATCATTATTGGCTTTCTTAGCTAGATAAAAAATAGTTTAATTTGATAAAATTTAACCTTATGGATAAATATATCTAACACAATTAACCTTGTAAATAAGTTATTTTTATGGTATTTAAGAATAAATAAGCTTGGCTATCGAGAGGAATATCTATTAGTATATCAGTCTTTATTTAAATGCCCTCATTGGTAAAAAACACCAGTTTCATCGTTGCGAAAGCCAGGGGCACTTAAATAATAACAAAAAATGATGAGAATTAGATATTATTGGTAATAATGGATTTGCAACAACTGCCACTGTATTTACTGCAACAGTGAACAGTTTTTTAATCAGGAGCAGTAATTCAATTAGGAGGAAACTCTAACTATGCCAACTTATGTACGCACTGATAAATGTGACGGCTGCAAGGGTCAAGATAAAACCGCTTGTATGTATATTTGCCCACATGATCTCATGAAATTAGATAAAGATGGTTCAGAAACTGGCCATGCCATGAGAGCATACAATCAAGAGCCAGAGCAATGTTGGGAATGCTATTCTTGTGTGAAAATTTGTCCCCAAAATGCTATCGAAGTTCGTCACTATGCTGATATCGTCCCATTAGGTGCTTCTGTACAGCCGCTGCGTGGTAGTGATTCCATTATGTGGACAATTAAATTCCGTAATGGCAATATGAAGCGTTTCAAATTCCCCATTCGTACCACCCCAGAAGGCTCTATCGATCCCTATGCGGGTAAACCCAAACCCAATATGGCTGATATTGACAAGCCCGGCTTTTTCACCATGACTTCATTAAAAGGCGATAAAAGCCAACTGATTCGGTTGTAATAAGTGATTTCAAGTTTATTTGGATTAAACATAAACATTAGGAACAAAACATGACAGAAGCAACATTTGGTAACCCTCAAGTTATTGAAGAAGAAGTCGATATTCTTATGATCGGTGGTGGAATGGCGTGCTGCGGTTGCGCATATGAAATCATGCGTTGGATCGAAGGTACCAATCTGAAAGTAAAATTGGTTGATAAAGCGGCGATGGATCGTTCCGGAGCCGTTGCGCAAGGCCTATCTGCTATTAATACTTACCTGGGTGAACAAGATCCAGCAGATTATGCTCGTATGGTTGCCAACGATTTAATGGGTATTACCCGCGACGACTTGGCCTATGATTTAGGTCGTCACGTTGATGATTCTGTACACTTATTTGAAGAATGGGGTCTGCCTATCTGGAAACAACCCGGAGATGAAGGGAAACCTTTAAAAGATGGCGGGAAACCAGTCCGTTCGGGTAAATGGCAAATTATGATTAACGGTGAATCCTACAAATGGATTGTTGCTGAAGCCGCTAAAAAAGCTTTAGGTACAGACAACATTCAAGAACGGGTATTTATCGTTAAGTTGATTAACGATAAAAATGATCCAGGGCGGGTTGCTGGTGCGATTGGCTTCTCCGTTCGTGAACATAAAATTTATGTTTATAAATTCAAAGCCTGTTTGCTAGCGGCTGGCGGCTGCGTAAACCTATTCCGTCCACGTTCAGTGGGTGAAGGTACCGGTCGTGCTTGGTACCCGGTTTGGAATGCGGGTTCCACCTATTCAATGGCCGCAGAAGCTGGCGCCGAATTAACTATGATGGAAAACCGCTTTGTACCGGCTCGTTTCAAAGATGGTTATGGTCCAGTTGGTGCCTGGTTCTTACTTTTCAAAGCCAAAGCCACAAATGCTTTAGGTGAAGATTATTTAACTAAGAATAAATCGTTACTTGATCAATATCCTCCCTATGGTCAAGCCGCTGTCCCCGCAAGCTGTCTACGTAACCACGTCATGATGCATGAAATGAAAGAAGGACGTGGTCCCATTTATATGGATACGCCAACTGCTTTAGGTAAACTGGCTGAAACCATGACACCAAAAGAAATCAAGCATTTAGAAGCAGAAGCTTGGGAAGATTTCTTAGATATGTGTATTGGTCAAGCGGGTGTTTGGGCCGGTGAAAACATTGAGCCAGAGAAAAAAGCCTCTGAATTAATGCCCACTGAACCCTACTTACTCGGTTCGCACTCGGGTTGCTGTGGTATTTGGGTTTCTGGACCGACTGACGTGGGTGCCCCCGCTGAATGGTCTTGGGGTTATCGTTCGATGACCACCGTTAAAGGTTTATTCACTGCTGGTGATGGTGTGGGCGCCTCTGGTCACAAATTTTCTTCTGGTTCTCACGCCGAAGGTCGCATTGCTGCTAAATCAATGGTGAAATTCGCGCTGGATAATAAAGATTGGAAACCTGAACTGGATACCCCGGTTCAAGAACTCGTAGATGAAATCTACCGCCCAGTACGTAACTTCTTGGAATCCAAAGATTACACGACTGCGATTGACGTGAATCCCAATTACATCACCCCCAAGATGTTACAATTCCGTCTCCAAAAGATCATGGATGAATATTGCGCTGGTGTTGCTACCTGGTATCAAACCAATGCGCACATGTTGAAAGTCTGCGAAGACAAATTAGAGATGCTCAAGGAAGATTCTCTCAAGATGCGTGCTAAAGACCTACACGAATTACTCCGTGCTTGGGAAAACTACCACCGCATTATTACTGCCGAAGCCCACATGAAGCACATCCAATTCCGTGAAGAAAGCCGTTATCCCGGTTTCTACTATCGCATGGATTACAACTTCGTTGACGAAGAGAATTGGAAATGTTTTGTTAACTCCACTTATGATAGAAAATCGAAGAAGTGGAGCGTAAAGAAAGTTCCACATGTTGATTTAGTTTCTAAGCCAACTGCTAAGTAATTATTCGATTCAGTAAATTAATACTGCTGACGATAAAGCCCGATCATAAATATGGTCGGGCTTTTTTTATGGTAAATGAAAATCCAGGTAGGGTGGGCAACGCTTCAATGCCATTAAGTTAAGAAAAATTTCTCCCCTCCTTCTCAAGGAGGGGCTGGGGTGGTTAAAAAAGTTGATTTTATTCAACTTCTTAGTTACAC
>JAAUSR010000153.1 GCA_012032555.1 Thioploca sp.
ACAGGAAGCGATTGAGGAAAAATCTAATGAAATTACTGCGATTCCCAAGCGGTTAGCCTTACTGGAGTTGAAAAATGGCCTTGTTACTCTTGAGGCGATGGGATGCCCAAAACCAATGGCGGCACAAATTGTAAAGCCAGGTGGTGACTATGTTTTGGGTCTGAAAGGCCATCAAGGTTCACTGCACGAAGCCGTGGTGGAATTTTTCCAGACTGCGGAAGAAAATAGCTATACGGGGGTGAAATATGAGTTTAAAGAAGAAATTGATAAAGGACACGGCCGTTTAGAAACACGTCGCTATTGGGTTACTGAACATCTGGAAACCTTGCCAGCGGCTCATAAATGGGCCGGTTTACGTAGCATGGGTCAAGTCGAACGTATTGGTTGGCAGAATGGCCAAGAAACCCGTGAGCGCAGGTATTTTATCAACTCCATTTCCGCCAACGCCGAACTATTTGCCCTGGCGGTGCGTGAGCATGGGCGTGTGGAAAACCGGTTACATGGGCGTTTAGATGTGATTGTCCGTGAAGATGCCAGCCGCATCGGCAATGCCCCCGCCATCATGACTACGGTTCGGCATCTATGCCTAGGATTTTTTGATTTCGACTCTATCCCAGGTAGCCTTGCAAAAAAACGCCGCCAAGCGAGTTGGAATGATAACTACCGTGCCAAATTGGTGTTTGGCAAGAAATTTTAATGCGGTGGCCCTGCACGGTAGGCCCACTGCCATTAAGTTAAGAAAGAAAGAGAGGTATAATAACAAAAAATACCCTAGAAAAATCGAGTGCGTATCAGCATGGAAAAAATAGAGAAAATTGTATCAGCGAGTCGAACCATGATCGAGTCAAAACCGTTTAAAGAAGAGCATAGAACCTCAGAAAGAGCCTTTACAAGAGAGAGAAAACTTCTCTTTCCACGACTAATAATATTAATAATACAAAAAAGTGTGAAAAGTATACAATTAAGGCTCAATGAATTTTTTGGGTGGTTAGGGTCACCAACCATCAGCAACAGTGCTTTTACGCAAGCGAGAGCGCACTTGAAACCTAGCGCCTTCATAGCTTTAAACGACCTGATGGTCAAAATAAGCTATCAAGAGGATGATTATAAACGGTATAGAGGCTTTCGATTATTGGCCATAGACGGTTCTAAAGTCAGATTGCCCAAAGATCAAGAAATCCAAGAGCATTTTGGAGCGATATCCTATAGTAATCAATATGAGGCGGTGAAAGGAGAACATAATTATGCTCAAGTATCCGTATTATACGATGTTTTAAATCGGATTGCCTTAACTGGAGAATTTGCCCAAGCGAGAGCCTATGAAGTGGATTTGGGTATAAAACATCTCGGTCATACCCAGGTTGGCGATTTAATGCTATGTGATCGTAACTATGCTTCTTATCGTTTTCTCGAAGAACTAGAATCCATTGATTTTGTTATCCGTTGTTCTGCCAATTCCTTTCAAGTCGCAAGAGCAATGCTTAAGGGACAAGGAAGCGATAGCCAAGTGGTTAACCTGAAGCTCAACAACAAGAAGTCCATTTCAGTGCGCTTTGTCAGGGTCACACTCCGTACTGGGGAATATGAGGTATTAGTCACTTCACTGGTAGACGAATTGATTTATCCCAATGAACTCTTTAAAGAACTTTATTACCTCCGTTGGGGAATTGAAACCTTTTATGGATTCTTGAAAACCCGTTTGGAATTAGAGAACTTCAGCGGTAAAACGGTTGAATCTCTTTACCAAGATTTTTATGCGACCGTCTATTTGACGGGGTTAGAGTCTCTATTAACTCTAGAAACTAATCAGATTCTCGCTACCAAAAACACGGGGGTTAACTCTCAACCAGTCAATCATAATGTTTCTTTTCATGCCATTAAATCTGAAGCCTTAAACTTATTGTTAAGTGATATACCTATTCCTAAAGTATTAAAGAAGTTACGAGCTTTATTTTTAACCAATCCCACTTTAAACAAAAAAAACCGCATACGCCTCGAAACAAGAGGACGGCTCGACATTTATTACATTATCATCGTACTCAACGGAAACATTGCTTTTGAACCTTAACTTAATGGCAGTGCACGGTAGGCTGGGTTTCGTGCCTCAAACCAGCTTATTACTTTCGTCGGATGGAAAGATTTTATGATGGCGGATAGCCGCTTTGCCTTATTCACTTTACCAGCCCGGTAGTGTATAGCTCTTACCGATTCTACCCAATTCGTAAGGCGAATAAGGTACATCTGGTTGCGCCATCATCTCTATTCTTTCTCTAACAAGGTATTGAACTATTCTATTCATCCCCATTTATTTAAAAAAGGAATCAATTAGATGCAAACAACTATCCTACTAGATGACCAACTATTGATGGAAGCGGCACGTTATGCACCAACCAATAACTCGAGCGAAATTATTCAACTGGCTTTACGTGAATTTATTCACCAACAACGTACAATCAACCGCTCAACTAAACGCCCTTTAGGGTTAGATAAAGGCCGGTTTGAAGTACCTGACAACTTCGATCTGCCGGACTTAGAAATCGAAACCGCTTTCTATGGCCAGTGAGTTTTTGCTTGACACCTATGTTTGGTTATGGATGCACCAAAACCCAGATAAATTGAGTCAATCAGTGCGTGAACTGTTGGAAGACCGTCACCAAGCGTTATATTTCTCGGTGGCTTCAGTGTGGGAAATAGCTATCAAGTATGAATTAGGCAAATTGCCTCTGCCAGAAATTCCAGAAGTTTATTTTAGTCATCGTTTATATCCGCCAAACATGGCTATTACTATTTTGCCTATCGAATTTTCTCATGTTCTGCGTGCTAGCACGTTGCCGGCTCATCACCGTGATCCATTTGATCGCATATTGATTGCACAGGCACAATTAGAGAACTTTACCTTACTAACTGTTGATAGCCAATTTAAGATGTATGACCTCAATTTATTATGGGCCAACAAGGCCATGTAGATTAGCACGCTTAGGTTGGATTGAACCTGCGAACTCCAACATTTATGGTTCTGTTAATATTTTGTTCGACTTTCTTCACCAGTCCAACTTACGCGCTAAGTAACGAGTAGAATACATTAGTTTCATGACAGCAGATAATATTATATTTATCCGCCTTACGCAGTATTATGTTCAAAATCAGGTAGCTAAGATTTAAACCTTCAACGTCAATAAACACAAACAATACACCCTTAGGAAAAAATAGGTTTTTTGACAAAGAAATATCAATCAAAGACCTTCCCGTTCAACCCGCAGATTTCTACTTAGTTGAACAACCTGATGAACGCTTTAACAACCCCGCGCATTACTTCGCTCACGAATTTAAAAAATCCAGCAGCGGAGAGATCTCTATGGTTTTAAATCAAGTGGGCAACGTCCAGAAAACCTAATAGGTCTTGCCCTCTCTGGCGGTGGACAACGTTCTGCCGATTTTCAACTGGGCTTACTGTCTGGTTTAAGTAAAGTACCGTTTGCTCAAGGCACCTTACTAAACAGAATCGATTACATTTCCTCCGTTAGTGGCGGTAGCTGGGCAAACGGAGCTTACTGGGCTTCAAAACGATCCGATGAAGAACTATTTCATTGTTTAGATAATGCCGCTGAGCATGGCAAAGCAAATGTAGAGAAAAACTGCCAAATTCCAGCAAAGTTGTTGAGAACAGAGCAAAAGATTCTACCGTTGCCGATAAAAGATGGATGGTTCAAACAGAGAAAGAAAGATTGGGAAGAGGCGATTACGGAAATTTATCTTCCCGATGGTAACATAGAGTTTTGGGATAAGAATCGTGATGTTTCCTGCAATCACAACTTTGACAGAAAACCTTACCCTATTTTCAATTCTAGTCATTCCATTCCGGTGACTAGGAGGCCAATGACACCCATTTTCCCTTTCAAACCACGCCAGACTATAGCGACCCTATTTTATTTGTAAAATAAAACTATTAAAATACTAAAATTTCTTAACCTGGAAAAGATAGATGCAAACCCTGGAACAGATTATCGATAAGTCAAGAGATGCTCGAGAACTGAAGAGAGCACTTTCAGTTAAAATGTCGCAAAGAAGAATGAAATACCAAGATATTGCGAATTTATTACAAGTTTCATCATCATTTATTAGTAAATGGGAGCTTATTTATGAAAAAGAAGGTGCTGGGGCCTTATTACTCAATTATCAAGGCAAACCCGGATACTTATCTGACGAAGAAAAACAGAAGGTGATTCTATTTTTGCAACAACATTCTCATTTTAGTGTTGAACAATTACGTGACCATTTAGAAGAGAAATATCAAGTGGTTTACAAGTCGAAACAATCTTATTATGATCTATTAGATGCCGGTGGTTTGAGCTGGAAAAAACCTAAAAAAAAATCCGAATGCCGAGCCGATTCTCGTGGAAACAACCCAGAAATCAAGCAAAAATAAAATTAAGCGCCGAACTTCAAATATCCAATCCGGTCAAGTCGTGGTACTAACGGTGGATGAATGTCACTTACGATGGGGAGACGTTTGCGGTTATATTTGGGGTCGAAAAAATCAATCCATAACCGTTGAGGTTGTGAATGAAAAACAACGTCAAACTTATTATGGTGCCTTGAATGTTCACACTCAAACCGTTCAATTAAAAGCTTATCCGAGTGGGGACAGTCAATCAACCATTGATTTTATTAACTATTTACGAAATTTTTATCCTAATCGTCAACTCATACTCATTTGGGATGGTGCCAGCTATCATCGTTCTGCTGAAGTCAAACACTATTTAACTCAATTGAATAGCGGATTACGCCGACTCACGGATTGGCCGGTGAGGTGTCTTAACTTTGCGCCCTATGCTCCGGAACAAAATCCCATTGAAGACGTTTGGCTTCAAGGCAAAAATTTTTTACGAAAGCAGTTTTATCAGAATAAAACCTTTGCTCAAGTCAAAAAGTGTTTCTTTGATTTTTTAACTAACAGAACGTTTAATTTTAAAAAATTGTCATTTTATTATTAATATTTTACAAATGAATTAGGATTGCTATAGAAGCTAAAAATCGTCGTGGGGGAGTTGATTTTGAGGCAGGGCCACCGCATTAAAATTTCTTGCCAAACACCAATTTGGCACGGTAGTTATCATTCCAACTCGCTTGGCGGCGTTTTTTGCAAGGCTACCTGGGATAGAGTCGAAATCAAAAAATCCTAGGCAT
>JAAUSR010000154.1 GCA_012032555.1 Thioploca sp.
TTAAGCCTGATTCTCCCTCTCCTTGCCAAGGAGGGGTTGGGGGGTGGTATTTAACAATTTGAATAAGATAAATTTTATTTACCACCCCGACCCCGCCTTGATAAGGAGGGGAGAATTTTTTCTTAACTTAATGGCAGTGTAGCGTAGGGAGGCATCATTAAATCAGCTAAGCCAAGCAAATAGTCAATCTTGCCATTGCTGCTGTTCGGCACCAAAAAGCGAACCATCCCCGGCAAGAACTTAATTCTCTAGTATACTTGTTCCAACATCTCTGCCGCTGCCGAACCAAACAATTCGTACAATAAAAATCAAAACTAATTATACAAAGTGGAGAACATCCTAAAACCACTGCCGATTGGGCTTTGGGGAACAAGAGATCGAGTACCGAATTCCAAGAAGAAGTTGAAGACTGAGCAGAATCATCTGAACACGAACTCCCAGTAGAATCAAACATATCCGGGTTAACGGTTGGAATTCCGAGTTTACTAACAGTTTGAGCACGAGTGGAGGTAATTATCCCCAGTTGGGCATGAGCTTTTAACCCGGTTTCTCCAAGGACTTCAGCGAGTTCTTCATCGGTCATGTTATTAACAACTGCTTGACTTAAAAAGGTTTCGCCAGCTTGTAATTGTTGAATCGTTTGTTGAGCCAACATCGCTACCGTCATGATTTGATTTTGTAGCGGCTCGATTTGGGCTTCAAATTGATTTAAAGCTTCCATATTCAGGTGATCTACAGCGGCTTGGATGGCGGTTCGGAAAGCTTGATTAGCAATTCGTGCTGCGGTAGGAAATTCTTCACTGATTTCATTCAAACGGGTGATATCTTTTGGTTCTAAAATTTCTTTCTGAGCAGTTGAAACTAAGAGTTGTTTCATTTCATCTAGTTTAGCTACGGTTGCCAAATTAGCCACTTGTAGGGGTGCTGCTAACGAGTCTAAAATCGTAGCGGAATAATTCCATTGTGAAGTAATCCAAGTCAGAATGCTGGGTTTAAGTTCAAGCATTTGTTCAGCAGTAAATCCTTTCAGGGCTTCGGGTTGGAGTGCTGCGAAAGTCTCACCGGTCCAACCAGACATCGCCTCGATAGGTAACCAGGCTAATTGATTAGCCCCAAAACCACTCACCGCCGCAGGCTTGAGATGAGCCACCGCCTCGGCAGTGAATCCCCGCATGGCATTTTCTGAAAGTGCGCTCAGTTGATTTTGGGTAAAATAACTGAATATCATCGGATTTAGTTTGAGCAAATCTTCTGGCTGAAGACTGCTAATGATTTCCGGTGTCAGTTGTGCAATTTCATCCTGGGTAATTTGCCCGGTATTGGCTCACTCAAGCCATTCAGTTGGATTTACTAATGTCTCGGCAGAGACTGTAATTATTAAATTGTTTAGTAATGCAATACTCATTGCTATAACTAAATTGATGGTCTTAAACATTTTTTGTACCTCTTCGGTTAGGTAAGAATGATTTCTCGCCACTTATTGTTGAACGTAAAGTTTAACTCGTTTCCGCGCTCCAGCGTGGGAACGCATATGGTAACGCTAGAACGTAATTAGCATCTGTTAGCAAGTCAACCGGCATTCCCACGCAGAGCGTGGGAACGAGAAACGAGAAAAATTCCGGGATCATATTTCTCTTTGCTCTTATTTAACCATGTAATAGCCATTACGGTGGGCGATGCCCCACTGCCATTAAGTTAAGCCGAATTCCCCCCTCCTTGGTAAGGAGGGGGTTAGGGGTGGTGACTAAGGAATTGAATAAAATCAACTTTTTTTAACCACCCCCGGCCCCTCCTTGAGAAGGAGGGGAGAAATTTTTCTTAACTTAATAGCAGTGGGGCAATGCCCACCCTACTTAACTAACCGATATAGAAAATAATTTTGAATATTACTCCCGTTTTACACAACCACTTCCAAAATCCTTTGCAACGCTTCCATTCGTTTATTAAATCTTTCAGTTTTTTGGTTACGTCTATCCCTTTACTCACGATACAATTTACACACGCAGCACCAAACCCTTGACTGGCACAAATTGCAACACATGATAGAACCGCCGCTGCTTCAGCTTGGGGAAAGAAAAGATCGAGTACCGAATCTAAAGAAGAAATCGGGGTAGGTGAACATGAACCGCTGAAGTCAAGAATGTCCAGATTCAAAGCCGGAATTCCCAGGTTGCTGATAGCTTGAGAACGCTCTGTGGAAATTATTCCGGTGGCAGCATGCGCTTTTAATCCTTGGTTTCCCAGGATACTCGCTAATTCCTCATCACTTAGGTTATTAACCAGTTCTTGACTTAAAAACATTTCTCCAATTTGCAACCGTTCCATGGCATTTTGAGCGAGCATGGCTATCGCGGTTATTTTATTTTGTATTGGCTTAAGTTGGGCTTCAAAATTAGTTAATGGGTCAATACGCTGTTGATCTAATGCCGCTTGCGTGACATCTTGATAATTCTGAGCGATATTTGAGCAATAACGAGTAAGTCCTCACTTAATTTATCCAAGTTTTCTACTTCTGCTTGTTCCAGAACGTCTTTACGATTGATGGTAACTAATAGCTGTTCCATTTCATCTAACTGAGTTGTGGTTAGCTCGGTTTCTGGTAAAGCTGGCTCCGGTTCTGGTGGAGTTAGCGGCTCAACCGCCGTTGGATCTTGCCAGGTAATCGGCAGTGCATCGAGTTGTTCTTTAGTGAGATCTTCTGGGGAAAGATTATTAGCTTGTAGCCAATCTAGAGTAGCTTCAACACTATTGAAAATACCACTTTCTTTGGCTTGATCGTAAATGGTATTGGGAAAAGGATTATCAGGTGGTGGCGGTGCAGTTGTGTCGTTTTCAACGGTGGGATTATCACTGCTGTTGCTGTCGTCACTGGGAGTGGTATCGATGGAATTGTCATCTGGGATAACCGTGGTTGTATCAGCCGGTAACTCTTGGTTTAGCAGTGTTAACAAGCTGTTTTCTTTGGCGGTGAGATCGTTGAGCATTTCTTCGGTAGCGACCACGGCATAAGTTCGTGCCACGGCTTTAACGCTGGGATCAGCTTGTGAAGTAGCCAGCACCGTAATGATGTTTTCTGCGCCCAGATTAGGCGGTAAAGTTACGGTTATTTCCATATCTACTGAATCGAGTTCCGGAACTTCGACTGCCGCAGTCACCGGGCTGAAAGTCCAACCGGATAGGTCACTGACATTTAAAGTATAAGTATCTTTAGCTGGACCGTTGTTTATTAGTGTTAAGCGAATGGGTATTACTTCACTGGGTTGCCCATTGACTTGAGTAGGACCAACTAAGGTGGTTGCATAAAGAATCTTACTCGGTTCTTGTACGATTTCATTACCGGCTTCAAGAAGATCAGCTAGTGCAACGCCGCTATTGGTACGAACGTCATCAGCAAAGATTTTTACTTGATTAGCGGCTTTGAGAACACGTTGGGTATTTCCAGTCAGATCAACAACGCTATTTTTACCAACGGCTAAAGTGATGTCGCCATAGGATTCAATATTAGCTTGTTCTGAAAGTTTTAGAGTCCAATCGTCACCACCGAAAATGGTAATGTCTCCGCCTTTGACTTCGGTGCCGGGGGCGATTTCGATGAAGCCAGGTTCGATTTTAACCCAACCAGCGGTTCCACCTGAACCACCGGTTCCGCCACTATGATTTGATACAGCTATAGAGGGGCAAGATGGTATACATGAACCCATAGACTGTTGATTAGCACCTAGATAAACATTAGGCAAACCAACTAACCAAAGGTTACCACCGTTGCCACTAGTACCAGTTCCGTTTCCAGCAACTATACTTCCGGTGCTGATTAAATTGCCACTTGTACCCCACTGACTTCCACCAAAGCGACCAAAAACTTGCACTAAACCACCCTTAGTAGAGCCATTACCACCAGTGATACGACTGTAATTAGTAACATTACGCCCTAACACAATGACATTACCGCCAATAGTACTTTCATTATCACCTCGAATTGTCCCTTCATTGTCAATAGGACCAGGTACGTTTGTATCAGTATCCCATGTGTGCCACCAAGTAGCGCCGTCTTTGGCATAACCAGTAACGTTAGCTGTTCTCAAAGTTACATTCTTAGCATTCTTAGCACTTGCTCCTTGAATAATTCCAACGTTTTTGATGCCACCACGTGCTTCTATAACCAAATCATTAGTATCCCCGGTTAATATACCATAGTTACAAAGCGCTTTAGTCTTAATATTCCCGTTAACATTTCTTGTGTGTCCATTTTTAACTAGGACGACATCGTCGCTATTAGGAGAGCGAGTAGATGAACTATTGATGACTTTCCAGCTACTGGAATTTGTCCAATTACCACTTGCTACTGTTGTCTGAATTGTTGGCGTCTCAAAACAAGGATACTCTTGCCAATTAGCAAGTGTTGTTGGTATTTTTTTAAAGCGAGCAATACATCGAGTACTTGATGTTACATTGACATTGCTTTTACTACTACAATTTTCTCCCCCCCCAACCTGCAAGGGTGTAGTTTGTATCAGGAATAGCAACTAGAGTTTTTACTCCCGTATTTAACGGGCAAATAGTAGTCCCAGTATCAGTTGAATTACTACAAACAGAATTAACAGCACTCCCAATACTCTTAACTTTACCCTTCCCAATGACGCAAATTGTGTTATTGTTTGGGCAAAGCAATTTAGCTAGCGCTGCGTCAACTTGTATTCTTTTTGCAGTCGCACTTGGTATAGGCTTACCAGTATCTTTTAAGGTTTGGTTAATGTGATCAACTGTTCCACTAAGTTCCGCTTGCTTTAAAACCGCCCAAGCACCCGAAACATAAGCTGTTGCCATGGAAGTTCCATTAAGCGGATTGGATGAGGTTGTATTTTCAAACTCAGGTGCCAATAGATCGAGAAATGAGGCGTTATAGCTAAACTAGTATAAAATGATTAAATTGCATAGAGAGTGAAAAGTTCGGAAATAGAACAATGTTTTTGTTTGCGAATCGCTTTGGCTTGAGCCCATTTAGGTTCAATCGGGTTCAATTGAGG
>JAAUSR010000019.1 GCA_012032555.1 Thioploca sp.
AGAACACTTGTCAATAAAATTAGATTTCATACAATTGATTTATATGATGAAATAATTGGTGTCTGTGCTGGACTATGGAATTTTTACTTAGCTAATTGATTGGTTTTTAACGTGATACAACTCTATTGAAGCGAAATTATTAACACTCATGAATTACAATCACCTTTATCATGCCGGCCGTTTTGCAGATGTACGTAAACACGTTATACAGATTAATTTTATCAATGCTTTTAAATCTAAAAATACCCCCTTTTGTTACCTTAAAAACCATATCAATAAAATTGGTATTCGTTCATTATAGGAGCACACCCTGAAAGAATATAAGCAAGAGATAAAATAGCTCGTGTAGGGTGCGTTAATAACACACCGAAAACATTAAGTGGAATCTAGACGATAAAACCGACACTTGATGAGTAGTATAGCTAATCGGCGTAACCCAATATTTTATGCCCGGTTTTGTTAGGTTACTGTGTAAAAAGACGAGTCTAATCTGATAACTCAATGGCATTGATGTGCCGGGTAGGTAGTTACATTTAAACTAAAAAAGCTAAATACTCTAGAATATTCTTGTTAATTTTGTTCATTATCATTTTTTAAAATAAATTTAATATTTAAGTACTATTTAAATATAAAAGTCCAACTTTTTTTGGAGAAAACAAAATATGTTCACCTTTCAATTTTCCCAGTATTGGATTCTTTGGCGAACGATATTATTGGGTATCGTTATTTCAACTCCGATCCCAGTTATTGCTGCTATTTTATCACCACAATTTCCAACCACTTTCCAATCAACTGATTTTGCTAAATCCACTACTACTGCGGAGTTGGAAGCAACCCGTCAGCAAACTAAGGTGAACCATCCTAAATTTATCGACCGGTCAATTCAGTTGGCAACTACCTACCAAACGATAGGCAATTATGCTCAGGCGTATAAAATCCTTCAAGAGGCTTTGTCTCGTGCTCAATTCATTACTCCCGAAAACAAAGTATTGTTAACTAGCCAGTTAAGTGATGTTTTATTAGCCATGCAACAACCAGATGAAGCGGCTAGTCACCTAGAACAGATTCTACCGCTAGCGCGTCGTCTCGGTTCACCGCTAGTATTAGCACATGTCTTGAATAATCTAGGTAATGCTTTATACATTCTTGAAGATTACTCAGCGGCTATCACGCTGTATTTAGAAGCCATTGAGTTGGCAGCGCATGCCGGTGACTCATCTTTGCATATTGAAGTATTAAACAATCTAGGTTTAGTTCAACTGCAACTCAAAAACCCACCAGCTAGTTTAGCTACTTTGGAAACCGCTTGGTCAGCAGCGCAAAAATTAACACCGAGTCAGGGTAAAACTTATATTTTACTCGGTTTAGCACAGTTGGCTCTGCATATCCAAAAACAATTTCCTCAGACCTTGCTTACAGCTCAGGCCTTATTTACAGCTTCTCAAATTTTAGATGCAGCACGCCAATTGGCTGAACAACAACAAAATAACCGGTCATTATCGTACGCTAAAGGTCTGTTAGGCGAAGTCTACGAACGCCAACAACGTTATTCAGAGGCGCAACACTTAACTCAACAAGCTATCTTTTTTGCACAAGCGATTCCAGATGTTTTATATCTGTGGGAAGGTCAGCAAGCACGTTTATTACAAGCTCAAGGACAATTGTCAGCAGCGGCAGCGAGCTATCGTCAAGCACTCGAACATTTACACCCTATTAGAACGCGATTATTCATCGGACAGCGAGATACATCTGAATTGTTTGCTGAACGGATTCGGCCAATTTATTTGGGACTAGCTGATGTACTGTTGCAACAAGCTGTTCAGGAAACCACTCAAGTCAAAACTACGCTGTTAAAACAAGCGCGAACTACTCAGGAAACCGCTAATAAAGTCACTAATGAATTCAAAACTAAGATATTAAAACAAACGCGAGACAGCCTCGAATTACTGAAAACCATGGAGTTACAAGAATATTTTAAAAATGAATGTGTTGTAGCCAGTGGTACGGAAAATCAAGCAACAGCTTTAGAAGAACGCTTAGACCAACAGACGGCAGTCCTTTATCCTATTATTTTACCCAATCGCTTAGAGTTATTGTTCACCACCGTTAGCGGCACTCAGCAAATGATAGTACCCGTTGATGCAGATATTTTAACAACAACTGTTAATGAATTTCGTTTTAATTTACAATTAAGTGTTACCAGTCGCTTTATTAAACAAGCCAAACAACTGTACGAATGGCTTATCGTTCCGCTCGAAGCCGAATTAACCCAACATCATATTCAAACCTTAGTGGTGGTGCCAGATGGTATTTTGCGGACGATTCCTTTTGCGGCTTTGTATAATGCGCGTGACAAGAAATTCTTAATTCACCAGTTAGCCTTAGCGGTTACGCCAGGTTTAAACTTAACCAATCCCCAACCATTCAACCGAGCGAACCTCAGAATATCACTCAATGGACTATCAGCAGCAGTACAAGGTTTTGCCGCTTTACCCAATGTTCTCAAAGAAATTAATCAAATTAAAAATATTATTCCTAATCATGACGTTTTACTTAATCAAGCTTTTGTGCTACAGAAATTCAATCAGCAGATAGAAGGTACACCTTACGAAATCGTGCATATTGCTTCGCATGGCCAATTTGACCGTAATCCTAACAACACGTTTTTGCTAACTTATGACGATAAACTCACGATGGACAAATTACAAAGTTTATTAAGTTTTAGTCAGACACGAAAACAGCCAGTGGCTTTACTAACCCTCAGTGCCTGTCAAACTGCAGTTGGTGATGAGCGGGCGGCATTAGGACTAGCCGGGGTAGCGATTAAAGCCGGGGCCGAAAGTGCCATAGCCAGTTTATGGTTCGTGGACGACGAATCGACCTCACAGTTAATCGTAGAATTGTACCGTAATTTACTCAACAATCCGCAGTGGTCTCGTGCTAAGGCATTGCAACAAGCGCAGCAAAAATTAGCTGCTACACCAGCATATCAACATCCGGCTTATTGGTCCCCCTTTTTGTTGATTGGCAATTGGTTATAATTTGAACCCAGATTTTATGGAGATTTCTTCATGAACACTCGCCCGTTGGTCAGCTTTGACTGGGCTATCAAATATCTGCTTCGAGATAAAGCCAACTTTGATATTTTAGAAGGGTTTCTTACCGCTTTACTGCGCCAAGAACTGCGAATTCTTTCGCTACTGGAAAGCGAGTCTAATCAAGACGATCGCTTGGATAAATTTAATCGCGTCGATTTATTGGTAGAAAACGACCGGCATGAATTAATCATTATTGAAGTGCAAAGCAATCGAGAAATTCACTATTTAGAACGAATGTTATATGGTACCTCCAAACTTATTGTTGAACATATGCAACTGGGCGATGATTATGACCAAATTAAAAAGATAATTTCGGTCAGTATCTTATATTTTTTACTGGGCGAAGGCGAAACCGACTACGTTTTTCATGGTATTACCGAGTTTTATGGCTTAAACAATCATTCTCGTTTAGAACTCAAAAAACATAATAAAGCCGCTATTCTGGGTTTAGAGTTCATTACCGCTAAAGACCTGTTTCCCGAATACTACCTTATCGAAGTCGAGAAATTTCAGGACATTATCCAATCGGATTTAGATGAATGGATTTATTTACTCAAACATTCCGAGGTCAAACCTGAATTCCAAGCTAAGCATATTCAACAAGCCAAAGACAAGTTAGCGGTCATAAAGATGTCGCCACGAGAGCGTCAAGCTTATGAACGGTTTCTACTTAATCGTATGGATGAGCGTGAATCGATTGAGAGTGCGAAGGAGGAAGGACGTGAAGAAGGACTCAAGAAAGGACGCAAAGAAGGGCATTATGAGGAAAAACTCACCACCGCTCGAGCTATGTTAGCCGAAAACCTCGACATTGCTTTGATAGCTAAAATCACCGGACTATCTATCGCCGAAATTCAACAATTGGAATCATAACTATCTATGTTAAAAATCAGTCGTTTGCTGATGCTACTTACTCTAAATAATCAACTTTATGCGGAAGTCATCACGGATGGTACCCTTGGTGCACAACTGAACTTACCTGGTCCCGATTTTCAAATTGGGGCTAACTTAGGTCAACAACTTGGCGACAATTTATTTCATAGCTTTCAAAATTTTAATCTGCAAAGTCATGAAGGTGCTACTTTTTCTGGACCAGACAGTGTTAATATTATTTTTAGTCGCGTGACTGGAGGTAATCCTTCCCAAATTAATGGCACGATCCGCTCGACCATTCCCCATGCGGAACTCTTTCTATTAAACCCGGCTGGCATTGTCTTTGGTGAATCAGCGCATTTAGATGTGCAAGGCGGATTTCATGTCAGTACAGCAGATTATATGCGATTAGGTACCACCGGACGTTTTGATGCCCGGGTGCCATCACAAAGTATTTTAACGGTGGCTCCACCCACGGCTTTTGGCTTTTTAGACGTACCTAAACCCATTCAAGTCCAAGGTAGTGACTTAGCTATTGCTACCCAAGCGGACTTTTCATTGATTGGAGGCGACTTAATGCTCAATCATGCGCAATTAAATGCGGCTAGTGGACGTTTTAATTTAGTCAGTGTCGCCTCCAAAGGTGAAGTCACTTCCAAAGCCGGTCGCTTGGATGTGCGCATTCCAGAAACGGCCAGTTTTACCCAACTGGGACACATTGACGTGCTGGATTCTCATATTGAGACCAGTGGTTCACCAGCCGGTGGGATTAGCATTCGGGGTGGTCAAGTATGGCTCCGGGATTCTTTAATTCATGCTCATACCCTCGGTGAAAGTGATGGTAAAGATATTGACATTTTAACTACCGATTGGTTGCGGATTCAGGGAAAAGCAACGGATAGTTCTTCTTATGAACATACTATAGCTAATATTGATATTAAAGATTCAGTTGGGATTGTCAGTAATACCTTTGGTCGAGGTCAAGCCGGTCATATTTTTATTACCACACCGCGTCTGGAAATGCGTCAAAGTACTATCGATACCAGCACCAGCAGTGAAGGTGATGGGGGTAATATCGATATTCAAAGTCAGCAAATTCGTCTGGAGGAAGGTGCGGAAATTTCCAGTAATACTTATGGTACTGGTGCCGGAGGACAAATTAACCTTAAAGCGACAGAACAACTTGCTCTAGTTGATCAACGTATTTTCTCACCGAGGCTGAGATTGCTAACCGTACCCTTATTCAAACTAATACTTTTAATATTGGTAATAGTGGTCAGATTGCGATTGAAACCGGATACTTAAATTTATCCGGGGGATATATTCTTTCTAATACCGATAGTCAAGGTAATAGCGGTACCATTATTATTAATGCTGATAGGATGGATGTTTTCAATGGCAGTGGTATTACGGCTGGTGTTCTCCGGCAAGCGACCGGTTCTGGTGGTAGTATCCAAATAAATGTAACTGATACGATTCAACTTTCTGGGTTTCGTCCTGGATTTATCAATGACGGTTCTCTCCTTGTTGAAAACTTTCAAAGTGCTATCACGCCAGCGACCGTTGGAAAAGGCTTCGGTGGCTCATTAGAAATATCAACTAAGAATTTAATAGTGAGTGATTATGCTACCATTGCGGCAGCAACTGTGGGGATTGGCGCAGCCGGTAATATGAATATTGTCGTAGATAATTTGTATTTAAAAGATGGTGGTATTTTAACTAATAGTAGTGGTGCTATAGTTGGTGGGGAACTCTGGTTAGCAACCGGAGATGGTGGTCACATTACGGTGACAGCTAAAGAAAATATCGTTATCTCCGGGCGGAATCCATTTAATCCCAGTAGTATCACCAGTAATACTTTTTTATCTGGTCAAGGTGGTAATCTTGATATTCAAGCTAATCGCCTCATCTTAACGGATGGTGGTACTATTGCTGCTAACAGTTTAGGTATAGGTAATGCCGGCAATATCCATATCTACGCTAATCAGCTTAGCTTAACCAATGGGGGAGAAATCACTTCGGCTGCTGCTCAAGCGATTGGGGGTAGTATTACGGTGTTTGCTATGGATTTACTGTACTTACGGGATGCTCAACTGACTACCAGCGTTCATGGTGGCAAAGGCAATGGGGGTAATATCACTATTGAGAACCCCAGTTTGGTCGTGTTAGATCAGAGTCAAATCATAGCGCAAGCTGAAGAAGGGCAGGGTGGCAATATTCGTCTGGTTGCCAACAATTTCTTAAAAACACCAGATAGCCTAATCAGTGCTTCTTCTCGATTAGGGCTTGATGGCGAAATCGTCATTAATTCTCCCGATAAAACTGTCAGTAGCAGTTTGTTAATTTTACCCACCGCGTTCACCGATGTGAGTGGTTTATTACCACGACCCTGTGAGGCGATAACATTGGCAGAATATCTGAAACGAAGCAGTTTTAAGGTTAATCGTCTGGCTGGGAGTTCTTTGCTATCACCTTTCGACTTAAAACCCAGTCACCCGATAGTTTCAACTCTTAATACCTTCATCTCAGTTCAACCAACTTCCTCAAAACCGCCCAAGACCGGGTCTACTCAATCATTAGCTTTATTAACGGGTTGTCATCAGTAATATCTATTCCTAGAAGACAATTCTTACAATGTTATTTCGTTCACACTGGTAATGGCCAAAATCACGCCGGTGATAATTACACCGATTATCCCACCAATAACTAAAATAGCAATCGGTTCAAGTAATAATAAAAACCGTTTCATTCGCAATCGACCACTTTCTTCTAATAATTTTGCCAATGAGCGTAGCATCCGCGGTAATTGACCAGCTCGTTCACCGGCGCGAATGAGATTATGTCCGGTTGGGGTTAAGGCGTCATTATCTTGTAATGCTTGTGATAAAGTAGAGCCGGTTTTAACCGCCTTACTAACTTGAATTAATTTAGCGTTTAACCGTGGTAATTTAATGCCTTGAGCCGATAATTCTAGTGCATGTAGTAATGCTACCCGATTTTCCAATAAAGTCCCCATCATCGCTGCCCAGCGTGCCGTTTCTGCTTCTAGAATCCATGTTCCTAATAAAGGTAATTGAGCCACATTATCTTTCAATTTAGCGCGTAAGTGTGGTTGAGTGAGTAAATAGGTTGCAATAACCACTAGTACCACCAAGCTACCAACTAACCATTCTATATGAGTATTTAACAACATACCGGTATTTAAAACCCATTGTGCTAAAAGTGGTATATGATCTCCACGATTTTTAAGAATATTAGCGAAGCGAGGAACCACGACGGTGAAAATCATGATAATAGCCGCAATACCAGAAACAATAAGAATAACTGGATAAGTTAGGGCATTGCGCATTTCATTGGCGATTTGGATCTCGTATTCCATTTGATTAAGGGCATCGCGTAACGCGGTTGCTAATTTACCAGTTAATTCTCCGGCTTCGACTAATTGCAGCAGATACCAAGGTAACTGAAGTGGACTCGTTTGTAAGGTGATTGAAAAAGCGGTTCCTTGACGAAGTTTAATGGCGATGTTAGTAAAAGTTTGAGTAATAAAGGGATGATGGGAAGAATGGGCAATAGACTCCACCGCTTCTATTAAAGTCACATCAGACTCAAGTAAGGTAGTTAGTTCGTGTAAGATAATTAAAATATCTTTCTGTTTCGGTTTTTTACCACGAAAAATACGGTCAGTATGCTGAGAGTCAGTTGCGGTCAGGTAAAGCGGAGTCAGTCCCCGTCGCTGCAATTGACGCAGGGCTTCTCTCTCGGTGTTAGCGGCTAAGATTCCGCTTACTTGTTGTTGTTGAGCATCAATCGCTTGATATTTATAGCGCATATTTTCAGTTATCAGTTATCAGTTATCAGTTATCAACTGATAGCTTAACTGAATGGTTAATAATTGACAGACCTGGAGCTGATAACAGTCGCTTAATTGCTAATAGACATTATAATTGTTTACTGATAACTGATAACTGATAATTGTTTACTGATAACTATCGAGATATTTTTCCGCATCTAATGCGGCCATACATCCGGTTCCGGCAGAAGTAATTGCTTGACGGTAAATGTGATCACAAACATCACCGGCAGCAAACACGCCGGCAACACTAGTAGCTTGCGCATTACCACTCAAACCGGTCTGAACGACAATATAACCATTCCTCATTTCTAATTGACCGACAAACAAATCCGTATTGGGTTTGTGACCAATTGCAATGAAAACACCATGAACATCAATTTCTTGAGTACTACCATCACGAACATTTTTCAGGCGGGTACCCGTTACGCCACTATTATCACCTAACACTTCATCGAGAACATGATTCCAAGCAATGGTTACTTTACCTTCTTTCTCCTTTTCAAATAAACGACTGGCTAAAATTTTTTCGGATCGTAAGGCATCACGACGATGAACTAACGTGACATGGGAAGCAATATTAGACAAGTATAAAGCTTCCTCAACCGCAGTATTACCTCCCCCTATCACCGCTACTGTGCGATTACGATAAAAAAAGCCATCACAAGTCGCGCACGCAGACACTCCCTTGCCTTTAAAAGCTTCTTCGGAAGGTAATCCTAAATATTGCGCCGAAGCACCAGTGGCAATAATCAGTGCATCACAAGTGTATTGACCCGCATCTCCCGTTAAACTAAAAGGGCGTTGAGTTAAATTAACCGCTTTAATATGATCAAAAATAATTTCAGTGTCAAAATGTTCCGCATGTTTACGCATTCGTTCCATTAAGTCCGGACCTTGTACTCCTTGATAATCACCAGGCCAATTTTCAACTTCGGTAGTTGTCATTAATTGTCCACCTTGTTCCAAACCCGTAATTAGCACGGGATTTAAATTAGCACGTGCCGCATAAACAGCAGCGGTATAGCCAGCTGGTCCTGATCCGAGAATTAATAAACGACCATGTTTAACTTGAGTCATAAGTGGCTCCGAATCTATATAGTTGAAAACTAAAAAATGGTATTATATTAAATTATAAATTTTTATTAGGCAAAGTTCTTCTTCCATAGCCGAAGAAAAATTATTATTATTACAATGGTTCGGATAGTTTTCAGTAGGGTATATTAAGCAATAGTCGTCATGTACCGATTTTAAAAGAAAAAAGTGCTTAACACTTCTTTCAATTATTCAAGGTAAAATCAAAAAGTGACAAGAACTACCTGAACCATTTTAATACGGTTGAAAATATTCGTATTCTTTACTGCTCCAATACTCAGGTAGCCCTTATGTCAACAACTAAAATTTTTGAAAATCAATTTATCCAACAACCTCAATTGCGCTATGAACAAACGAGTGCTTTGTACGCTTCACAATTTGTGATTAGTGCGACCGGAGAAGAAGTGATTATCAATTTTTCTTCTGGTACTTTAACAGAACCAAACAATGGAGAAACTTATTTACCAATACATACTCGAATTGCCTTGTCTGTTAGTGGTGCAAGAAAACTCGTTAATTTGCTTAATCAAGCCTTATCTGCTACTCAAATAACTTCAGTAACCACTAGCAAATTACACAATTGAAAATAAAAGACTATAAATATAATATTTCGTCTAAGTAAGTGCCCACCGGGTTATTATCTCATAATGTGCACCACCGGTGGTCAGCGTGGAACGAACGAGACAAAAATCTCGAACTGACCAAGTAATGGGGGTGATGCTCGGCAAATCTTTAATTCGATTAGCTTTGCGTATTAAAGTAATATGAGCGTGAAAAGGACGTTTTTCCGGATGATAACCACAGCTTTGCAAAGCTATCGTAAGTTGAGTAACGAGTTGAGTGAGTAATTCTGGGGTTTGACTCGCTCCCAACCATAAAATTTGTGTTTTAGGCCAATAACCCAATTGATCTAAAGATAAATCAAACCTATCACTTTTTACGGTGGTGGCTACTTGTTGCAAACACTGTTTGGTAGCCTTATTAATATCACCCAAAAAAGCGAGTGTGATATGCCAATTAACGGGCGGGATAATTTTTCCCATAATTCCTTGAGTATCGGTAATCACTTGACTAAGTTGACTCAAATGAGAAAAAATCATTTCATTTGGGTATAAAGCAAAAAATAAACGTTCAGTAACAGAATTAATCATGACAATCAACTGAAATAGCTATCATTAGCTCAAAGATTCCAATCTTTATAAAAAATTAAATAATTGTCAAGCTATCTCTTCTCGAATTGATAGAACATCAGATCGTTGATTAACGTAATATATTGATAACTGATAATGGGAAAGCACCATGAAAGCTGTTTTACTCACTGCCGCTGGTGGTACAGAAGTTTTGAAATTAACCGAAGTCGATATTCCACCGATCCCTCATCCAGAATACCTCCGAGTTCGTCTACAGGCGGCTGGCGTTAATCCGGTCGACTACAAAATGCGTAACCGGGGTGGAATTATGCCCGATAAATTACCCAAAATTCTGGGTTGTGATGGCGCTGGAATCGTTGAATCTGTAGGTGAAGCCGTTACTCGTTTCCAAGTCGGTGATGAAGTTTATTTTTTTAATGGTGGCATTGGTACCGATGAACCGGGTAATTATGCAGAATATACCGTTATTCATCAAGATTATGCTGCTCTCAAACCCCATCAACTTTCCATGCTAGAAGCCGCCGCTTTACCACTTGCTTGGATTACAGCATGGGAATCATTAGTTGATCGAGTACAATTACAAGCCGATCAAACTGTGTTAATTCATGCTGGTGCCGGCGGAGTAGGTCATTTAGCGATTCAATTAGCTAAAAACATAGGAGCTCGTGTTGTTGTCACCGTTAGTCATCCTGATAAATCGGCTTTGGCACAATCACTGGGTGCTAATCATTGTATTGACTACACGCAAACAGATTTTGTACAAGCCACTCTTGATTGGACTCAAGGTCAAGGGGTTGATGTCGTTTTTGATACCGTTGGAGGAGAAACTTTTTGCCAATCTATCGCTGCTACCCGTATTTATGGAAAAATTGTTACGCTCTTAGAGAAAGCCTGCAACGAAGAAGCGATTAAATTAGCAAAACTACGAAATGTCAGCCTCAGTTACGAACTCATGCTGACGCCCCTGTTACAAGAGATGTCAGCAGCCCGCATTGCGCAACGAAAAATGTTAGAAGAAGCCAATCGGATGATAAAACTTGGTCAATTACAAATTAAAGTGAGCCAAGTTTTCCCCCTAGCAAAGGTAGCTCAAGCGCATCAACTTATTGAAGCCGGACATACTTTGGGAAAAGTGGTGTTAACCATTGAATAAAGAATTTTTTTAGTTAGTATGTGGAAATATAAGCTGCTTGTATTACCGATTTGGTAGGTGTTAAACCTATTTTTTTATCATAATAACTACTAGCTGCAAAACTGTTACTATTCATTCACGACCTTATGTCTAAGGTTCTGAATTTAACTGTAGAATATCTTCTTTTGAAATGCCGTTACTACCGCCAATACTATAACCCCAACACTGAGGTATATTATCAGTACTAATACCACAAGTATGAAATAAACCAGCACTGACGTAAGAGAAAGCACCGGGGGGTGGTGTCATTTGGCCATGACTATCATTTCCCCAACACACAATCGTATTATCATCTGTTCGTATCGCACAGGTATACCATTTACCGGCACTGACTTGAGAAAAAGTGCCGATGGGTGGTGAAGATTGTTCATTATCATTTAAGCCCCAACAAACCAGGGTTTGGTCAGGTTTAATTCCGCAGGTATGCCAGCCCAGTTTAGCGGCACTAATTTGAATAAACCGACCGGGAGGTGGTTTGGTTTCACCATAACGGTTTAAACCCCAACAGGTTACGGTTTCATCGGTTTGAATTCCACAGGTATACCATCTACCCGCACTAACTTGAATAAAAGTACCCGTTGGTGAAATTGCTTGACCATAGTTGGTTTCTGGTTTATCAGCCCCCCAACAAGTGACTGTCTGATCAGGACGAATTCCACAGGTATGAAAACCACCCGCACTGATTTGAGAAAATTTGCCGGTGGGTGCATTGATTTCACCATCGGTATCTCGACCCCAGCAGGTTACGGTGCTATTAGTAACATCAATGCCACAACCATGGCTATAGCCTACTGTAACTTGAGAAAAACGACGGTTGGTTGGTGGTTCTACCTTAGCACGTGACCACCATCCTTGACATTTAATACTATGATCACGGGTAACCAAACAAGTATAGCCCGCTCCAGCATCTAAAACTGCGGCTGAACCAACTTGATGGAACAAGATAAATACGCTGATTGATCGTAAAATTAATTGAGCGAGTGAATTTAAGAAAATGGAATACATTATTTATTTTCTCTCTGGATAAGATTTTAGAAATCTTTTGATTATTAATGATGACAATCAGGCCAAGCAATTCCTTTGATATCATTATACTCCGTGGTAATTTTACCACTTTGCAATAACTGACAAGTTTGGCCTTCGGCTTGGATTTTAATAATACTAAAGGCTAAATCTTTATCGGCTTTAAATCCTAAAATAAGATCGTCGTTTGGTGAAGTTTCTAGAGCGCTCACTTGGGTATTTAATGAACTTATCAGTTCTTCACATATCGGTCTTACGCTATTGTCATTCTTAAAATAGGCCCACAATCTAGAATTTTGTTTTTCATTTTCAATACCATATAAAATAGTACCACTCGTATTCCAACTGATATCTTCAATTTGGATTGAACCTGAATAGGGTAAGACTTCTTCTGTGGTTGCTAGATTCAATTCGCCCTCGTCGGTTTTGTTAATTTTAAATAAGCCGCTATCTTGTGACCATCCCCAAAGTGTACCATCCGGATGAAAGGCCAGTGCCTTAACTTGGTTAAAACCGGTTTCACCGATTTCGCTTAATACTTGAGCACCGTTGCGAATTTCATAAAGGAAACCATCCTCAGCGGCTGCATAAAGCTGATTATTCAAGGGCGAGACATCTAATGATTCCAGGTGATAACTTTTATCTAAGCGACTCCGTGGGTAAATATTGACCTCCGCATCAGGAGAAATATTTACAATAAACGTTTGCGTACTTTTGGTGTCATCATGAATACCATAAACTAAACAACTCTCTGAAGTAGACGACTTCACTTTTAAGCCCAGCGGCGGCATGGCTTGTCCCTCTCTATCATATCCCCAACAGATAACGTTATTATCAGGCTGAATTGCGCAGGTGTGAGAATGACCAACTTCAACTCGATCAAAAGTATCTGTTGTTGAACAAGCACATATATTCCCTTTTTGATTTAAGTCATTAGGATAGGGACAACGACAAGTACTTTTAGGTGGGAGGAACGCTTCTGATTGAGATAAGTCTTGTGGACCAAAACAAACTATTGTGTCATCACTCTGTAATGCACAGCCAACATAACTCGATACACTGATTTGTTTATAAGTATTATCCAGTGGAGGAGAGCCTCTCACATCCGGATTCCAACCCCACCATACAGTAGAACCATCTGGTCTAATTGCACATGAATGATCAATACCGGACTCTAATTGTAAAAAAGTGCCTTGAGGAGGTGAAGTTGAACCTTTACCTTTTTTATCAACCCCCCAACATTTTATCGTCTTATCAGTTTTAGTAATGGCACAGACATGAGAAAACCCCGCACTAATTTGAGAAAAACGCCCGGTTGGAATTTTATCATCATCTGCACCTGAACAACCAATTGAATCATCTATTTTAATACCACAGATTCTATTACCACCAACACTGATTTGAGAAAAAAGACCATCTAAAATTGTGCGTTTAGTATTTAGTCCCCAACAAGTAACGGTCTTATCTAAGCGGATACCACAGCTAGCTGTTTCACCGGCACTGACTTGAGAGAACAGCCCTGAAGGCGGCATAGCTTGATTCCATCGGTCGGAACCCCAACACACTATCGTATTATCAGCTTGGATTGCACAATTATGGGAATTACCCGCCGATAAAACCGTAGCTGATGCATTTATCGTTACCATGAGAAAAAAAGGTAACGTTAAAGATTTTGTGAATATCTTATTAAAAAAATAATTAATAAGGATTAATAACAGTATTACCAAAACTATCATATCAATACCCATTTATTATTGAGTGTTTGATTATTTGCTAAAGCCGGTTGCCTCATATAACAGCTAAAACGAGTACTTTATCATTAATACTACCCACAATTAGTATAATGCTAACACTTGATAACCCTGAGCTTGTAACAGTTTAATAATGCCATTTTTCCCAGGTAAATGTAAGGCACCAACCGCAATAAAAGCATTTCCTTCTTGTAAACGTTTTTGCATCCGTTTTACCATTTTAACATTCCGATCATCAACTAACTTTTTATAAAAATTTTTAACTAATTTCTCATGAGGAGAATGATTAGGTTGCATATATTCAGTACTAAATTGCATTAATGCGGTTAAATTACGCTGTAGATATAATTCATGCAGTTTATCAAAAATCCTAGGCATCTGCTCAAACTGTGCTAAAGTTTCTCGCAACAATATTACCTGTTCTTCTAATGATAGGCCTTCAAACACACGTAACTGTTCTTCCACTTTTTCCAGACCATAAGTAGGCATTTTGAGTTGTTGTGCTTTTTTATACAATAATAAGTCTAAAAATTCCCCAGTTTTTGTTGGTGGCGCATTAAGCATAGCTATTACTGCCCAAGGTTTTAACCTTTTAGCAACATTAGCTGGCATACCCTGTTGATTCAGTGCATTAATAACCTGGTTATACAAATCTTCATCAAGTATTTGCTCTAAAGATTGTTCGCCAGTAAAAAACATAGCACTGGCTGATTTTAACAATGTTGGAATATCCATTAATAACTCAAAAGAAGCACTATCGGCTTGTTCAAAAAACGAATTAACCAGAGCTGGTAACTGGTTAACTCGCGTATCTTCAGAATGAATGGTACCAAAAAGATAACTTGGTGTGCTTCCCGGTTTACTAATTTGCCAAAGTAACCCTTGTTGTAAAGACAAATCCTCAGCGAATAAGTGAGTGGTTACTAAGGTAATGATAAATAGAAGAATAAATCTATAATGCTCACGGAAAAATAGTTTCATAAACAACTCTCCTATTTTAGTATTGAAATTTAATTATACCGGCTGGCTGTCAATTTGAAAAAACTACTGAAACATATAAATGCTATCATAAAAAAGGTTATGTTAAAATGAAATGAGAACAAAATGAGTATAATTTAGAGTAATCACATGAAAATTCTAACTGAATAATAATTCAGCAAGATTTTGAGTGCTGATAGCTAACTGAAATTACCTTCTTTATAAAAAAGTTTTTTAGTTTATTATCCTGGTATCTAAACAGTAATTAAGTGCAATACTTCAAACAGTTTTTAGTAGGGTGGATTGGGCGCTAGCTGTCACGCACCGATTTTAAAAAACCGGTGTACCACCTGTTTCTAGATAATCTATTTAAAATCAATTTTTTATATAAAATATCTGAACTGTTGATAAGTAAATAGTTATTAATTATAAGGATTAGTCAATGAATACCCCATCTATTGTGATATCCCCAAATACAGTCAAAGAGGATGATGAATTGCAACTAGCTCATGAATTGGAGGAAGATAAGCTACAATTCGCTGATGAAGATGAGGGAGTGTTATTCGCCTCAGAAGAACAGACTTCTTTGTCATCAAATTCCACTTTACTGCCGATAACTGTGGCTGAGGATAATCAGTTACCTTTTATCAATCCGATGCCGGCTAAAACATGGAAAGTAGTAATCATAGATGATGACCCAGAAGTTCACGAAGTAACTCAATTTGCCTTACAAGACTTCACCTTCTGTAACAAACCGCTCACTTTTTTATCAGCTTATTCTGGTCAAGAAGCGCAAGGATTACTGGAAAGTCACCCCGACGCGGCAGTAATATTTTTAGATGTCGTGATGGAAGAAAATAATTCTGGGCTCAAGATCGTTAAATACATCCGTGAAACACTGCAAAATTATCTAGTGCGTATTATTCTTCGCACCGGTCAACCTGGTGAAGCACCAGAGGAGAAAATTATTGTTGATTATGATATCAATGACTACAAACTAAAAACGGATCTGACCCAGCGAAAACTATTTGTAACCATGATAGCGGCTCTGCGCGCCTATTATGACTTGATAACCCTGGAAATCAATAAGTTAGCTTTGAAACAAACACTAGAAGCTATGCCCGTTGGTGTTTGTGTACTCGAAGCTAAAAGTAAAAAACCAACCTTCATCAACCAACAAGCTCGTCAATTGTTTGGTAAGGGTATTGAACCACAAGTAACTGCAGCTAATTTTAATATGAGCTATCAAATGAAGCAGGCGGGTAGTTCAGAATGGTACCCGTTAGAACAATTGCCGCTAATACGTGCTTTGCAGGGTCAAAAGAGTTGCGTAAACGATATTGAAATTCAACAAGCTGACCAAATCATCCCCATAGAGTCATGTGGAACACCAATATTTGATGAAAAACAACAGGTTGTTTATGCACTCAGTGTTTTTCAAGATATTACCGAGCGTCAACGGGCCGAAGCGAATAAAATTCGATTGGCACAAGAAGAAGCAGCAAAAGAAGCAGCTTGGCGTCATAGTGAGGAAATTGCGATTAAAAACGCCGATCTGATCAAACTAAATCAAGAGAAAAATGAATTTCTAGGTGTTGTAGCTCATGATTTAAAAAATCCTTTATCTGGTCTTAAAGGTTATGCCGAAGATATCCTTGAATCTTTTGATGAATTAACTAAAGAAGAAATCCTTGAATTAGTTAATCGAATTAAACAAGGCGCAATTCAAATGTTTAATTTAGTTGTTAATTTATTAGACGTTAACGCGATTGAATCAGGAAAGTTAAATTTTAAGTTTGAAGCGGTAGATATTGCGCCTATCATGCAAGAAGTGATTAACAACTATCAAGAACAAACTAAAGCTAAGAATATTAAGTTGCATTTGGAATTTCAAACCCCACTTTTAATTGCGTTAGTTGATAAAAGTACTAGTGAGGGCATTTTGGACAATCTGATTTCTAATGCGATTAAGTATTCGCCATTCGATAAAAATATTTATATTCGCTTATATCAGCGTGATTCCTATATCCATAGTGAGATAAAAGATGAAGGTCCAGGATTAAGTGAAAACGACTTACTCAAGCTATTCGGCAAATTCACCCGATTAAGTTCTAAACCCACGGGCGGAGAACATTCTACTGGTTTAGGGTTATTTATTGTCAAAAAACTGGTAGAGGCGATGAAAGGCAAAGTATGGTGTGAAAGCCAACTCGGCCAAGGCTCAACTTTTATTGTGGAATTTCCAAAGCCTTAGAGATAAAAGTGACTACTAAAAAGATAGCACTAATGCTAAGCACTTTAATCAACTTATTATTCACTATTAGGAGCAAATATGAGTGAAATTACTGTCGAACATAACCCTTCTCCAGCAAAATTAGAAGTGATAGGGGTTTATGACTGGCCTATTTGGACTAAGGAAATATCCGAATTTCCATGGACTTATGAGAGTAATGAGACCTGCTATATTTTAGAAGGTAAAGTCACGGTGACACCCGACAGTGGTCAACCGGTCCAGTTGGGAGAAGGTGATCTAGTAACATTTCCCGCCGGCATGTCCTGTACTTGGCAAATCAGTAGTACTATAAGAAAACACTACCAATTGAGTTAAATAGAGTTATACCAAACTCCACGTCAGCCCTGTAGCCATGTAGGGTGCGTTAGCACAGCGTAACGCACCACACCTTGTTATTGCGGCTTGTCATCCCACGCTTGTGTAAATAAACAACCGTGTCTCACCACGTTTGCAGTTGGAAAACTTAAACCGGCGGTCTTATTCATCCCCTTCCGTCGGCTTATATTCAGCCACTAATTGCTGCTGAATAGGGACCGGTACGGGTTCGTAATGACTGAATTCCATCGTGAAAAAACCATGCCCCCCCGTGACAGATTTTAGTTCCGTTTGATAATTTCTCAGTTCACTTAAGGGAACTTCTGCTTTAACACAAACCATATTCGGTGGTCGAACATCTGTTCCTTGAATACGTCCGCGTTTGCTCGCCAAGTCACCGGTAATCGTTCCCATATTGTCATCGGGTACCGTAATTTCTGCTTTAACAATCGGTTCTAACACCATCGGTTTGGCTTTACTAATGGCATCTAAAAAGCTTTTTTACCAGCGGCGATAAAAGCAATTTCTTTGGAATCAACGGAGTGGTACTTGCCATCGTAAACAGTCACTTTAATATCTTGTAAAGGATAACCGGCAATCGCTCCGAAATCTAAAACTTGCTGAATCCCTTTTTGAATTGCCGGGACATAAACAGCAGGAATAACGCCACCCACAATGGCATTAACAAATTCAAAGCCAGTACCACGTGGTAGCGGTTCCACCCGTAAAAATACTTCTCCAAATTGTCCAGCACCCCCAGTTTGTTTTTTATGGCGATGATGTCCCTCAGCTAAGAGGCTAATCGTTTCCCGATAAGGAATTTTTGGCGGTTGCGTGTCAACTTCGACGTTATACTGCTTAAGCATCCGCTCTAAAGTGATCCGTAAATGGAATTCACCTAAGCCACGAAGTACTGTTTGATTAAGTGAAGCATTATGTTCCAAAATCAAACAGGGATCTTCTGCCGCTAATTTTTGTAAAGTTAAACCGATTTTTTGTTCATCACCTTGACGTTTAGTGGCTACGGCTAAGCCGTACATCGGTGCTGGAAAATCCAGCGGTTTAATATGAATCTGATCTTCATCATGAGAATCATGCATACCGCATCAAAATAAATAGCATCAACCTTAGCAATCGCACAGATATCACCCGGAATACCTTGATCAGTTTCTAGTTGTTGTTTACCTTGCAATTTAAATAAATGGCCTACTTTAAACGGTTTACGAGCATCACCCACATACAATTGACTTTCTTTGGTTACAACGCCTTGATGGACGCGAAATACGCCTAATTTACCCACAAAAGGATCAGCGGTGATTCTAAAAACGTGAGCAATGACATGTTGATTAGGATCTGGCTCTGCCGTAAATGAGGTAGCGTTAGTACCCTCTCCCTTTAGAAATGGACGCGGATTTCCTTCTAAAGGGCTAGGCATCAATCGAGTGAAAATCTCCAATAATTCACGGATACCAGCACCAGTACGCGCTGAAACGAAGCAGATAGGAATTAAATGTCCTTCTCGTAAAGCGATTTCAAAGGGTTCATGAAGTTGTTCTGGTGCCAATTCTTCCCCTTGTTCCAGATAAAGTTCCATTAATTTTTCGTCAACTTCAACAACTTGATCAATAATTTGGGTGTGAGCAGCGGCGACTGAACCCAAATCAGATTCTCCTTGGGGGTTGAAGAAGCAATCAACAACTCGATTGCCATTATCAGCGGGGAGGTTAATAGGTAGACATTCATCACCAAAGGAAGTTTTGATATCCGCTATTAATTGAAGTAAATTCAGTTCGGGGATATCAATCTTATTGATAATAATCATTCGACACAGCTTTTGTTGTGCTGCGCGTTCCAGCATTCGGCGAGTAACCAATTCAATACCCGCTGCGGCATTGATGACTACAGCGGCGGTTTCTACTGCAACCAGTGTACTGAGGGAAAGCCCCATTAAATCAGGATAACCTGGGGTATCAATAAGATTAATATGCTTACCGGCTTGGTCGATGCTGACAATAGCAGCGCTGAGCGAATGCTGATACTCTTTTTCGAGTGGATCAGAATCACAGACGGTATTGCCACTTTCTACTTTACCAGGAGAACTAATCGTACCGGCTTGATGTAATAAGGCTTCAACTAGTGTCGTTTTCCCAGAGCCATTTTGACCAACCAGAGCAATATTGCAGATATTTTCAGTTGTATAGTGAGGCATATTATTCTTCTAATCCGTTGTGGTTGAAAGGAATCCATACCCGTTATGAAGATTACAACCTCATTTAAGTATCAAGGTTATAATTCCGTTACAATTAAATACCTTAACAGAATCAGGACTCTCTGAGAAGATGCTGCGCACGTTTTATCGTTAACTTATCGATTAATCAATAGATTAAAACATAAAATTTCATTAACAGTTTGCTAATTAACCCGTAAATAAGCGAGATCATGGTATAATTTATTAAAAAAACAATAAATTAACGATAGTAGAACCACTTGAAAACGATATATTTGAAGTTGTAAGCGGGTGTTATTTTTTCACAGTCAATTTGCTTGAATGCCGGTTGATTGGACTTATTGATCTATTAAAAATAGCCTTTTTTACTGTTAAACAACAAGCCGAGTAGGGTGTGCATCGCACACCAACTATTGCCATCATTCATTTTCAAGGTGGGCTTGGCGGATTGACATGGTGAACCATTATGAATAAAGTTTTTGATTATTATGAAACCGATTTCTATTCTTGGGCACAACATAACGCGCAATTACTAAAAGAAGGTAAATTTTCAGAACTGGATGTCAAGCATCTCATCGAGGAATTAGAGGATATGAGAAAAAGCGATAGGCAGGAGGTAGAAAGTCGTCTCGCTGTTTTAATTGGACACCTGCTGAAATGGGAGTATCAATCTAACCAACGCAGTAGTAGTTGGCAAGCTTCAATCAATGAACAGCGAATGAGAATAGCCAGAAAAATCCCAGCTTAAAACCCTATTTACCTGAAGCTATAGCCGATGCCTACCTTGATGCCGTAGAACTAGCCAGCGATGATACTGGCTTGCCTAAATCAACTTTTCCTCAAATTTGTCCTTACTTACCAGAGCAACTTCTAGAAAAAAGCTTTTTACCAGGAATCCATGAGAATGATTGGAGTTAGAGGCCAAGCTAATTAGGGTATGCACTGCACCAAAGCCATTAGTTAAGCAACGAGTAGCCTGGATTTCGCTATGCTTCATCCAGGCTACACTCGCTTGCCACCAATCGGTTTTTATGGAATTTTCTGCGGTGCTCTTAATTCGCATTCAAGCTAATTTGTCGGCGTCATTTTTGACAAAATCCATTTTCATGATATTCAAAATATCAGCCGCTGAATTTGACACAAGCATCAAATTGGATTTTTTCAACCCCAAATGAATTTGATACTGGATATTCAAATAGTTAAATAATACAAGTATAAATAATACTAGATATCAGCCGCTAAATTTGACATAAGCATCAAATTAGATTTTGTCAACCTCAAATGAATTTGATACAGGTGTCAAATTGGCACGAAAAAAAGTCTTTACCAGTTGGACAATTTAGTAAACGACAAATCGTGTTTTTTGAACAATAATAATTAATATTCATTCCACGAAAAGTGGATAAAAATATTTATTGGAGATCTTTAGGAGTTATTTATGAATTTAATGACCAGTAAACTTCAAGTGCGACCTAATAAAATTCTCAGTTTAGCAATAACCAGTGTTTTAGTTACTAGCACGAACTTATCCTTTGCGGGTAAGCTCGACATTGAATATGTAGATGCCAATTGTGTTAAAAAATCGGGACCAGCTACGCTAGCCAGTGAACTATTTTTATCCGATGATCCAGTTATACCCATCACAACAAGCACCTGTCCGCCTACTCCGGATGATCTTGATAACAATGGGATGAATGGTCCGGCAGTAGAGGGTACTTACAACGACAAATGGTGGTATGCAAAATATACCTTTGCCACGAATAGAGCGGAGCCATTTCTAGCTCAATTCTCCTTCGATAAAGGTGCGCAATTTGGAAAGAACGTTGTTTTTTCTCAAGGATCCGGCAAGGAGTTGGATTTTGTTGCTCACCCCAGTCACAGTCACAGTTTTGTAAGTATGAGTAGTGGAGCAAGTGGTGGATTAGCCGGAGATAGCCAAGTCACTTTTTACATTACACCTTCAGATAGTTTTATTGCGAGCTATGATACCTTATTTTTACGGTTCAATCTGAAAAACTTAGGGATCTTAAAAACACCGGGTGAAGAAGTAAAATTAACGGCAGAAGTTTTTGCTAGCCCCAATGAAAGTAACTCGTTTGATGGTGGTCCGGTCACCGAATCAGTAGTGACTTCCACTAGAGCTACCCCAGTGGTTATTGATCCTACCACTGGAACAGTGCAAATCGATCCGGCTACAGAATGTACAACCTTTACGGGGAATGGTTCTGCCTTCATCGACTCAACTAGAGTCAAATTGGGTTCAATATCTATTCAGAATACTTCAAATGTCCTCAACGCTAACCTGAGTGAGTGGAAATTTGATCCAGATACCATTTCTATTCTCTCACCCAATCCAGGAATTCTCACCATAACCGACGGTGTTTTTTCAGCTTCAGCTACCTCTCCAGGAAAAGTATTTCTGGATTTAGATAAGGATGGAAGTTTTACTCTTGGGACTGATATTCTAGCGGCAGATATAAGTAGTAGTGTGGCCGAATGGTATTTGACCTCTGACGATCTGAAGAAGCTTTATACTTCTGGAACTGACATTATAATTGAAACTGATGGTCAGACTCTTATTCAGGGACAATCGGTTCCTGCCAATGCTAGCCTTAAGATAAATTATTTCCAAGGTGACCCAGATACATTTTCACAGCAGTTAATTCAGATAGGCAATTGTACTCCTTCTACTCCACCACCACCGGCACAACCTTTACCCTCTACTATGAATATTACCATTAATTTTAGTGGAACCGGTCACGGTCGTGTTACCACCGATCCCCCTGGAATCGATTGTGAAAGTAGCCAATTAAAGTGTTCCAATCTTTTTGATACTGCCACTTGGATCAAAATGATTGCTGAACCCGCAGCCGATTCTAAACTCGTTGGCTGGTACGGTTACCAGAGCGACTGTGAAGATGGTGAAGTATTTACGAGCGGTTCTCGTAATTGTACAGCGTATTTTACATTATTACCTCAACAATTGACTGTCAATGTCACTGGTCAGGGAAGCGTGAGTAGTAATCCAGTCGGTCTAACGTGTGACAACCAGTGTAGTTATGAATTCAAAGGTGGTGAAAAGGTGACGTTGACAGCTACACCAAAGCCTAATTGGCAATTTGAAAAATGGCAAGGCGATTGTGATCAAACTGGTCAAGTGGTTATGGATGATGAAAAACAGTGTGAAGCCGTTTTTGCAAAAGTTCCTTGCTTAATCGATCCTCAACAACAGTGGAGTTATTTCTATCCACCATCACCCAACTTTGGTACTATTCTTGTTAATGATTCCATCGCTTTACATCAAACAGTCTGGTTTCAAACTAACCAGCAATGTGGTGGACCATTATCTATAGACAAAATTGAAGTGACCGGCAACGATGCCGCAGAATTCAAAATTGAAAATGTACAATGTTATCACTACAATTACTATCATCCCTATTCCTCCTCTTACTGTCATTTTAACACCGTCTTTCAACCGACTACTGCCGGAGACAAACAAGCCCAGTTAACCTTCAAACTATTAAATTATGAAGAATTACCTATGCCCACCGTCGCTTTGCAAGCTAAAGCAGTTGACACGGGACAAGCGCAATTAGAATTCACCCCCACTGAACATGACTTCGGTACCGTTTTTATTGGACGCGGTTCACCTCAACCACAAAGTTTTACTCTTAAAAACACTGGAGAAATCAGCCTGAACATAGGTAATGTGACACTTGCTGGCGACAACGCCGCTGATTTCTCCTTGGAAAGCTGGTCATGTAACTCTATTGGCATTCTCCATCCTGATGCTCAATGTTATATTAATGCCTGGTTTAGGGCCACTAATGTTGGTCAAAAACAAGCGCGCGTAACTGTCGCTGCAGGTAATATAAATGCTGAAGCACTTTTAAAAGGTATCTCTGAAGAACCCAAAGATTGTAGCGATGCCAACATTACCATCGAATCAGTACAAAGTGGACGTTGGGATGCCGCCAGCACCTGGTCAACTGCAACCATCCCAACCGCAACCGATGTCGTGCGCATTAACAATGGACATACCATTACCGGTCAGGAACTCGCCCAAATCAAAACCCTCTGCGTTCAAACCGGTGCAACCCTAGAAAGCCAAGATGACCAAGGTACGGCTTTAGAAATCCAAGCCACCGACTATCTCGAAAATAAAGGCCTTATCCGTGGCAAAGACGGTAGACCAGAAAACCAAACCGCTTGCACGCCAGAACAACTCGGCACCGAAGGCTGCGCTCAACCCGGCGCCAGTGTCCTCTTCAAGGTCGGAACCGGCTTTGACAAATACGGCAAAATGGGCGATTGGTGGTGGTATGGCTCTGGTGGACCGATTCTCAATACTGGAGAAATCATTGCTGGCAAAGGTGGTGATGGTTACCAATACGGCGCACCCGGGGGTGATGCCATCGTTCTCGGTCGTAACACTACTAACACCAACCGCATTCAAGCCGGTGATGGCGGTAATAACCTCGGCAATGGAACCGGTGCCGGCGGTCGTGGCGGACTAACACAAATCTGGGGTAAACTCGGTGGACCGGGTCACCTTTATGTTCAAAATGGTGCTCAAGCGCTAGCCGGCAACGGTGGCAATTGTAATCGTAGCGGTCAACAAACCAGCGGTAATGGCGGCAATCTCTGGCTAGTATCCTTGCCAGATGTTCACATCGAAGGTGGTATTACCAAAGCTGGTCGTGGTGGTCAAGGATGCGCTATCCACGGTCAAGATGGGTTTGTTCAAATCGAACCAAACGTCATCTCCCTCGCCGGCGCCGCTACCCAAGTCAGCGGAGGTGACATCGCCATTTACGGTGGCCCTGACTGGACTCTGGATTTAAGCAACCTCAGCGGCACCGTCATCGAAGCCAGCGGCACTCTCACCTTAGCTGTCGGTAAAGGCGGATTGATTGATTTCAGGAACAGCACAGGTCAGGTCTTAACCGCCAAAGAGGTTCAAATCTTCACTGATAACCTCCTTATCAATTCTGGTAAAAAAATATCCGATTACATCGCCGCAGAGAATATTGTGATCGGTCCGAGTAAGATTTTGCGTAACGTTTCGCTTACTGTTGCTAGCAAATTATTTGGTAATCCTGGAGAACTTTTATCGATTCCGTTAATCATCGCCAATAATGGTCCAGAAGACGATCAGTACACTGTTACTGCCACTGATTTCGCCGGCAATATTCTAAGCCAATTAGCCGCTGTCGAAGTCAAAAAATTAGATACGGTTAATCTAGCTATCGATATCACCATTCCAACCAGTAATAAAGTGATATTCACTGCCGTGTCACAAGCTGACAAGGAAGTATCTTCAAGCAGTGAAGTCATTTTAACGACTATGCCAGTCATGTCTGGTAATGGTAATCAAGTTATATCAATGATAGTCAACCGGAAACTAGTGGTAATCAACCTACACTAGAGGGTAGTCAACCAGTAACTGATAGTAATAAACCTATATCAGATGGTAATCAACCCGCAATCGATGGTAATCCAGTTGCACCAAAAAGTGATGTTATTACAGTAGATAGCCCAACTATCAATGTTTGTCATATCACCTCCGATGGCATCATTGATTGGACTTGCATCAATAAAGAACATATTTTAACCGATGTGATTTTTGAGTCTAATGCGAAAGTATCTGGTGGTCAACTCGCTGGCACCATTGATAATCAAGGCTTCATCTCGCAAGTGACTATTCAACCAGATACGATTCTCAAAGGTGGTAAATTAAGTGGCTACATCGTTAATCAAGGCACATTAATGGATTTAGAATTTGTCGGTGCTCAAGTGGTGGGTGGTACACTGGCTGGTCAGATTATTAACAATAGTTTGATTGGTGGTGTCTTTAAAGATGTTCATTTAGCTGCTGATGCGCAGCTGAATGGTGGCTATTTACAAGGGAAAATTCAAGGCGATCCCGCCGCACCAGCTTTACTAGAAGATGTCGCCATCCAAGCGGAAAGTCATCTGGCTTTTGTAAAAATTGGTAAAAATGTGACTTGGTCTGCGGACGTGATATTCGAGGATAATGTTCAATTTATTGAGCCAACGACGTATTGTAACCCAACTCAATTGGCTCAGATCGTTCCGGTATTGCCGAGTTTAGATCCAATGGTACTAGGCCATTCAGATAAACCTTGCACTCAATTGGTGGGTGGTCTATCGATAGACGGAAAGCTATTTCAGCGGCAACTAACGGTAACTCGCGCCAATGAGGTAGAAATTCTAGGTCGAATTGCTCCAGATTTGAGGCAGGTCAATCAGGTGGTAGATTTTGTGTTATCAGCAACTTATCGTGCCGTCGAAACGGAGCCGCCGCTGTACTTTATGGTGGATACGCAAGGACAAGTGTTGCCTTGGGATGGTGAGGTATTGCATCTAGTGGCTTTTAAAGACCAAGTAAGATTAGCGTCAGTACAGTCGTTGCGCTTGTATCATGGTAAATTTCCAGCAGCCGGACAGTTGGAGATTCAGTTTGGTTATCGCTTGATGGATGGAACTGTGGTGTTGAATGAGTTACCGTTAGAGGTAGTGGTTTGGGAATAAAAAGGTAAGCTTGGCCAGTCGAGTGTGTTCTACGCACGGTTTTGGAAATCAAATAAAATCAATATGGTGCCTAGGATGCACCCGACGTTCCAATGCCATTTTCAAAGAGCGGTCGCCTTGTCCATTGACATTAACTTAACGAAGCCCTGTAGGTCGGCAACCCCTTGCCGACTTTCGGAGGTTAAATCATCAAGATGTCGGGAAAGGATTCCCGACCTACCTCTAAATTCAAGACTGAAAAGTCGATTGTTTACGATAACGTTCCACAAATTTCAACGATTGAGCCAGTTAACTCTTAATTCGCATTAAAGTCATACCGGTAAAATACCCGATGCTATTTGTCTTTTTTTAAACATTCTCTTAAGCTTTTATCGTGTATTTAGGTAGGGGCAGACTGGTAGTGTGTTTGCCCCTTCTTCGTATGTTTGCCCCTACTCCAAATTAATCCGGGATGACCGGCTTGATTTCCCAAATTTCATGAGCATACTCAGAAATGGTTCGATCCGAAGAAAACTTACCCATATTGGCTACGTTGAGAATTGCCCGTCGATTCCACTCCTCTTGATTACGATAAACTTCATCAACATGATTTTGACAATTAATATAATCAGCGTAATCGGCTAACAACATATAGTGATCACCATGATGAGTTAAAGTGTCGAAAACCGGTTGAAACACCGTCGATTTATCTCGACAAAAATAACCCGAACCAATCATATCAATAACTTGTTTTAGTTCTTGATTCCCATGATAATAATCCCACGGGTTATAGCCTTGCTGACGACGCTCGGTAACTTGTTCTGAAGTCATTCCAAAAATAAAAATGTTTTCTTCGCCAACTTCTTCACGAATTTCAACATTAGCACCATCCAAAGTTCCAATCGTTAATGCACCATTTAAGGCTAATTTCATATTACCGGTACCAGAAGCTTCCGTACCGGCAGTCGAAATTTGCTCTGATAAATCGGCCGCCGGAATAATGCGCACCGCATTGGAAACATCATAATTGGGAATAAAAACGACCTTTAATTTATCATTTACAATCGGATCATGATTAACCACATCAGCTACACTATTGATGAGCTTAATAATCAATTTAGCAATAAAATAACCCGGTGCTGATTTACCGGCAAAAATGACCGTGCGTGGTACTTGATCGAAATGAGGATCAGCCCGAATGTGATTGTAGTGATTAATCACATGCAATAGTTTTAACAACTGTCGCTTGTATTCATGAATCCGTTTGACCTGGACATCAAACAAGGAATGCGGGTTAATAGTAATACCCATTTGTTTTTGGATAAATTCCGCGAGTTTTTGTTTATTACGATGTTTAATTGCTTGAAATTCAGTACGAAAGTGGCTATCGTCTGCTAATGGAATCAGTTGCTTTAACCGGTTCAGATCAGTTACCCAACCATGACCAATATGTTGAATAATTAATTGCGTCAATTCCGGATTCGCCTCATTTAACCAACGACGTGGTGTTATTCCATTGGTCTTATTAACAATTCTACCCGGAAAAAATCGATCAAAATCCGCAAAAATTGTGGTTTTCATTAAATGGGTATGTAGTTTTGCTACCCCATTGACTTTATGGCTGCCGATAAATGCTAAATGCCCCATGCGAACATGTTTTTCACCTTCTTCGCCAATAATGGACATCCGCCGCAGGACATCCATATCGCCCGGATAACGATAACTAACATCTTTAAGAAATTCATGATTAATTTGATAAATGATTTGAAGATGACGAGGGAGTAACCGTTCAAATAAACGAACTGGCCAAGTTTCCAATGCTTCTGGTAATAAAGTATGATTGGTATAAGCAAAAATCTGTACCGTAATATCCCAGGCTGTAGACCAAGACAAATGATAACGATCCAGCAATAACCGCATCATTTCAGGAATAGCTAAGGTTGGATGAGTATCGTTGAGTTGAATGGCGACTTTAGCTGGTAAGCCGATAATATCGTTGTGATTAACTAAATAGCGTCGGATAATATCTTGTAAAGAAGCTGACACAAAAAAATATTCTTGACATAAGCGTAACTCTCGACCCATTGGCGTTGTATCATCGGGATATAACACCTTCGAGAGATTTTCAGAATTATTTTTATCTTCTACCGCCTTGATATAATTACCTTCATTAAAATAGCGTAAATCAAAATCTCGTGAAGATTTAGCAGCCCACAAACGTAAGTTATTGACATTAATGGTACCATATCCAGGAATCGGCGTGTCATAAGCCATAGCCATTACATCTTCAGTTTCTTTCCAGTGATAGCCTTTGCGTCCGAGTTGCTCATCTTCGTATTCCACCACATGACCACCAAAATGCACCGGATACAATACTTCTGCACGAGGATATTCCCAGGGATTACCATAACGTAACCAGTTATCAGGATGTTCTACTTGAAAACCGTCATAAAAACGTTGATAAAACATACCATATTCATAACGGATACTATATCCATAACCCGGTAACCCTATCGTGGCCATAGAATCGAGGAAGCAAGCCGCTAATCGTCCTAAACCACCATTACCCAGTGCCGGATCGGGTTCTAATTCCGTAATCGTCTCCAAAGACAAACCCAAATCAGATAGTGCTTGGCAAAATTTATCATAAGCGCCTAGATTCAATATACTTTTAACAAGAGTTCGGCCCATCAGGAATTCTAAGGAAAGATAATAAACTCGTTTAGCATCTTGTTGGTAATACTCACCCATGGTGGTCATCCACCGGTCAGCTAAGAGATCTCTTATCACATAAGCTACGGCATTGAACCAATCTCTGTCAGTAGCCGTCCTCGGGGTTTTAGCAACGGTATAATGCAGATGTTGTAGTATTTTTTCTTTAATCGAATCAACGTCCAAATTAAAGCCATTATTTATTTGATTAGCCATGAAATAATCCTTGGTTATTGTTTTATAAAAGAGGCGTTTAAAGGCGTATCGCCCATATTTTAATTGATTGGGTAACAAAGTTTTTACACTCAATGATAATAATTTTTTTAAATTTTTTAATGGAATCACTCTTACCACCTATCACTTTAGCTCAAACACACACCACTTATCTGAACCTGATAACGGGCAATTCGATGAAATGACACGCTGGAGACCATTCTTTATCAGACTCGATAATCAATGGGTAATTTTTTAAATAGAAATAAGCACCCAAACCAAAATATTTACAAAGGGCATCTATGCAGAATAAAACTTTCTGATCTGACAAAAGTGTGTATAATTAATTCTGTCTGACTACTTAATACCGCTTGTTATTCAGCAAAACCGGGATGATTTTCAGCGCACTGCTTCCGGTCATTATTGATTTTATTGAACCGCTTGACCATGACGTCCAAGCATGTCAGCCGAATCGAAAGCTGTCAAGAGCACAACGTGGATGGTTGGAATTTTACCTAATGGGAATTTTGCTATCTGATAGTAAAGATGAATCTTTCATAGATCCTGCTTAAATTTCGCTGAGGCAAAACCCAATCCGATAAACTAAATAATGGAAGGTATGGTAAACATATGGTACATCCTACACTTCTTAATGGTATTATTAACAATGTTTACTTAATTTTTAAAGTAAAAATGTTGTTTAAAAGACGGTTAGTTTATTCATAGTTCTATGAGAAAAAACGATGCGCTACTTACTATTGTTGATTATATTTTTATTGGGGTTCACTCACTTTTCTTACGCGGCCGGACACCCTGGAAAATTTGATTTTTATGTCCTAGCTATGTCATGGAGTCCTGATTATTGTGCCAGTCAAGGTAATAATAATGATACCCAACAATGTGCCATAGGTAAAAAGCTAGGCTTAGTACTTCATGGACTTTGGCCTCAGTATTACCAGGGTTATCCCCGTAGTTGTACCACAGAAAAATTTTCTAATTCTTTAAAAGAGAAATTTCCTAACTTATATCCAAGTGATTCTCTTTATGTCCATGAATGGGAAAACATGGCACTTGCTCCGGCTTAAAACAAGCGGATTATTTAGCACTTTCTAAAAAACTCAAAGAATCAATTGTTATTCCGGCTCAGTATAAATCACCACCAAAACCTTTTCGTACCACCGTAGATGAACTCAAGAAAGCGTTTCTTGCTACTCATTCAGATTGGTCAAAAGACTTTTTAGCCGTTTCCTGTTCGGGAAAGAGTGGACGGTTTCTTAAAGAAATTCTTTTTTGCTATTCGCTCGATGGTAAGGCTAATTCTTGTAGTCAAGAAGTTCTCAAGAAGACGGAGAAAAGCTGTGGGAAAAAAGAATTTTTGGTCAGAAATGTGAAATAACGCCATAACGTGAATTCACTCTATTTTTTCAATGAGGTAACCCAGTAGGAAAAAGTACTCCAAGCGATTATCGAACCGCTTTTAGAGAAAAATCGGCGTTTCCAAGCAAAGAACGCGGAGTTACGTTGTCGTTTAAGCATGGATAGTACCCATAGCCATTCGCCACTCAACCGTGACGGTTATAGCCAGTTAAACTCAAAATCAGTGGCCGCCTTCGCACTGTTGAAGGCGGGATTGTTTTCGCCCGTATTCAGACACTCATTTCAACCCTTTCGTCAACGGGGTATGAACCTATTCACTCCATGACGAGATTGGTTTTGGCTTCGTTTTGTTCTACCGGCATAAACTGGATAGGTAGTTACCGGTATTCTATTTGGGTTACGTTCTACGTTCACTAAAAAAGACAAAAATTTAGCTATTTTCTAGTTGCAATGAGCGTATAAAAAGCCGGATCAAGAATAGGAGGGTGTCCCAATATAATATCCGCTATTAGTCGAGCAGAAGCTAGACCTAACACAATTCCATTGCGAAAATGACCCGCATTAATATAAAGTCCTTCAATGCGGGGATGTTTACTAATGTAGGGAATGCCATTAGGAGAACTGGGTCGTAAGCCCGCCCATTGTTTTTGGACAGTATAATCTGCTAATCGTGGGATCAAATTGAATGCTGCATATTTAAGATCTTGCAATGCCGATTCCGTTGTCGCTTTTTCAAAGCCAACTTCTTCCACTGTACTACCGACTAACACACAGCCGTCTCGACGAGGAATGACATAATGACTATTAGCTAAGATAATGCGTGAAATTAAACCCGGCTGGGTGATAAATAAAATCATTTGTCCACGGATTGGGGTAATTTCAAGGGGGGGAACGACAGTATTGAGTAAACTACCACTCCAGGCACCGGCAGTGACGACGATAAGCTCAGCGGCAATAATATCGTGTTGTTCTATTTCAACGCCAGTGATTTTATCATTTTTTTGCTGTAGGGCGCGGACACGATGGTGTTCTAATAAGGTAACGCCCGCTAATTCACAAGCTTTTCTCAAAGCTTTGAGTAACCTTGGATTGCGAACTTGACCAATTTCAGGCAACCATAACGCTTTATTATAGTTTTCCAGTTCTGGTTCACAATCGTATAAATCCTCATTTTCTAGCAGTTCTAATTGAATATTTTCCTGTTTTGCCCATACCTGAGCTTGAGAATATTCATTCATATCTAATACTAACAAACCATTACGAACATATTCAGGATCGATACCAGTACGCTGAGCTAGCTCTTTAGTAAACCGGGGATAGTAAAGTTGACTCCAATTCGCTAATGCGGTTATAGGCTGAGAAAATTGCCACGGATAAAGTGGAGACAAAATACCCCCACCCGCCCATGACGATTCCTGTCCAATATAACCCTGTTCAAGTAAGGTCACTTGAAGACCGGCTTCTTGTAAATGTAAAGCTGTTAGGAGACCACTCATGCCACCACCAATAACGAGACCATCGGCCATTAGATAAATATCACTCCAAAGTTGTTAAATTCCAAAACAGTTGTTGTTCAAGGAAATCTTGCCAAGTTTTGGCTAATCTATCTAAATTTTCAGCCTGCTGCTGCTTAAAATGTTTCTTTATTAGTTGTCGTGTTGATGTCGTGGACGAATGAACTTGGTTGAGTAATGTTGTTACCGTTCTCGCATCGTTCAGTGCGCCCAGTTGTTCCTGCAATTGCGATACTATTTTAGTAAAATCTCGGGTGGTTGCGGGTAGATAAAGGTTACTGAAGAAACGAGTTGCATAAACCATTTTTTTCACACTAATTCGTAAGTTGTGGCGTTGTTTAGCGTTTAATTTCGATATTTGCTCACCTTGGTGACAAAGTTTCTGGTACCGGTATTGTAAAATTTGATTAGCAAAATAACCCGCTGGTTGCTCTAAACTTTGTAAAGCTCTCATTTCCATATTTTTTCGCCAGCGTCGTTGAGTTAACCATTTACCCAGGGTTAAAAGTAATCGACTATATTCAGATGAACAGAGTACCTGACGCACATTTTCATAAGTATTCATGCGTAATTCAGCTATCGTCTTGGCTAAAGACGCTAATAAATCGTCATCATGTAACGGTATGTCTTGTAAATGTTGCGTGAAAATATCCCAATCTCGTGCTGTTCCTAAAACATGGGCTAGCTGTTTTAATTGATCATGTGATTTAGTATAACTTTTTTTAGGAATAAGGTGTTGGTAGAAATTAAGGGCAGAGCGTAACCGACGCAAAGCGATGCGCATTTGATGAATCCCTTCTGGAGCATCGCTATGCAAAATGACTTCTTCATTAGCTTGCCAATGACCTATACAATGCCAAATTATAGCAACAAAAGCTTGTTCGGTGTTCATCTCGGGAGTCAATTGGAGAATACCCGCTTTATGAAACTGAGGGGGGCACGGTTGATGTAACAAGTAACCCAGCGCAGCTTTGCTTTTATTTTCAATCCGCAGTGGTAATTTTTTTTGTAATTGAAGGGCAACTTGATAAAGTTTGAGCGGTGAACCTTTTTTTAATTCTAATTCCACCTCACAGAGCGGCAGACATGCTGTTGATGTTTTAACTTCCCCTTGATCAAGGGCGATTTCGATTTCACTTTCTTCCTCAAGGATTAAATGCCAAGTCGTACGCGTAAAATCAGTCACAAACAAAGGTACTATTTGTTGTCGATTATTTTCATCGTGACACCAAGTTGGTAAAGCCTCGGGTGGAAATTGACCATATTCTGGGCTATCTCCTGAAACCATGGTTTCCCATTCTTGACGTTGATGTAATCCCCCTAAACCGGCACCCGCTGACTTTACCGTTTGGATTCGCTGTTCTCCTATTCGTCTTATCCGTAAACCAATGCCTTGTTGTAACAAGGTATGCGCAACCGTATCAAAATAAGTATTGTATAAATGTTGTGGTGCCGTAGTATGAACCGCTGTCCGTAAAAGTGGATGTTGTTTGAATTGATTTACGATTTCCGGATCAAGATGTAATTTTAGTTCCGTTTCAGTTGGCATTTGAATTTCTCCTAAGCGCTTGAATCATTTTAATAATACCAAAATACCTTGGTTGATAATTTTGAAGAATTCTTTAAACGAGCTTAATTCGCTTATGATAGTCTATTTTAGCCAAATTAGTAGAAAAAAAAGGGGGACGGTGAAAATTTTTTTTGAGTGGTAACCGCAACGGTTGTTTGAATTTTTCCCATTTTAAGCTATTTAATAGCCATTATGACTCTAACTATGAATATCATTCATTATGGTGAGCTATGATTCCGTCAATACTAATTTGTACCAAACGGAGCGATAGTTAAGGGAAGCAAAGAGTATCTCTACCTAGATTTTTTCTAATTAAGGCGGTTAGGGATAAAGACATTAATTACTTCCATAACCACCACCATTGGGGCTACGTCCATAATTACTATCTATATTAACTGAACTTTTTCCAAATACTTGTTCAAAACCGGCAATTAAAGGAGATCCGGCTAAAGCTTGAATACCAAAAATGGCTACCCGAAGACTAGAATTAATATCGCTATTATTTTCTGTTTTTAACCACTCAAAATGCTTAGCTAATTTTTTTTGATATAAATAGCCTAATTGACTTTGTTGAGAGGGTGTTAATACGTTCAGGGTGAGAATGACTAATAAGGCAATAATAATCATAATGAATTCGACTGAATCACCCAAAATGATTTCAAAATAAAGTTTTATTCCGCCTAAACTTAAAATAATAAATAAAGTGATCCACAAAGCTAACCAAGATCTTGTCAATTGAGAATGAGTCCGTTTTAAATGTAATTTTTCTAAAGTATAGTTAATGTATTTAATATGTTTATCAATGCGTGATAGCACCCCGGGATCCAGAAAAAAGTCAGCCGGTTTGCGTTTTATACTTGCAAATTGATAGAGAATCTCTTCAATTTCATTTTCTGGTTGATGACTAGAAGAATTAATTCGACGAATTTGCAAAGCGTTACCTTTACCAGTCGAGGTAATTAAACTGCTATTCCAAAGATTAAATAGTGCGATTTGAATCACACCTCGGTAACCATCTCGCAATGCAGCGATTTCAAAAGGATTAAGACAAGTCAATTCTGGTAAAGGATAACGAATTGAACTATCGGCTCTAATCCATAACCAACCAATAGTAATGCAAAAAGTTGATAAGAAAGTAAAGTAAACTAAAAAAATAGGGCCTGGTAGTTGTATAATCATGTCTATCATGAGGCCATCTCCTAATTTAAATTCAATTAATTTAATCCGATAAAATACTCAAATTTATTATGAAGTTGGTTAACAAACTTCTTTATTGAAGTTATCCATGCAAGAATTTTGCCTCAAAACAATTTCTTATTGATTAACAACTTTTTTAGGGGAAATCTGATTATCGTGTAGAAATGGAGTAGTGAGAATTGGTGTTAGTTACTTTATCGTTGATATTAAAGAAAGCGACTGAAATAAACGAGTTTTACTACGGTAAGCCATCTAGGTTATAACAGTGGCAGCAGATTTTGCTAAATAAAAATTCTTCTACTTCGGTCTAAGATAATGCCGGTTCAATGCGATAATCTAACAAGTAGAGATTATGACAGTAGCGGCACCGCTAAGGATAAGCTTGATAAAACAGATAAGCTTGATTTGGTGTATAACAGATTGCTCTCCGTTTCTTAGTAATGCTCAAAAATAAAGTTTTTTCTCTATTTTTTTGCCATGTTTAAAATTAACACCGGTCACCCACGCTTCGTCGATACTGGTTTCTTATAATTATCGACAGCAGCATGGATAGGAAAATAGCCAATTGTGCGGGGGAAATCTAAGGTTAAATATTAATTCGCTCGATTATTTTCCATAAATAACCGCATCTTGCGAGGTTTAACGAAAACTTGCTCACCTTTATGTAACTTCAACAGCCGATATTGCTCTTTAGTCAATTCCACTTCAATTATTTCAGAATTACTTACTTGTACTAATTCCAGGCGGACAGTTGAACCTAACATATAGATATTGCTTACGGTAGCCGCCATCGTATTTTGATCGGCTTCGCGGCTAATTTCTAGTTCATGGGGACGGACATAGGCTACAATGGGTGCTTGATGAACTTCAGCATGTTCATGAAATTTAACATCTAAGTCACCCAAACGTATATGTCCCGTTTGGACACGTCCATGAAATAAATTAACCGAACCTAAGAATCGATAAACAAAGGGATTAGCCGCATTTTCGTATAGTTCTTCCGGAGTGCCGATTTGTTCGATGTGTCCTTCATTCATCACCACCACCCGGTCAGCCACTTCCATAGCTTCTTCCTGATCATGAGTCACAAATACACTAGTAACGTGCATGGTATCGTGCAAATGTCTTAGCCAGCGGCGTAATTCTTTGCGGACATTGGTATCTAATGCGCCAAACGGTTCATCTAATAACAATACTTTGGGTTCGACTGCCAAGGCGCGGATAAGTGCGACCCGTTGCCTTTGCCCGCCCGAAAGTTGATTGGGATAACGTTCGGCTAATTCGCGCATCTGTACCAAGTAAAGTAAGTCATGGACTTTAGCGCGAATTTCCGCATTGGAAGGGCGGAGCTTGCGGGGACGAACTCGCAGACCAAAAGCCACATTTTCAAATACGGTCAGGTGGCGAAAGAGCGCATAATGTTGAAACACAAATCCCACTTGACGGTCGCGAACATGGCGAGAAGTGGTATCTTCTCCATGAAATAAAATCAGGCCACTATCGGGTACTTCTAAACCAGCAATAATACGCAACAGCGTAGTTTTGCCACAGCCTGATGGCCCTAGTAGGGCAACTAATTCGCCCTTGGGTACCTGCAAGTTGATGTCTTTAAGGACAGCAAATTGATTAAACGTTTTATTAAGATGTTGGATTTCGATACTCATAGCGCAGTTTTCGGTCTACTGATTGGTTTTAATATACGCCATTCTAGAAATGTTTTTAGGACTAAGGTCACTAATGCGAGTAAAGCTAGCAAAGAGGCTACCGCAAAAGCGGCTACAAAATTATATTCATTATAGAGAATTTCAACATGTAAAGGCATGGTATTGGTTAACCCGCGAATATGTCCGGAGACAACGGACACAGCACCAAATTCTCCCATCGCTCTGGCATTACACAAAATAACGCCATAAAGTAGTCCCCATTTCATATTAGGCAAAGTGATATACCAAAAAGTTTGCCAACCATTAGCGCCTAATACCAGTGCGGCTTCTTCTTCCTCATTACCTTGTGCTTGGAGTAAAGGGATTAATTCCCGAGCTATAAACGGAAAAGTGATAAACACGGTTGCCATAACAATACCGGGGACGGCAAAAATGAGTTGGATATTGTGAGCCGCTAACCAAGGTCCGAGTAGACCTTGAGCACCAAACAACAGCACAAAGATTAGTCCAGAAATGACCGGGGAAACCGCAAACGGTAAGTCAATCAAGGTAATTAATAAACTTTTGCCAACAAATTCAAATTTCGCAATCGCCCAGGATGCGGCTATGCCAAAAACCAGATTTAAAGGCACCGCAATAGCTGCAGTCAGTAAAGTCAGACGGATAGCCGCTAACGCATCCGGTTCAGTCAGTGCCTCAAAATAGGCGGTTACCCCCGATTGTAAAGCTTCAGTGAAAACAATGACCAATGGGAGCAACAAAAAAAATATTAAAAACAGCAACGCCAGTATCGTCAATAGATAACGTACCCAAGCGGGTTCTGTCGTTGCACGATGGGGAATGACTTGTGTAAACATGGATAATCCTAATGATGTCGTCTACTACTCCACCATTGCAATGAATTTATTAAAAATAGCAAAGTAAATGAAACGACCAACATCACCACGGCAATAGCAGTAGCACCCTGATAATCATATTGTTCCAGTTTAGTAATAATTAACAGTGGCGTAATTTCTGAAACCATCGGCATATTTCCTGCGATAAATACGACTGAGCCATATTCACCTAAACCACGCGCAAAGGCTAAAGCAAATCCCGTTAGCAATGCTGGCCATAAATTGGGTAAAATGACTAAAGTAAAAGTCTGCCAACGATTAGCACCTAAACTCACCGCCGCTTCCTCTACTTCGATTTCAGCTTCCTGCAAAATCGGTTGTACGGTGCGAACGACAAACGGTAATCCAATGAAAGTTAAAGCCACCACGATTCCCCAAGGGGTAAAAGCCACTTTGAAGCCTAAAGGTTCTAGGTAACGTCCAACCCAGCCATGACTAGAATAAATAGCTGTTAAAGCGATACCCGCCACTGCAGTTGGTAAAGCAAACGGCAAATCAACTAAAGCATCGAGTATGCGTTTACCCCAAAATGAGTACCGCACTAATACCCAGGCAACGAGTAAACCAAACACGAGATTGATAATAGCGGCTAATAACGAAGCACCAAAAGTCAGCCGGTAGGAAGCAACCACTCGAGCATTGCTGATGGTACTCCAAAAATCTCCCCAACTCATGGTTGCGGTTTTAAGGAATACAGTTGAAAGGGGAATAAGCACGATTAAACTCAAATATAACAGCGTTAATCCCAAAGCTAAGCTAAAACCAGGTAAAACACTATATCGTTTGGTCAAAGTTACCATTGAGGGTATTCTTAAAAGTTGTCTGCAATGTTATTCGGAGAGAGCGATTGGCTTAACGTTCAACCACTCTACATCTAACTGTAGTTAAAATGTAACTAACCTGAGTTCGATATAAAATTAAAACCCCGTCGTTGTATTTCCTGAATAATAGTGAATAATAGCGGTTACTCAATTCCATTAATCCACCTATTTCCAAGAGATACGCGATAAATGTAACAGAAATATACGGTGATGTCGATGAGGTTTGCCCAGTTTTTCTACCCGCCTGGCAAAGCTCCCTCTGGACAGAAAAGTAGACGAATTCTTTAACGAGAGTTTCGATGACACACTAGCACCACGCGCGGCGTGGATTATCCGAGCCGATCAAGAGCGTTTTTTGTCAAAGAAAGTCATTTGAAGCGAGGATGAACCCAACCATTTATCAATTAGGAGAGCCATTTTGCTTTTGAAGTCATGAGCTTTGGAGAAGGGAATTTTGATCTGTACATGGGCTTGGTTTTTCCTGAAGGTTAGATGGATTATTAACCAAAGCACCAAGTAACCCCAATGAAAGAATTCATGGGGTGAAACAACATTATCAAGCGTTTCAATTTTAAATCTGGTGAAATAGTTGATAGCTTTGTAGCACAGCGTCGATTACCGTAAGCCTAAAACATCTTGCATATCAAATAAGCCATTATCTTTTTGCATAATCCATTGCGCAGCGCGGATTGCTCCTTTTGCAAAGGTCATACGACTAGAAGCTTTGTGAGTAATTTCAATTCGTTCCCCAATGCCGGCAAATAACACCGTGTGTTCACCAACAATGTCTCCAGCACGAATGGTTTCAAACCCGATAGTGCGGTGGTCGCGTTCATTGGTTTTGCCTTGTCGCCCATATACAGCACATTCTGACAACGTGCGTCCTAATGTTTGTGCAACAATTTCACCCATGCGTAAAGCGGTTCCCGAAGGTGCATCGACTTTATGACGATGATGTGCTTCAATAATCTCAATATCGACTTCTTCACTCAACACTTGAGCGGCTATTTCCAATAATTTAAAAGTAAGATTAACCCCTACACTCATATTAGGTGCTAAAACAATAGCAATTTTTTGTGCTGATTGCTCAATAAGTTGGCGTTGTTGAGCCGAAAATCCAGTGGTACCAATAACCATTCGTTTAGCAGCAGCTTGACATTTAGCTAAATGAGCTAAAGAAGCTTCTGGTGTAGTAAAGTCAATCAAGACTTCAAATTGAGAAATAATGGCGTTTAAATCGGTAACAATATTAATATTTTGTTTGCCAATACTAGCTAATTCTCCAGCATCACTGCCAATAAAACTACTTTGAGAATGTTCAAGGGCAGCCGCTAAAATAATATCATCTGCTTGTATGCAGGCTTCAATTAACTGTCGTCCCATGCGACCCGCAGCACCAGCAATGGCAATATGTGTTTTCATAACTCAATTGGTCCTATAAAGTAAAATTATTTAATAAGTATTTGATATTAGATTATTGGTTAAATAGAAACCTATATTTATAAAACGAGGGGTCGCAGTAGTATAAATATTTTTACGGTATGAGTAGCACAATCGAATAAAAATTTCATCATCGGGTTTTAAAATCCATATTTGTCCTTGAATAATCAGTTGCTATTGTCCATTAACCTATAGTCACAAGGAGTCCTTCCGATTTAAATTGTCGAGCATAATTAAATTAAGACGTTAAAGAACACTTAGTCAGGTTGATTGATGCAGTTTCTCCGTTACCGCATCCTACGTGGCTAATTGTCAGGCGTGGGAATATACCTGTACTTGGAGGAGATACATTCACTGTTTAGTTTTCTTATTGATCAACTTTTTCCGCCATTGTTGACGCAGAATATTCTGAACATTTACCCGGCGGAGGAATTTATTGAGCCACCGGTTTAACCGCATGAAAGAAAAATCTAAAGCATAGGTAATCGTCGGTTGAATACGTCGCGCATATAGTTTAAGGTCAGCCTCATTGATTTGGTGGCTACCCAATATCCGTTTGTAATCAGATTCGCCCGCTCCAAAATCAAAGAGTAACGCACCTTCATCTACGAGAAGATCCATAACACGACGGAGCAAAATGGTTCCTGGTGATAGCTTGGAGTAAGCAGATAGGTAGGAAGTGCTCCAGGCACCAAAGATCCCTGACTGGATAGTGCCTAATACATAAGCGATAGCCTCGCCTTTGGTGACAAGTAAATAAGCTCGGAGAATTCCCTCTTCTGCTAGCTTATATAAATAAGTTCTCTGTTCCTCGTCATTGGCTCGAACGCCTATACCAATCACTTTCTGATAGCTTTGTTCTACGATTCTAGAGGCTTCCCGAATAAAATAATCTAATTCCTCTGCAGAAACGATCAATTTAACCGCCACATCACCTTGAAAATGCTTGGCTAATACTTTGTCTTGGCGCTTAAAGTTATGTCTTGTCCTAGCTGAATAATGCTGGAGCCGCTGCCCAGTTTCCGGATCGATCAAATGGGTTTGCCAACGTGCTTTTGGAATAGTGAAAAATCGCCATTTATTAAGATCTTGCGTTGTTAGATATTTAAACCATGGGATTCAGTATCTACACCACCCAGATCGATTCGATCCACCAACCGGTTACTAATGAACCATGATAACCGTTTGGTTACGGCAGCAAAGGTGGTAGCTGAGCCATCATGAATAAAACCCGCACGTCTCACTGCCAGTGTGGTTAGCCGGTTTGCCGTGATCTTAAACTTTCCCAAGCGATATTGAATATTGTCATATTTGACTATTGCGAACATAGTAGCGCCAAGTCCGTTGATATCACGGAAAAAAAGGGCGCAGGGTTGAGCTTTGTCATTACCGCCTTTCTGAAGTCCTTGGAGAAATCCGTAAGGTGAATTTGAACGCCTTGCTTGCTTCGTCTTATGGCGTAGTGCTTCACAATCTCTAACCAAATCAGTAACCTCTCCAGAAGATAGATTGTCATCCTCAGCAAGGATAACACGAATTTCTTCTAGCTCTGACGCGCCATGCTTAGTGCGACCAAATAGATATCGGCCATATGTCGTTGTTATCAGCGTTGTTTTCACTACTTTTCCTCTACTATATTATGAGAATTATCGATACGTTTATTACTGTCAATAAAGGCCGGCGTGATTTTTAACGAGGGAGACACAATATTGTGCCACTAATTCATAAAGATAGCTGGGTTGGTATGGCCACTTAAGTAGTTTAATGTGGCGGCATCGGAATAAACACCGGCACCTCCCCAGGAAAATTGTGCAATTGACGGAGTTGGTGGTCATCTGTATCAATCGGTTTAAGATGAATATAGTAATAATCGTTCCGTTCAATAATATATTCGGTCGGTTCTGCTTCGGTGCTAATGAACAGGTTATTATGGATTTGAATGTGCATATATCCTTCTAGAAGTTCAAAGTAATCAACGGGTAGATCTTGAGGTTTTACTATCCAATCAACGGTTACTTTTTCTTTTAAGTTAATAACAGTACCCTGTTTGAGGCGAGGATCAGCAGTTGCTTCGGTAGCAGATACTTCTCGCCATTGTGAACCAACTTGAATGAAAACGCGTACTTGTGGGAGCATTAAAAAAATATCATATTCTGGAAAGAGATTTTCTATCCACAGCGTGATTTGATAGCGTCCGTCAGCAGTGTAAACCACTTTGTCAAGATCAGCACGAACATAAAACCACGCCTTTTTTTCTAATTGGGCTTGGGCTTCTTGGCGTGCGCTTAGAATATGTGTTTGATAAGCACCAATAATAAAATCGATGGTGATTAACAAGATGATCATGATAAGCGCTATGCTACTGATCTTAGACCAATTAATCTGTTTAGTTGAACGATTCATTGGTCATATTACCATCTTGGTATAGTAGGAATAAATATGGGTGCTTCTCGTGGGAAACCATTGATAATTCGTAGAGAGTTATCATCACTGCCAATCGGTTTGAGGTGAATATAGATCACGTCATTCCGCTCTGCAACATGTTCCTGCGGTTCTAATTCTGGACTGACTAACATCTGACTGTGGATTTGGAGGTGCATGTAGCCAGGAAATGCTTGAAAATAGTTAGGCGTGGTGATCTCCATAAGCCAATCAACTGTAATGCGACCGGTTAAAGGAATAACACTACCAGCGGTTAAACGGGAATCACGTGTTGCTTCAGTTGTTTTCACTTCTTGCCATTGTGGGCCAACTTGGACAGCACCTTGTACTAAGGGCATCATCACGAAAACTTCGCGTTCGGGGAATAAATTTTCAATCCACAGGGTCAGTTGATATCGGTTATCTGCGGTGTAGGTGATCTTGTCCACATCAGTTCGTACATAGAACCAAGCCATTCTTTCTATTTCAGCTTGTGCTGCTCGTTTGGCGGCGAGTAAGCGACTTTGATAATTTCCCACGCAAATATCGATGGTGACTACAACTAACACTATAACTATTAACCAGCGAATTATTTGGTTTCGCTGCACGCTACCTACTCTACGATTCAATGCCATTAAATTAAATTCAAAAATGTTCTGGAGTAGGATGGGTAGAGCGTCAGCGAAACCCATCCTACAACATCTGATTATGATTGACTAATTTTACCATCACGTAACAGGAGTCGACGACGAGTCCGAGCGGATAACTCGGGATCATGGGTGACCATAACAATGGTATGGCCTTCTGCATTCAGTGCTTCAAATTGTTGTACGATTTCTAATCGCGTTTCGTGATCAAGATTGCCAGTGGGTTCATCAGCTAAAATCAGTAGCGGTTGATTAATAAGGGCACGAGCGATGCAAACGCGTTGTGCTTCGCCGCCACTCAGTTGATGTACTAAGTGATTGGCTCTTTTTTCTAAACCCACTTTGCTAAGTAGTTCCAAAGCACGCTGGCGAACTTGTTTACGGTCGCCAACAAAAGCAGTGGGTAACATAACGTTTTCCAATGCCGTTAGTGATGGGAATAGTCGCGCTTCTTGTAAAACATAAGCCACTTTACGACGACGGATAACTAATAAGCGTTGCTCTTTGAGCGTGTCGATACGTTCACCATCTAGGTAAACTTCACCGCTGGTGGGTTTATCAATTCCGCCGATTATATTTAATAAAGTTGATTTTCCTGAACCACTGGGCCCCATGAAGGAAAGATATTCCCCGGGTAGTATGGTGAGATTCATGTCATCCAAAGCATAAACAGAATGATCGCTAAGCGGATAGACTTTGGAAATATGACTCAACACCACCAATGGTTGAGAATTGACAGCGACTTTGACGGAAGCATTGGTATTCATCGGTTAATTTCCTTATTGCGCACGAAATGCGGTAGCGACTGAAATCCGTGAGGTATGGAGTGCTGGCAACAGGGTAGCTAGCAAACTCGTCATAATCGCGGCAACAACGGCTAAAAGCGGTTCCCACCAGTGTAATTCAATAATTGCACCGGATAATAGCCACGGTCCCACCCCAAACGCAATGCTAACGCCTAGTGCATAACCAATTAAACCACCGAGAATACCGAGCGCAATGGATTCATAAGCAAAAGTTCGCATCAATTGCCAACGTGACGCACCGAGCACTTTGAGCAAGCCAATTTCACGAATCCGCCCATGCATGGTTCCCATGATCATGTTAAATACCGCCATACAAGCCATTAACAGTGATAATCCCACTAAAGTGAGAATAACGTGGGTGACATTGCGAAAGATTTTATGTTGGGCTTGAGCGATTTCTCGTTGTGACGTAGCGCGGACCCCGACTACTTTTTGATTGATGGCTAATTCAGCATCCCCAACCGGGCAATAATTGCACATCGCCCTCACATTAATCAGAGAAACTAAACCTTGTTTACCAAATAGTTTTTGTACAGTTGGTAAGGTGCTAAAAATCATGTAATCATCGGGCGAATCAGTCTCACGGAGAATACCACCCACTTTGAAGGACTGACCATTGATATCGACCCGATCGCCGACTTTAACGCCAGTGATAGCCGCAAACACTTTACCAACCATAACTTCTTGTGGATCGTTCATGAGATTACCCGAATCCACTTCCCACCAGAAGCGCGTTTGATATTCCGCTACTGAATCTACGCCGGCCACTACCACCCGTCGATCAAGCACATTCGTTTCTTCATAAAGGCGAGGAGCAAAAATAGCTTCCTGAATTTGTTGTTCGCCACCAAAGGGAATACCGGATTGTAAGACTAGTCCACCCATCCGTTCCCAACCCGTTTTGATAGCGGCATCGTAAATAGTCCGAATGCTTGGAATGGCTTCTTCTGGAATATAATGACCGCTGCCGATACCAAATGATTGTAAACTCGTATCCATCGTGGTTGCTGGTAAGATAGTGAGGCTATGCCCATAACGAGCAATGGTAAGTAGTAAGTCTTTTTGTCCAGCCGAACCCACTAAAATGGTCGCTACCAATAAGGCAACACTCAGTGCAATACCACTGGCTGTATATAAGGTGCGGATTTTACGCCGTCCAATTTCTCTTAAAGCCAGCTGATATAGTCTCATTGCAATTTACCTTTCTTCATCTGTAACACGCGATCAGCACGCTGTGCGAGGTGAAGGTTATGAGTTACCATGATCAAGGTTGCTTGGTGTTGGCGAATGTTAGTTAACAGCAATTTCATAACCTCCGCTTCGGTTTCTTCGTCTAAATCTCCAGTGGGTTCGTCGGCGAGAATCAGGATGGGATTGTTGATAAGTGCCCGAGCAATCGCTACGCGTCGCTGTTGTCCACCAGAGAGTTCATTGGGATAAGCATGGATTTTATCCGCTAAACCAACAATTTGGAGCAGTTGCTGCGCTTTCTCCTGATTGGCCCATTGCAAACCTTTGGGATTAAATAAACAGGGCAACATGACATTCCCAAGACAATCGAGCGTTGGAATCAAACTAGCAAATTGAAAAATAAAACCGACTTTGTTATTACGAATTCGTGCACGACCACAATCGTTTTTTGACCAAAGATCCTCATCTTCGATGAGAACAACACCAGCAGTCGGTCGTGTTAAACCACCCATCACACTCAGTAAAGTTGATTTGCCGCTCCCGGAATGTCCAATGATAGCCACAAACTCTCCTCGTTTTACGGAGAAATTAATATTCTGTAGCGCTTCAATAGATTCGGTACCAAAATGATAAATTTTTTGTAATTCTTTGACTGTAAACATTATTCACCTGCTCGAATAGCCTCGTAGGGATCGACGCGACTAGCTGCAACTGCCGGATACATCGCGCCGAATATGCCTACCATAATTGATAAAGTGATCGCTGCTAGGGCCAACAAAGTAATGTCAGACCAAGCCGGCCACAAAAACGGAATATTTAAGGATTCCAAGTGAAATCCAATGGTTCGACGGTATACCCGCATGAGCACAGCACCCAGCATGACACCGAAGACCCCCCCCGCTGCCGTTAATAAACTCGCCTCCACTATAACTAATTGAAATATCCTTTGTTTTCTAGCACCAATCGCACGTAATAGACCCAGTTCTTTTTTGCGTTCATTGATGATGGTGGAGAAAATGGCACTGATCATCAAAATATTCGCGATGATCAGTACGGCACTCAGAAATACCGTACCGGTGAACAAGGCGGCCAGATTTTGACGTACTGAGGTGACGATGTTACCGGCAGAAATGACTTTGACTTCGGGATAGCGACTGATAGAGAAACGGACGACATTAACGGGTGCGGTTCTTTCCAACTGCACTAACAAAGCAGAAATCTGACCTTTAGCAAATCCGAGTGGAGCCACATCGGTAAATTTCTTAGCATTCTCGGCAAGTTCGTAGGCTTTCTCGATTTGAATAAAAATAGCATTGTCATACAGTCCAATTCCAGTTCGATCCAGCTTGCCGTAAACCGTGAAATATTGTCCATAAAAATAGACACTATTACCTAATTGATAAGGATTGTTAGCACCCACAATGGCATCCGTTAACTTAAATTCTCGGGGCAGTTTTTGAGTAAGCCAAGGCAGCACAGTGAAATCATTGTGTGGATCAAAACCGACGAGAAAAGCATTGCCAATAATGCAATGTGAGCCTTCGGCAGTTGTTAGAAACAGTTGCGGGGTAACTTGACGGATTCCTTTGAGGGTACGCAAACGGTCAGCTAAGGATAGATCCATGTAAAATGTTGATGGTTCACCCGTTAACAAGGCGGTTTTCATACCTACCAAAGCCCCTTTAGGAACAACCAAGAGATCGGCACCAAATTTAGAGAAACCTCGATCTAAACTGCGTTCTACCCCCCACATTACCGTAGCAGTTGAGAATACTGCACCACCTGCTATGGCTACCGCGAGTGCCAGTGCGTAAGTACGGAAAGGTTTACGCAGTAAATTTTGAATAGCTAGCCCTATTAAGGTCATAGTGTTATCTCCAAGCGTAACCGTTCAGTCATGTTTTCTTTGAATGAAGTTGGTGGAGAATTCTATCCACTGGGTTGGCTTTTAAGTACTGAATAAGTTGTTTAGCTGTGTAAGCCTTAAATCGGTGTACTTCTTTAGGTAAATCTTCTGCTTGGGCAATCCAGTGGAGATGGTTTTCTAAAATGACGTTGCCGTATAGTTTAAGTTGATGATGGGTTTGTAGATAAGACCAGCAATCTAAAATAATTTGTACACTACCAGGATGAATAAACAGTGGTATCCAATTTAACACTGTGTCGGTGAGGAAGTGAGGAAGTTGGTCTTCATAAATAGTGTAGCGGGAACGTCCCATAGGTTTTTGTGAGCAGTTAAAAGTAAAAGAGTGATACACATTCCCACGCTGGAACGTGGGAACGAGAAAAAATTTCCCTTCTTTGAAAAAGAAAGTTAGGGAAAATTTTAAAGTAAAATTACATTCTCTAGTCTCGATAATGATATCGGCAGCTAATAACACGAATGAATTCATTAGTCACCTCATAAACTAATCGGTGTTCCTGAGTAATTCGTCGTGACCATAAACCAGATAAGTTGTAACGAAGTGGCTCAGGTTTACCTTTACCCGCAAAAGGTTTAATTGGTAGCTCCTCAATTAACTCAAAAATCTTCAAAGCGATTCGCCTATCTTGATGAACCCACCACTTTAAATCTTCAATTGCTTGTGGGTCGATCAGCAGAGATTTCATAAATCCAATTCAGACTTGACTTCATCCCATTTTTTCGCTTCTTGAGGAGAGCGTTTAGCTGCTTGTAAAAGTTTATCGGTATTAACCGGATTGCTGAGCAAATGCAGAGTTTCCATCAAACTCCAATAATCTTCTTCTGCTAATAAAACGGCCTTACCTATGGTTTGGGCATGGATACATAAAGGTTCATGTTGAGTGATAACTTGTTGAATAAGTGTTGGCAACAATTGGCCGGCTTCTTGGTCAGTCATCGTTTGCATGGAAATTTTCCTCTTATTATGGTATTGAAAATATTTCTCTCGTGTCCCTGGTTCCAGAGGGTGTAGAAGAATCTTAAAAAATCAAACATTCTTGGATTTTACCTTGCTGAAAATGCCAGAAATGAGATCATTTTACAGCCTTCAACACGTAGCAACGAGGAAAATCCTTAATTTATATTTTTGAGGCATCGACTTTCTTTCCAGTAATGTCTCCGGCGAGAAGAATTTCTCGCCATTCCGTGAGTTCAGCAGAGACAATTGCTTCCATGCTGTTCACGAAATCTTCAAGGCTTTTTGGATCATCCGGGGTACTTTCTGAACGGATTTCATACCGTAGCTTTACCCATTTTAAGCGTTCTCCTGTTAATGCGAAATTAACGTATTTTGATCGAAACTGAAAGTTTGCACTTAACCCAGTAGCAACAGTCGTAATAACTGCAGGTAACACAATTTCTGTCTTTCATACCACTCGATAAGATCTGTGCATCTCTTTATCGCAAGCTCTCGAGCTTTAACCTCAGGCTGATTAACCATTGTGAGTTTCCCCCTTTGCGTAGGACTGAACGTGAGGTATAACCTAAAAGCTCAGCCGACGCCCGTTACTCGCTAAAAAAAGCCTCTTGGCGGTCAATCGGCTGAAACACTATGATAGAGACAAAGATCTAAGAGGGCTAACCAGTGCCATCACAACACCACTATCGCTTAGTTTAAGTGGTCGTACAACGACTAATCCTTAAATCTTCTAATGTTCTTGGTACAATAACACTATCATGATGTCCGGAAGCACTGGGCAAAAAGCCAATCACCTCGTCGGTTTCAGTTTCCATAATGGCAATGGCGGAAGTAGTCTTTTGATAGCCGCTAATCACACCAACGACCCATTTACCATCATAAGTCATGCCCATCGTATGCATATCCGGACCTAAATCAACTGATTTGAGTAATTTCCAATTAACGGCGTCAATCACAGCAATACCATTCGGTGTTGGAGATGGCCACCATAAGGTCACGTAGCATTTTTTGCCGTCGGGTGTAAACACCATATGGAAGGTATTAGGATAGGAACCACGCCAATTCGGATCTTCAACAATAGCCGTTTTTTCCCATTTAGTGGGATCGGCATGATTACTCGTATCCCAAACCATAATATTGTTTTGGCGAACGCCATTCATAAATAAAAATCGACTACCATCGGGTGAAAAACCGGCTTGGTGCGCAGGAGTAACTACCTTGGACATTTCTACTTTCCAAGTATCATCATCAATTTTGGTCAGTGGTGCTTGAGAAGGTTCGCCTTTTGGTCCTAACAGTGCCGCTACCGGTTGCCAGTTGTCACGGTCAAAGATGATAGCTAGTCCTAATAAGCGAATAGAAACAGCACCCCATTTGCCACGTGGATCATAAGGAAAGGCATCTAATGCACAAGTATTAATTACTCGTGGACCAGGTACTTTGCCTTGCTCGGCAAATAATTCACCTCCCGGAACTAATTCCCAATCGAGTTTGATTCCTTTGGTGCCTTTATAGTCATACATCCCATTGGGAAGGGTTGGTTTGATGCGTTTGATGATAAGTGTTCCGCCATCGAGCCACGCTTTTTCTAGCTGAGTGTTATTGGGAATCCAGTCAAAAAACCAAGCAGAACGGACTGTCTCGGCCGCTCGGTCAAATTCAGCAAAGATATCTTTTTGACCATCGGCAATAGCAAATCCAGTTGCATCAGGAGTAGAAGTGACATGAACTCCCAATCCCATACCGGTTTTTTCGGCGATATCCGAAACAAGATTCATTTTAGTACCATCCCAACGAATCTTGTAAATATTAAAACCTTCTCCCGGATCTTTTACAGTGGTAGGAATACCATAGATGTAAAGGTTTTTACCACCTTGGGTATTCACAATGAATTCAAATTCTTTGTAGGGATCTTCTGAAGGAAAGCAGGTGAGGTGGTGCATAATCGGGATGGTGTTACCATAGTTCCATAACGCAATCCAACCCAGGGTTTTGCCCGTACTCATGTCAATAGCTGAGACGGTTCCGGCGAATTTTCCGGGAAGTAAACAAATATATTTGCCAAATTGCTCATAGACATCAGACAACTTTAGCGCTTTTTTACCAAAAAAAGCTTGTGCTTCATTGCCAACTACACTGGCTGTTCCAGCGGCAGCTGCACCGAGTCCAACCGTTTTGAGAAAGTTTCTTCTATCCTGGCTCATGATGGAGTTCCTCTACTTTTTATCTCAATGAGTAAGCCGGTTGATCAGAAATCTTCTTCAAGATGAGATAAATGGATGCTTAAACAACTTGTTAAGTTATTTGGCATCGACCGCCAGGTAACTATCACGAAATTCTTATTGTACATTGTTTCCTGCTGGTCACAGTTTTCTCTGCTGAAGTTTCCAATCAGCCAATATACCACCAACTTAACCTACCCGTTTTGGTATCATTACGACTTTGAGAAGCGATTATGCTCATGCTAAGATGAGTAGTCATGCTCAGTATCGTTAAGACAATTCTAATTTAGCCTGATACCATCACTGATAAAGTTAGTCTTACGAATTATATAAAATATATTTTATTATGCAAATAAAATCTTTATTTACTCGTCGTTTTATACTTGGAATAACCAGTCTTGTTGCAGTAGTTACCTTGGCATTATGGCTCTGGTATTCACCAACAATGCTGCCTAGTCTTATTGAAGGAGAAGCCGAGTCGATCTTAGCCGGAAAAATATTCCAACAACCTCAACCGCTCTATCCTTTTCAATTAGTTGATCACGATGGCAAAGCATTTAATATCAATCGACTCCATGGCTATTGGAGTTTCTTATTTTTTGGATATACTCACTGTCCCGATGTTTGTCCGATGACTTTGGTCACTTATAAGGAAATACATCAACAGTTATTAAAACGTTTAAATCAAGTTACGGATATCCAATTTATATTTATCTCGGTTGATCCACAGCGAGATACGCCAGAATTACTGAAGCAGTATGTTGGCTATTTTCATCATGATTTTATTGGCGTCACCGGTACCCTCAGTGCACTACGAGATTTTACTGAGCCGCTGGGTATTTTTTATCGGCAAGTAGAACGACCTGGGGAAGGAACCTATTGGGTAGAACATTCCGGTTCTATTTTGCTTATTGATCCGCAAGCCAGATTGAGCGCTTTATTTCCAGCACCACATCATTCACGTGATTTAGTCGCAGCTTATTTACAAATTCGTGAACAATTTCAAGTTCATTTACCGAAAACGGCTCGAGTAGAGTAAGAATAATTTTTTTTATAACGATTAAACAACTAGATTATATTGAACAGATATGGCGTTCAACCGATATTAGTAGAGAATTGGTATTATTTACCTGTTCCTATCCTGGTTGAGTAACACGATCTGTTCAAGACAATCCAACTCACTTAACCTATCTTCTCATTAGGGGTTTCTCGTTGTTTAATTCAGTTGTTACCTACCCAAAAATGGATTGGTTTTAACCCATTATAAATGATAATACCATTTGACAACTGGTAACCCACAAAAACGGTAAATTCTCCTGGCATTGCACTTAAATCACCTTCGTATATAAAGACATCTATGATTTCAGGTAATTGCGGGTAATATTGTGAAGATGGAATCTGTTCAATCTGACCATTCCATTTTTGCCAACTGTGTTTATCACGGCTATCATCTCGAATGTACAGGTTAGTTTCTCCATTTAAGTTAGTATGTCTACCAACTAAGAGAATTTTAGCGGCTTGGCCAACATCATTAGGCGAAATGAGAACCGTTACAGATACTCTCGCATTTTGTGCTTCAATCGGTGTAAATACATGGGCACTAGAGCGTAAATCACCCAAGCTAATCACTTTATCAATAAAACAAGCTTGATTAGGACGGTTTTGTAAATCGATTCCTAAAGTATCTCCTTGGCAGGTTATCGTTGGCTCAACCACCAAGTTATTGTTATCAGCAGCTAAGATGCTAATATTGACATTAGTTTTTTGCGGTGGTGTGGCTTCGTCAGTGATAACTAAGTTGGTATTACCGATATCCAGACCGGTCAAGGTAAAGTGAGCAATTCCATTAGTTTGATTTTGCCAATTAGTTAAAGAAACTAAACTGCTATTGGGTAGCTGTGTAATGGCGAGTGAACCTTGTCCACCCATCACAGCGAGATCAATATTTTGTCCTATTTGCATAACTGTTTGGAGAGTTTTTACCTCTTTTTCCGTCAGCGGTAGTGTGGTATCAACTGAATGATTGGTTGTCGCTATCACGGTGATATGCAGTATTGCTTGTTGAGAAGAAGCGCTATCACTCAGGGTCATTTGGGTATCACCCGTACTTAAACCGGTTAAACTTAATTCCATATTTCCATTTAAGGATTGCCAACGATCAACTGAAACCAAACTGGAATCGGGCATTTCTTTAATAAACAATTCGCCTGGTCCCGTATTAAGCGTAAAGGTAGTTGTATCACCGACTTGAAGTATTTGGTTCCAGGAGGAGGATTGAGTCGTCATAGAGGAGAACAATAGGCAACGGCTAATGGTTGGTGACTCAGTGTTAACGCCAGTAGTCGTTTCTTGACTAGTAATATCATGGGGATTAAATCCGCCTATCTCTTGACCGATAATGGTTGATACGGAATCAGTCGAACTATCATCACTCGGTAATGGGTTAATTTGACCAGATGAATCGTCGGTGGTAGCAGGTTGAGTTTCATGACTTGGAGAAGATCCCAGTTTAAAGGTATATGTAATCTGGCCATCACCCGCAATACTATCATCAACTCCACCATCGCTGATGCTAATCGATTCAACAGCAACGATTTGTCCTTGAATTATAGCGGTATTATAAGTTATCGGTGGAGTTTGACTGACAGTCGACACGGATTGAAAACTCGGTAAATTTTGGAAATCACTGACACCATGATAATAAGTTTTAAGATCAGCTTGAGAACAACTGAGATTTAAGTCAATAGCGGTAGCTGCTGGTGGTTGGTTAGTTTGTACCTGACAACCTTGAGTTTCTTCAACGGTAATATATTGTCCCCTAGTGGATAATGAGATAACATTATTTTGTCGACTATCGGGAATTCCATCACTGTTACCATCGCCGCTATTGGGTGCGGAATTTTCGGTAGTAGTCAATACCCCATCATGATCCTCATCGACGGGTTGATCGTTTGAGTTGTTATCGGATTGATCGCTATCGTTGTCTTGACCGGGCTTGTCCGTATCCGTCGTTGGCGTGTTGTCTGGATCGGGGTCAGGGGTTGGTTCAGGTATTGGCTCGACTAAAAAGATTACTCTACATTGGGCATGATTATAACTGGAGTTGTCTCTAATAACTTGTCCATTTTCATCACAATGACCACGCCAGCCTTCTAATTTCCAACCCGGATCGGGAGTAGCTATGAGTTGCACACCCTGACTGCCATCATACTGTGCTGAACAAGTTCCGCCACAATCAATGCCAATTGGCTCACTGATGACGGTACCTTGACCGGTTTTGTAAACTGTTACTTTAAATGGTTCTAGTGGAGTTATTATTGGCGTAAAAATAGCTCGACATTGTTTATTCGTTTCTAATAAGGTGACTTCCCCTTGCTCATCACAATGACCTCGCCACCCTTCTAATTGCCAATCGGTTGCCGGGGTGGCTTGAAGAACCACTTGAGTTCCTTCTGCGTATTCATTCGTGCAATCCGGTCCACAATTAATCCCGCCTGGTGGAGTAATTGCGGTAACTGAGCCTTGCCCCGTTATAAGTACAGTTAATGTTAGCTGCTGAACCTGAACAAAAATCGCTTCACATTGTTTGTCAGAACTTAAGGTGACTTCACCATTATCGTCACAATCTTGTTTCCATTCTTTAAATTTCCAACCAGAATCCGGTTTAGCATTTAATGCGACTGACGTGTCGATATTAAAACCCAAGGCACAAATTCCTACGCCACTGTGGCAATTTATACTACCAGGACTGCTGGTGACTGTACCTTTACCTTCAATGGTTATCGACAATAATTTTTTGACGACTATTGGCGGTGGCGGCGGCGGTGGCGGTGGTGGTGAAGTGACAGTTACTGTAACAGTTGCTACCACGCATAAATCATCTGCATCACAAACGCTATAGTCAAATGTATCAGTACCACTGAAGCCAGCACGGGGAGTATATTGAATTGTACCATCCGTAAGAATTTGAGTTGTACCCCCATTTTTTGGTGTAGTAACATTGCTTATATTTAATGGACCATTATCATCGCTATCATTATTTAAGACTGGAATCGTTACTGAGTTATTAGCTAAAGTAGAAGCACTATCGTTATTCGCCGTGGGTGGTTGGGAAGGTGGATCAACGAGAATAATGGTATCATCAACAGATTCTGTTTTTCCACCTGGATTATTAGTGACATCATTGGGAGTCGTAATGGTTACTGTATTTTTAATCTCTTGTCCACCTGCTAAGCTACCATTGATAAAACCTTCAACAGTAAAAATCGCTGTAGCACCACTTGTTAAGTCAACGGTAGTATCAATATTGTTACCGGTTCCATCGGTTTGCGCACAACGATTTCCTGGCTCAAGGTGGTCCACTCTACATTTCCAATTTAATACACTGATCTCACTGGGAACAACATCTTCTACTTTTATTCCAGTCACATCACTTAAACCATCATTACTGTTGACTTCAATTGTGTAAGTTATCGCACCACCCGGAAAAGGATTATCAGGCGAGTGTTTTTTAGTTACTTTTAGGTCAACTTCTTTAATATTTATTTCTAGAGGAGATGCTGGCGGCTCGGCAGTAATAGATGTCCAGGTGTCAATTCCTTTTTTATTACCAAAGCCTTGTAGAGGTGTAGGATCGCCAGTGACATTGTCACTAAATTGATGTGCCCCATTCGTACTGTCTTCACCATCTAGTTTTTTTTTCCCACCGACACTGCTATCGTCATAATAGACTATATTACATTCGCTACTACCGCTACTACAAGATGTTAATCTTTCTATAATCAATCCATTAGGATTTTTTTCTACGTCGAAAAAAGGAAAATGAACCTCATCAGTGCTCAACAATAGCTTAACTTTATAAGTACCTACTTCTAATGGATCACCATTTCCATCTTTTACATCTGACCAATCAATAGTATTAGGATTAACTGTATCAGCAACACGACCAATAATAACGCTATCATTTTCATCTCCATAAATATTATTCTTATTCGCATTAATGGTTAAAACATAATTTCCAATCCTATCTGTTTTAAAACTAAACGTTCCGCCATGAGGATTGGTAGTACCAGCTTGATTAGGTGTTCCTTCACTCCCGGTAAAAGTGAAGTCAGTTACGCTTGGTGGAAGTGGTGGGTCAGAATGTAACCAAGTTTTGTCGGTTATCGAATTATTCCAATCGCCTTTTGAGTCCGCATCCAGTGGCAAATTGGGATCAGGAGTATTAAAAAATATTTTATAAGTGATATTGTCAGCATCATCTGCTATTCCAGGATTATGAATATTAGCACCAGCTTGTAATACTGATTTTAAAAGTGAATTTTCACTTGTATCCCTGAAGCCTTTATTATTGGCAAAGAAAATGAATTTTCCTGGTTGAATACTATTCAAATTAATCTTGTAAAGATGTCCAACTTTACTCAGAATAAAAAGTTTAGAGTTAATAATGCCATCTATAATGGATGTAGGTATAAGCTCAATACTTGGTACACTTAAAGGTAAGTAGTTAGCATAAACCCGACCAACCTGTTTAGTGTTTAGATTATCAGCTGATTTGAAAACGGTAACATCCCAAGCAGCAATGCCTACTTTTTGGTCACTGTGTTTTTGAGTACTTACACTTGGAGGTGTAGTACTCGTATCAAGAAGGAATTCTTCGTTTGCTAGTCTTGCAACTGGGATATTACTACTACTGCTACCATTAGTTGGCGCATGAAATACTATTTTGTAAATACCAGTTACGCCGGTGTTGGGGTCTACAGTAAATTTACAAGGCGTATATCCAGGTGGATCAGCTGATGATAAGTCGTTAGGATCTTCAGGTCCATGATTTTCATCAGCAATAGTTTTAATAAGACCAATAGGTTTATTAGGATCAAGTGCCGAGGTTGGGTCTTCTACATCACAGTGACCAATCTCTTGACCATTGGGATCGATATAAACAATATCTTTATTATCAAAACTTTGGTACACACTGGAGCCAACGTTAACTTGCTCACCAGCGTTAACAAAAACTTTAATGGTATTTTTATATTCAATTCCTGATTCTAAATCAGTTGCATACAGAAGATAAGAACGATTACCACCATATTGAGCTAATTCATAACTCCCTTCAGCTTGGGCTGGCGGTATCAGGGTAAGTATTTGAGTGAAAATGAAGAGTATCAAGCCAATGAAAAGTAAAACTTTATAATACTTCAGCGTGTGTTTTAATGAGAATAACATATTAATTTCTCCTAACTAACTCATCGCCTAGTTAAAGATTGGTTAGCTTAGTATTGGCGATAGTTTATATTGAAAACTAGCAAATTTAGGATGAGTAAAGGCGAATTTACTTCCAGCTTAAAATAGTGCAGTTGATCGCATGACGACATTAAATTGAGGAAAAATGCCTCTCTCTGGGAGAAGGGTTAGGAGTCAACATGACCGAAAAATCACCGAATTTTTTCCCTTACCCCAGCCCTCTTCCAGAGGAAAAGGAAGAAAAAATAGTTTAATCGCATACACTCCCACGCTGGAGCGTCACTGCCATTAAGTTAAGCCTGATTCTCCCCCTCCTTGCCAAGGAGGGGGTTGGGGGGTGGTATTTAACTAAATGAATAATATAGATTTTATTTACCACCCCGACCCCGCCTTGATAAGGAGGGGAGAATTTTTTCTTAACTTAATGGCAGTGACGCTCCAGCGTGGGAGCGAGAACAGCAAGAAATAACGACCTATGCGAACCGATTTTAGCGAAGCAACTGAGTTACCATATTTTCAACCGGAGTGGCTCTGCACCATTGTAAATAATATCTCCATTGTTTAAATGATAGCTGATGTAAACCGTATATTCACCGGGTGATAAGCGTTTTTCATCCAGATGAATTTTTTCGAGTTTAGGTAGTAACATCATGTTAGGAATAGTTTTTTGAAAACTAATTTGTTGTTCTGACCATTGCCCCCAAATTTGCCGTTGTTCGCTCCATTGGCAACATAGCCCAATGATTTGAATATCAGCCACTTGCCCCTGATGTTGTGGATCAACCCAGATGGTGGTATCCAAACTCAATGATTGGTCAGTCGCACTATCAAAAGGGTTACCTAGGTGATTATCATGGTAACCCCAACTAATGAAACGAGCCGTGGTGGGAAATTTATTTCCTGGTGCGGTTAAGCCAGCACCATTAGCAATCGTGAGTCGAACCGGCATAAATCCATTGAAAACAATTAAACCTTCAGGGGTGCGATAGCCCACATAGCCGGTAAATTCACCGGGAACATGAGACAGCGATCCGAGATAAATGGGAATCTCTAACAACGCCGGCAATTGATGATAATGTTGAGCGGCTGATAAGCTTTCTAATTGACTGTCCCAACCGAGCCAATTTGGTCCAGTGCGCGTATATTCAAATTGATACAATCCGGTATTATGTACCGCTACCATTAGGATATCTGCGGGTTGCCCAACATCTTGCGGTTCCACTTGAACAAAAGTAGAAACGATTAATTCATCTTCATTGTCAAAGGTCATTTGATCACCCACTTTGCCGCTACCATTATGAACTAAGGACTCAAAGAAACTGGTAGTATAAGCATCGGTGCTGGCAGGTTCCTTACGGGGTTCACCACGCATATCAATACTGGCACTATTACTCACTAAGAAGTGTATTGGTTCTATGCCATTGTAAATAAGGGTTCCATTTTTCAAGCGATAACCAACATAACCATGATATTCACCGGGCATCCCACTGAGATCACCTTCATAAAGAAATACTTCTATCGTTTCCGGTAATTGGGGGTAGTACTGAGCGACCGGTAAACTACTGATTTGTCCATCCCAGCTTTGCCAAGTTTGATCATCTCGGGTATATTTGGTTTCATTCAATATCGTGTTACGAATGCCAACCGTGAGAATGTCTGCTGCTTGACCAATATGGGCTGGATCAACCTGTACCGTTGCTAAGACTTTAATCTGCTGGGCTTCTTGATGAGATAAGCGACGTTGATTAGATTGCAACTTTTCATTGAGATAGATCTGACCTTTAAAGCAAGCCGGGCTGTTGATCGGGTTACCTTGCGAATCCATACCAATCGCCGGTTCACATGAGCCATTAGTTGTCATTGATTGAGATCTATCGTTAACAACAGTAATGTAAACCGTTATTTTTTGCGGTGGTGAGGTTTGATCAGTGAGTACCAATTTAGTTCGACCTGGGCTAACACCAATTAAGTTAAAAGTAGCGGTACCGCTATTACCTAGCGGTGTCCACGCTTCGAGTAAAGCTAAATGCGGATCTGGAATTTCACTAATCGATAATTCACCATAGCCACCGGCAACAGTCATATCTAAGTTTTGTCCAACTTCTAGCGTTGTTTGGAGGTTTTGAATACTAAAGCCATTGCTCGTTCCAGTATTACCAGAATTAAATAAATTGCCATTCACAACAGTAATATAAATGGTGGTCGTTTGCGGCGGAGTAGCACTATCACTGATAACCATTTTGGTATCACCAACACTGAGTCCTTTTAAGCTCAGTTCATTGACGCCGGTGCTTAATGGCTTCCAAGATTCTAATGATACGAAGGCTTTATAGGGCATTTCTTTGATTAACAAATCACCCTTGCCTTCACCGATTGTCATGGTGACAGTCTCACCGACTTTAATGGTAGTGCTAAGGGTTTTAACCTGAAGAGAGCTAGCTGGTTGACAAGTAGAACAACCACTTTGACAAGTAGAACATCCATTCGTGCAGGTTGAAGTACCACAACTGGTACATGACGAAGTACCACAAGTTGTTGTTGGAGTTGTGGTTGAATTAAGATCATCATCAATAATGGTGAGGGTTGATTCCTGTGTCGCAACCGTTGCGCCACCGGTGGCGTTAAGCAATTTAATCGCGATGGTTTCATTACTCTCTTGATTCTTATCATCGATGATCGGAATGGAGATCACTTTGTCGCTACAATCTCCATCTGCCCAGGTAATTTTGCCACTAATCGGGGTATAGTCCGTATTGACAGTTGCAGTTACAGCTTGCGTCGTATAATCGACCGTGACTATACCATCACAACTCCCGGTTCTTCTAACTGTTACCGTAGCGGTATGACCAAATTCATCAATCGTATAGTTAGTTGATGACAACTGAATTTGACCAGGTTCAATAACTCGACCACTGGTATGCAAGATTTGCCCATCAACTCCGGTATTGTCACCTAATTCACCATCTTTGAGTTTAAAGGTTTCAAATACAACGGGTTTACCATCAATAAGTACTGTTCCCCGAGTGACGTTAGCTTGATCCTGCCATTGCATGGTATTGGGATCACCTGGGGTTGTAGCAGCATATTGACGCAGCGGCTGATCACCTAAATCACTGACATCATGGTAATAGACTTTGATATCGGCTTCTGGACATGAAGATAACAGGTAATCTATCAAAGCGGGTGAATAATAAGTACCATCTTTGGGTAAACTATCTTGATTGATTTTGACGCCGTTGATAGTACAACCATTACGTTCTTCTATGGTGATGTATTTTCCTTCTGGAGTCAGTAACGAAACCACATTATTTTGTTGACTATCAGGAATACCATCATTGTTACCATCACCATTATTGGGAGCACCATCTTCAATCTCACTCGCTATCCCATCTTCATCACCATCACGAGAGAAAACGGCTTTACAATTCAATTCTTGACCAATCATGACCGTAATGGTGGGACTGGTACCGTGACAATCACCGCTCCATTCCACAAAGCTATAACCGGGTTCGGGTTCAGCAATTAAATCAACCATAGAACCACTGGCATAAGCTTCATTACAATCATCGCCTTTTTTTCCACAATCAATGCCCGTTGGTTGCGTTTTAACTGTACCACCTTCGGGTTTTTCTATGTTTAAAGGAAATTGGGGAATGCCAGAATCAACGAAAATGGCTTTACATTGTTTAAAACCATCCATGTCAACTTGATCATTATTATCACAATGACCACGCCAACCTTCAAACTCCCAGCCGGGATCAGCAGTTGGAGTCAAAGTGACATTGGTACCGTAATCATAAGTATGGTTGCAGGGTTGGTTACTATTATTACAATTAACCCCTGGTGGTTCACTGGTAACCGTTCCATTACCGCTGATCGTCACGCTTAAATCAACCGGTTGCTCACCCGCTTTTACCGGAATAGTCACCAACGCTGGACTACTTGTGGCACCTAAGTTATCGGTAGCCGCATAAGTGAAACTCGCTTTACCGGTAAAACTGGGATTAGGTTGGAAAAATAATTGACTGGCTTGTGCCGGGGTGAGTACTTGCCCGACTGTTACCGGGATACCGCTAGCTTTCGGATCACCTAAATACAAAGTCCCCTGACCTTGGGGTGGTAAAGTAGCAACTGTATAAGAAACTACTGAACCATCTACATCCGTTGCCGATAAAGGTGGTAATTGAACCGAAGCATCATTAGTAATGGTAGCGGCAGCCTTATTATCTGCTACCGGTGGCAAATTGGCGGGTATCGGTACCATAATGCTCACCGTCGCTTGATCACATTGTACTGGTGTACCTTTATCACAAACTTGGTAAATAAAAGTATCAATACCCACTGTAAATCCAGGATTAGGCGTATAGGTTACTGAACCATCAGGGTTTACTACAACTTGACCATGCTGCGCTTGGGTATTAATGGTAACACTGCGCGGATCTAATTGATCTTCCGGATCACTGTCGTTATTCAGAATATTAATCTTTACTGGTGTCTCTGGATCGGTCACCGTGCTTTCATCATTAGCAATGGGCGGATTATTTTCTGCACCAGGTATGGTAATGGTAACTTTAGCTGTGTCACATTGGGGCGGTTTAGCTTTATCACAAACCTGATAAGTTAACGTATCAACGATATTAGCGGCACCGGGCTTGGGAGTATAAGTGATTGTTCCATCTGGATTAACCTTTATAGTTCCCTGAGTCGGTTGTTTGGTGATAGTAACACTACTTGGATCCAGATTACTTTCCGGGTCCTTATCATTATTTAAAATAGAAATCGTAACGGGTGTATCTGGTTCTGTGATAGCACTATCATCGTTAGCCACTGGACGACTATTCGGTGGAGAAGTAACCGGCATAGTGACTAATGCTGGACTACTTATCCCACCCACATTGTCTGTAGCAGTATAAGTAAAACTCGCATTACCGATAAATTCCGAATTAGGTTGGAAAAATAATTGTCCAACTTGAGCTGGAGTTAAGTTTTGTCCTGGCGTAACCAAGCTACCGCCAGTGGGATTACCGAGGTATAAAATACCCTGATTAGCCGGTGGCAAAGTGGTAATGGTATAAGATACTACTGTACCGTTATCAGTAGCAGTCAACGGTGGTAAGGATACCGGTTGGTTATTGGTAGTTGTTGGTGCAACTTTATTGTCAGCTATCGGAGGTGGATCAACTACGGGTACAGTTACCTTGACCGTAGCCGTATCACATTCTATTGGACTACCCATATCACAAACTTCATAAACAAAAGTGTCAATTCCGGTCGTGAAACCGGGATTTGGGGTATAAGTGACTGTACCATCAGCATTGATTTCAACTTTGCCATTTGCTGGTAGAGTTACTATCTCAATGCTACCCGTATCAAGATTACCTTCTGGATCGCTATCATCCTTCAAAATCGGAATGATCACTGGGGTATCGGGGTTAGTCACGGCGCTATCATCATTAGCTATCGGTGGTTGGTTAATAACTGCAGCGATGATAGGCATGGTGACTAAGGCTTGGTTACTCACTGCCCCTTGATTATCCGTAGCGGTATAAGTGAAGCTAGCATTACCGGTGAATTCTGACTTAGGACGGAAATAGAGATGCTTGACTTGTTCTGGCGTCAGTACCGTACCCAGTAAAAGAGGAGCAAAACCTTCTCCAACACTTAAATAGAGAACACCCTGAGTTAGTGATGGTAAGGTCGCAATCGTGTAAGAAACAACAGTACCATCACTATCAGTGGCAAATAAACTAGGTACCGGTAGCATCACATTATTTGGTGACGGTGGGGTGATTTTATTTTCCGCAAGGGGTGGTTGATTGGTTGGTTTGGGAACGCTGACCGTCACTTTCGCCCTAGCACATTGTGGTGGGATACCAGCGTCACAAACTTCATACTCAAAAACATCAATCCCAGTAGTAAAATCCGGGTTAGGGGTATAAGTGACAGTTCCGTCTGGATTAACTACCACTTTACCATTGGGTGGTGACGAAATAATCTTAATGCTACTGGGATTTAGTTCCTGTTCTGGATCATTATCATTGTTTAAAATAGCAATGGTAACTGGCGTATTCGGATTAGTACTGTCAGTATCATCGTTAGCTAGGGGAGGTAAATTAACTGGTGCAATCACTGGAATAGTCACTAAAGCTTGATTACTGATAGCCCCTAGATTGTCGGTAGCACTATAAATGAAACTCGCCTTACCCGTAAAATTGCCATCGGGTTGAAAGAACAATTGTTCAATTTCAGCGGGCGTCAGTTGGTCTCCGATATTGACGACCCGGTTACCGTCCTTTGCCGGATGGCCTAAATACAGAATACCTTGACTCACCACTGGCAAAGTTTCGATGGTATAAGTCGTAACCGTACCATCAGAATCAGTAGCAACTAGAGGTGGTAATTGTACCACGGTATTATTTAGGGTCGTCGGCGCAGTTAGGTTTTCCGCTATGGGTGGTAACTGTGGTGGTATAGTAACCGTAACCGTAACCGTGGCCGTATCACACTGTGGCGGTGTGGCGAGGTCACAAACTTGATAGGTAAAAGTATCGGTATTATTAGCAAACCCAGGATTAGGCGTATAAGTTACCGTACCATCAGAATTAATAACAACCGTACCATTGGGCGGTTGACTGGTGATACTTATCTTGGGATTTAGATCACCATCCGGATCACTATCATTAGTCAGAATTGGAATCGTAACTGGCGTATTGGGATTGGTACTCGCACTATCATCATTAGCAATCGGTGGTTGATTCGGTGGCGCCAGAACTGGAATAGTTACGGTTGCTGTATTACTAACCGCAGCATAATTATCTGTGGCGGTATAAGTAAACTTGACCTCACCACCGCCAAAATTATTAGCCGGTTGAAAGAATAAAATTTTTACTTCTTCTGGGGTTAACAGTTGCCCGGCAAAAATTGGTTTGCCTCCATCTAGATACACTTTACCTTGAGATTCTGGCGGTATAGTCATGATTTTATACGATTCTATGGTGCCATCTTTATCAGTGGCAGTTAGAGCCGGTAAAGCAATCGTGGTGTTATTCGGTATAGCCGGAGTGGTTTTATCATCAGCCACCGGGGGTTGATTGGGACCAATTACCGGAATGGTTACCGTAGCTGGAGCACTATTTGCCCCCTGATTGTCAGTCACTAAGTAATTAAAGGTGACTTGCCCACTGCTACTCGGCTTCGGTTCAAAGAAAATACTAGCAACTTCATTTGGTATTAACTTGAAGCCAATAGAGATAGGTTGTTTCCCCTTTACCGGATCAACTAAATATAAGGTACCTTGATTGCTAGGCGGGAGAGTGGTAATGGTATAGGAAACAATTTCACCATCATCGCTACCAGATAGGGCTGGTAATCGTACCGTCATATCATTGGGTATCGGTGGTGCCAATTTATCGTCGGCTACTGGGGGTTGATTAGCCGGTGGGACAGTAACCGTAATGGTCACTTTGGCGGTATTACTGGCTGAGCCTTGATCATCCACGGCTTGATAGTTAAAAATGACTTCACCACCAAAACCGAGATCGGGTTTAAAGTAAAGATTACTAATTTGCGCCGGGGTCAATTTTTGTCCTTCCGTGATTAAAGTACTCCCAGCGGCTGGATCGCCTAAATACAGTTTACCCTGATTGGTGGGTGGTAATTGAAACACCGTATAAGAAACGACACTACCATCCGAATCTTGCGCAGATAAAGCGGGTATTTGCACCGGCGTATCATTGCGGGTCGCCGTATTTTTATCTTGAGCAACCGGAGGTTTATTGGTGGGCGGTGCTAAAGTAACCGAATGAGTAGCCGTTTCGGTTTTCACATCCAATTGCTCACCAAACGGATTAGTGACATCTTTGGGACGAGTGATAGTCACGGAATTATCAATTGTCGCACCCTCAGCAACGGTGGAGCTAATAGTAGCTTCGACTATAAAAGTAGCCGTTGCCCCTTGTTGTAAATCGACGGTGGTATTGAGTGGTCCATTAACCCCGCTAGCCTCACAACGATTTTGAATAGCCGGTGGCACTACTGCTGACGGCGATGGAGTGACTTTACAGGTCCAAAAGGGATCGGTAATGGTTGGTGGCAAACTATCTTGTACTTGAATACCCTCGATATGACTAGGACCAGCATTGTGAACCGTAATAAGATAAGTGATTGGGCCACCCGGGGTGAGAAGAACTGAGCTATCATGAGTTTTACTCACCGAGATATCCGCTTGTTTTAATTCCAAACCGCCTTTAAGAAAAATGGGATCAGTTGCTAGAGAAGTCCAAGTATCTATTCCTCGCAGATCACCAAAACGATTGGAAAACTTTTGGGCACCGTTACTACTATCAACACCGGCTGTTGCTGAAATTGGCTTAGGGGGAATTGCGTTGAGGTGTTGTTTATCCTTGAGATTTAACCCCGAATTATTATAAAAAACGGTGCTATTTTCTACTATACAAGGCAGTTGATCACAATTGACCCGATTGACGATAAGACCATCGGGATTATTTTCAGGATCGAGAAAGGGAAAATGCATCGCCCCGATGATCAAGGTAAGCATACTGTTATAAGTCATGGTTTGTGCCGGCAACGGGTTACCTAAACCATCTAATCCATTCCAAGGAATAATATTTTCTTCCCCAGCGGTAGCCGGTCCAATCATGACGACATCCCCCTCATCACCAAAAGTGAGATTATTATTGGCATCAATGGTAATAATATAATCTCCTTTCATATCCACTGTGAAAGAAAAATGTCCTTTTAAAGGAAGAGTACCGGTTTGGCCAACACTCCCTTCATCACCAATAAATTTAAAATCATTTATCTTGGGCAATGCCGGTAGGGTTGAACGCAACCAAGTAGTATTACCGTCTGGTAAGGCTACTTCAATATCTAAAGGTAAATCAGCAGCGGGCGGATTGAAAAAGATTTTGTGTGTGATATCTGTTTGTTCATCAGGCTCATTGGGGTCGTGCAAAAACACTTTGCCATTATCTATTTGAGCAATTTCAACCGAATTATAAATACTCTTACTGGTTTCATCAGCTTTATCTTGAAAACCTTTACTGTTAGCGAAGAATATAAACAGGTAAGGATCAATACCATTCAAATTAACGCGATATAAATAACCACTTTTATTAAGAAAAAATACCCGGGCGTTAAGCGAAAGGTCATTCTTCCCCATATCCATCGGTAAAAAAGTCGCATAAGCACGACCAGTTTGTTCTGTACTAGGATCGTTAGGCGTTTTAAACACGGTAACATCCCAGGCTGCCACTGCTTGATGTTGTTGATTATTTGTAGGAAAATCTTCTTTTACTTTTTTAACGACCGGGTACTTAGTCTTGCCGGTAAATTCCGGGGCACGAAATTCTATTTCATAAATCCCGGTAGTTTGTGCTATAAAGGTGCAAGGTGTATAACCTCCAGGATTGGGCAAGGGCCCAGCTGACTCACTCGGGACATCTTTAATGAAACCACATTTTTTCGAGTCAACATCGAAAGAACCCTCCCCAACTTGGCCATCAGCGAGGAGTGGTGGATTACCCGGTGGCCAACGATAAACGATATCAGCATTATTATTGGCACTCTTAGGAACACTGGAGCCCACATTAACTTGTTCACCGGCCTTAACGAATACTTTGATACTGGGTTGGCGTTTAATCCCTGCTGTCTCTTGATCGATAAATTCAAGGTAAGGACGATAGCCACCATATTTCACTAGATCACGACTACCTTCGGCATGAACAATCGATATCCAACCTGACAGGTGGATTAACACGAAAAGTATCGTGGGTATGGAGACAATATTTCTGGGATTGTTCAGCCTGTTAATGCAAGCTATGGGTCTAAACAATTTAAATAATAACATTTTATTTCCAACCATTTTTAGATTCATAGAAAACAATAGTTTTTTATCCTGACTTAAATAAATATATTTTAAGTGAGGTTATAAAGCTTTCGTTGATTTAAATTGAATTAAGGTTGATTTAATAGGTTCAAGACAAGTTGCTTAATTTTTTTAGTTTCCTACCGGATAAAATTTATATTTTCTAAATAAAAAATTAAAATGATAAGGTCTATTTTTTACTTAGCGAAATTATAATGGTTAATTATTTTTTATAACTATCTAAATTTATTCATTATAATTAACATTATTATTTATAATAGCATTCAATTTTAGTATAAATAGATACTTTTATATCTTAACATTGTTTAGTCATAATCAAAATTCCTTTTCAATAATTTTTTTAAAGAGAAAAACATTCTCAGACTATTTACCCAAAGAAGGGGATCAAGTCACTTGACTATGTTTAAATTATGACATAGTAACCCAATATAAAAATAATTTTTAATCTACTTAATAAGTTACTAAGTGATCTTTTAAAAATTATCCCTGTCAGTATTGACAGAATAATGACACTTTGCGGGTGTAAAATGTTTTTAGAACCAGCAAGTAATCTGTTAGATTTTGCTCTCAATCCGTTGGTAAAGGTCTTATATTTAAGATTGGTATTTATATTGCACTAACTACCGCAACCATAATTCAAATGACTCCTACCTCATTTGGATTGCGGGTGGGTAGCTTGAGTGCTGGTCACACTCAAGCACACCTTCTCATTCATCGGTTCATCCTTCTCATCAAACCTTATCTCTTCCAATTAGAATCCGTGGTAAACTAAAAAAATTAACTCAATTAAGTTAGCTTAAACAATTTCATTTCTTCTACTCAATTGCGTTCAAGAATAAATGCCGGTTAGCAATCCTTTGCTGATCAGTTTAGAGGCAACTGAGTATTATAGTTGGATACGTTCATGGATCTCAATCAACTTGATGTACCCTTATGCGTTGATTTAGATGGCACCTTAGTCGCTACTGATACGCTATGGGAAAGTATACTATTATTATTAAAGAAAAATATTTTACAGCTGTTAGTATTACCTTGGTGGGTAATACAAGGTCGAGCTATTTTTAAACATAAAATAGCTCAACAGGTTACGCTAGAAGTAGCTAACTTACCCTATCGTGAAAATGTTTTATTATTCTTACAACAAGAAAAAAAGAGCGGAAGATCGATTGTCTTAGCCACAGCGGCACATACTAGCATTGCACAGGCGGTTTTTACCCATTTGAAATTATTTAATGAGGTTATCGCCAGTGATGCACACACTAATATGAAAGGGATAACCAAACGAGATGCCCTTATTCAACGCTTTGGTAATCAAGGTTATGATTATATGGGAGATTCGATAGCGGATTTACCTATTTTTCAAACAGCTCGTCAACCCTTCTTAGTGGCACCCACTCAACAGTTATTAAAACAAATTCAATGTACTCCACAACAAATATTGACTGTGCCTACTCACTATTGGCAAACTTTTTTTAAAGCTATACGACCACATCAATGGCTAAAAAATCTACTTATTTTCTTGCCACTATTACTTTCCCACCAATTTTTTAATATCGCTCAATGGCAGGAAGTATTTCTAGCTTTTATTACCTTTAATTTAGCGGCTTCTTCCGGTTATATTTTAAATGATTTAATGGATTTAACTGCTGATCGAGCACATCCTACTAAAAAATATCGTCCTTTTGCAGCAGGGTTGTTATCCATACCAACGGGCTTAATATTGTTTATGAGCTTATTGGGAGCCAGTTTATTGATGTCGTTATGGTGGCTTTCAGGGTATTTCACGGGTTTAATTGGGTTATACCTTTTATTAACAATAAGTTATTCATTTTACCTCAAACGAAAATTGGTAGTAGATGTATTAGTTTTAGCGAGTTTATATACCCATCGGATTTTAGCGGGAAGTGTTGCTGTGAATGCAGTCATTTCTTCGTGGTTTTTAGCTTTTGCTATGTTTATATTCACGAGTTTAGCTTTCCTAAAACGCTATGTAGAATTGTTACAACTGACAGATGAAAAAGCAATTAAAAACCGTGGTTATGAAATTACTGATATAGAAATGGTCGCTAGCATGGGACCAAGTAGTGGTTATTTAGCTGTATTAGTTTTTGCTTTGTATATCAATAGTGACAAAGTGAGTATACTTTATCCTTCGCCTTTTTTTCTTTGGCTTATTTGTCCTTTATTATTATATTGGATTAGTCGAGTTTGGTTTTTAGCGAGACGAGGGGAAATGTTTGATGACCCGGTCCAATATGCCTTAACTGATACCACGAGTTGGTTTATTGTTGTGACTATCATTATTTTAATGTTATTGGCTAAGTTTGCTTAAAAAAGGGAATTTATGCAACAACTACAAATTAGTAATCAGATCATTCGTCGGCTTTACTTTATTTTCTTTGCATTGTCTGGGTTCTCTGGCTTGATTTATGAGTCTATCTGGACCCATTACCTCAAGTTATTTTTAGGTCACGCCGCTTATGCACAAACGTTAGTACTTATTATTTTCATGGGTGGGATGGCATGTGGTGCATGGGCAGCCAGTCGTTATAGTTTAAAATTACGCAATTTATTATTGGGCTATGCCATTGTTGAAGGCATTATTGGTTTATTAGCACTGGGTTTTCATCCGCTATTTATTCGGGCAATCGACTTTGCTTACCTAACTGCTATTCCACAATTAACCTCAACAACTTCAGTTAGTCTATTTAAATGGTCTTTATCGGCTTTACTTATCTTGCCGCAATCGATTTTATTAGGTACCACCTTTCCTTTAATGAGTGCGGGTATTATTCGTCGCTTTCCAACGATGCCAGGTTATTCTTTGGCTATTCTTTATTTCACTAATAGCTTAGGAGCAGCAATCGGCGTACTCGTCAGTGGCTTTTTCTTGATAGAGGCGGTTGGTTTGCCGGGCACGATATTAACCGCCGGTTTAATCAATCTTTTAATAGCCTTATTAGTTTGGTTGCTTTGTCATAACGATAACCTAGAAAATTTACCCAATCAATTTATTCCCAATGATTCTGCTCAGCGACTTTCACAACCCGTATTTATCGCCTTGTTACTTTGTGCGGCATTAACTGGTATCGCCTCGTTTCTGTATGAGATTGGTTGGATCCGCATGTTAAGTTTAGTATTAAGTAGTTCTACCCATGCTTTTGAACTCATGCTTAGTGCTTTTATTTTAGGTCTAGCTATTGGTGGTTACTGGATTAGAAGACGTATCGATAGTCTATTCGATCTGATTAAAACGTTGGGTTGGATTCAAGTGATTATGGGTATGTTAGCCTTGAGTACTTTAGTTTCTTATGGGCAATCCTTTGAGTGGATGAGTTATACCATAACGGCATTAACTAAAACTGCGCCAGGTTATACCTTATTTAATATATCTAGTCATGGTATCGCCCTCATTATCATGTTACCCGCGACGATTTGCGCGGGGATGACACTACCGCTATTGACTTATTATTTAATTTCAAAAGGCTATGGTGAGAAGTCAATCGGCAGTATCTATGCTGCTAATACTTTGGGAGCCATTATCGGTGTTATTGCTGGTGTTCAATTGATCATGCCCAACTGGGGTGTTAAAAATCTTATTACTATCGGTGGTGGTATAGATATTTTACTGGGCTTAATACTCTTGTGGTATGCCGGGAGCAATTTTAGTAAACTACGTTGGATAGCCAACGTCAGTGTAAGTGGTATGGTTTTACTAGTTAGCGTAGTTTGGGGGCAACTCGATCCAATTAAAATGTCTTCTGGGGTTTATCATTATGGTAGAATTTCTTACGATCGAAAAGTCCTATTTCATAAAGATGGTAAAACCGCCTCGGTTGATTTAACGGGTACTGCTGATGAGAGTATCTTAACTATTAGTACAAATGGTAAACCAGATGCTTCCATCGGTAAAGATAAGCCGACACCCGATGAACCAACCATGAGATTATCGGCTGCTTTACCGTGGTCTATCCATAATAAAGCCAAAACTGCGGCTGTCATTGGATTTGGTGCTGGGATAACGAGTCATACGCTTTTATCTATCCCCTCAATAGAAAGAGTTGATACCATTGAAATTGAACCCGCCATGGTGGAGGGTGCTAAAGGTTTTGGAGAACGAAATATCAATGTTTACTCTGATCCACGTAGCCATATTCACATTGAAGATGCTAAAGCCTATTTTACCAATTACCAAAAAAAATATGATCTGATTATTTCTGAGCCTTCCAATCCTTGGGTTAGTGGAGTGTCTGGATTGTTTTCTCAGGAATTTTATCAATTGATTCGCCATCAGTTGAGTGAAAAAGGGTTATTTTTACAATGGTTTCACATTTACCAACTCAATATGGATTTAGTTGCTTCAATCATCAAAGCAATATCAAGCCAATTTGCGGATTATACGCTGTATTTTTCATCGCCAGGTGATATATTAGTTGTCGCTACTCAAGAAGATAAACTCAACGAACCGACTCAAGCTATCTTTGAAATTCCTGAAATTGCTAAAGAATTAGCTTATATTGGGATAAAAAATCAACAAGACTTGTTATTACACCAATTAGGTAGCAAAGCAGTACTTGATCCCCTATTTAATTCTTATCCGATTGCAGCTAATTCCGATTATTTTCCTCTCCTTGATTTAGGCGCAGTTCGCGCCCACTATTTGACTACAACTGCTAGTGAACTAACGGATTTACATCTAGTCACCGTTCCTTTAATGGATATTTTAGAAAATAAACCCATTCGGACTGAGCCACTTATCTTAAATGAAAATTTATATATACAAGCTGCTGCTAAAGCGAAACAAGCGCTAGCTATTTACCATTACTTTCAAGGTATAAAAACCGGTCAGTTACCTTCTCCTACCAGTATGGAAGGAGAAACACTGGCTGTTATTCGCAATGTAAGAAGCCTTCATCAGCAGCAATGTCCGCCTACTCACCCGGATTGGTTTAAGTTTGAAATAGAAGAAAGTTGGTTATTTTATTTACGTACTTTAGCTGATATAACACTTCCTTACTTATCACCTCAAGAAATGGATGTTATTTGGAACGATATTGAATCGGCCTCCTGTTTTGCTCAATTACCCCAAACCATTCAACAATGGACTAACTTATATAAAGCAATTAGTCAGCGCAATTTTGAACAAATCTTACAATTCGCCAATGAATTACTTCCTCAAGCAAATTCTATCGCTGATTCAAAAGCAAACGATTACTTATTAATGGTTGCCATGCTAGCTCATATTGCGTTACAAGACTATAACAGTGCCATGGTGTTATTCGGACGCTATACTCAAGGTACCATTCTCCCCGTTGAATTACGGTTGTTAGCCGCTATTGCCTCACAAAAAGGACTTTGATCATGAAAATTACTTTCGATATTGATGCGACACCCCAAGAACTTCGTACCTTCTTTGGATTACCCCACATTGAACCATTACAAAATGAAATGTTAGAATTGATTAAGAAAAATATGGCTATGGGGACAGAAGGTTTTGATCCAGTAACACTTATGAAACCCTTTTTGCCTGAAACCGTAACAGCTATGCAGAAAACTTTCTGGCAAGCTATGCTGGGGCAAAAACCAATGGATAGTGACAAAGCTGAATAGATGAAACTTAAACCAGCGCAATTAGGTAATCACCTGCAGCGTTACGGTTTAGCACCGATTTACTTACTGACGGGAGATGAACCCTTACAACGGAATGAATGCGCTGATACGTTGAGAGCTTTTGCTCGTCAACAGGGTTTTAGCGAACGGATTGTTTTAACTGTCGAAGTGGGTTTTGATTGGGATAACTTAATTCAATACGCTAATAGTCTATCTTTATTTGCGAGTAAACTCTTGCTAGAAGTCCATCTGAATAACAAATTGCCGGGTAATGAAGGCAGTCAAGTATTGATAAGTTACGCAAATCACCCGTCACCTCAAAACTTACTGCTCATTATCGCTCACAAACTCGATGCTAACCAACAAAAAACGAAATGGTTTACCACGATAGATAACCACGGTATTATTATATCTATTACTACCTTGGAAGGTTCACTCTTATCTACCTGGATAACGCAGCGGCTAAGTCAAAATGGTTTACAAGCCACTGCTGAGGCTATTAATATCATTACTGAACGTTGTCAAGGACATTTACTCGCCGCTACTCAAGAAATTGAAAAGTTATCCCTGTTGTATGGTGTGAGTACCATTGATACTGCACAAGTGCTCGAAGTAGTAGCCGATAGTGCTCGTTTTGAATTATTTACTTGGATTGATACCGTATTAAAAGGGGAAATACAGCAAAGTCTTCGTCAATTATCTGGCTTACAAGCCGAAGGTGTGGAACCGGTTTTGATCACCTGGATATTAAACCGAGAAATACGCCAATTATGTCAAATAACTTATGCATTGCGACAAGATCATTTACCGCAACAGCAAATATTTAAAACTTATCAAATATGGCCAAGTCGCCAAGCAACCGTTTTGAAAGCCATCAATAGATATCCCCAACCACATATTTGGCAACAATTTTTAATAAAAATAGTGCAGACAGAAAAAATAGTTAAAGGCAATGCTGTCGGTAATCCGTGGGATGAATTGCAGCAGTTAAGTTTACAAATTGCTGGAAAAAAAGAGTTTAACTTATCTCATTAGTAGGATGATAAAGCCAGCTGCTGGAGTAAAAATAATGAAATATTTGAATTTAGATACTTCAATAATCGGTGCCGAAGATGCCGAAGATAAAATAATAGCCAGTGAATTATTAGAAAGAAAATTGGCTGAAATCGATAAACAATTAGAACGACTTGCAGTTAATACCGTATCACGAGCCGAATTATTATTAGATTATGCGGATACTTGCTTAGAATTACAAAAAGATTTTACCGCATGGCAAATGGCTTACCAAGCTTTTCAACTTTTTATCCCCCTTGAAAATTGGGAAGGTGCTGTACAAGCTTGCCATATTCTATTTAAAACCGAGCAACCAGACTCATTGATAGCGTTAGGTAATGGTGTTTGGTTGGCAGTCACTTTTCCGATTGATCCAGAATTGAGTGTACTGATGTTAGAGGGTATTGTTAGTGAAACACCTGATGATTCTGATGGTGGTGCAGTTGCCGCTGCCACTGCTCACTATATAGTGGATTTACGAACCGAAGGTCAGCAGCGAGAAAATCTATTATTTTTTACTAATCAATTACTAGCCAAAGTAGCTAGGCGTCACAGTCAAGTTAATAATCAAGCTGATTTTGAAACCTGGTTTAAACGATTAGAACTGGATTCCCCACCAGATTTTCTAGGACGTTTAGCTCAAATAATTGAAATCATTGTACAAGATAATTGGTGGATTGATAGAGATGCACTGCGAACTAAATTACCTATTCATTAGTGATAGGATTGATATTAACTATTTATTTTACAGTTAAAACTAAACCAGTGGATAATACAATCTGAATTTAATCCATTAGATTTTTAAATTAACTTAATTGATATCATTCGAACTATATCTAATGAAATCTGGTTAAAATCATTCGTTTTGATAAAAAAAATATATTATGGCAAAATATTTGTTTTTTCCTTAGTAACGGATGGAAAATTATAGGGGTATAGTTATTGCATAAATTAAGGTAAGGCAACATATCTATGTTCAAGGTATCATCTCAACTACTAACTTCCTTTTAAGGAGTGCAACCATGAAATTCTCAGACGAAGATGTAGAACTGCTTGCAGAACTTTTTGAAGAACAACAGTATCAAGACGAATTAATGTTAGGGTTGCAAACCATTGATAGCCATATGTTAATTTCATCAAATCAAGATTGGCATCCTGATTTCGCAGAAATTTATAATCAGCTAACTGAATTAGAGGACGGATTACCTTATATGCCATACATTAGTTTGGTTAAACATTAGAAATACTAGAAAAATTCTAGTGGGTAGACCGAGTTCCAATAATATTATTCTCCTATAGAATCAATTGATTCATTTACCTTCCCAGGTTTTATCAAGACCCACGCCGAAAACGTGGGATTTTTATTGTGAATGGGGATTTATTCACTTGTTAATAATTTATAAAAATCACTTTCTTTATAAAGAATAAGTAATAACCTCATTTTCTAATATAAGAAAAATCCGGATAGAATTTCGGTTAATCAGTTGTTTTTTAAACCATTTTGTTTTTTGCATTATGCGATTCTATTTGCATCTCAAAATGCAATTTAGATAATACATGAATCATTTTAGAATTTTGCACATAAAAATAATATTGAAAAATAATAATTAATGAATAAATGGATAAAAACAATTTAGAACCACAACCAAAAACTTATTATCTATCCGTTTATAAAACTTATCATCCTCATTTTAAAGAATTAGAATTATATGGTGGTCAATATCCCGGTTCACTGATAAATAGCGCTTCTGAACATACTCTTAAAATAAATGAATTAATGAATTTAGGGATAACCACAACGATTTGTTTAATAGAGGAATCTGAACAAAAATATTTTTATCCTTATGAAGAAGAAGTCAGAAAGAATCAATCAACTTTCAAGCGCTGGCATTATCCTATTGTTGATATGTCGGTACCCAATAAAGCTTTTATGCAGCAAATTTTAGATACAATCGATATATTAGTAATCCAGCACGAAAAGATTTATATTCACTGTTGGGCTGGACATGGCAGAACCGGTACCGTTATGGGATGTTGGCTCAAAAGACATGGCTTTGATAACAAAACAGTTTATCAAAAGTTAATGCAATGGCGAATACAAACCTTATTTGGCAAAATTTCTTCTCCACAAGTTCAAGAACAATTTATGATGATTAATCACTGGAAAATAAAGGAATAATGATCCCTAACTAAATTCCATGTTCTCGTCCAGGTAGCAACTGTTCTTACTATTCATTGATGCTAAACATACCGTTCCATCCTATTCCCAACAGCACACCCTCACCCCATTCAAGAATATAAAACTTCATAGTGCTCACCCAGCAACTGGAGTAAAGTTCTTTTGAGGTAAATTCATATTTAATACAATCTCCGGTACCGGTTTAATAACCGGCAGGTAAATTCCACGGAAGAATTGGAACACCTAACATTCCTTACACCTTCATCCCGTTCAAGAATATAACGCTTCTTAATTCGCCAAGCAATTTCAGCAAAATCGTTTGTTTAATGCTCATTCATATAGCCGATCATAGAGTACAGCGAGCACTTGGTGGACGGTGAGTTGTTTTTATCATCGGGATAAATAAATTAGGCTCCAACTCATAAAAGGATGTTGTTACCACTTTAACAGCTCTATCAATGCGTAAGTTCTATAGCAGTGGGCAATAATATATGAAAGTAAGAAATTCTAAATAATCACAGTGCTAATATGTTATTATAACAATATTTTATACCTGAACAGCTGCCTATGTTTAAGAGAATCTTTCTAACCATAATTTTTTCAGTATTATTTTTAGCCATTGGAATAGGTGGTTTCCGTTACCTCGTTAAGACCAAACCACCAAATGTAGCGATCAAACCCCAAGAAAAAGCCTGGACAGTTGCTACTGAGCCCGTTATTTTGCAAAATTTATCCCCCACGCTTATTTTATATGGACGGGTAGAATCTCCATATACCGCTACACTTCGTGCGGCTTTGAACGCTGAAGTATTAGAAGTCGCTGTCTTAGAAGGGCAACCGATTGAACAGGGACAACTGCTCGTTCGGTTAGATGAGCGAGATGTTCAGTTACTCGTGGCACAACGTGAAGCGGATCTGCAAGAAATCAAAGCCGCCATTGATAGCGAAAACCATATTCATGCTACTAATCAAGCTGCTTTACCCAAAGAAAAAACGCTACTACAACTTGCTCAGAAAGCAGTCGAACGTGCTGGCGAACTGGAAAGACAACGAGTTGGTTCACAATCTGCACTAGATGAAGCCAAAGCAGCAGTGGAACGCCAAAATTTGGCGGTTAATAGTCGGCAATTAGAAATTAATAATCACATCACTCGATTAGCGCAATTGCAGGCTCGTCAAGCACGTGCTCAAGCCTTACTAGAACAGGCACGACTCGATTTCAATCGCGCTCGAATCACGGCACCTTCAACCGGTATCATGGCTCAAGTGATGGTGGCACCGGGTGATCGAGTTCGCCCTGGTGATGCACTAATCCGGGTCTATGATCGGGAAATTTTAGAAGTACGCGCCCAAATTCCTTCAGCATACCAAAGCATTGCCCGTGATTCATTAGCTGCCGGTACCAAGCTGCGTGCCCAAGCCGCTAGCGGTGATCAATTGCTCCAATTGGTATTACAACGATTAGCGGGTGAAGTCAAACTGGATAGCGGCGGGATAGAAGGTTTATTTCGAGTTAATCAGGGTAAAAATTTATTACGCTTGGGACAATTTATTAATCTACATTTGCTCTTGCCGCCACAACACCACGTGATAGCAGTCCCATTTGAATCAATTTATGACAACCAACACGTCTATAAACTCTCATCAGCGGGACGGATGGTAAAAGTTACAATCAAACGTTTGGGAGAACACACCGACTCAACCGGAGAAACCCGCGTTTTGATCCAAAGTCCCCAATTAACAATGGGAGAGCAACTCATTGTGACTCAATTGCCTAATGCGGTTGAAGGTTTGAAAGTGATTCCCTATCAAGTATCGACTCAAGAACAGCAATCCGTGCAATAATTGACGCTATCGACTCTACTTCAAGCATAGAACCTTGTTATTATGTCTTCTTTATCTTCTAGTTTCAAACACCACGATGATTTTATCGGGTTATTTGCACAGCACCCGGTTGCTGCCAATTTATTGATGATTATCATGTTATTATCTGGATTTTGGGCCTTAAGTAAACTTAATACTCAATTTCTGCCTAATTTTGATTTAAACTTAATTAGCGTGAGAGTTGTTTGGAGTGGCGCCGGTGCCGAGGACGTGGAAACCTCAATTACTTCGCCTATCGAACAGGAATTGCGGAGTTTAGATAATCTTAAAAAAATGACTTCTACTTCAGCACAAGGCGTTGCTGCTATTTCTTTGGAATACTACGATGGCAGCGACATGAGCGTGGCGTTAGATCAAGTTAAAGAGCGTGTTGCTTTACTCCGCAATTTACCAACCACTGCCGAAAAGCCAGAAATCAGTACCGCAATTCGTTATGAACTGATTGCGCGTTTACTCCTAACCGGGCCAAATGATCCAACTGAGTTACGTCACTTGGTACGACGAATGGAGCAAGAACTGCTGGATCGCGGGATTGCTAAAGTTGAAGTGGCCGGGTTGCCGGAAGAAGAAATGGCGATTCAGATTCCATCTGCCCGTTTAGAGGAATTAGGTTTAAGCTTGCCCCAAGTTGCTGACAAAATCGCTGGCATTAGTCGAGATTTACCCGCTGGTTCCATCGGTCGCAACGATGTTTCTAGGCAATTACGCAGTTTAGATCAACGTCGTGAAGAACAAGCGTTTCTTGATATTCCCCTTGTTGCCGATAAGCAAGGTAAATTGGTAACTATCAGTGATGTTGCTCAAGTTGAACGGCGGCCCAAGCAAGGAGAAGGCACGCTCCGCCATGACGGTAAACCCGCCGTCGAAATGGAATTATACCGCACTGAACAGAGCGATACCCTCAAAGCCGCTCGTATTTACCAAGAATGGTTGGCAGAAGCACTTACCCAGTTACCACCGAACATCCATCTTAAAGCCTACGATGAAAATTGGAATTTGCTCAATGATCGAATCACGTTACTCCTGAAAAATGGGGGAATCGGCTTGATGCTGGTTATTGCTGCATTATTATTATTTCTCAATACCAAAGTCGCTTGGTGGGTAGCGATGGGTATTCCCATTGCTTTATTAGGTAGTATGGTAGTGTTACTGGCTCTAGGAGGCAGTATTAACATGGTTAGTCTGTTTGGGATGATCATGACTTTGGGTATTATTGTCGATGATGCTATTGTCGTTGGTGAAGATGGATTTACCCACTATCAATTAGGAGAGCGTTCGCTACAAGCTGCTGAGGGTGGAGCACGACGGATGTTAGCGCCGGTGGTTGCTTCTTCCCTGACTACGGTTATGGCTTTTCTGCCTTTAATGTTTATCAGTGGTATCATCGGTCATATTTTGCGAGAAATTCCTTTAGTGGTCATCTGTGCTCTCACTGCCTCGTTAATAGAAAGTTTTTTCATTCTACCTGGGCATTTACGTCAAAGTTTCCTCAAGATGCACCATCAACAACCTTCCCGAATACGGCAAATCTTGGAGAATGGTTTTGAATGGTTTAAAAATCAGTTATTTAGACCGGTAGTGACCATTGCTATAGACTACCGTTGGGTTACTTTGAGCGCAACCTTAGCAATGTTATTACTGGGCGTGGGATTACTAAAAGGCGGTAGAATTAATTTCACGTTTTTTCCGACTCCGGATGCCGATATGATTACGGCTAATGTCAATTTTGCTGCGGGTACCCCACCCACTCGCGTGGATGCTTTTCTGGAACAATTACAACAAACGCTCAATCAAACTGATCAAAATTATGGCGGAAACATTGTCAAAAATGTCGTTGCTCGACATGGAATGAGTGCACCAACCGGCGTAGGCATAAGTCAGAGTGGTGATCAATTTGGTTCACTGGTAGTGCAATTGAGTGAACCAGACTCCCGCCAAGTGCGTAATCATGAATTTATTAAAAATTGGCGAGAACGAGTTGACATCCCACCAGGATTAGAAAACTTTACGATTAGCGAGCGACGCGGTGGTCCACCAGGACGAGATATCGAAATCCGGTTAAGTGGAACGAGTGCAGATAAATTGAAATCTGCGGCATTAGAATTGAGCGAAGCGTTGAAAACGCTACCCGGCGTTAGTGCGGTCGAGGATGATCTTCCCTTTGGACGCGAACAGTTAATTTACCGATTGCGTCCAGAAGCAATTGCATTAGGCTTAACCGTAGAAACAGTTGGTCGGCAATTACGAGCGGCATTTGATGGTCAGTTAGTCCAAATTTTCCTCGATGGTCAAGATGAAGTTGAAGTGCGAGTTATGTTACCTGACGAAGAACGCTACAATTTGGCCAGTTTAGAACACTTCATGCTGCAATTACCTAATGGTTCGAGTATACCGTTACTCAATGCCGTGCAATTAACTCCTCGCCGTGGCTTTGAAGCGTTGCGTCATCATCAGAGTCAGTTAGCCGTATTATTGACAGCCGATGTCGACAAAGAAGTGAGTACTGCGGGTGAGGTATTGGGTACCCTGGAACAAAATATTTTACCACAGTTAATGAAACACTATGGCTTACAATATTCCTATGAAGGTCGTGCTGCCGAACAAGCAGAAACCATGGCAGATATGAAGCGTGGGGTGATATTCGCGCTAGCGATGATTTATCTAGTGATGGCTTGGACTCTCGCTTCCTATGGTTGGCCACTCATTATCTTGGTTGCTATTCCTTTTGGTTTAATGGGCGCGATTGTGGGACACTGGGTAATGGGAATGAATCTGACCTTACTCTCACTATTTGGTTTCTTTGGACTATCTGGAATTGCCGTGAATGATTCTATTGTGTTAGTCACATTCTACCGCCAGTTACGCGAAGAAAAGCAGCTGGCAGTGCAACAAGCCTTAATCGAAGCTGCCTGTCAACGGTTGCGAGCAGTACTATTAACTTCATTAACCACGATTGGTGGATTACTGCCAATCGTATTTGAAACGTCACTCCAAGCACAATTTTTGATTCCTATGGCGATTTCCATTTCTTTTGGACTGATGTTTTCTACCGTGTTGGTGCTCTTAGTGATTCCAGCTTTATTAGGTATTTATGAACTCACCTTTCGCTTGAAAACGAAATAACTATTTAAAATATAATTAAACGCTATGTGCAACTTATACCAATTCTGTATTGAAATTAGCCAAATATTCAACATAAATAATTCATTTAAAGACATTAGAGTTGTATCACGAAATTTAAAATGCTATTTTGCTAAAAGGAGAATATAAGAAAGAACAAGTTTTGAAAACTTAGGAAACCGGGTATGAAAATGCAATTGACAGAACTCACAACTGAGCGCA
>JAAUSR010000155.1 GCA_012032555.1 Thioploca sp.
AGTCTTTCAATACTGATGCCTCACTCTGGAGCGCCTCGGTGCCACGTTTTTTATGCACAAACCGGTCGGGGTGCTGTTCGGTAGAGGCCGTGTGTAGCCCGTGCCGTTGGCCCTCACCGCGCACACCCGTTTCATCAAAATGCCCTAGCTGCCAACAGGGGGTAGGTAGTTACCAATCTAATTAATATGGGGATTACCTAGTAAGGTTAAACCAAAGGTCATACTCGCGATCGTTCAGGTTCCTCATCCTGATGCCACACCAGCGGCAACAAGCTATTAGACAAGCCCACGGCACTACCGAGGTAATATGTCACCATACTGGCTGCCAAGCCAAAGTGCAGAATATATACCCCACCGATGCAAATCACCCCGGGAACTAGAGTAGTAAGAAAATTGGTGTGCATAACCTGTTCAAATTCATCAGTGAGTTGGAATAGCTGTTCCAAATGGTTCAAAGTGCCGTCCATCAGAATAATTTAGGCCGTATCAGTGGCGGCAGTGGACGCGCCTTTGAGAGAGATAGATATTTGCGCAGATTTGAGGGCAATCGCATCGTTAATACCATCGCCGATAAAGCAAACAAATTGGCCTTCTTCACGCAGATGTTTAACTAAATGAGCTTTATTTTCTGGTAGCGTTTCAGCGAAATAGCGGTCAATACCGAGTTGGTTAGCCAAATTGCGGGTAGGTTGTTCGTGGTCACCGGAAATGATGCACAAACTGAAACCGCGTTGTTTGAGTTTGTGAATAATATCGATAGCTTCTGGGCGAATATTGGGATGAATTTCCAAAATGCCGGCAAGGTAGCGATCAATGCTGACGTAAATCAGAGAATAACCTTGTTGTTCGGCTTGTTGTCGAATGAATGTAATACGATCAGGTAAATCAATACTTTCACACTGCATGAACCTTGCACTACCGACGTGGACGGTATGCGCATCGAGCTTAACTTTGATACCGTATCCGACCTCGTAGTTAGCCACATCGGGTTCGGGGATGTCCAATTCTGCTTCGGCGGCTTTGGCAAGAATCGCTTTGGCAATGGGGTGAGGTTGGCGGTATTCGGCAGCCGCAGCGTAACGTAATACGGTATTTTCATCGTAATCACCGAAAACATGGATATATCCAACAGTCGGCTGTTCTAAGGTCAAAGTACCCGTTTTATCAAAGACGATGGTATTGACTTGGCGCAGAGATTCTAAAATCCGTCCGTCTTTAATTAAGATGCCATGACGTGAGAGGATTTGTAGGTAAGTTAAGACACTGAGAGGACCCAAAGCCATCATGTTGATGCCTAACCCAGACCATAAAACCGAAAGAGCGGGAATCGTACCCAACGTTGCCCACGTCACAGTACCAATCCCCAACGTTACTGGAGCTAATTGATTAGCAATTTTTTGCCCACGCGCTATTAAACTGTCTTTGTAGTGTTGGGTTTTATTCAATATTTTACCGATTTGTGCGGCAACCGTATCGTTACCAGCAGTTTGTACGTTAATGGCAATGCGTCCCGATAACAATAAAGTGGCTGCAAATACTTTATCACCCACTTCTTTATCCACCGGTTGGCTTTCACCCGTTAACAGATGCTGGTCAATGCTGGCAGAACCGTTTTGAATAACACCATCCACCGGAATAATTTCACCCGCGTTAACAATAACCGTGTCTCCTACTTGTATACTTTCAAAATCCAATTGAATTTCAATACCATCTTTCAACAACCACACTTTTGGCGGATGTCCGGCAAAGACGTTTGTCAGCTGTTTTTTAGACTTATCTTCAGTATGTGCGATGAGCTTGTATTTAAGAATCAGTAAAATTGACATGATCACGGTATAGATAAGTTGCCTCGTCAATGTCAAACCGACTAATAAAATACTCTCCACGGTGTAGAAATTGATGATATAACCGGCTTGAACGTTGATCCGAGCTAAACGAAAGATCGGCAGATTTAGATATAGAATTCCTATGATTGCTAATACCATTGCTATTGGGGTGAACGGGCTGAGAAAAATCGCCCCTAATGTACCGATGGCGACGATCAAATTCTGATTCAGTGAACGGTTAAGCTTTTGTAGTTCAGTACCCGTGTTGTTACCTGGTAACAATTCTTGCGATTTTTGTTGTTCAGTCCGCATGAACGCACTTTTTATATCTTTAAGTAGTCTTTTAGGGCTAAACGAGTGATGTTGGCTTGGGTTGTTTTTTTGCCGTTGTTGATCCGATGTTGTTGTATTTTTTAAGCGATTTTTGAACCAATAAGCTACGGTGCCAATTATGGCAAGTTCGATTAACATGGATTATTTATCCTTGATAGAATTATATATTTTGTAGCTGAACTTCTAAAAGTTTGGCAAAGTTCTGCACATAGGGCCTATTAAACACACTGAAATGTGCCCCTCGGAGTTGATGGATTCTCACTTCGTCAGTATGTGTTCCCCAGCCCCAGTCTTGAGGCAATTGATCGTTAAGCCAAGCTGTTTGGGAAGCATCGGTACAAAACAAATCAATGGCGCAGCGTAACTTTTTATCTGGTGCAGAATAGTTTAAAAATGCCGTCTCATTAGCTTGATAGACCTTTACATAAGCAAGCAATTCTTCTAGCTGGCCTTGAGGTGAGAACAAAAGTTCGTGCATGTTATACTGTTTTAACCATATCATGACTTTTTCACATGCAGCTTGAATACTACCTGTTGATTTGAACTGATTGAGATCAAATGGCAGTTCAATACCGATCAAAAGCTGGAAGGTGTCTACAATACGCTCTAGGCAATCAAATTCTGTTGTTAATGGTAATGTATTTGGCGTACAAGATAAGGTAGGTTGATCGACAATGGCAACTAATGCCATGATTTCACCCACTTGTTCCAATTGCCATGCAAGTTCCAATACCACAACAGCACCAAAAGAATGTCCTAACAAGTAGTAAGGCCGTCCATTGGGTTGGAAATGGCGAATGGCTTCAAGATGTTGCTGCGCTAAAGCTGCCACCGTCTTAGGTATCGAGTAACATCCCTCAAGTCTAGGTGATTCTAGGCCATAAATGGTTTGTGTGATTTGCAAGTGTTTAGCTAACGGACGAAAATAACCGGCTTTGCTGCCTAAACCTGGTATGCAGAACAGTGCTGGTTTATTACCTTCTTTTAATAACAATACGGTTTCCAACTTGGGTTGCTGACAGACTAGCGTTTGACAATGCTGGATAAGATTATTCAAATGACGCTTATAGTGATTAGCTAAGGTTTTAATGGTATTGGTATGATAGCAATCTCGACTGAAGCTCCAAATGAAATGCAATTGCCCTTGGCTGATCATACCATTGATTTCAATTAAGTGCTCACGTTCACCTTGGTCGCTCATAGGCGAGTAGGTAGTTTCGGTAGCAAAATTAAAGTATCCGTTATTAACATTTTGATCAAATTGCCCCAGATAATTGAACAAAATGTTACCCTTGGGTAAGGATTTACCACATAAATGGGTTAATAAACCATATCCGATGCCTTCATTAGGTATGCTTTGACGTTGTGCTTGAATTGTTTTGAGTGTGGTACCTAAATCACCTTCAATGGGGAGTGTGAAGTTGACCGGATAAATACTGGTAAACCAACCTACCGTGCGTGACAAATCAATCTCTTTAAATAAATCTACCCGCCCATGGGTTTCTACATTAATCGTGCACTGAATGTTGCCGGTCCACTCCTGGAGCGCTAAAGCTAAGGCTGCCAGTAAAATATCATTAATGTGGGTCTGGTAAGCCGCCGCTGTTTCATTAAGTAAAGCTTGAGTTGTTTCAGTATCCCATTCAATACGGTAGTATTTGGTATACTCTAGGCAATTTTGCCCGTTGGGTTTATCTACCGGTAGGGATGGTACTGGTAAATTTTGCCAATATAAGGATTCTTGTTGTATTGCTTCAGACCGGGCATAGACACTCAAACGTTGTGCCCAAGCTTTGAAACTACTGGTCTTGTTAGGTAATTGAATGCGTTGTTCAATAAGTGCTTGATTATAAGCGATGTATAAATCTTCAAGTAAAATTCGCCAAGATACGCCATCCACTACCAAATGGTGAATGCACCAAAATACACGCACTGAATCGCAGAATTTAAAAAGTACCAGTCGAGTTAAAGGTCCATCCGCCAGATTGAGGCTGGTTTGATAATGTTTGGTACGATGTAACAGGGCAGTGCCGGTATCAACAATATGACTTAAGTCTTCAATAGTAAACGGTAAGGTGTCTGACATTTCAGCAAATCGCTGTTGCCAATTATTTTCCACTAACCTATAACGTAAGCGCAAAGCATCATGTTGTATTAAAACTGCGGCAAATGCCTTTTGCAACGCATCGATTGATAAATCAAGTGGGGCTTTCAAGAGAACGGATTGATTAAAATGCCAGTATTCAGGGAAATCAACGGTAAAAAACCACTGTTGAATAGTGGTTAAAGGAACTTCTCCCATAACCGAACCTTGCTCAGCTTCGATATTGACTGCAGAGCCTACTACTCCTGCTAATTCCGCAATGGTTTGGTGTTCAAATAAGGCGCGTGGTGTGAATGTGAGACCTATTTGACGCGCTTGTGCCACAATTTGGATACTTAAAATTGAATCGCCGCCTAAGCTGAAAAAATTAGAGTTGTATCACGTTAAAAACCAATCAATTAGCTAAGTAAAAATTCCATAGTCCAGCACAGACACCAATTATTTCATCATATAAATCAATTGTATGAAATCTAATTTTATTGACAAGTGTTCT
>JAAUSR010000156.1 GCA_012032555.1 Thioploca sp.
ATACGTTTAAAATTTAAAGAAACCTGATCTCGATATTCTCTTAATTTAACACGATGTTCTTTTAATAAATCAGTATCTGTGTCTGAAACATTTTGAAAAGAATCATAAATTAAATCTAAATGTTTATTAGCATTTTTTAATAATCGAATTAAAGTTTGAAAACATTCTTCTGCTTTTTCTGCCAATCTTCGTTCAGATTCTGGAACTTGAAATGACATTTGTACTGCATATGCTTTTTTTATTAACATAATTTCTCACTATATCTAAAGCTTGTGGTGGTAAATTAACAAACCCAGCAAATCCACCATATCCCGATTCCATAAAACTTCCTACCCCACCGCCACCTGTTCCGGGCATAACATATTTCGCACTTCCTGTATAATTATCATGCTGCCCTACCTGAGGAACATCATTGACATCTCCTTCTTCTTGTATATTTATTAACATATCAGGATTTAATATTAATAATTATCTCTTAAATATTTAATAATATCATAATCATTTAATTTTGCATTTCTTATATATTCTTCATTTGGGTAATTTGGATATTCTTTTATATTTGCTTCAGAGCTTATAATTGCAGAATAATATCTTCCTTTTGGAATTTTGTTTGTCCAAAGTTGATTTATTTTTAATATATCATTTGGATTGCCATTAAAATAAATCTTTTTACTTGCAGGACGATTTAAGAATTCAGTTTTTGGATCTGTATATTCAAAATAAGAATGTCTTGAATATTGCGGTAAACTTTGATCATTAAATGGAGGTAAAGTATTTCTTGCTAAGAAATTGTCTCTTGTAATACTTACCGCATCTGCAAAATTATCATCCGCTTGCTCTTCTGGTTGCTCTTGCTCTTCCGGTTGCTCTTCAGGTTGCTCTTGCGGTTTAGGAAATAATTCATTAAATTTATTAATATACTGTATATTTCCTGTGTTTATTATTCCCTCTCTAAGCTTTTCTATATTTGCTCCTTCGTCTTTAAACTCTCTTGCAAATTCATAAATATAATAAGCATTTTTTGTATTTGCTATTGCTTCACTAAGCTTTTCTATATTTGCTCCAGGAATTTCTTTTGCAAAATCATAAATATACTTAGCACCTCTTGTATTTGCCATTCCTTCACTAAGCTTTTCTAAATTCGCTCCAGGAATATCTCTTGCAAATTCATAAATTTTTTCAGCATTTCCACTCTCTATTACTTTAGCCTCCTCTTCCTTACTATAATTAATTCTATTATTTATTAACTTAATATCTCTATCAAATGCTTCCTGATTCGCATACCACCCATCATTACTAAAATTATCCCTGATTATCTCTACATAACCCTTCGGTACCTTAGCATTCCATACCAATCCCATCTTTACAGCATTATATACACTGTTAACTCCATCTGCCATTATCTCAGGATTCCTGGTCTTCCTAGCTACTACCGGCTGCACATTAATAAATTGTGTCTTATATAACTTATCTAATATTCTCTGATCCTCTGTCTTCTTAGCCAATATCTCCATGGCTGCCGCATCTTTTGGATTATTTTTCAAATAATCCAAAATCTGTTCTTCTGTCATTTGATATAGCTTATTAAATATTTCAATTTCTGGCAGTTGATATTTGCCAAAAACTTCTTCAATAATACCTTTTTTCTCCTCATAAGATGCTGGCGATAACTGCTCCCAAAACTCTCTTGCCTGCTCCTCTGTAGCTTTTCCAGCTCTAATAAGTACTGACAACCCAATAGGCTGCTCCTTTGCATCATTCTCTATGACTGCTAGAAATCTTTCATTATCCTCAATAACATCTATAGGATTGTTATCCCCATCATTTAACCTTGAAGTTACATTAATATCAGTAATTTTGCCATCAAAATCTCTAAGCACTTTTACTGCAGCTTTACTCCACTTATCGTCTTCTGATTTTGTTTTATCAAAAACAAAATAGAAGACTAGATTCATTGACACATACTGATCAAAATAAGGAGATTTTTGTCTAGAGATACACCAAGGCGTATCTTTTCCTAACAATCTAGAACCATATCTATCATTAATCCTGAAAACAACAAACTGATTATCTTCAAAGACTTTAGTGGCATGGTTATTAGATAATGCTGTAGAAAGGCGCTCTTCGAAAGGAGTTTCTACAAATCTTGAATCTTTCTGTTGTTTTTTATTAGCTTTAAGCTCAATTAATTTCTGTTGAACAACAGAATTTAATTGAGCGTAGTTGTCATATTGCTGGATATCTTTGATATCCAGTTTAGACTTAATCTTTTCGAAAACATTAATGGTATGGATTGCGTCAGAAATGGCTTCGTTTAATGGCAGGCCAGAATTTTTGAAATGGTCAAAGATAACGCCAGCATAGACGGAGCGTTTATTTTGAGGCAGATCGGATAGTGCATTATAGATGGAGTTAAAGGCATCTGGATTTTGTTTTTTGATGTCTTTAGCTTTAGGAAAGGCGGCAAATTTATTAAAATATTTTGGCGCCCATTTTTTAACAGCATCATAATAGGATTTTTTTACATCTGGATCCAGATTTTTACCCATACCAATTTTAGCAGCTTCATTTAAAGCTTTATCAATATCCCAACCAGAAAATACACGGTATAGCGCACATGCCATACCGGTTCTATCTTTACCATGTCTGCAATGCACAAAAGTAGGTTTAGAATTTAATTTAGGCACAACAAATCTAGCTAAAATTGGTACATTTTCATGATATCCATTTCCCAAATGTAAAATTCCGTGTTCTAATCCTAATTGTTTACAGATGGGTTCAATTTCTTTACCAATTGGTCCATCCAAACTGATAATTCGTTCAATTCCCCAAACATTTTTTAATAATTCTAAATCTTTTGCGCTAGGGGCTGCCCCGCGCAAAACTTTATCATCTACTTGAAAAAATTTATCCATTTATTTAACCTCATATCCAGTTTCTTCAATTGCGGTCATCAGTGCAACTTCTTCTGGATTTTCCACATTTTCATCTAATGCTTTGTCAAAAGCTTTTTTTGAATGATATTTGAAAATCTTTATGTTTATTTTCTTTTCTTAATTCGCGCATAATATATGTATATGAAAGATCAATTCGTGGCATTTCAGCATCAGTTATTGCTGCAAATGCGCAGATTATCTTATCTGCAATTTCATTTTCTCCATATAACTTCAAATCTTTTGCAATTTTATGTATTTGATAAAGCATATATTATCCGGTTGTATTAAATAATTGAGCAATATGAATCGTATCAGATTTATTTAATTCCATTGCTGCTGTAATAGAAAATCCATTAACTGCAATTCTTTTAGTAAAATTTCCTTTTGGAGTTTGAATAACAGAATCAACTAAAAGCAACTCTCCATATGCCTCAACAATGATTCCTCTAAGACATGTTTTGTGTTCATGTGAAAAATCAGAATAATGATGATTTACTTTTGTATCAGTAAAATAAAGTTCAATTTCTTTATCCTTATAAAGATAGGCGAGAGCTTCCGCATAAGTTTTATCATTTAATTCATATTAACCTTTTAATTGCAAATTTTCTAAATTCTTTTTCCATTTCTTGTGATTCAATCAATGGCAATTGACTTTCTCCAAGTTTTACTTTAAAATTTATATAGACTTTTGCAGATTTTCAAATGCATCACTAATTCCATCTGCTATAATTGTTGCTGCATCTTTTACATTATGAGATGAACCTAAAATATCTGCTTGCAATTCAACATGCCCATCTTGAGCATGAATTGAACAACATTCAGCATCTAATTCAATTCTCAATGCACTTCCTAATATCTTTGCATACCTGATTCTTTCAAAACGTTCTCCTCCAATTGGAATAATTGTTATAGATGTTTCCGGCAATTTATCTCTAAGTATAGCTTTTTTGATAATTTTTGTAGGTTTTGATTCTATATTTTCAAAAGAAAATCCATCCATAGCCAGAATAAATTCACCACGTTTTTTATTTAGTTTTTGAAAATCTAAATTTTTAATTGCATTTCTCATATCATCACATATTGTAATCAAATTATTAACCTGATGCGCAACAACAATTTTTTCTGGATGAGTTTTATACCATATTTTAATATTATTCAAAATAATGGCAGTATCCAAAATAGATGCATTCCGCAAATTATTGCTTGCAGTTTTTAATAAATTAATATCTGCTCTTCTCATCCAATAAATCCTTTGCCATCATATATAAATGCATTGATTGACGCATTGCACCTAAATCTTCTGCCATTTGGGACCCTTTAGCTAACAAGGCTGCAGCGAGTCCATTATTACCATTTAAAATTTCTTTTTGAGCAGATCGAATAATTTGAGACAATCTATATGAGTTTGTAGCTTGACGCATTTCTGGTGTATAATCTTCAAGTTCCTCGCTAATAACTGCTTCTGAAGAAGATGGAGGTATCTCTGGAAATTGAGGGGAGCGACTTGTAGCTGGAGAGGGTTCTGTAGCTGGAGATCCTGGAAAAGGAGGGGCTTGTTCCATTGGAACTGTTACTGGAGATTCTTCAGTTGGCTGTTTAGGTTGATCAAGTGGATTTTGATATTCTGGACGATCTTCTAATTCTTGTTGTTTTTTTAATTCTTTTTGTCTTTCAATGATTTTCCTTTTTCCTTTTCTTCTGCTTTAGTTTGTTGTTCGGCACGTTCTCTAAGTACTTGCTCTAAAACCTGTCTTTCCTCATCAAAGGGTTCACTATAATAAGTATCAATAATAGATTTATTAAATTT
>JAAUSR010000157.1 GCA_012032555.1 Thioploca sp.
AAACTCACACGCTGAGTCAGTCTCAGCGGTTTCCTTATGCGAATTTGCCAGGCCGGCGGAAAAGTATGATCATTGGGACAACAAGGTATTACCGTAACTTATTCGAGTTTCTTGAAATGGTTATCTCGTTCCCACGCGGGAGCGTCACTGCCATTAAGTTAAGCGTAGTTTTCCCCCGCCTTACCAAGGAGGGGTGAGGGGGTGGTAATTAACGAGTTGAATAAGATTAACTTTTTCAACCACCCCCAACCCCGCCTTGACAAGGCGGGGAGAAATTTTTCTTAACTTAATGGCAGTGGTGCACCGCATACCCATCAAATTTAATTTGAACTCCAACAACCCAAGTTAGCTGGAGTTTTTAATCATATAATTGAGTATCCAAATAATTTTTCTAGGATTTTTAATATAATAATCTTCAATGTCAATATACGCTTTATCCGCTGCTAATTTTAGAAACTTCCAAGCGTGACCCATTGTTACCACACCATATAAACAAGAAATTTTCTTACCGTTACTTTAAATCAAAGTCACGGTATGACATGGCACTATTTCTATCTGTTTAGCATTAAAGTTGAGCTTGTAAAAATTAATTTTACTTATTTTCATTAAATTTTTAAATAATTTATATATTAATTATTAATGATTAATATTTATTTCCCCATTGTCAATCAAGCCCATCCTAGCTTGCTATTTACTAAATTTATATATAAATAAAATATTTCATAATAATTTTTATTTCCATATAAAAAGTGGTATTTGACAGTTTTGTCAAATTCCGCACTGCAACAATTTTCCCAATTTGACACTTTTGTCAAACTTGTTGGTGTTAATTTTTGTGCCACTTTGACACTTTTGTCAAATTTGACGTTAAAATCGGTTGGCATGATTTTTTGTGGTTTGATTTCAAGTTATTACTAATTTGACAGTTTTGTAAAGGACGAAAAGTATTTTTTTCTATAAGATTTGTTTGTCTTTTCTTTTTAAGGGAAGATTTGCAGTCTTTAATTGTTCTAGTTACCAAAACAGGAGAATTAATAAACCTATGTTAAGCAAAAATACATACCGCGCCTTTAGGCAGATGATGACCGTTTTTGTTACGGTCTTGCTGGTTAGTTTAGTGGGAGGAGTACAAGCAGCAAGCAAAGGCAAACCACTCCCACCCCCACCCCCATCAATGTCAGCCAGTACAAAACCGGCACCCTCAGCTGAAGTTCAATCAGCTCTTAAAAATAAACTGGCTGAGATACAATCATCCGTTCAACAGAATAATGCAGCAGCTGCTACAACTGCTCTTAAAGACGTGATGGCGAGTGGATGGATTGATTACATTTATGTCTATTTTTATATTGATCCCTATAATCCTTACTCCGATGGATGTCAGGAGATCTACGTTTATTCATATTGGGGTTATGGCGGTCTATACTTGCCATGTATGTTCTTAGCTCCAATCCTTTCTTATGCTCAAGCTAACTATACTTATGTTTATTTTGATTATTATGGATGGGGCGGTTAATTTCTAGCTATAAATAATAGCTAAGCTCTAAGGTCGGCATTATTTTTTGCCGACCTTTCAGTTGGGTTGTTTTAGTTACTAAAAAGGAAAATTAAAACATATGCTAAATCAAAGTACTTACGGTACATTTAGGCAAATGATGATCGTTTTTGTTACGGTCTTGTTAGTGAGTTCAGTCGGGGGAGTACAAGCAGAGGTAGGAAAACCAATTGTACCATCACCACCTTCTCCATCACCAGAAATTCAAGCTATTGTAAACAAATTAGCTGAAATCGAATCAGCTATTGAACAAGGTGACATAAATACTGCTCAAGCTACTCTTCAAGACATGATGGCTGATGGAAGTTTATGGACAGATTGGATCTCTATCTATTTTTATTTCAATGGGTACAATCAAAGTAGTTCTGGATGTCAATATTTATTTATCCATTATCCTAACTCTCCTCCACCTATTGGTATTAACTTGCCATGTATGTTTTTAGCTCCAGTGGTTTCTTGGGCTCGAGTAAATGGCATTCATATCTATTTTTATATTACCATGGAATAAATGGATTTTTTTAACACAATTCAAGCATAAGCTCTAAGGTCGGTATTATTTTTTGCCGACCTTTTTAGGATTCCTTAAAGTTAAATGTTTTGCTATTAAGATACTACTTTTTTGTCGTAATCACCTATTCAATTTATACCCCTTACTACCAATAAATTTAAACACTAAAAGAACTTGGAAGGTATCTTTCAATTATGAATTCTATTAAACAACATTGTTTTATCTGGTATAGAAAAATAAGATTATCTACAGTAGTTACTTTAAGTGTATTACTGCAAATGCAAAATAGTTATGCTGTACCGGCAAGTCCCACTATTCATACTCTAACTCAATCCAATGGTTTGACATTTAAGGCTCAGCAATGGGGCGACGAATGGTCAAATGGTTGGGAAACAACCACCGGATACACCATTCTCTTAGATAAAATTAATGGCATTTGGAAATATGCAACTTCTCAACCAGATGGTCGTCTTACAACGTCTAAATTTAAGGTTGGAATAGATACTCTACCAGAAAATTTTCCCCAAAAGCTGAGACCAAGAAAACAAACTACTCTACAGAAAAATGTACCACCCGCAACTGTGCTTGCTATTGAAGCAGTAGTGCCTCCTCTGGGAACAGCGAATGTGCCAGTCATTCTCATTAATTTTAATGATAGGACAACAACCTACACACCTTCAAATTTTGAAAATCTTCTATTTGGAGTAGGTAATAAAAGTATGAAGGATTATTACAAAGAAGTCTCTTATGGAGAGTTTAGTGTTTCTTCAGGACCTGCGGGTGTAGTTGGTTGGTATCAAGCTTTGCATGGACATAACTATTATGGCTATAACCAAGGGTTTGAACTTGCAAGAGAATTAGCAGAAGAAGCAGTAGTGGTGGCGGATGCCACCGTTAATTTCGCAGATTATGATAGTGATGGAGATTGTTACGTTGATACCGTTATGATCATCCATCAGGGTACTGGAACCGAAGCGAGTGGTGATTATAGCGATATTTGGTCACACGCGTGGAATATCGCAACCTATACCACTAACGATAATGCCAGTTGTGGCGCTATTAAAATAAGCAACTATACGATGGAACCAGAGATACTTCAAGGTAATATACACACTGTTGGCGTATTTGCGCATGAGTATGGTCACGCTCTGGGACTACCGGATCTTTATGATACAGATGATTCTTCAGAGGGAATAGGCAATTGGGATTTGATGGCTGGTGGTTCGTGGAATAAAGTGACTAAAATAGGTGATACCCCAGCACATTTGTCTGCGTGGAGTAAATATGCGCTTGGTTGGGTGGTTCCTCATGTGGTTACTGCAGAATTGTCGAATGAATCTATTGAACCGGTGGCAACTCAAGCAGATATTTATCAATTCCTTACGGGAAGTCCCTCAACCGGAGGAGAATATTTCCTAGTTGAAAACAGGAATCGAACTGGTTTTGACGCTGGCTTACCAACCAGTGGTTTAGCTATCTGGCATATTGACGAGAGTAAGGCTTCTCTTGATAATACCGACAATGCGAATGAATGCTCCTCGCCTGACAATCCTGCCGGTAATTGTGCATCTAAGCACTATCGGGTTGCTTTGATACAAGCTGACAATCGTTGGGATCTAGAGAAGGGAAATAACCGGGGAGATAGGGGCGATTTATATTCTAGTTCAGCCGGTTATACTACTTTTAGTGATAGCAGTTCACCGAGTAGTAAACTATACAATGGTTCTAGTAGTAAAGTTTGTGTAACCAATATTAGTAATTTCGGGTCTACTATGACAGCTACTTTAAATAATAATTGTTCTTCTTCTCCTCCTCCGACTAGTTCTACATGTATGAGCTTACAATGTACTCTCGTTGGAACGGCAAATAACGACGTTATTTACGGAACAACCGGTCAAGATGTGATTTGTAGTGAAGGTGGCAATGATAGAATTTATGGTCGTAGTGGTAATGATATTATTTGTGGGGGTGATGGCAACGACACTATTTATGGTGAAGTTGGCGATGATATTATTTATGGTGATGGAGGTTCTGATCGATGTGTAGGTGGTCTCGGTACTGATCAAAGCGACTGTGAGATAGTATTGCCATAGCTCCGCGAAATCTAGTTAGATAGGGTGTACTGGTAAGCATCGGGGTGTGTCTCGACATCTTGTTTTAACACGTTCATATCGATTTTCGTTGCCGGTTTATTGCGGGTACGCTGTGCTGCTTCTAGCCGATTTGATCGGTTTTGAGGAATCGGGGTTACGAGTTGAAGGTAAGGGACACGGGATACACATGTACTCCCAATTTAACCCAGTACGTTGTACACCTCAAACGGGGAGGGCTGTTTCAAAGTAAACAAAAGAGAGACATCACCAAGTGAAATGGGTAAAATAAGCCTAACTCATGAAATTTAAAAGGAAAAAAATCCGATGAGCCGCCTAACCGAACCCCATCAACAGGTCCACCTAGTAGAGTATCTAAAAACCAGAGTAGCTAAACGGAAAGACCGAGGCAAACGACATCAACTCTTACCGACGTTAATCATAATGATAATGGCACTGCTAAGTGGATATACTGGACTTCGGGCCATAGCGAGATTTGCCAAAGCCAACCGAGAAGTACTCAAAGACTACCTCCCCTTACCGAGAGGAAAAACGCCGTCATTCCCAACGCGGTATCGGATTA
>JAAUSR010000158.1 GCA_012032555.1 Thioploca sp.
CTATCTAATTCATGCTTATCCTTTTAGTATTGAAAGATTAGATGGGTTTCCTGTTGAAGAAAAAATACTTCAAGCTATAGTCAATGCACTTGAAAAATGATATATAGTTAATTATGACTGATATAATTCTTTGTGCTTTTAATTGTGGAGGATCTTTTAATTGTTCCGAGGAGGCTGAGAAATTTTCTCAGCCTCCTAAATTAGTTTATATACCAGGAAATGGTAGTAATGCATTCAAACAATATGCTATAAATAATCATAAAAATGATAGTGTATTAGATAATATATTAAAAGATGTAGGAAGAGTTGCTTTGATTACATTTAGTGCAGGCTGGGGATTTACTACAGAAGTATTAAAATCTAAAAAAGATCGTGAAAGAATCGATACAATTATATTATTAGATGGCCTACATCAGACTACACTTGATGATTGGAAAGCTTTTGTTTTGCTTGCGGGAAGGGGTGGAAAAAATGCTCCAAAATTATGGATGCTCATACACAGATTGTTCCACCATTTGTTAGTGCTAAAACTACAAATAAAGAATTAATAGATTATGCACAAACTATTTATTCAAATTCTGAACCAATAACAATTCCTTCTTATGTCATATCTTATGATATAGAAAAACCAATAAATATTTATAGTTCTGTAACTAAAAATACTAAAATATTTGATAAAGATACATTAGTAGAATTCGGTGTTGTTGGAAATGTAGGAAGGTTTGAATTTTCTGGAAATACTCCACAAGATCATATTTATATTGCTCAATATGTTCAACCAAGATTTTGGAATTGGTTAAGAGATTTATGGCAAACAAATGAAGGAGTATATTTTTGAATATTGCAGCTAAAATTTTAATAATTTATTTATTTAGAAAATATTTGATGCGTGAAACAAATCCAACCATTCAAGAATGTTCTAATCTATCATCTTTGACTCAGCCTGAAGTAATGCAGGCTCTAATTGATCTGAAATCAGAATCATTATGTGATGAATATAATAATATAACAAATCAAGGTATACAATATGTATCAAAAATAATACCTGAATCTACAGAAGATCCTGCAGGTTCAGCTTATAAAGCTCAATTAAAATTATTTCCTGAATTATTAAACGAGCGAAGTGATGCGGAGCGTTCTAAGCATTTAAAATAAAAGAGATGAAAAATTTCTCATAAATGGGTAGGTAGCGGTTCATTTGGTCATCCAATATTAAAAAATCAATGGTATCCAGCCTCTGGATATTGTAAAAAATGTGGAATTTATTATGATCAATTTAAATTGATACCAATAAAATGTCCAAAAACATAGAAAGCACTAAAATGGAAGATTTTTCTTGGCAAAATATTTTAATAAAAAAATATAATAATTTATTTAGAAATGGTATCAATTTTTTTGAAATTGATGAAGGTTGGAGTTCATTATTAGATGATTTATTATATAAAATCCAAGAAGAATATAATAATTTTACAGAGGAAGAAAAGGAAATATGGTCAATTCAACAAATTAAGGAAAAATTTGGAGGATTAAGATTTTATTATACTGGAGGCAATGATAATATACATAATTTTGTAAAAGAAGCTGAATTAAAATCATTTAAAATTTGTGAACTTACTGGATTACCAGGAAAGTTGGTTAAAATAAATAGTTTTTGGATTAAAACATTATCTCCGCTTGGTGAAAAAGTATATAAAGATAAATTCTTTTTAGGAAAACTTCTTTCAGCCTCTTCTCCATTAATAGCTTTATCTAAAAAATTAACAGAAGCTGAAATTGAACCAAATGAAATCTTAAAATAAATATTTCTAACTTAGAAAAAGAGTTCGAAATAAAAGCAAGTGTTTTATATAATTTAGAAAAGGTAGTAAATGAAAAATAGTGGAAGAATAATATGGCTTACAGGATTATCTGGTTCTGGTAAATCAACTTTAGCATCCCTTCTTCAAATATCATTTTTGGCAGCAAATAATGAATGCCTACTTCTTGATGGTGATGAAGTTAGAAAAAATCTAAGCAAAGGACTTGGCTTCTCAAAAGAAGATAGAGACGAAAACGTACGTAGAATCGGGTATGTAGCGAATCAGGTTGCATCTTGCGGAAAAGATGTTATAATAGCTGCAATCTCTCCATATAGAGAAACTAGAAATGAATTAAAATTAAAATATAATAATTTTATAGAGGTTTATATCAAAGCAAACCTTGCAACTTGTAAGGCACGTGATCCAAAAGGATTATATAAAAAAGTCCAACTTGGAGAGATAAAGAATTTCACTGGAATTGATGATCCATATGAAGAACCTACTGAGCCTGATATTTTAATTGAAACTGAAAAAATGAATGTTGTAAATTCATTTATAAAGCTTTGTGATGGTATTTCATCAGTATCAATGCTTATTGATACTGCAAAAAAATGCGTGAACAATATTATGTTCAACAAATGATAGAAAAAGCCATAGAATAAGAAAGCAAAATACAATGAAAAATATTTTAGGGGCAGCAATAATTTTATGGTATTATAATAAATCAAATGATGAATTATTATTTGGCAAAAATAAAAAAGAAGAAATTGTAGTTTTAACTATGCTAAGAGATGGCAAAAACGAGCCTGGAACTTGGTCTGTACCGGGAGGGCATGTAAATGATGGGGAAGATCCTAAAATTGCTGTCTTGAGAGAGCTTCTGGAGGAAACTGGGATTAATTTATTCTCTTTAAGAGATCTTGTATTGCCACTTGGTTTTTGTTATGATCAATATTTTGATAAAAACTATATTACTCTCTGGTATTCATTTAAACTTTCAGGAAAAATTGAAGCTAATATAATGGAACCAGAAAAATGTAAACAGCTTATATGGCATAAAGAAGAAACTATTTATAAATTTAATAATAAATTCTCATGTTTAAGAAATTGGCTAAACCAAAATGGTGGTAATTTATGGCCAAAAAATCATATAGAAAGGTGATGGATAATGACAGTTTTATCTATGAAGTGCATATCTGTAATGGATCATCCTAATGCAGATGCATTAAAAATATATGAGTTTCAAGATATTGATAATTCTAAAATACAAGTTGTAGCAAATCTTGAAAACGTATATAAACCGGGTGATATTGTAATTGTTGTAAAAGCTGGTTCTAAATTAAAGACTGGTGAGAGTATTAAAGTTAATAATGTTCGTGGAATCAAATCATATGGTATGGCTCTTGGTTTCTCTAGTGAGCCTTATGGTACTGATTTGACTGATAAATATTGTAATCCTGGTGTATATTTTACAGGATGGCCTAGTATTGAAAATCTTCATAATGTTTATGATAATGCTTTAGAGTATAATAATTTTCAAAAAATTACTTATCGTGCTAAATGTAAACTTGATGGTACAAATGCTGGAGTACAGCTTTTAACTGATGGTCAAATTATTCCTCAAAGCAGATCAAAAATTATTTCTATAAAAGATGATAATTTAGGTTTTGCCAAATGGTGTACAGATAAAAAAGAACTCTTTTCTCAAATTAGAAAAAAAGCAACAGAAAAAGGATATGGAGATATTGTTTTATTTGGAGAATTCTGTGGAAAAGGAATACAAAAAAGAACTTCTATATCAAAATTAGATAGAAAAATTCTGGCTATATTTGCAATTCAAATTGGTTTAAATATTCCTCATCTTGAAATAGATCCTTTAAAAATCAAAGAAATTATACCGGAATCAAATGATATTTATATTATTTCCTGGTACGGAAATAAAATAATTTTAGACTTTGCAAACAAGGAAGATTTAAAAAAACAAGTTGATTTAATAAATCAAGAAATTGAAAAAATTGAACCTTGTGATCCTTGGGTAAAGGATACTTTTGGTATTGAGGGTATTTGTGAAGGTTTAGTTTATTATCCAATTTTGGATAACGATATAAACATTTAATTTGAAAAAAAATGATTATAACTGAATTTGTATTTAAAAGCCAAGGGAGAGAAGCATAAGGTAGTTAATTCTAAAAAGCCCAGCTCAAATTGATCCTGAATTTGTTGCAACGATTGATGAATTTGTTAATTTATTTGTAACAGAAAATCGGCTTGAACAAATTTTACAGAAGGTTTGTGGAGATAATGTTCCAAGTGTCAAATTAACAGGTCAATTTATTAAGGAATTTTCCAGTGATGTACATAAGGAGAGTCATTCAGAATTGAAGGCAAATAATCTAGAGTGGAAACAAGTTGTAGCTGGAGTAAATGAAAGAGCGCGTAATTGGTGGCTTGAAAAGGTTAATAGAATTAAATGAATTTATTAGAGTTATCAAAATATGTTGTGCATAAAAATAAAAAACCATATGATGTTTATATAGGTCGTCCATCGAAATGGGGCAATCCATTTAGTCATAAAGATGGAACGTTAGCTAAGTTTAAAACATCTTCACTTGAAGAGTCTATTAAAAAATATGAAGAATGGGTTTTGTCTCAACCAGATTTTATTTTTTCGATAAAAAAAGAGTTAAAAGGTAAAGTTCTTGGTTGTTGGTGTGCTCCAAAAATGTGTCATGGATATATTTTGGCTAGAATTGCAAATGAAATATAGCATATATGGCAGAAATAGCTAAATGTTCGATGGCAGCGGCCGAGGAAATAGCTAAATGTTAGCGGTATTGATCTTGGATGCTGAAGACTGGTATCGCAACGAGAGCGGTCCTGGTGAGGCAAGCGCTCTGGCAATGGCAAGGGCAACGGCTTTGGTTA
>JAAUSR010000159.1 GCA_012032555.1 Thioploca sp.
TTCTAAACCGCAATAAGTATAAATGCCTCTGTCTGATGTTAGCGAAAGAGCTTTGTCCATTCCCAGGTCGCTATACTCGGTATGTGATTTCCCTTGTGTATTAATGATGATCGCTTGTTTGCCCGCAAGCAAGCCTTTTTGAATACCTTGGTCATATCTATAAGCGAAGCCGTAGCTGAAAATCCGGTCAATGTAGCCTTTTAGTATAGCAGGCAAACCCGTCCACCAAATTGGATGTATGAATGTAATGCAATCTGCCCAAATAATGTAATCCTGTTCAGTTTTCACATCTTCATAAACTCGTCCTATCCGCTGTCCTTCCATATCCTCAAGTGAAAGAACAGGATTAAAATTCAGTTTGTACAAATCCCTTACTTTTACCTGGTGTCCGTTTTTGGTTAGGTGTTCTAAAACTACTTGTTTTAAATGCCCATTCAAACTCTTTGGATTTGGATGAGCGTAAATTACTAAATGTTTCATTTTCTACTTTTTAATTGGATACAGCAAAAGTAGAATGCCGTTTTTCACTAAAATTGTAAGAAAACGAAAATCAATTTACAGGATTACAAATATCTTGTTGGAATTTCAGGTATTTTGTCGGGCTAAGATTCAGGTAATATTTAAAGTCGCTAATGAGTTGGCTTTGGTCGTAGTAACCACAATCGTTGATGATGGTAAACCAATCTTCTTTTGAAGGCTTTGAAGCAATATTTTCAAGGTATTCAATTGCTTTTAAAAATCGTTGATAGCGGTTAATTTCTTTTACAGAATACCCGAAGTATTTTTTTTGTTTGATTTGGATATTTCGCTCTGTTTGGTGATTGGCCTTAGCAATTGCTTTGATAGGACTTAACGATTGTTCCGTAAAATCTGTTAATTGTTCGGCAATTTTATCACTTTGTTGTAAATAAGGTTTGCAAAACTCAAGAATGTGGTTTACTTGCTGGTCTACATTATCAATTCTATTGAGTTCATACCATAGTGACGTAAAGCAATTTTCGTTCAACAATTCATCTGGATTTATTGCTAAATTCTTAGCAAGCGAAATATTGCCAAAAACCGATAAAATGCATCGTTTTTGAAGTTGGCAACCAAGATTTTTGATTGAGGTGGTAACGAATAATCAAACGCTTTTCTAATGATTCCTGACACCAGACATTTATCAACTTCTATTGTGTTTCCTGTTTGGAATTGAGCAATACTGGAATTCCGAAATTGAAAATCAGAATGGCTTGGTAAGAAGGTAATAAAGTTTTTGTTATAGTTTCGTTGGATTGATTTTTGGCAAAATAGAAATGAGAAAATACGCTTTCATAGTCTGCCGGAACAGCTATTTTGATATCGTTGTATGTTTCAATGTTTTGTGTCATTGCTTTTTCTTCAGTTTTCTGACTAACGTTTTACAGCTACCCAAAGGTAGCGATTTCAAAGTACTTCATTGTCAAACAAGCAGTAACTTTGATAGAAGCACAAAGCTCCAAGTTTGCACGTCACCCTGCCTGACGCAAAACCCTTGTTAGCGGTGGTGGCGTTCAGTTAAAGGACTGTCGATACTCTAAAGGTGTTTGATTAGTACTTTTCTTAAATAATTTACTGAATGATTGCGAATATTCAAAACCTAATTGGTAAGCTATTTCGCTGATGTTAAAATTGGTGGTTGTCAATAATTCTTTTGCTTTTTCTATCAAATGATTTTGAATGTATTGTTGGGCATTTTGACCAGTTGTGTTTCGTAGCAAGTCGCTCAAATAAGAGGAAGAAAGATTAACTTCATTGGCAATAAACTGAACCGTTGGCAATTTTTTATTAAGTGGCGTTTCAGTTTTGAAGTAATTGTTTAGGATTTGCTCCAATTGAGCAAGTAAATCGTTGTTTATGGCCTTGCGTGTGAGGAATTGTCGGTTGTAAAATCGATTAGAATAATTGAATAATAAATCTATGTGCGACACAATTACATCCTGACTATAATGGTCTATATTGTTTTTTAATTCATTTTGCATTTGCAATAACAAAGAAGATATGATGGTATCTTCTTTGTCGGAAAGATGTAATGCTTCGGCAGTGGAATATAAAAAAAATCCATAGTTGATTATATTTTTCCCTAATGGATAATGCCTTATCAGCTCTGGTTTAAAGACTAACATAAAACCGGACACAGGATCATCTGTGACGTTTGTAACTGAAAATATCTGTCCAGGTTTCGTGAAACTCATTACACCTTCATCAAAATCATAATCACTTTGCCCGTATTTAAACTTCCCGGAAGAACCTTTTTACAGGCAACGCAATAGAAATCATAATAAAAGCTTTTCCAAATTTCGCTATCTCCAAATTTGAGCAATTCAAAATCGATAACACTTACCAGTGGATGATCCGGTTTTTTCAAACCAAACAAACTATGCAGTTCAGAAATAGAATTAATCTTATAGGGAGTAGCTTTTTTCATCATTCACTTTATTTAAAATCCGTGGATAAAGATAACTCTTTCCATTTTTCCAGTTCAATTGCTTCCTTTTTCGTTGTTCAATGATGGATTGATAGCTGTCTGTTCCTAAAGGCAAGTGCAAAGGTGGCTCTGGCAGATTGCTGATATCGTATAGAACTTCAGCTAATTTTGCAGGGTTTCCCAGTTGCTTACCGTCGTAACTTCTGAAAATTTCGACCTGTTGTTCCAGATTATAGTCATCTATTTTATTCTTTGCTATTGCCAGGCTGCTCTCACTCATAAAACTTGTGCGGAATGTGCCGGGAGCAAGAATGGTGACTTTTACACCAAAAGGAGCCACCTCCTGTGCAAGGGCTTCTGATAATCCAATGACGGCAAACTTTGAAGCACTATAGCTGCCATTAGCGGGATAACTCATATAGCCCATCATTGATGAGGTATTAATTATATGCCCAGATTTTTGTTTGCGAAGATGAGGCAATATGTGTCTTATAACATTAGTCATCCCAAACAAATTCACATTCATTGTTTCACGGAACTCAGCATCACTCAGTTCCTCGATATTACCCAAGTGGTTATAGCCCGCATTATTTAGAACTACCTCAATTTCCCCAAATGCTTCAATACCTTTTTCGATAGCCAGTTTAACTTCTTCTTCATTGGTAATATCCACTTTCAATGGGAGAAAATTTGCTGATGCTTCACCGTTGCTGCCGATTTGTTCGACTAGACTTCGAGAAGTTGCAATTACTTTATCACCTTTTGCTAAAACAGTCTTTGCCACTTCAAGCCCCATTCCTTTGGATGCTCCTGTAATAAACCAAACTTTTTGCTTACTCATCATATTTTTGTTTTAATTATGATGCAAAGTTGAAATAAAAAATATTTTCGGATGTGTTCAAATCGGGGTTTGTTGTGTTCAGGTTCGGGGTTGTACTTGTTGTTTGCCATTACCGCCAACGGTTCGGGGCTTTGTGAGGGAGCAGATTTGTAGCACTAAACTCTAAGCGACAATCTTAAAACGAAGCCCGAAACGCCGAAGGCGTTAAATTGGTTTTTTGTTTAAATAACTTACTGAACGACTGTGGGTGTTCAAAGCCCAATTGATAAGCAATTTCTGAAACGGAAATATTTGTCGTAGATAATTTTTCTTTTGCTTTTTCAATCAGCTTGTTATGAATATGCTGTTGTGTGCTTTGCCCTGTCAATATTTTGAGCAAACTGCTTAAATAGCTTTGAGATACGTGTAAACTCTCGGCAAGATATTGGACTGTTGGTAAAGCTTTTGAAACCATGTCATCGTTGCTGAAATAGTCCACAAGTAATTTTTCCAATCTATCAAAAATTTGATGATTACTTATTTTTCGTGTAATAAACTGTCGTTGGTAAAATCTATCTGCGTAATTGAGCAAGGTTTCAATTTGTGAAATGATGATGCTTTGGCTGAATTGGTCAATGTTTGAATGATACTCATTTTGTATATTTTCTATGATAATTTTAAGCGTTGCTTCCTCTTTGTCTGATAGAAATAATGCTTCGTTTACGGAATATCCAAAAAATTATATTTCCTTATTTTCTGGGCTAATGTTGTATTCCATAAAAATCAGGATGAATGAGCAACATCCATCCTGATAGTTTCGAAACTTGATTTTTATCAACTTCAATGCTAAAAACTTGATTTGGTGAAATAAAAAACAGTACGCCTTCATCAAAATCATATTCCTGCTGTCCATATTTTACTTTTGCATCAAAGTTTTTTTTAAGTGCAATAGAATAAAAATCCAATACCCAACTTACGGGATTATTTTCTGCAGAATATTGGATTGACTCAAAATCAATCAAACTAATTAATAGATGTTGAGGCTTGGGTAATCCCCTGAGTCTATGATATTCGCTTATTGATTTTATTCTATGAATTTGCATTTTTACTTATTTTAAGAATTATAAGTTGTAACAAAATCTTTTAAGAATGATGTAAACTTTACTTTACCTAACTCTGTTGGTTTATTAGCCCTGTAATCTTCAGCTAATTTTCCGCTCTGAACACTTGAAAACATTTCAACAAGATTTTTAGATAGCAGTTCAGGGAAGCCATTATTTATATAAGCTTTGAGTGCTTCTTCGTCAGAAATAACAACCCATTTTAAATCTGGTCTGCCTATTGCTTCACCTAAAATACTTGCAATCTCGTTCCCAGTTAGTTCGTCACTTGATACATATCTTACTTTCCTATGAACAGACGTTGATTCTATTTCATCT
>JAAUSR010000160.1 GCA_012032555.1 Thioploca sp.
CTATAGTTTTTAAACTACCCATTGTGTGCAAATGGAACAAGATTTTTTCATATCCAACCTCTTAATACTATGCGAAACTTGCATACGTGCTTGTGGCGGAATATCATTCCTAATAGGAATATTAAATCTTACCGCATCTGATCTTTCAAGCTCTCTCATGTGATGTCCACAAATTGGCTTGACATCATCATTAATACGAACTTCAGAAAAAGTATACTTATTACAAATAAAACAACGCATAATTAATCTCTTTTATTCTGCCGCTTGTCGTAAATGTTTACCACCGGCAATAGTATTGAATTTCTCAAGCAAATCAATACGCTTAAATTCAATATGCAAATTACCATTCTTGAAACATTTAAATCTGAAGTAATCTGTTTCACCAACTGTCTGGTTGGGTGGCAATGCTACTATAGCATCATATAGTTGACCATAATAACTATTAGAAACAAATCCAGCGCCATCCAAAGCTTGGAAAACACGATCTAATTGTGTCATATTAGTTTCATAACAATAATTAGGGCGCCAATAAGTAGCATAAGGACCACTATCTAACCAGCGCTCCATAATCACTTTGTGCGGTACCTCAAATTGACTATTGGTTTTAAGCTTACTTTTGCGCGGTCTCAAGAAATCAAATACTTCTTTAATCGCCTCTTCCATATAAACATCTAATTGACTCATATGAGCCTGTGCAAAAACCATCACACTTTCTTGCGTAATCTCTGGCCAATTACTATTTTTTAAATCATTTTTTAGCTCTGCCAAACGATCCGAACTCAGAAAACGCCGAAGCTCCAAACGCTCCACAATATGTCTCCAACAATCACGGCGCAAATTAGCTAACATCAAATCAACATCATCCCATGATGTATAACCATCACCCCTAGAGCGTAAATAAATATATCCACTGCCATTGAGAATAAAAGAATCATTCAATCGACTGCTGAGCATCCTTGAGTGTATTCCAACTGCGAACAGCATCATCCTTAGCTTCAGTATATACCGCAACCAATTGTTCAACAGTCTGTCTCAAAACTAATTGATTAGTCATTTTTTATTGCCTTGTAATAATATTTAAACTGTTTTTGGATCTAGTAATTGCTACATACCAAATATTAGTCTCTTCCTCTGTAGCACCTTGCTTAAATGTATCTTTCAAAATCAATACATCATCCCACTCTAATCCTTTGGCCTTGTGAGCCGTTGTCAAACATACCATATCCTTCATAGTCTTATCAGAAAAGAACGCTTTAATTCGCCCTCTTACTTCATCAACATTATCTGCACCATCACAGAAACGTAAAATACTGTCCGCCTCATCTACAATCTTATCCGTTGGACGCCCATAATCTGCCAATACTTCACATACACTCTCACACCAAGAACGAATCACACGCCTCAAATCACTGACAGAATTACTTCCAGCCTCAGCAGACCAGTCATCCACACGCCATAAAAATCTCCTGCCAATATCCCTGCCTCGAATATTTGCCCTGATTCCCTGAGATAGCAAATCAAAACATGCCTTCACTAAAGTATAATTGTTCCTGCTAATTATTGCACAGCCGGGTTTTACATTTGCACTCAATGTATTAATATTTGAATGTATAATACTACCTTCAATAGCATTGGGTGCAGGCTGCAACATAGGATTAATTTGTGCAGCAAGTTCAGCAATACTTTTGGCAATCGATAAGAAACACTTAATGGCATTTCTTTTGCTTGCAAGTCAATTGCAAGTTTATCAATGATTTATTAGTACTCCCAGCCCAAGAGTATATTGCCTGGTTACGATCTCCAAAAGCCGCTAACCTTCCATTTGGAGCCAGATAACTCAATACAAGCTCGGTACGTACCGCAGATAAATCTTGAGCTTCATCAATAAATATATACTCATATTGACGTGCAGCAGGCCAGCCTTTCATGTATGGCAGCCATAACATATCATCAAATGATATAACACTTTTTCCATTAATCATACCTGGCTCATCAAGAGTTTTCTCCATCATTTCTTTAACCATCTCAACAAAGCCAGCTCGATTAATACCACGTGTCTTGATTCCATGTTCAAGACAAATAATATCAATTTCTTCAACTGTAGATGCAAGTTTAGCTTTTGCAAGCTTCATAGCTACAATAAGACTTTTGCGAAGCTCTTCGGAATCGTTACTTCCAGAAACTTCTTCAGCAAGCTGATTGGCTACAACATCATCCTTATCAACACTGTAACCATTAATTCCATAAATAGGCCCCCAATATTTTTGAACATTACGAAACCCTAGTTTATGAAATGTAGAACGCCCAATATTTCTAGGCAACTGTTTATCAAGTGCATCTACAATATCTTTATTAAAAGCACAATTAAGAACCTCTCCTGCAGAAACTAACTCCTGAGGTACATGATAATTTGCCTCTACAATGGTAGATGTCTTACCACTGCCAGGTACAGCAAGTACAATCAAATGTCCATCACCAGTTTCAATCTCAGAAAAAATATCATGCTGGTAAGATGACCAGACAAGTTTCTTGCGTATAGGAGCAGGTGCCCGAGTACGCTTCTTATAATTTGCAACTGAATACATTATTTTTAACCCTTTGAAAAAATTCTGAATAAAAATATTATAATAATAAAAAGAATAAATATGATTAAACGTTTTATTTCTTCACGTTCCATTGTTCCCGTCCGCCGATTCGATCGACTAATGTCATAATGACATATTGATCACTTGGAATTAACCAAGTATCAGACGGGATGGGTAATACTAGCGGTATTACCTTAGTTTTTCTTTCAAGTGAAATAATGCGCGATCATATGAACAGCCTTCAGTTTTAATTAAAGATTGTCCTTCATAAAAAATTTCTGCAAAACATCCTTCAGTAGATTCATATAACTCTACATCATCAGATTTAATTTTTAGATTAGGAAACTTTTGATTTGCTAATGTTGCAATTTCTATACATCTTTGTTCATACGGATCCATTTGCTTATAACCTCTCTTTTACCATCCTGCTTTACAATTACCAATTGAGAATTTTCCTGTAAATTTTCTAAAATATAACAGGCAAGTAAAACTGCCTTGTTTACAAAATGTACATGATTCTTTGCAAATATTAGATATTCTTTGGCAGTAGATGCCGGGCCAATAAAAAAATTGGCCCGGTTTAATATATTCCTAGATACTGCAATGTTTGATGTTACAACCTTCTTAGCCTTTGGAAACTGAATGATTTTTCCCATAATTAACCTCGTACCAAACGAATTTCATTTAAAATACGAGATTCAGATTCCTTGAACAAATTAGCCATGTCCTGGAATTCAGTTGCGTTAATCTTAGCCGAACGAACCTTCCCTGTCAATAACAACTCAGCAGCACGTCTTGCCGCCTGATCAAAACTTGGATAAAACATATTACTAATCCAAGTTCCAGAATTCAATCGCTTCTGAATAGACCAATTATTCTTGTCCTCAGAAATAATTCTCCAATTATTATTTATATAAATTGCAGTATTAGTTTCCTCTGTGTCTACCTTAATATCCTCATCAATACTAGTACCTTCAGAAACCTGAACTCCTCGCTTATATCCAAGACGCCGAACACCAACAATACCAGTTAAATGTCCGTCTCGTACCGCTTGACTGAAAGCAGATACGAATGTCTTTTCATCCAGAGGCTCGGTTAGCTTGACCTTTTTCCAAATTACCTTGGCTGGCATTGCTACACTGTCATTGACAAATGTCATGTCAATAAACTTCTGTAGCATCTCGAAATCTTTCGTTAGAGGATTTTGTTTAAATTCAACAGCCTCTTCCGAACCAACCCGCTTGAATCCAACTCGTTTGAATCCCTTAATTCCCTTCAAGCTACCTTCTCGTACAGCCATACTAAAAGCTTGTACAAATTGTGATTCCTCAATACCTGTTGATTTCAATTTATTCTTAACCTTAGAATAAATAATTCGCGAAGGCATGGCTATAGAGTTATTGACAAATGTATTGTCAATAAACTCCTGTAACATACTAAAATCTTCAACCAAAATATTCTTATCAGTCATCTGTTTACTCCCTTAAATAAAGAACTGTGGACGGAAAATTATTACCTAGACATACATCTTATGCTTCAGCCTCATCTTTAGGAGCCCAATGTCCTGGCGGATAATATGTAACAGAAGTCAGTCCCTGCACCCCTGTTTGAGGATCTTGGGCCCATGTGTTTTTAGTTCTTCCGGCATAACAATGAATACAAACCTGATCAATAATAATACCACCACCGTTACCCCAAATACCAGGATTCTCTTTAATACCACCAACAATTCTAAACGGACTTTCCCATTCATGCTCTCCTTTAGGACATTCTGGCTCTTCTGGATGAAGAGTCACAGTTGCACTTTCATATTCGCCAGTTAGTTTGCATCTAGCCTCTACTTCTATCCACATGGTATTGTTATCATCATCATCATCATTACCATAATTACTTCTATCAACATTTTCGATAGCAATATCAAGAGCTTCAGATGCTGTAGATGCTAAAACTTCACTATACTCATAGCCTTCCTCATAAAGACTCCACGTTCTGTTATATGGCTCATGC
>JAAUSR010000074.1 GCA_012032555.1 Thioploca sp.
AATCAGTTGGTCACTTAATTCCCGTCTAATCAATGCCTCGTGCGTTCTGGCGGGCAAGTCGAGTGCCGCAAACTCGGCGTAAGCCCGTGAAAACGTCCATGAACCGGGGATTTCTTTTCTCAAACCCGCCAATCCGCCCTAGGCTTCTATCCACCTTCAAGCGGTCAATCAAGGCCTCAGGGTAGGTTCAACACTTTGTTAGCAACAAAAGCTCTGGCTATCTCGGAACGACATTCACCGTGCCTTCCAACGCAACCTCGGTAACTCGGCACGTACCGCTCTATTTGAACAAACTCAAGAACCCTGATGATTTCTTGAAGTTTTAGCGTTATATCCCGTTTTTCCTCTTCCAGCCCAGCAAAAAGCTCTCGTTGCAGCAAACGTGCTGACTTGCCGCAAATGGCTATTCAAGGTACAATTTGTTTTGGTGCCTGCTATGGTGAGAAGGTCTTCAGCAAACTCTATTTTACAAGCGATTAAACCGGTACCCTTGTGTTTTTGCTGCCACTATAATAAGCAGAAAATTTCCTCGCTTTCTATAATTCTGTAATTACCTCGATAGTATTAATAGTTTAAAAGTAAACTGACTAGATTTCGTAGCGGAACAAGTCGTGCAGGAATTTTTTCTAACCTTAGATCTGCTTCTGGTTTTCATAAGTTAAGGGCGAACCGACATGTTTGCTCTAGAGCCACAAAACCTATATAGATCTAGCTGATATAGCACTTTCTGGAAAGTATAGCCATTATGTCAACAAAAACGATTTATGAAGAAGATTTTTATGCTTGGCTCATGGAGAATGTACAATTATTGCGACAGAGACGGTTAGCCGAGATTGATGTTAATAATATTGCAGAAGAATTAGAAAGCCTGGGTAGAAGTGAGCGGCGTGAATTGATTAACCGACTGGCTCTCCTGTTTGCCCATCTATTGAAGTGGCAATATCAACCACAAAAACGTAGCCCCAGTTGGAAATACACGATTCGAGAACAACGGAGGGCGGTATTGGAATTATTAATGATAGTCCGAGTCTGCGTTACGAATTAGCAGAAAAATTAACTGAGGCTTATAAAAAAGCGATTTTAGCGGCTGCCAAAGAAACACGGTTAAGTGAGACCCGATTTCCACCAAGTTGTCCATTTAGTTTAGAACAGGCGTTGGATGAAAGTTTTTGGCCACAATAACAAAGCGTGGTGCGCTACGCTGCGCTAATGCACTCTACATGTTACTAAATAGGGTGCGTTCTATGCACCATCAGAACAGGATAACAATGATAACAATGATGAGTACTTTGCTAGAACAAACTAAAATACATTGGACAGCAGTCAAAGATGTTTTGTCGATACCCCGTACCGAACAAGAGTATGATCGGGTTGTGTCCTTGCTAAACGAACTTATTGACACCGTGGGAGAAGATGAAAGTCATCCTTTGGCGGATTTAATGGAGACGCTGTCTGTATTTATTGAAGCTTATGATCAGATACACTATCCGCTGCCGACGGTATCAGGAGCAGAAGTGCTATCTTATTTAATGCGCGAACAGGGATTGAAGCAAACTGATTTGCGTAATGAGATTGGCACGCAAGGGGCGGTGTCAGAAATTCTAAATGGCAAGCGAGCACTTAATGTGCGTCAAATTCAAGCATTAGCTGAACGGTTTCCGGTTTCACCAGCCACTTTTTTGTAACAAAAAAACGGGGTTAACTTGCTAAAATAAGTGGGGAGGATGTGCGAGGTACTAAATAAAAAAGCTAAGGCACCACCATTTTATTACCCTTGCCGTCTAAGCAAACAAAGCTAACGTGAGTGGAAAATACCAATTCTTCCTGCCCAGTTTCGATATTGTCACAGAATATATTGGCCTCGTATTGTACAGAAGTTTTGCCAACTCGCACTTTGTGCACCTGAAAGCGAAGAATTGAGCCTAACTTAACACTTTGGCGAAATTCTACCTTGTCCATCGCTACTGTGACAAAACAACAACCAGGATGTTCTCGACTAGCCGCAATCCAAGAGATTTCATCTACCCATTTGAGTAAATGACCACCAAATAAATAACCATAGTGATTTAAATGTTCTGGTAAAACCAGTTTGTAACTTTCCATTTCCAAGATCGTGTGTTTGGCTAAAACGTTGTCGGTGCAAACTGACCCAATAGAAAAAAATATCATCACTCTGATAAGTGAGAGAGATCTTGTTGCCGCTCTTGAGATAAATTAAAACCACAATATAAGGTTACTAATGTGCCCTGGGTGCCCATAATTAAAAAAGTAAGTAGTTGCATGACAATTGAGTAAGCGACCGCTACACTTTCATCAATGCCATAGAGTTTTAATGCTAATACGCAAGCAACTTGATAAATTCCAATAAAACCTGGTGCTGAAGGTAAAGAAACGCTTAACAATAAGAACACGCCGACGGTGACAGCCGCTTCAAACGGTAGTGACCAACCTAAAGCTAACATGACTTGCCATGCAAAAAAGTAGTCAAACGTAAATACTAAGCCAGTTATTAACAGAATGAGAAACAGATGGCTGGTTTGGCGAAGTGCTTGTATACCTTCTATCGCATGTAATAGCCATTCTTGTAACCATTGCCACTTATCTTGAAATGACCAACTTTGAATTCTGATTTGTAAAGCATTAGCGTAACTGATTAAAATTGTTAAAACTAAGGTAGCTAAGATAAAAACACCGATTACACTTCGACCCAGGTTGGGATCCACTTTTTGACTATGGATCCATAGTACTAATAAAGTGAAAATACCAACTGTAATCATGTCAAAGACGCGATCTAGTACCGCACTCGTCACGGCTTTACCGAGTTTTAAAGGCACAAAATGATGAATAGCGATTATTTTTAGTACTTCACCGGCGCGTGCTGGATAAATCATATTGCCTAAATAACCAATGTTAGCGGCTTGCCAAAAGTGTTTAAAATGGGTTATCGGTATTCTCGCCACTAAATTCCAACGTAAAGAACGTAAAGCAATATTAATCATAATAATCATGGCGGCTGGCAAAATAATGGATAAGTGTATCGTTTGGAAGGTTTTAAAAAAAGTTCCCCAATCTAAATGAGAAAATACCACTACGAGCAGGACGACACTTAATAATGTACCTAAAATGATTAAAATCTTTTTTGTTTTCATCAGGAGTTATTGCTAATTCGGTCTAGAAGTAATCACCCAATTTAGTGATTAAAGTTAATATTTTGTTAATACAATTCGTTAGAATTTTTCTAAGAGAATAAGGAATAAAAGTTGCCTTATATTTTCCTACTAAATCGATTAACATAGCAACTAGTCAATTTTATCTTGTCTTTAACTATGAACCAATTTCAATTACTGCAAACTCGTCGCTTTCTACCACTGTTTTGGACCCAATTTTTAGGTGCATTTAATGATAATGTTTATAAAAATGCCCTGGTTATTTTTATTCTTTTCCAAGGAAATACTTTATATGGGATTGACACTAATACACTAGTCACCTTGAGTGCCGGTATTTTCATTTTACCGTTCTTTTTATTTTCGGCAACTGCTGGACAATTTGCTGATAAATATGAAAAATCTATGTTAATTCGATATGTTAAAATCCTAGAAGTTATCATTATGTCGTTTGCTATCATTGGATTTTATTCAGAAAGTGTGTTGATGTTAATGGCCTTATTATTTTTAATGGGAGCACAATCAACCCTATTTGGACCGCTTAAATATAGTATTTTACCGCAACACCTGCAGGAAAATGAATTAATCGGCGGTAATGGTTTAATGAGTATGGGAACTTTTTTAGCCATCTTGTTGGGAACGATTTTAGGTGGCATATTAGTATCGATACCTCATCAAGGTACCTTAATTATTGCCATTGTCGTGATTATACTCGCTTTATTTGGTTTAATCGCCAGTTGGTTTATTCCTTTAGCAGAATCAACTGATCCGAAGTTACAACTTAATTGGAATATAATTACTCAAACCTTCAAAATGATGCGATATGCTCAAGAAAATCATGATGTTTTGATTGCCGTTATTGCGATGTCTTGGTTTTGGTTTGTAGGAGCAAGTTACTTGTCACAAGTCCCGGCTTATAGCAAAGATGTTTTAGGTAGTGACAATCAAGTAGTGACCTTATTACTTTTTATGTTTTCTTTAGGCATCGGTATTGGCTCAATGATGTGTGAAAAGCTCTCGCGGGGACGTATTGAATTGGGATTAGTTCCTTTAGGAGCCATTGGTATTACTTTATTCTCCATTGATATTTACTTTGCTAGCCAGTATTTTGAAACTTTATCTCTACCTCAAGGACAAATGAATGCTTTACAATTTGTTGCTGTACCAGGTAGTTGGAGAATATTGCTCGATTTAGTTTTGGTTGGTTTATTTGGGGGTTTTTATATCGTGCCACTTGAAGCGATGGTGCAAAGACGAAGTAATCCCGCCCATTTGTCCCGAGTGATTGCCGCTAATAACATCCTCAACGCGCTGTTTATGGTTATATCAGCGTTAGGTATTGTCGGGATGATTCAGTTAGGTTTTAGTATTCCGCAAATTTTCCTCAGTTTGGGGTTGTTAAGTGCCATCGTCACTGGGACACTCTTTTTAAAACTACCTGAATTTACTCAGCGGTTTAAAGTTTGGCTATCCTTTCAACCAAAAAAGGAAAATCAGAAATAATTTTCTTTATTTTCCTTCTCGTTATACTATTTTGAGCGTCTGCTAAAGCTGTGCTAAATATTTATTAATTTGTTGTTTTAGTTGTTCTACTGAGGAAACTTCTAGAATAATAGCCACATATCCATTAATATCTTTAATAGGTAATCCAAAATTCATTTGTAAAAACATAACAATATCATCTTCTACATGATTAATATTCACACCCAATATTTCGCTGGCGCTTCCCATCATAAAAAAAGGATGTCACTGTTTAAATCAATTGCTAACAAATTAGCCAGGGAGGCGAGACAAGCATGCAGAATAATATTACCTATCTCAACTAAAGCATCCTGTGCCAATTCATTTAGCATTTCATGAGGTACCCCTTTCATGAGAAGTTGTACCAATTCTAAACTTTTATCTTGAGGAAATAATAATAAGGCTTCTCCCCAAACAGCACCTTTAAAACATTGTTTAACCGCAGCAATGGTTATGGGTGATTCTCCATTCAGGTGAGTAGCAGCACTTTGACGCGACAGCATTTCCAGGTTGGGTATTGAAAGGCTAATTTCCTCATTAACCATTTCACTCAAAGAACGAGCCGCCACTCCCATGCCAATATTTAATAATTCAACAATGGCATCTTGTTGTAATTCTGTAAGTTGGATGTTGTCACCCATAAATAAAACTCAAGATTCTTTCTTCAGTAATGGGTTTAGGAATAAAACTAATCCCGAGATCACTCGCTTTTTTACGAACCATTTCTTGAATATTAGCTGTCAATAAGCCAATCTTCGCTGTTGGAAATTTTTCGAGCAATTTGGAAGCCAATATCAACCCATCCATACCGGGCATGTTAAGATCCAATATGGCAATCGTGATTTGGGCGTTTTGGGTTTTAGTTAAGGCGTCTTCACCATTACTCGCTTCGATGACTTCAGCTTGTTCGTCAGCGTGACTGATGATGGCACGCACTAACATTCTGGACACGCGACTGTCGTCAACAACTAATATTGTCTGAGAGGTCATATTTATTTCTTTCCATAAAAAATAGGTTACATCATAACAGATTCATTACTGTTGTTAGTCATAACTGGTTGGTGAAAATGTATAAGGAAACGAGTTAACAATCCGCTGTTGCTACTGGCTGAATGTCATCGGATTGCGAGTAGCAACAGCATGGATAAATCTAAATTAGTTTTATTATAACAAATTACAAATATGAGAGAAATAAACAACTTGTCATCATTATGGTAAGCTGCCCATTCAGTTTCATGACTTAATAATCAGATTATGTGCTGCAAGGAACAGACCTATTTCTGATTAACAATAGATTGTTTCATCAAATACATGACGACAATTTATAAGAAGACCAAAATATAGTCAATCTCAGAACAAGCTATTTTATTATCCTAATTTTGCCTATTTCTCTAAAATTACCCTCTCCAGGAAAGAAAGGACACCTTCATGCTAAACTAAAATAGAGTGGTTTCCTATTCAATACGATAACTATTGAGAGTCAATGGTTCACAATTCTTATTATTATATCCCTATGCAATATGCACAATTAGTTGAATTCACGCCATTAGAGAGTATTATCGAAATTAACGATGCTAACCTAACTCATAAGGCAAAGCAATTGGTATCGAACTATGTTATTTCTAACGAAATGGCGGATCGCTTAATCAATCTGGTTTTTGTTCAACTTCAATTTAAGCAATTAATTGATAACAAAGGATTATTAATTATTGGCCATTATGGAACGGGTAAATCACATTTAATGGCCATGATTTCGAGTATTGCGGAAAATGCTCAACTGATTGCTTACTTAACTCATTCTCAAGTCGCTCAACAAGCAGCCATGATTGCCGGTCAATTTCAGGTATTACGTACTGAACTTGGCGCCACCACCATGTCATTACGTGATATTCTGACTCAAGAATTAGAAACTTATCTCCAAAAAATCGGAATTCTTTTCCATTTTCCAGCAGCGCATCATATTAGTAATAATAAAAATACTTTTATCAAAATGATGGCGACTTTTACCACTCATTACCCTAACCAAGGATTATTATTAGTCGTCGATGAATTGCTTGATTATTTAAAGACCCGTCCGGATCAAGAATTGATCTTAGATTTAAGCTTCTTACGTGAAATCGGTGAAATTTGTAAAAATTCACGGTTTCGTTTTATGGCGGGCTTACAAGAAAGTATTTTTGATAACCCACGATTTGAGTTTGTTGCCCATGCTTTACGGCGTGTTAAAGATCGATTTGAACAAGTTTTAATTACCCGTCAAGATATTAAATTTGTGGTTGCTAAACGCTTACTCAAGAAAAATAGCGATCAACAAAATAAAATTCAAGACTATTTACAGCGTTTTTTCCCTACTATGATCACATGAAGGAGCGGATAACCGAATTTGTGGCACTCTTTCCAGTTCATCCTGATTATATTGATACCTTTGCCCAGATTACTATTATTGAAAAACGAGAAATTCTTAAAACCCTAGAACAAGCCATACAAGCATTAGCTGATACTGAAATCCCTCAATCTTACCTTGGCTTACTAACCTACGAGAGTTATTGGAACATCCTCTGCAATAATCCGGCTTTTCGTACTTTAGCTGATATTAGGGAAGTAATTGAATGTAATAAAGTTTTAATTAGTCGAATTGAACAAACCTTTAGTCGTCCTTCGTATAAACTGCTCGCTCAGCGAATTATTAATGGCTTATCAGTACATCGGTTGACTACGCATGATATTCATACCCCCATTGGCGTTACTGCACGCGAATTAAGAGATAGTTTATGTCTTTATCAACCGGGCATTGACAAATTGGGAGGGCATCCGGCTGAGGACTTGCTTTCACTGGTTGAGACCGTATTACGGGAAATCCTGAACACGGTTAACCGCCAATTTATCACCTTCAACCCAGAAAATGGCCAATATTATATTGATTTTAAAAAGAATTATGATTTTGATGCCCTTATTGATAATCGGGCAAATAGTTTAGATCTGCATCAACTTGATCGCTATTACTATGCCACACTTCGCCAATTGATGGAGGTTGCCGATTTAGCCACTGGTTGGACCCAAAGTTTTTGTTGGATATATGAATTAGAATGGCGTTCTCACCAAGTTACCCGACCGGGTTATTTAATTTTCGGTAACCCTAATCAAATGACCCATGCCAGGGTAATGAAACCAACCGGTTTTTTACTTTATTTTTTACCGGTGTACCAACCCACTCATTTTGAAATCCAATTATTCACGGCGGTTAACCAAGCGGTTTTTTTTCACCTGAGTAAAATCGATGATGGTTTTACGCGCAATTTACGTCTCTATGCAGCCGCTGATGACTTAGCGGCAATGAGTACTGGCGTCGCTAAAACTATTTATGAATCCAAAGCACAAAACTATTTACGCGAAGTTATACAATGGTTACAAACTCATAAACCCATTGCTTTTACTGCTTGCTATCAAAACCGTGCTCAAACTTTATTAGATTGGATTAATACCAAAGCGACTGAAGACTTTCGCGTCAAAAATGAGCCATTTTTATTTCAACCACATCCAGCGCTATTAGCTAATTTTCGTGATTTGATCGATTTAGTAGCTGATATTTGTTTAGATAACTACTTTATAGAGATAGCACCAGAATATCCCATTTTTCCAACTTTAATTTCACCAGAAAATCTAATTTTCCTTACTCAAGAAGCAATTCGTGGTATTCCTAACGCCCAGCGTAGCAAGCCGGCACAAGGGATATTAGCGGCATTAGGATTACTAAATGGAACCCGAGTTGATTCCCATCAGTCCCAATATGCCCAAGTGATTCTCAAACAATTATTGCAAAAACCAGCGGGGCAAGTCTTAAATCGAGCCGAATTATTAGCTGATCATTATTTGGCACCAACGACTTATCGTCTAGAGCCGGAACTCGTTATAGTCTTAATAGCGGCTTTAGTTTACAACGGTGAATTAGTTTTAGTCATGCCAAATCAAACTATCGATGCCACTCAATTTGCTAGCCTTGCCGCAATACCGCTACAGCAGTTATTAGAATTTAACTATCTCGAACGCCCTAAAGACTTTAATTTGCCCGCATTAACTGCCTTGTTTGAATTACTCGCGTTACCCATTGGCTTAGAAAAGGCTTTAATTCAATACCAAGCAGTAGAAGTTATCTCCCAATTCCAAAGCCGAGTTAGTGAATATTTAGATAAATTAGTCAAAATACCACCCAAATTAATGAGTGACTTTACTTGCTGGGGAAAACCACTCTTTAGTGAAACAGAAATCCAACATTTTCACACCCAGTTAGCGCAAACTCAACACTTTCTTGAATCACTACAGGTCTATTCTTCAGCGGTAAAATTTAAAAATTTTTGTTATAGTTCTACCGAAGTAACTAACCAGCAGGATAATTTTCACCTGTTAGACCGACTTATTAATTTACAAACCATATTAACGGATTTAAATCCTACTCTCGCTTATTTGACCACTGCACAAGCGGCTTTACCACCGCAACATAATTTAATCAACGAGATGAATCAAGTACGTGATAAACTCTACACGACTTTAACAGCCACGGTTATCCCGATTGATTCGAGTTACTTTTTACACCAATCTTTACTTGAACTAAAACAAACGTATATCCAAATTTATTATCAATGGCACCAACAAGCGCGATTAAGTAAAGAAGGACAGCTTATTCAACAACAACTGCTAGCTGGGCAGCGGTTACTTAATTTAAAACAATTAGCCTCAATTACTTTATTACCTTCGCAACAACTCCTCAACTTTGAATATCATTTAAGCCAGTTACCCACTTGTTTTCGGCTAAATAAAAAAGATCTCATTGGACCAGCGATCTGTCCCTATTGTGGTTACAAACCCTTTACAGAATTTCATGCTATTCCACTAGCGGTTAAATTAACTCAATTGAGTCAAACCTTAGAACAACTCTACCTAAATTGGACCCAGATCTTATTAACTGAACTAAAAAATTCTTTCTCACACCGCGAGTTAATTAAACCAGAAAATCGTGTGCCAATTGAACAATTTTTACTAACCCGCACTTTACCAGAAAAAATAACACCGCCTTTTATAACCGCTTTGCAGGAAGGTTTAGCCGATTTAATTAAATTAACTATAACCCGTGAAGAATTAACAACCGCATTAGCCAGCGGTTCACCCATGACCTTAATAGAAATACAACAACGATTTAATGATTACCTGAATGACTTAGTTCAAGGTAAAGCAGTCAATAAAATTCGGATTTTAATAGAATAATTTATCTTATAGCGCAACGGTTCTCTCAATTTGATCACTATTGCTTTGTTATGGTGTTAGTAATTAACAGTTGTTATTTGGGGTTGCTAGAGGCAAGATTCAGCATTAGGTATATTTATACCACTAATTGAAGACGATATCAGTTCGTCTTAAAGATGGCAAATCATTAGCGAAGTTTAGGGAGTACAACGCGATAAAGTGATAAAGGAGATAGTGAGAGAGATTTATAGCCTACTGGTGGCTACCCCGGTTTAGAATAAAGGTTAGCAACCAACTCTTATCAAGAATAACAAAGGGTACAAGCAGTTCAGTAACGGTTCCAAGGAAACGATGGCAAATTAGCAGTTAGCGGTGAAGAGCGGTAAAGTAGCTTATCATCTTTGTGGGTAGGAGCAGTTCTTACTGCAAAGAAAATGATGGCGGTTAAAAACTGTTCCCATTCGCTCAAATGTTAACATGGTTTCTCACCTTTCGGTCGTATTCAACCAATCCAAATATTCTGTTATTCCCTCTTCAACGGCTTTAAAGGGTTGATCATAACCCATTTCACGTAAAGTAGTGATATCAGCTTGGGTGAAGCTTTGATAATAAGCTTTAAGATTGTCAGGGAAAGGAATATATTTAATTTTACCGTAATGATGCCAATTAATAATAGCTTGAGCAACTTCGTTAAAACTTTGGCTTCGACCGGTACCGACATTAAAAATTCCCGATTTTTTCGGATTATTCATAAACCATAGATTTATCATGGCCACATCTCCTACATACACAAAATCACGGCGTTGTTCACCAGGGGCATAACCCTCACTACCTTCAAATAGTTTAACTTCTTGATCAACTTGTAATTGCTGGTTAAAGTGGTAAGCAACACTCGCCATTTTACCTTTATGTTGTTCCCGAGGACCATAGACATTAAAGTAACGTAAGCCCACTACCTGAGAAGTAGCGGTTTCTAAAATTTGGCGAACATACTGATCAAAAAGAAATTTAGAATAGCCATATATATTGATAGGTGCTTCAAAGCAGCGTTCTTCTTTAAATACAGTACTTCTGCCATAAACGGCGGCACTAGAAGCATAAAAAAAAGGTACCTTTCTCGCTAAACAATAATGTAGTACTACCTTAGAATAATCATAATTATTAACCATCATATGACGTCCATTCCACTCAACAGTATTAGAACAGGCACCTTGGTGAAAACAGGCTTCTATCGACGGACCAAAGTATTCATGAGTTAAAATACGTTTTAAGAAAACATCTTTCTCTTGATAATCAAAGATATCACAGTCAACTAAGTTTTTAAATTTCTGACCATCGGTCAGATCATCTACCACTAATATTTTTTTATGACCCTGTTGATTAAGTGCTTTAATGATGTTACTACCAATAAATCCGGCTCCGCCCGTCACAATAATCATAAAATTTTTCTATCTCCTAGGGTTGAATTTTGTAGGGCCGCAATGATAGCGGTAGTCGAACAATTTGCCATCAGATCCAAAACCAATACCCGTCCACCTTGTGCTAATACACAATTACTCCCGGCAATTTGATGAACTTGATAATCGCCGCCTTTGACTAAAACATCCGGTAAAATTTGACAAATGAGTTGTTCTGGAGTGTCTTCCGTAAAGGGGATTATCCAATCAACACATTCGAGTGCATTTAATACCGCTATCCGTTTTTCCAAAGTGTTTATTGGGCGACTACGCCCTTTCAATCGGCGGACCGATTCGTCATCGTTGATAGCAACAATTAAGTGATCACCCAGTTGTCTCGCTTGCGTTAAATAGCGAACGTGTCCAGCGTGCAAAATATCAAAACAACCATTAGTCATCACGATGGTTTCGTGATTAGCTTTAGCAGCCTTAACAGCGGCGGTTAAACTCACTGGATCGTATATTCCTTTATTCGTTTGGAAATGTAAAGCTTGTTCTAGTTCGGCAACACTGACTGTCGCGGCGCCCAATTTAGTTACGACTAACCCCGCAGCAAGATTAGCCAAGGCAGTGGCACTGACCCAATCTTGAGCAACTGCCAGTCCAGCAGCCAAAATTCCTATCACCGTATCACCGGCACCCGTCACATCAAATACCTCCCGAGTATGTGCTGGTAAGTGTAAAGGTGGATAGTTGGCACGCAAGAGTGTCATGCCATCTTGACTACGAGTGATAAGCAGTGCTTGCAAATTTAACTGTTCGCGTAATGCTTCTCCTTTTGCAACTAATTGATTTAAGTTGGAACAAGTTCCGACTACCGCTTCAAATTCGGCTAAATTAGGCGTTATCAGGGTTGCTCCCTGATATTTCGTAAAATCACAACCCTTGGGATCAACTAAAATGAGTTTATTAGCGGCTTTTGCCATTTGAATTAAAACCGCTGGATCGGGTAAAGCACCCTTATTATAATCAGATAAAATCACCACATCAGCATTGTTAAGATGGCGTTGCATTTGCGTTTGTACTAACTGGGTATCTAGCTGAACTAAGCTGTCCTCAAAATCGAGCCGAATAAGTTGTTGATGACGACTCAATACGCGTAATTTAGTTACCGTTGGTATTTCAGCAAGTTGAATGAACGCACAATGTATGCCAGCCGCTGTTAATTGACTCAGTATGCTTGTTGCCGCTGAATCGGTACCAGTAACCCCAATGAGAGTGACCTGTCCACCAACCGCACGAATATTTAAGGCGACATTACCAGCACCACCGGGTCGTTCAGTTTGTTGTTTAATATGAACTATCGGTACAGGGGCTTCCGGAGAAATTCGCGTAGCGTCACCATACCAGTAGCGGTCAAGCATAACATCACCGATTATTAAAATGCGAGCAGATTGAAACGCGGGGATAACCGTATTCATAAAAATAAGCTTGTTAATCTAGGACTTTTTAACATAAACTTATAATCATATCATATTATTGGAGATAGCTTAGTTTATGAATTGGATGAAAAGTGTTCTCATCAGTGTATTGTTACTTTGGAATGGTAGTCTCTTGGCAACTGACTACTTTCCGCCTCCCTTCACTGCCCTTTATAAGCTTTATATTAATAGTATTCCCGTCGGGAAAGGTTCTCGTTCTTTAACCAAGGTTAATCCCAATAAATGGGTGTTCGAAACCGTGGGCGAAACGACGGGTTTAGCCGCACTTATTCAAGCTATTCGGATTGAAGAACGTTCGGTTTTTACTCGAATCAACGGTAAAATTCGCCCGCTTGAATATACTTATCGTCAAACGGGTCGAAAACCCCGTCATAATCAAGTATCATTCAATTGGTCGAAAAACATAGCCCAAGATGTCTATCAAGGCGAAACCAAAATGGTCTCCTTGAAAGAAAATGTCTTGGATCGATTACTTTATCAGTTGGTATTAATGCAAGAGTTGCAACAGGGCAAACGTCAATTGCAGTACCAAGTAATTAATAAAGGTAATATGTCTACTTATACCCCAACGCTACTGGGTAAAGAGACCATTAAAACCGGCATAGGTGAATTAGAAACCCTTAAATATGAACGTCTTTCCGCTAATAAGAAGCGGCGTACTACTTTATGGTGTGCTTCACCATTACAATACTTACCCGTGCGGGTTGAACATGTTGAAAAAGAGAATGAGGTTTTCAGTCTTGTGTTAGAGTCAGTACAAGGACTACCATGAGGTAATTATTGCAATTGTTCGTGTAATAAACCCAAGATTCTTTCTGCTGTTTTGCTCGTTATTAACTGACCTTGGTTGTTTTTAACGACAACCCGGGTAAAATCCGCTTCTTGGAGCAGATTAATAAAATACTCTTGAGAAGCGGCTTCACTTTTATCACCAAACAGCTTATCCCAAAAACTGCTTTTTTCACTTATCTCTGGATCAATATAACGAATAGAATAAGTACTGCTATCCTTATCGCGATCTTCTACGGTAAAACCGAGCCTATCCAAAGCTAAGCCGATATGTCGCCAAGCTGGCTCAAAATCTTCTCGTAAAATGAGGTTAACTGCCCCGGTAGTTGCTGGGGTGAGTTCGCTCCGTGAAACCGAGGGTGGTGGTTGGTTGGCGGCGGTCAAAACATGAGCTTGTTCTGGTTCAACGCCCAGAAACACCATAAGACGATTGAGCATTTCAGTTTCTAGCTCGGGATCAGCCAGACGATTTTGCCATACCCAATCATCGCCCTTAGCAACTTCTTCTGCACCACGATGACTTAGATATAATTCTGTTGTAGTCGGATCTTCACCTCGTTCTAAACGTACTCTAAATTTATCCCGTGTTGAGGCCGAATAAACCATATCAAGCGCTTTACCCAAAAATTTACGAATGCCGTCTTGAGGAATATCAGCGCGATTTTCTGCCCACTGAGTTTCCATAATCCCAATTTGGGGATCTTCTTTAGTTAAAGTAAACCCGTTGTCTAACCAAAATTGTTTTACTTTGGGCCAAATAACACTCGCTTCTTCTTGGATTACTAACCAACGAGTACGGCTATCATGTTTGATTTGGATCTGTTTAGCCAAAGGTAAAACCTTGGCCTGATTTCGTGCTGATACGCCTTGACCGGTAGTGGGTTTATTATCATATTCAGAAAGTGTTGTGCTTTGGTTATCATCAACCGTTGGTATAACTAATTCATCATTAATACTGGAAATCGTTAAATCCGGTGGTATTTCCAGGGAAGGTACGGTTTGACTTTTTTTATAGTCAACTTGGGGTTCAGGTATTGTTTTATCTAAGGTGCTACATCCTACTATCGTTATGAGTAATAGACAGTAACTAGCGACTTTCCAAAGACCAGACATAGGGACTCTCTTCAATTCAACAGACTGACTGAACTGGTTAGGGTGAAATACGAGGTGAAACCAATTCGGGTGAAATTTCTAAGGGTGGTAAAGGTTTAGCTTTTTTAAAAACCGTTTTACTATCAAGCCAAGTGGCATCAAGGTGTCTAATAACCGGACTACACCCGGATAGTAATAATAGCAATATAACGTTTATTATTTTAATACGATTTAACATGTATTCCAATTATCAGGATAGTACCTGAGCTTGATACATCGCTTGTTTAACCATTTCATAATGTTTGGGCAACAGTGGCGTCAGGGGTAAACGAATCCCTGGCGGAATCAAACCCAAGGTATGTACTGCCCATTTGACTGGAATTGGATTCGGTTCAAGAAATAAACTCTTATGCAAACCCATTAATCGTTGATTAATCGCTGCCGCGCCAGCACGGTCACCGGCTAAGGCTTGTTGACACATAGCGTGCATAGCTTGCGGTGCAACGTTAGCGGTCACTGAAATCGTGCCTTTACCACCTCGTAAAATTAATTCCATGGCGGTAGCATCATCACCACTCAAAATAACGAATTGGTCCGTGGCGATTTTAAGCAGTTCATTGATTCGTTCTTGAGCACTAACGGCTTCTTTTATTCCCACAATATTATCTATCTGAGCTAAACGTTTGACTGTTTCTGGAAGTAAATCACAGGCAGTGCGCCCCGGTACATTATAAAGCAATTGTGGAATATCAACGGCTTCCGCTATTTTTTTATAATGAAGATATAACCCTTCTTGCGTCGGTTTATTATAATAAGGGGTAACTAATAAACATCCAGCAACGCCAACTTGCTGAGCATAACGCGTGTAATCAATTGCTTCTGCAGTTGAATTAGAACCCGTACCGGCAATAACGGGTATTCGACCAGCGACCTGTTCTACTACGATTTGAATGACTTCACAATGTTCATCATGAGTCAATGTAGCGGCTTCTCCAGTGGTGCCAACGGCAATAATCGCATCCGTTTGCTGTTCAATATGATAATCAACGAGTTGGCGCAAGCTGGTTTTATTGATGCTATCATCGGCGTCCATTGGCGTAACCAGCGCGACCATACTGCCTTGAAACATGTTATGGCTCCCTATCATTCTTTAAAATTAAACCCGGAAAATATTCTACAGGATTGTGATATTTTTGCCATAGTACCTGACCTTAAAAAAATGAAAATCACCTGATATATTCTATTCATCTGATACATGGCATTTTGAACAAGATTAAACGGATTATTAGGATGGGCAAGATGGAGATAGATTAAGGTGTTAAGCAGTTGAAAATCGATCAAGCTAAGCGAGATTGAATGAATCAAGACCATCTATATTTTGTTCAGATCTAGGTAGGGTGGGTATTGCTCTACGTTGTTCACCAAGAATTGCAACTACCTACGAACATCAAGCCAACAAAACAGATCGCGCCAAAACAAAATATTCGTTTTTTTAAAGGTTAAGGGTTACACAGCAAGTAGTTCACACGAAACAAGGTGGAATAGGGGGAACAGTTGAGGAAACTACCCCATTTCTATCTTTAGCGCCGATTTCCCGGCGGCTTTCGACCATTCCCAAAGCGTTCAGCCCCGCCCAGTTAGCGCGGCCATCCAGCCAATCCCGGCGTGTACTCAACGTATAACAGCGCGTCTCCAAGCGTCCGTGGTCTTTTGCCACGGTTTCCAATACGCTAAGCTGCCCGGCATCGTATCCGGTGTTCATCCCAAGCGTTACCTCTTCATACCAGTTCGGATGGTTTGCTTTCAGCGCCAGCACATAATCCGCGCCCCCTTCGACTATCGGCGCGGCGATGGCTTTCTGCGTCCCCATCACCTCGATGGTCACGGTCGCACCTTGTATATCCAATAGCGCCAATAAGTCTGGAATTGCTTTGATTTCATTCCCGCCACCCGAACCGCGCACCGTCTTGCCATCTATCGCTAAATGTTTCCCCGCTAAGCATGGCGCTTTCCATCCAACGCCTAAACGCTTCACGAAAGGCTTTGGGCTCTAATCGGCCCATCACATTACTCAGCGTATCATGCGATGGAATGCCATGGGGAAGCTCCAAAAATTGCTTGAGCCAGGCTGCTTTTTCATTCCAGAATACCGCTATCCCCACCCCATCTTCCATTCCGCTCAGCAAACCGCCAAGCGTTATCATTACAATATCTTCCCAGCGATGAAGTTGGTTTTTCGTCTCGCGACGCGGGTCAGGTAATGATTTGAAATAGTTCAATGGGTTAGGCAATACGAACTGGTCGGACATAGGTGATTCCGGCAATAGGGTGAGCACTTAGTTTAACATTGTTATTGTATAGCGCGATTGCCCTGGCTGGAAGGTGTGAATATATTGTATTTTTTAATTATATGATTTACAATCGGCGACTATTTTTTCTTTTTTCATTAGGTTAATGCGTATGTGACTTTCTATCGTCAGTTTAACCTAAACTGGCTTGAAAGGGGAGAGTGGTTTTTACACCTCAAGAAGGTTGACAAGGCTTTGAGAGGCAATGTTATGACTCGCTTACCATCCAATAATTATTGGAATTTGGCGGTTATGAAAATTCGGTTACTATGAATTTATTTATAAACTAAAGCCGGTGACTGTGTACTTGCCAGATACGAGTACATATTAATCCAGTGCTTAATATAAAATAAAGAGGTAATATCTCTTATGCCAACAGCAGTTACATATCCTGGCGTTTACATTGAAGAAATTTCCAGCGGGGTCCGCACGATTACGGGTGTAGCGACCTCAATTACCGCGTTTATCGGCAGGGCAAAACGAGGGCAGGTAAACCAAGCTACAACCATAAATAGTTATGGAGATTATGAACGCATCTTTGGAGGATTAGCTCTCTACAGCAGCATGAGTTACGCGGTGAGGGACTTTTTCCTCAATGGCGGCTCAAAAGCGGTTATTGTTCGATTATACCATTCACAAGCAGACAAACCATCCAAAACTAAATTGATAGTAGGTAACCTTAAGTTCATAGCCGCTAATGAAGGTGCTTGGGGAATGCAATTACGTGCCTCTATTAATACTGACGTTTCAGAGGACGTAGCCACGCGAATGGGATTGGTGAAAGGTGATCTTTTCAATCTTATCGTCAAAGACACAAACCCCGGCGGTGCTACTGAGCGGTTTTTAAATGTCTCATTGAAAGATAGCCCCAGACGTATTGACAAAGTTCTGGCAGCAGAATCGAAGTTGGTGCGGTGGGATAAAAATGAGACTTTGCCCAATACGCTACCCACTGCTACTGATGACGATTTAACCTCAGCTGAGAAAAAGCTTGCTGATAAGACAAAGCACCTTGAAGAGGTCAAAAAGGCAAACCCACCTGTACAAGCTAATATTGATACAGCTAATGCTGAGGTAAATAGTGCCCAAAGTGAGGTTAGTAGTGCAAAGGCCGCTATGGAAGCATCAGATGGCGCAGATTTAACTAAAGATGATTTTACACCAACTAATGCAGAAAGGGATAAAAAAGGTCTATATGCTCTAGAGCAGGTAGATTTATTTAATTTGCTGTGTATTCCTCCCTACTTATCCACAAGCGGCTTACCAAACCGCGATATAGATGTCAGTTTGGTTTCAGATGCGGCTACTTATTGTGAAAAACGCCGTGCTATGCTGCTTGTAGATCCACCCAGCGATTGGGATAGTAAATCTAAAGCGGTAGATCAATTTAAAGATCCTAATCAAGATTATATCGGCACTCGAAGCAACAATGCCACCTTGTTTTTCCCACGTCTCAAAAAGCCCAACCCATTAAGTGATAACCAAATAGAAGAGTTTGTTCCTTGTGGGACCATAGCGGGGCTATTTTCACGTATAGATACGCAACGTGGTGTCTGGAAAGCCCCCGCCGGTATTGAAGCGACATTACTCGGTGTCCCTGAACTCAGCGTCAATCTCACCAATGACGAAAATGGCGAATTGAACCCACTGGGTATTAATTGCTTACGTAGTTTTCCTATTATTGGAAGGGTTGCATGGGGATCTCGTACCCTACGTGGTGCCGACCAACTGGCCGATGAATACAAATATATCCCCGTCCGTCGTTTGGCTCTTTTTATTGAAGAGAGTTTGTTCCGTGGCACCCAATGGGTTGTATTTGAGCCAAATGACGAACCGCTGTGGGCACAGATTCGACTGAATGTCGGTGCTTTTATGCACAATTTATTTCGCCAAGGCGCATTTAAAGGGTCATCGCCGCGGGAGGCTTATTTCGTCAAATGTGACAAAGAGACCACGATTCAAAACGATATCAATCTCGGTATCGTCAATATTGTGGTGGGTTTTGCCCCGCTCAAACCGGCAGAGTTTGTTATCATTAAACTGCAGCAGATCGCTGGTAACATCGAGGTATAGAGGAAAAGAGTATGGCTAAATTCACGGTTAATCCGGAACGTTTTGATCCCTACAAAAATTTTAAATTTCGCGTCAAGTGGGATGGAAAATATGTAGCGGGAGTCAGCAAAGTGGGTGCGCTCAAACGCACGACCGAACTCGTAGAACATAGGGAGGGGGGAGATCCCAGCACCTCACACAAATCTCCTGGGCGTACTAAATATGAAGCTATCACCTTAGAACGGGGTGTCACACACGATACCGAGTTTGAGAAATGGGCTAATAAGGTTTGGAACTATGGTGCCGGTTTAGGTGTAGAAGTCTCTCTCAAAGATTTCCGTAAAGATATCATCATCGAAGTCTACAACGAAGCCGGCCAACTAGCGATTGCGTATAAAGTCTATCGATGCTGGGTTTCTGAATTTCAGGCACTACCAGATCTGGATGCGAATGCGAATGCAGTGGCGATTCAACATCTGAAATTGGAAAATGAGGGTTGGGAACGGGATTATGAAGTTTCTGAACCGAGTGAACCAACTTTTACAGAACCACCAACCTAAGCGACGATGTCTGCTTTATCAGTACCCATACTCCTAGATTTATGGGAACGGGGTTTGGTACAGCAACCTTTTGAATGGGCTATGGCACTGCTAAGCAGTGCCTATCCTGGTCTAGGAGAACAAGAACTATTTAATCTTAGTATTGGACAACGCAATACCTATCTCTTAACTTTGCGGGAGTGGGCTTTTGGGACGAAACTGGCTTGTCAAGTCTCTTGTCCACGGTGTCAAAAATTACTAGAAATGACGCTTAATACTAATGATCTCAAGGTATCAACGAATATAGAGCATAACCCAGTATTATTGCTTGAGCGTGATGAATACGAATTGCGCTTTCGTTTACCCAATAGTCGGGACTTAGCGTTAATTACGGGTATCAATGACATCCCACTAGCCCGACAGCAAATCTTAGCAGCTTGTCTTTTAGAAGCCTGGTATAAGAAACAGCCATGTTCTATCGAGGCATTACCAACTGAGTTAGTACAGGCAATGATTGAACAGATGGAACAAGCCGATCCACAAGCGGATATGCAGTTTGATCTTGCCTGTCCTGCCTGTCAGCATCAATGGGAAACCAGTTTCGATATGGTTTCATTTTTCTGGCGTGAAATCGATAGGTGGGCTCGGCAAACCCTACGAGATATACATACCCTGGCTGCCGCTTATGGTTGGCATGAGGCAGAGATCCTGCGCTTGTCTCCTTTACGACGGCAACTCTACCTGAATATGGTAAATCAATGAGTAACTTTATTGATCGACTTATCAATCAACATCGCGAACTGTTACCCCTTATTCAACCAAGACAGCCATCACGATTTGAACCTCCATCAGTAGTGGATAGCAATGGTCTAGGTCATTCAGGGTGGCGTAAGCAGCCAGATATGGAATTTCATACGAGTGAAGTAAATGTGCAGCCATTTCTTGCAGAGACAGCGGCTGCTATTCAATCAACCCGTTCTACAATGCGCTCCCAGCAAAAAAGCCAGCTTTCCCCTTCTCCAACAGCTGGTGCGTTGAATATGAGGACTTCCCCGTTAACCGACCACACTCCTGAATCTCTCTATGAGGTTAATCCGCCTAACCAGGCAGAGCCATCCCAATCACATGACCCAGTGGAGTTAGGGCAGCTACGGTATCAATCACCTATTTCTGATGAATTAAAAGTTTATCCGCCAAATACTTCAACGACTTACTCTCCTAAAGTCAAAGTGCAAATAGCGGATAATGAACCAAAATTATCAGCCATTGACTCAGTACCAAGAACATATCAATCAACCCAATTTAGCCAGGAACCAGGGGTTCAGGTTAATCCACCTGTTGACCAACCAACTATCTCTGGTATGAAGCAAGTCATATTGAGTGAAAAAACACGGGTGACCAATAATAGCCCGGTTATTTACCAAGAAGGTTATCTATCACCGCCTTGTCGAATACTTGAACAAACTGAGTATTCTAGTGGCAGTCGACCCACCTCAACAGCACCTGATCAATCAGCTATTAAGGCCGATCCCCTCCCCTCGACTATTCAAGTCAGTATTGGTCGGATCGAGATTAAAGCCATACCAACCCCTCTACAGCCGCAAACCACACGAGCTAAACAACCGACAATGAGTTTGGATGAATATCTGCACCGAAGAAATGGTGGAGGCAACCGATGAGCAATTCTTTAGCGATTGCGGCGACAACCGCGACCTTACGGCAACTCCTGTCTACGACGCTAAATGCCGACTTGCCTGGCACCAGCATCACGACCAAGCCACTGGATAAAGCTCGCAATGGAACTGGTAATCAAGTTAATCTATTTCTCTATCAGACAACAATCAACACGGCATACAGTAACCTGGATATGCCTGGGCGGGTCAAGTCGGGAGAAACGGGAGTACCTTCCTTAGCCTTAAATCTGCACTATTTGATTACGGCTTACGGAGAGAATGATGATGACACCAATCCGGTCAGTCATCAGTTGCTAGGTCGCGCCATGAGCGTTCTGCATGATCATCCATTGTTAGGTCGCGAAGAAATTAAGAATGCCCTAATGGGTAATGATCTACATGAACAGGTGGAACGGATTCGGATAACGCCACAATCTTTATCGTTGGATGAACTCTCGAAGCTATGGAATACCTTCCAAACCGGATACCGATTGTCAGTGGCCTATCAAGTTACCGTTATTCTAATTGAAAGTACGCGCCCGGCGAAAACGCCGCTTCCGGTCCTAAAGCGAGGTGCTGAAGACGATGGCATTGCGGCCCAACCGGATTTGATTCCGCCCTTCCCAACGCTAACAAGTATTCAAGCACCTAATCAACAAACCAGTGTTCGTTTAGGCGAGACCTTAACCTTACAGGGTTATCACTTGGATGGCGATACGGTCAAAGTTCGCTTAACGAACAAATATCTTACTGCCCCCGCAAAACGCTCAACACTCAGCGGCGGGACCGCGAGTGAAGTCCGCATACTAATTCCTAACACACCGGCACAAGCGGTTGCCGGCATTTATGGGGTAGCGGTAGTGATTGAACGAACCGGGGAACTAGAGAGAATGAGTAATGAACTCCCCTTTACGTTGGCACCTCGTATTGAGACCATTGCGCCCAATCCAGCACCAAGAGACGCTAATAACCAGGTTACCTTAACAATAACTTGTAGCCCGCAAGTACAACCTGGTCAACGAGTTGCCCTGTTAGTGGGTGATCGTGAAATACTGGCTGAATTCCACCCCATACCCACTGATACGCTCAAATTTATCATTCAAGCAGCGGTTCCCGGCGACTATTTTATCCGCTTGAGGATAGATGGGGTTGACAGTTTGCTGATAGACCGTACGGTGATCCCCCCCGTTTTTGATCCCAGTCAGAAAGTAACGATCCTATGAGCGAACTTGAACAGTGGCACAATGTTAACGAACAACATCTAGCCGCACTGTTAAAGTGGTTACGCTTGCGGTTAGCGCGCTTAGCTGGTGCAGCGGCTACCGACCGATCGCGTGGCGCCTCCAAACAATCTTCTACGGTCAATAAATTCAAAGTACCGACCGACACTGAATTGGAAGAGGCAAGGGCAGCCATTGCGCAGATAGAACAACAAGTATTAACCCCCGCTCTACTCCTATTAAGTCAACGTTTTGGTTTATCTCGATTTGAGCAAGAAGTATTGTTTTTGTGTGCAGCCATGGAACTGGATACCCGCATTTCAACGCAGTGCGCCCAGGCACAAGACGATCCAAACCGCCATTATCCTACCTTTGCCTTGGCCATGGCCTTGTTTGAGGAACCCGCTTGGGAGGTGTTGTCCCCAGAACGGCCACTGCGCTACTGGCGGTTGATTGAGATTAACTCAGCAACGTCACAGCCGCTAACTGCCAGTGCCCTGCGTGCTGATGAAAGAATTGTTAACTATCTTAAAGGGCTAAATTATCTGGATGAGCGTTTGACCCTCTGGCTGATGCCGATGGAATCCACCGCTATCAAAATCCCACTCCCCCCTTCTCAACAATCGGTGGTGGAGTCTATCCTAAGCCACATTGCATCGGCTGCAACCCGGCACAAATCGCCCCCGATTATCGAGTTGCTCGGGGCAGACATTGCCAGTAAACATTTGATTGCACAACATATCGCTCAACGTCTCGGTCTGAATTTATATCGCTTACCCGCTCCCTTGCTGCCGACTCAAATTGCGGACCTCGAAACCCTAGCACGGCTATGGGAGCGAGAAAGCGTGTTATTGCCCGTAGCCCTGTCTCTGGAAGTTGACGAAGCAGAAAATAACCCACAGCAGGCGGCTATTCATCGCTTCTTATCACGCAGTGATGGCCTTTTTTTTCTGGAAACACGGGCAGCGCAGCAAGGTTTAGGACGGAGTAGTGTTGTCATTGAAATCAACAAACCCACATCGGTAGAACAGCATCATGCTTGGGTGACAGTGTTAGGTGCGGCGGCTGAGAACAGCCCGGCTTTATTGTCTAGCCAGTTTGATCTAGATCTAAACAGCATTAATGAGATCGGCCAGAACATGTGGGATGACGCTTCAGATCATAAAGAAAAAACCTTGAAGAACGTCTGGGACGCTTGTCTAAGACGCACCCGCCCGAAATTGGATACTTTAGCCCAATGCATTGAGACTAAAGCCACCTGGCAAGATATCGTCCTGCCTAATCAAGAAGTGGCCTTACTACGCCAGATTGTTGCCCAGGTTCAGCAACGCAGTACAGTCTATGAAGAGTGGGGTTTTCGTGCCAAGATGAACCGTGGTTTGGGCATTAACGCCTTATTCGCCGGCGAAAGCGGCACGGGTAAAACCATGGCCGCTGAAGTTATCGCTAACGATCTGCGACTCAATCTATACCGCATCGATCTTTCAGCGGTGGTCAGCAAATACATCGGCGAAACTGAGAAAAATCTACGGCGCTTATTTGATGCAGCGGAGGACGGTGGCGCTATCCTATTTTTTGACGAGGCCGATGCCCTGTTTGGCAAACGCAGTGAAGTCAAAGACAGCCACGACCGCTATGCCAATATCGAGATCAACTATCTCTTACAGCGCATAGAAGCTTATCGTGGTTTAGCCATCCTCGCGACTAATCTAAAAAGTGCTTTAGATACCGCCTTTCAACGTCGCTTGCGATTTATCATCAATTTTCCCTTTCCGGGGATGGCTGAACGCAAGGGCATTTGGCAAAACGTTTTCCGTCAGCGACACCCACTGAAGGCTTAATTTTTGACCGCCTCGCTCGTTTGAATATGACGGGAGGCAGTATTCACAATGCGGCTCTGAATGCAGCATTTATGGCCGCTCAAGCGGGTACGCCGGTGAGTATGTCATTGATACTGGCAGCAGCACGGGCGGAATTTCGCAAGCATGACAAACCCGTCAATGAAGCTGATTTTCGTTGGCAAGAACCAGCAGAGGAAGTGAAATGAATATTCAAGTAGAGATTGGGCGATTGGTGTTAGAAGGGATTGATATTTCGCCTCATCAGCGGCCTATTTTGCAAGCGGCGGTTGAAGCAGAGTTAGGGCGATTATTAGCAACGGGCGGACTGACTTCTGGATTGGCAAGTGGTGGAGCGGTGCCTCATGTGCCCACGCAAGCTATTCAGTTGACGGGGAATAATGCGCCGGGTGATTTGGGACAACAAATTGCGCAAACGGTGTATAGGGAGATTGGGCGATGAAACAACAAGCGGTAACACGAGAACAGAAAACAGTGGTTCTACAACAGGTAAGTGGTATTTTACAACGTCGGGCGACTCGCCAAGTTGAGTCTGATATCGCACCACCCATTGTGCATGAGGTGTTGCGTTCACCAGGTCACCCGTTGGATGACGAAACCCGTGCGTTTATGGAGCCACGGTTTGGACATGATTTTAGTCAAGTGCGGGTGCATACAGATGCTAAGGCGGCGGAATCGGCGCGGGCGGTGAGTGCGAGAGCTTATACGGTGGGGCAGCATGTGGTGATGCGGCGGGAAGAGTATGCACCAAAGACGGAGGCGGGGCGGCGGTTATTGGCGCATGAGTTGGTGCATGTGGTTCAGCAGGGAGGGAATGGGCGGTTGCAGCTAAGTTGCAGGTGGGGGCGGTGGGGGATGTTTATGAGTGG
>JAAUSR010000161.1 GCA_012032555.1 Thioploca sp.
GTTCCAGGTAATCCAGCTGCAGCTAAAGATATTTCATCAATAGCATCTTGAACATTTGTTGCTGTCAAACCTGATGTAGTATTATTATAATTAATATTTACAGCATTCGATATTTTAATTAATGCAAATGTTCCAGAATATCCAATAGGTGAATCAACAGATTCAATGTCATCAGAAATGAAATAGGTTGTAAATCCGTTTCCTGTAATTGCATTGCTTGTAATTATTGATTGTGAATATGCATTTACATTTAGTGTAGATGTATTATTAATAATTATAACAGGTTGTCCAACTGATACCAAACTACTATTACGTACTAAAACAATACTTAATGTAGCTCCTGTTATAATTTCAATCAAACTACTAATAGTACCATTTAATGCAGAATTAACTAAAGTTATTGTTTTAATACCACTTATTGTTAATCCAATACTACTTGATGAAAGAGAAATATTTTCAAAATAGGTTGCATTTTGTAATGATGCTCCAACTGCTAATACTAATGGTGTTTTTGATGATAAATCTCCATTATCAATACCAATTATTCTTGCATTTTCTATGTTCCAAATTCCAATTGGAATTACTGGATTTGATATAAAGGAATTATCAATTAGAATATTTCTTGGGCCCGCACTGTCTGAGAATGCAGTCATTAAATCATTCCAATTATCATAAATGTTATTAGTTGGAGTTCCTCCTGGTTGATAAATGAAATTTTCTGAATAAGCTCCATATCCATCATCATATTCAATAACGTAACTTGTACCAGAAGAATCAGTAAACATTGGAACTGTAGGGGAATCATTTCTAACCCAAAATGTTCCTTGATTTGCTCCAGTTGATCCTGGATCAGAAGATTGTTCTGATAATAAAATTCCTGTTGGATCTATTAATCCAACAACAGTAAGTTTGCCTCCAATGTATCCATCACCAGTAGCACTGATGTTTCCCTGAATTATCCCATCTCCTGTTATTTCGATATCACCGTGAATAAATGTGTTTAATGGGCGAGCAACAGCTCCAATCATCAATTGATTGTTTGCATTTGTATTGGCATCACGTCCTAGAGCTATAGATTCGGTTTGATCTGCAACTGCATTTCTACCAATTGCTATTGAACTGGCTCCTGATGCTGTTACAAAAGCTCCAATTGCAATTGAACGATCGCCAGAAGAAGCCGCAATCGTTCCTATCCCTATTGATTGAATATTACTACCAGATGAAGAATCACCAATTGCCAATCCGCCTGAAGCAGTGGCTGTAGCTGTCCGTCCAATCGCTATAGAATTAGATGCACTTCCACTAATACTAGCTCCAGACCCAATAGCTATAGATTCACTAGCACTTGCTCCAACAATTGAAGATGCCCTTCCAATTACAATAGCTCTTCCGGCAGATGCATTGCTACTATCTCCAATTGCAATTTGTTCTGATGAACCAGAAATGGTTACATTATTTCCAATTCCAATTGCAAACGGTGTGTTGATGCGATTTGCTGTAATAGTAAACTCTTGATTTAATGCAGAAAATCTAGCGGCTTCATTTCCATTTGTATCAATTACAAAATCAAAAGCATCATTGTTCCTATACTTCTCTGAATTCCATTAGTATTATTATCTAATAACCAAACATCTGAAGCAATACTTGCAACATATCCGTCAAGCTCATCAATAGCATCTTGAACATTTGTTGCAGTCAATGTAGATAGAGAAGGATCATATTCTAGTAAACTACTATCATTTGCTAATGTAACTGAAAGCGTTCCGCCAAATGCCACTTGTGAATTTGAAAAAATTCCACTTGGATTAATTATTGAAATTGATACAAATCCATCTCCAGAAAGTGTATTATTTTGTATAAAACAATTACTATAAGCAAAAACTCCACATGCAGCTCCTAACATTACGTCTAATATAGGCTGTGTTCCTGTTGTAAAACCTGATGTTCTATCAAGAGTAATACTTAAAGTATTACCACCTAATACACTAATAAATGGAAAACCGCCATTTGCAACTAAATCTACACCATTATCTATATAAATAAAATCAGTTACCGAACTAATAGTTATAATAGGAGAGTTGCTGTTGGATATTATTGTAAGAAAGTTTCTTATTTTCTTTAAATTATCAAAAACTACTCCATTATCTAATGATAAAGTTGTTGTAATTACATTTTCTCTAAAACTTCCTTGTAATGTTATTCCTCTTAAATCATAAAATCCAGCTGGTATTATTGCAGGACTTGAAATAGAATCATCAACTTCTATTATTCTTTCTCCTTCAGTTTGGAGAATTGCATTATAGAGATCAGACCAATTATTAAAAACATTTTCATTTTGAGTTCCACCAGGACGGTATACAAAAGATGTATATTGTGCTGAAAGTAAATTAATATATCCATCTAATAAATCAATTGCTTCTTGTACATTTTCTGCATTTAATCCTGAAATGGTGTTATCATAGTTAATAAGTCTAGCTCTTACAGCAAGTTCTACATCTAAATTACCAGTAAAAGAAGGATGGTTTTCACTTATACTTGAATTAGCACTATCATTTTCAATTTGAATTTGTCCAGATCCGGAAAACGAATCTGGATCAATAGATGTAAAATCTAAAACTTGTACCTGTAAATAACCATCAACATTAAAAGTTGGATTTCCTATTGTTGATATTCCGGAACCAATTTCCAAAACCATTTGTAGATATCCATTTGGTTCTACATTAACAATTGGTGCAGGAGTTGCTGAAAATAAACGGCTTCCCTCTTCTAAAATCAATAATTTAGTTTGTCCACTTGGTATGGTAAAAATTGAACTATTACTATTACTTATTAAAAATTAATAAAATTATTAAATCTTGGAAATTCTGAAAAAATCACACCATCATCTAATAAAACAGTTACAGGAGATTGAGGATCTCTTAACAATCCCTGCATTTTTACACCTTTAAGATTATATGTTCCAGCCGGTATTATTGGTAAAGTAAATGTATCATCAAATACAATCGTTCTAAATCCTTGAGTTTTACTTAGTTCTACATATAGCTCATTCCAATTAGTGAAAACATTGGTATTCTTCATTCCACCAGGTTGGTAAACAAGACTCGTATAAATAGTTTCTGAACCTACATTGTAGCCATCAAGTGCAGTAGTTCCTACATATCTAAATCCTACAATCCAAGGATCTGGAACATTAGTTCTGAAATCTTCAGATAGTAACAGCATACCGTTGGCATAATCAAATACCCAGCCTACTGTTTTATTAATACCAGTTCCGGTAGTTCCATCTGTAGTAAAAACTTCAGTTCCGCCAAAATTAGGATCTCCATTAAATAATCGAATAGAATATCCAAAACTTGGTTGTCCATTTAATTGAGGTACAATTTGTGGTTGAACCCAATTATCTAATCTTGCACTTGTAAAATCATTATATACTAAATAAGCTACATAAGTAGATCCATTTGTTCCAGGAACTGGAGTTAAACGAACTGCATCAATTAATGAGCTTCTATCCTCTAAAATATTACTCAATATACCAGATGCATTTGCCTGAGCTTGTGCTAGATTTGCAGCAGGATATAACAATAATGTATCAAGATCTGGATTTATCCAAATTTTATTTCCTTTTGATATAAATTCATTTGGATAAAATGATTCATACCATTGACCAATTTCATTAGCATCTTTTACACTAGCTGCTAAAATTTTTGAATTTAAATTAATTCTTTCTTGATTAGTAAATCCCATAATTATCCATCAATTTCATATAAAATAGCATGTAACTCAGCAACAACTTGACGAAAATCATCAAGACTCATCTTTTTATTAACACTACATCCTCATCAAGAGCAACTGATATCGCAACTTTATTTTCATCAGAATCAAATTTAGCTTTTATAGGTTTGTCAAATCTCATTATCACTCCTAAAAAAATGTCACACTAACACTATCTATGTAAGTACCAGAATTCAAAATTCTAATCTGACAATAAAATCCATTTTGACATGGAGTGCCAGTTCCAAATGTACAATTTATATTATTTCCTATTGACGATCCTTCTCTAATACCTGATCCGGGTACTGTAGCTCCATCATCATAAATTGCAAAATTAATGGTAAATGAATTCTAAGCGGCGTAGTATTGCCTGGTGGCGGCCCAACATTTCCTAATCCAGAAACTCTATAAATATATATTTCTAAATTACCTGCTAAGAAATCTGCCAAAACATCACCAGCTGCAAAACTTCCAGTAAATATCATGTTGAAACTTGCACGAAAACTACCTGCAACATCAACAAATGTACGATAATAATCAACAGGTGGTCCGAGAGCACTATAATCTGGATTTGGACCACCAACATTTGGATTATAAAATGTCCAATTTGCATTTGGTGATAAAGGACCATCAGTTCTAATTAATGTTGTTTGATTTGGAAC
>JAAUSR010000075.1 GCA_012032555.1 Thioploca sp.
GTAGTTTTCCCCGCCTTACTAAGGAGGGGTGAGGGGGTGGTAATTAACGAGTTGAATAAGATTAACTTTTTCAACCACCCCCAGCCCCGCCTTGACAAGGCGGGGAGAAATTTTTCTTAACTTAATGGCAGTGACCGCTTAACTATCCTTTACTTGGTAATACTTATTAACCGGAGAGCGAGTAAGGTGCGCACAGCAACAATGTCATTAAGAACCGGCTTATCATTATACTAGGGTCGGTGAAAATACCGAGATGTGTCAAAGTGAAACTTAAAATCAGTGGTATTGTTCACACTATCACCCGCGCACCGGGTTAGGTTCGCATTCCGTCGGTTATTTCAATGGTATCAATCAAAAGAAGTGGCGGTTTTTATTCCAGTTTATTCTTTCAGCATCATTGGAGTAGGTCGGCAGAATTTAAATAACCCTCTCAAATTAGATTATAAGGAGGTGGTAGTAAATTGCAGAATGAGGCAATATGGACTAACTCAACCAGATTATGAACCTGCATTTTTCTCATGATACTGGTTTTATGGTTATCAACGGTTTTATGGGTAATATTGAGTTCATAAGCAATCACTTTAATCGATTTACCTTGTACTAATTTCATCATCACTTCACGTTCTTTGAGCGTCAGTGTATCTAATCGAGCTTGTAATTCTTGTCTTTTCTGTTTTTCTTGACGACAAATCGCATCTTGTTTAATTGCTTTTTGAACTTGTTCAAGTAAATATTGTTGAGAAAATGGTTTTTCAATGAAGTCAAAAATCTTGCCAATGAAAGCCCGTTTCACCGTAGCCACATCACCATAAGAAGTCAGCATAATAACGGGTAAGCAAATATCTTGTATTCTCATCCATTCATAAAGTTCAAGACCACTCATATCGGGCATCCGTAGATCGAGTAATAAACAACCCGGTTGATTCTGTTGAAAGTTTTCTAAAAAGTCTTTAGCGCAATAGTAAGAAATAACATTAAGATGAATTGATTCCATTAATTTAGTAATGTATACATGGATTTGTTTATTATCATCCACGATGAATACAATCGGTTGACGAGTAATAATCGCATTCATAATCATTTTTTTCCAACAAACAAGCGTCATTGCGCTTTGAAGTATTTAAAATACTATACTTTTTCAAAAAGAAAATGTTTCATTAGTCACTTTTTCACAGCCTTAATTTATTAGTCATTTTAACTTAAAGTATATGTCTCATATTTAACAATGGTCCGGACAGTTGGTGAAGGTATAAACTTAAGTGGTGTAATCGTCTTAGTTTCACCATATCCAATTAAATACAACTTAACTAGCCGGCTAAATTGAATTTAATTCCGCTTGGTAAAATCAAACACTTGTCATGCCTCGTTGGTTAAGTTTAAAAACGGTCCGAACCATTGATATTTAAACTAGTTTATAACTTTTGTTCTTGAAGCCAAGACAAAATATAATCTGCAACTTTCTGCCAAGCCGGTTCTAACATCATAGTATGAGCCATGTTGGGAAAAATATACGCTTGAGTATCATAGCTTTTAGCTGTCCAATTGACTACGAATTGAGGAAAAACCTTATCATTGGCGGCACCTAATACTAATAAGGGTGAAGTGGGTTTCGAGTGTAAAGTCGGTAAATCTAACCATAACATATCTAAGATAACACGTTGGGATTCTGGTTGTAACTGTGCTAAATAACTTTGGATGATTTCAATAGCGGTCGGTTCAGAAAAGAGGGCCTTTTTCAGCAACGCTGGCGTGACAAAATGTAGCCCAAAGAATTGAACGAGATTGAGTTGTAACAGTAACCCAGGATCTTGAAAAGCTAAATAAATAGAAGGACTCCATAAACCAGAGGGTGGAACAGAAGCTAACAGGATAGCTGCTTGGTGAGAATGATGAGCTTCCCAATATTTTTGTACAATCATGCCCCCCATAGAGTGACCAATGAGAATAGGAGGTTGTGCTAAATTCTGACTCACTTGGGCGACATCATGCACATAATCCGCTAGACTAGCCCAATATAACTGGTTGGCACCCGCACTACTACCATGACCACGCAAACTTAGAGCGTAAGCGGGATAACCCGATTGCGCAAAATAAGGTAAAAAATATTCATCCCAACACCAAGCCTGATTATAAGCGCCATGTATACATAAGATAGGGGGTTTAGTGGATTTTGTTGATGGCAATCGACTGATAATTTCTAATTGCATAAGTAGAGAACTTGGAAAAAATAACAATAATTGTTTAAGAATGAATAGATTTGTACATAGCTAAAAGTTTATTAACTTGTTTACTTTTAACCAGATAAGATTAATTGGATTAATTAATGAATGTGATATTTAAAAAATTTTGTCAGCAAAGCTATTTGTCTTTATTAGAAATTTTGTTGATATTCCAATTATTGGTATTGTATATGCCGATTAGTATAGCTTACCCAACGGTTAACAACCAACGAGATATCATTACTCCCGTTGAAGCTAAAAATGGGATGGTTGTTACGGATAATAATTTGGCGACCCAAATCGGCTTAACCGTTTTAACCCAAGGAGGTAACGCCATAGATGCAGCTGTCACCATTGGGTTTGTTATGGCGGTGACTTATCCCCAAGCTGGCAACATCGGTGGTGGTGGATTTATGCTGATTCACCATGCGCCAACTAAACAAGTGATTGCTATTGATTATCGAGAAACCGCACCGGCAAAAGCGCGTCCGGATATGTTTCTTGATCAAGATAATCATGTTAATCCTAAATTAAGCCGATTTAGTCATCGCGCTGTCGGCATACCCGGTACCGTAGCTGGGTTAGCTTTGGCGCTAGAGAAATATGGTACTTTTTCTTTAGCACAAGCCCTTGCTCCGGCAATCAACTTAGCTAAAGAAGGTTTTGTAGTTTCTAAAGCACTCAGTGAGAGTATTAAACAGCATTTACCTAAAGATCATTCCCAATTGACCCCAGCTATTTTTTTTAATGCTCGTGGTCAAGTCTATGAACCAGGTGAACTGTTGATACAGAAAAATTTGGCCAATACTTTAAATCTTCTAGCCAAAGCGGGTACATCAGCTTTTTATCATGGTCAGATTGCTAATTTAATTGTAGCTGAGATGGAAATCCACGGTGGGCTGATTACGAAAGACGATCTAGCGCGTTATCAACCCATCATCCGGCAACCGGTGCAAGGTAGTTATCGTGGTTATGATATTTATTCTATGTCACCACCGAGTTCTGGTGGTGTCCATATTATTCAAATCTTAAATATCCTGGAAAAAGATGATATCAAATCACTTGGGCATAATTCAGCAGCCACAATTCATTTACTGGCTGAAGCAATGAAGCGTGCTTATGCTGATAGATCCAAGTATTTAGGCGATCCCGATTTTTAGTTTAGATACGATCCAATTATTAACTCAATTTGGACATAAAATTGTGGTCAACCCAAGCATGGGGAGTGCACCAAGTATTTTAATTGATCCCATCAGCAAAATTTACTTTGGTGCAGCCGATCCGCGCAAAAGTGGGTTGGCGCTAGGCTATTAATCTACTCATTCATACCTATAACACTTTCAAGACAATCCCGGTTAAAATGAAGCCTAAAGTTCAGAGATGATCGGAAAAACTGACTTTGTCAGTGGTCTACTCTTCTATAAACTTACTTCTTGCGCTTGGCTAAAAAGGAAACAACGCTATGATGCTAAAACCGGTCATTAATTTATTTTTTTCTTACTGATTGTAGTAACGGGAAATGTTTGTGCTCAAAATGCGGCTATAATCGGTCAATGGCAAACTATTGATGATGAAACGGGCAAACCCAAGGCTATTGTGCAAATTGATGAGCAGGGAGGCAAAGTTTACGGCAAAATTGTGCAACTCTTTCGGAAACCTGGAGAAAATCCCGATCCGATTTGTCGTAAGTGTACGGATCATCGTAAAAATCAAAAGATCATTGGTATGGTCATACTAGAACAACTGGAACCAAAAGGTCAAGAATGGTCAGGTGGTAAAATTCTCGATCCAGCTAATGGCAAAATCTACAATTGCAAAATTTGGTTAGAAGCCGGTCAGTTAAAAGTGAGAGGTTATTTAGGGTTGTTTTTTCGCACTCAAACTTGGCAGCGCGTAAAATAATTGCTTTCTTCAACTAAACTAGATAAGTAGGTATTCCGTTGATTAATATACCCGCTTTGGCAAGCGGGTGTATTTTTCATGACGATAATAGCCCATACAGTGAGATCATTTTTTCTTCTTTTTACCTTTTGGGAGGGTATCATGAGATATTTTTGGTTATGTGGATTGATGCTCATAGTTGGGTTCGCCAAAGGAGAAGCCATTGAGCCAACTGAAATGCTAGATCAATTACATGAAGAAGCTAAACAAGCTTTTTTTGCTGCTGATTACTCAACGGCATTAACAAAATGGCAATCAGCATTAAATCAAGCCCGGCTGCTAAATCAACCTGAATATATCAGTAAATTCCTAGTTAATTTAGGCGTTATCCATTATCAGCAGGGTCATTATCAACCGGCTTTACATCATTACCAACAAGCATTAGTAATTGATCGGGAACGCCAAGATAAAAGTGCCCAAAGTGCTGATCTAGTCAATATTGGTTTAGTCAATTATAGTTTGGGACAGTATCAAGTTGCCTTAGATTATTACCAACAAGCCTTAACTCTCCAAGCTGATAGCGCTGAGCAACTCGGCAAAGGCGATACTTTTGGCAATATAAGTTTAGTATACAATAGCTTAGGAGAATATCCTGCTGCGATAACTTATGGTGAACAAGCCTTAGCCTGGCACCGTGAACATCATGATCAGCAAGCCATAGGCAATGATCTCTCGAACCTCGGGATGATTTACGATAATTTAGGCGAATATACTCAAGCATTAAATTATTATCAACAGGCTTTTACCATTAAAAAAAAATCAGGTGATCGTTATGGTATGGCTAATAGCTTGGCTAACATAGGAACTGCCTATCAGAAAGTAAGTCAGTATCAAGAAGCTTTAAACTATTACCAACAAGCCTTAGAAATCCAGCAAGAAGTTGGTGATCAAAGTGGAATGAGTAAAACACTCACTAATTTAGGTACAATAGCTGATAGCTTGGGACAATATTCGCAAGCACTCGAACATTACCAACAAGCCTTATTAATCCAGACTAAGCTTGGTGATCAAGCTAGCTTGGCCAGTAATTTAGCTAATATTGGTGTCGTATACGATAATCTTGGACAATATCAATCCGCCTTAACTTATTATCAAAAATCTTTAGATATCCAAACAGCGATAGGTGATCAGCAAGGTATCGGTCAAACTTTAAGTAATCTGGGTATTGTTTACCAAAATTTAGGTGATTTTTCCCAAGCATTAACTCACTATCAACAGGCACTAAAAATACAACGTGATCTAGGTGACCAAGCTGGTGAAGCCAATACTTTAACTAATTTGGGTGTGGTTTATAACAGCCAAGGTCAATATCCCCAAGCATTAGTCCATTATGAGGATGCTTTAGAAATTCAACAAGCACTTGGTGATAAACAGCGAGTAAGCAATAATTTCAGTAATCTCGGTGTACTCTACTATAACCTAGGACAACCAGAACCGGCTTTAGGTTATTTACTTCAAGCCTTGACGATAAGACGTGAAATCGGTGATAAAGTGGGTGAAAGTACTGATTTAGGTCACCTCGGGGTTGTTTATGATAGTTTAGATTTGCCTGCTAAAGCCTTAACGGCCTATCAACAAGCTTTAGCTAGTAAACAAGCTTTAAAAGATAAACGTGGTGAAGAAATCGTTTTGTCTCATCTTGGTGCCTTATATGCTAATTTGGGTAACTACCAAGCCGCCCTAGAACATTTTCAACCCGCTTTACAAATCGATCGTGAATTAGGCGATCGTCAAGGGGAAGGAGCTGATCTGGCAAATATTGGTTTAATCTATCAAAAATTGGGTCAGCTTCAACAAGCCTATACGGCTTTACAAGCTAGTGTTAAGCAACTTGACGAATTGGGAACAGATAAACGTTGGTATGCGCACCGCGGTTTAGCAACGGTTCAAGTTCAACTTAATCAAAGTGAAGCTGCACTGACTCAATATGAACAAGCCATTAATACTATTGAGAAATTACGTGTAAATTTGCAAGATAAAACGGATAAATTGGCCTTTGTCAGCGATAAACTCTATGTATATGATGAATTTATTACGTTATTACAAGCACTTCACCAAGAACATCCTCACCAAGGCTATGATCGTAAAGCGTTAGAAGTTTTTGAACGTAAACAAGGACGGGTTTTTTTAGAAGAAATGGGTAAAAGTGGTGCGACACGATTTGGCGGCTTACCAGAAACAATCACTCAGCAAGAACGCTTATTAACTGAACAATACCACAACACCCAAGCTAATTTAGTTGCAGCGCGGAATAAACCACTTATTCAACAAGATCAAGCTCGGATTAAAACCTTTACTCAACAGTTGGCAACTATCACTGCTAAGCAAACCCATTTACAGAATTATATTCAACAACACTACCCCGATTACTATGCACTTAAATATCCCCAACCAGCAAATGTGACGACATTACAAAATGAAGTATTACAGCCTGATGAGCGCTTGCTCATTTATAGTGTAATGGCACATAAAACGGTTTTATGGGTGGTTGGATCACAGCAATTGGCGTTTTTCACTTTACCGCTAGGAGAAGGAAAACTAAGAGAACTCATTGCTTATATCAGAGATGTTATCATTAATCGCCTACCCGAGTTTGTTGAAGAAAGTGAGCCACTGTACCAGTTATTACTACCAGAATCCGTTCGTTCCCTATTAGAACCGGCACATACGCTTTACATAGTACCAACGGGACCTTTATATATGCTTCCATTTGAAACACTGGTCACCCATACTACTGAAGACAATATACCTCATTATCTGGTTGAAAAATATTCAATTTCCTATTTATCATCGGCTTCTGTGCTAAAAATTCTTCGTGAGGTGCAAAGTCGCCGGCAAACTCAACCTCATAAAAAATTATTGGCTTTTGCTGATCCGGCTTACTCGTCTTGTCGAGAAAGTGCCGCTAGCAGAACAGTGGCACGTGCACGAACGGTCTCTCAAATTCGTACTAAAGCGTACCGAGATGTACTCGGTGCCGTTTGTTTTCCTTCATTACCCGAAACGGCTACTGAAGCTAATGCCATTGCTGCTTTATTTAACTCGACTGACAATGATTTATATTTAGGTAAAGCCGCCAATTTAAAAACACTGTTTCAATTGAATCAGGTTAATCAATTAAGCGATTATCGTTACCTGCTCTTTGCTACGCATGGTCTTTTACCCTATGAAGTGGATGGTTTAACTCAAGCCGCACTAGTACTTTCTCATCCCGAATCCGAGGGTTACCTCACTACAGCTAAGGCTTTTAGGTTACAACTGAATGCTGATTTTATTAATTTATCGGCTTGTAATACGGGCGGTGGTGAAAAAATTAAAGGTGAAGGGGTAATGGGACTGACTCGTGCTTTTATGTATGCGGGTACCTCAGCAATTGGTGTGACACTTTGGTCAGTTGAATCTTCTTCCGCAGAAAATATGAGTGTGGGTATTTTTGAAAACTTAACTCAGGGTCAAAAAGCGGCTGAAGCGCTACGGCAAATTAAGTTAAAAATGATCAGCGGCAAAGCGAATCAACCCTACTATCGTCATCCATTTTATTGGGCACCCTTTGTAGTCTATGGAGATAGTAGTGCACTTGCCGCCAAAAGAAGGTAAAAAATGCTTGGGTCATTCTAATCCAGTAGAATTTTGATTGCTAAAATCAAGCAATAGAATAGACTCAGGTTAATGACTGGTATGTCCTAAACCTTGCATCATATAAGGAATAATGTGATTGTCAAAGACTTCTACCCAAGCTTTTTGACATTCACCATTCCAGTCATTACCACAATATTCGCTCACCACTTTTAAAAACACCTGTTTAAATCTCTCTAAATCTTCGGCACGAAGTTGATAACCAGTATGTTTGTTGCCAACCTTAACGAGATGAGGATGGGCTACTTCAGTTTCATCGGAAACACGCGCCACTAGTGCCATGGTTTCCACCATTTTCTTCATTTGCCGATCCAAGTTTTCTGGAAATAAATGTTTATAATCAGGGTATTCTTCAAAAAAGCGGGCATAAAATTTAGTCACCACTTCTTCATGTCTACCGGCCAATTTATCCCAGGATTTGCCAATCAGTTCTGTATTCATAAAAAAATCTCCCGCTATGAGTTACTCATAGCAAATAAAGTTTTTACTAGATATGCCTATTAATATTAATAAAACGGCTAAATGTTGATTTGGACTTGGACAATGATGAAGTCAATGTAGTGAAATATTGGTTGCTATTTAAAGTCGTTATTTTTTGTTAGGAGTTCATCCTAAAACTAATCACTATCTAATGAAAATAATATTATTCAGTTAACTCATTTTTGCAATCTACTGCATTTAATTCATAAATTTCCCATCCAAGACAACGGGCGGAAAGTCTAACAGGCTAAAATAAAAAGTCAATAATTAAACACTAGCGGCTTTTTATAAAAAGTATTATTATATTCTAATATAACTTAATTTTACTTATGTAAATAATTGAATTATCTGATAATAAAAATATGATAACCCATATCTCAATAATCCTAATTGATGAGTTAATAAAAAAATATTTCTAGGTAAAATATCTTTATTTAATAAAATTCTAAAGAAAAACCGATAATATTTTATATTTTTATCGATGACCAATAAATAATCTAATGTTATTAGTTAATAATAAAATAAGAAAACGTTAATATAGTTTTTAGAGATGAGGTTGTCGCCGCTCGGCAATCCGTTCATCAGCGGTATGACGAACAATCACTTCATATAAAATAGCTTCAGCGTTACCTTGTTTACGTAATACCCGTCCTAACCGTTGCACATATTCTCGATCACTCGCGCTTCCCCCTAAAATAACGGCGATTTTAGCTTGCGGAACATCAATTCCTTCATTTAAAACCCGCGAAGTAACAATAGCGCGATATTGGCGTTGCCGAAATTTATCTAGAATAGCTTTCCGTTCGGCTGCTTTAGTTTGATGTGTAATGACCGGAATAAGATGGCGTCGAGAAATACGATAAGCAAAGCGGTTATGAGCAGTAAAAATGAGCATGGATTGCTGAACGTGTTCGCGTAATAATTGTTCTAACACCTCTAATTTACCTTGAGCTTGATAAATAATTTCCTTCCATTTTAACTCGGCAACTTTGGCGCGTCGTGCTTGTGCCTCATAAGCACTGCGCCGAGTAAATTCATGCCACCAAGCCGGACCATGACTTTCTCGCAAGCGGCTCTCACGAACATAACCAATGTAAGTGGCATAAGCGGCATCATAAGCGGGTTGTTCTTCTGCAGATAAATTAACGCGAATTCGTTGGGTGCGATACTCAGCTAATTGTTCTCCAGTTAAATCATCAATTCGTTTCCGATAAACCACCGGACCAACTAATTCATTGAGTAACGCCACCGGTTCTAACGAAGTGGGCGAATCTAAGAGATTCAGTTGTGGAGAAGCGTTTGCTTTTCTCGATTGAATTGTTGGTGAACGGGTTAAATTATCTTGATGAGGATAAGTTGCGGTTAAACCGAGTCGATAGGGTGCTGCGCACATTAAGGCAATTTCACGCCAAGAAGGTGCCGGGAGGTGATGGATTTCATCAAAAATTAATAATTTAAATAAATTACCTAGTGTTTCAGCATGTGACCACGCACTGGGATAAGTGGTTACCGTAATCGGTAGGGCGTGTTTTTCCAAACCATACCAAGTTCCAATTGGCATTCCAAAAGCATTTTCTAAACGCGCATACCATTGATGCAACAAATCAATCGTGGGAACAACAACTAAAGTACTCACACCCGTTTCAACTATAGCCCGTAACGCCAACAGCGTTTTACCGGCACCGGTGGGTAAAACGACACTTCCCCAACGATTAGCCGCTAGCCACGCATTTAAAGCTTCTAGTTGATAAGCATGGAGTTCCCACTGTTCTTGAAAGTGAAGCGATAGCTTTTGCCAACGTGGAATGGTATTGCGGATATTTTGCTCATCAAGCCAAGGGCGAATTAAGCGATAATCAACCGCACGACAACGCCACTTTCCTTGAAGCCAACGAAAAGAAGTGGGTACTGGCATAGTCGCCTGGATTTTATCGAGAACAATAGTACCGCCGTCAAAATAAGCTCGTGGTACTGATTCAGTTTCGCCTTGAAAAGGGGTGTAATATGATTTTTTAGAAATATCGGGATCAGGTACGGTCATTTAATTTTGCTATAAATTACTTGGAAAGGAATTGCTTCGCCACCAATACGTTATACTGATGCGCACGTTTTATTTCCTAGAAGTGAGGTCATTATCATGGGCATTCATGAATTAGCGCTAGAATCTTTTTTAACTTTAACCGATGAACAATGCGAAGAACGTATTGTCGCGGCTAAAGCTAAACTCGGTAACCGCCTAATTATTTTAGGTCACCATTATCAACGAGAAGAAGTTTTCAAACATGCTGATTTTTCAGGAGATTCTCTTAAACTCTCTCGACAAGCCGCACAATCGGGTGCAGAGTATATCGTATTTTGTGGTGTTCATTTTATGGCTGAAGTCGCTGATATCCTTTCCGGCCCAGAACAACAGGCGATTTTACCGGACTTAGCCGCTGGTTGTTCGATGGCAGATATGGCTAGTTTAGACAAAGTAGAACGAGCTTGGCAAGAATTATCGGTGATATTAGACGTAGATAATCAGATTACTCCAGTCACTTATATTAATTCAGCGGCAAATTTGAAGGCATTTTGTGGTCGTCATGGTGGAGTCGTTTGTACTTCTAGTAATGCTAAAGCCGTTTTAGAATGGGCTTTAACCCAACGAAAACAAGTATTATTTTTTCCCGATCAACATTTAGGTCGTAATACTGGCTATCGAATGGGAATTCCTTTGGAACAAATGGTGGTATGGGATTTTGATCAACCCAATGGTGGTTTAACTGCCGCCCAAATTCACCAAGCCAAGTTGATTCTCTGGGACGGTTTTTGTTCTGTACATCAGGTATTTCAACCAGAACATATTGATCAGTTTCGTGCCATTTATCCTGATGCTAAGGTGATTTCTCATCCCGAGGCCTCTTTTGAAGTATGTCAAAAATCGGATGAAGTCGGTTCAACTGAATATATCATTAAAACGGTTAACGCTTCACCGCCTGGAACGCGCTGGCTTATCGGTACCGAACTTAATTTAGTTACTCGATTAGCCAAACTTAGCCAAGCCGAAGGTAAATTCGTGCACTTTATGTCACCAATAATTTGTATGTGTTCAACTATGTTTCGTATTGATGCGCAACACCTACTCTGGACATTAGAAAATTTAGTTGCGGGTCAAGTCGTTAATCAAATTAAAGTTCCGGCAAAAGAAGCTCAACCAGCGCGGGTAGCGCTGGAAAAAATGTTAGCTATTTCAACTTAGGGCGTGTTATTTGCCTGCTACTAAACTTTGCTTGGTCGTGTCTGCCTAAGAAGTTTTGCTTCGCCGGTTTGACCAACCGGCATTACCAAGTAGAACTGGGTAACGAGAGAAGTCACCACCGGAGAATTTATCAGCCACGTAAGGTAGGTATTGCCTCACTGCCATTAAGTTAAGAAGAAAGATATAATAACATGAAATATTCACCGTAAAGATAAAGGAATTGGAGCTGAAAACAGTGGAGAAAATTGTCTCAGCAAATCGAGTCCTGATAGAGTCAGAATCATTTCAAGAACTAAATCGTAAGACAGACCGGGCGTTTACCAGAATAAGAAAATTGATATTTCCAAGGATGATAGTGTTAATAATCCAAAAAAGCGTGAAAAGTCTACAATTGCAGCTCAATGAACTCTTTGACTATCTGGGATCGCCAACGGTGAGCAATAGTGCCTTTACCCAGGCCAGACATTCCTCTCATTAAACGACTTGATGCTTAAAATCCGGGATGAAGATGGTGATTATCAACGCTATAGAGGATTTCGGTTTTTAGCCGGAGCAGGCTCCAAATCTAAGAAAAATTTGGAGCCCTCCCCTCGAGTAATCCGAAAGAAGAAGTTAATGGCGAGCATAATTACTCTCCAGTGTCGGGATTAGATGATCTCTTAAACCAACTTGCCTTGAGCGCAGTACGCCTTGGTAGAGTAATAAAAAAATTTATTTCACCTACTTGACTTTCGTATTAGCAGAGGCAGAGAATAATTCCCGCTTATTTTAAATGACTATTTAAACTTAGAGGGAGATTTATGATAATTCATTACGGTAGGAAAAACAGATCAGTTCTTGATCTGCTTTGGTTTCCACTAATTCTAATCTTTTGCTGCAATTTATTCTGGCTACCCAGCATATGGGCAGCAACGGATTGTACGGCAGTAGCTGGAATTTCCCAAGCAGAATGTGAAGCGTTAGTTAATTTTTATAACAACACCGATGGTCCAAATTGGTCGGATAGCGCTACGAATAATTGGAATGTGACGAATACGCCATGTAGTGATTGGGCAGGAGTAGTTTGTGATGGTGGGTATGTTACTAAAATTGATAGAAATCAGAAAAATCTAACCAATTCGATTCCAGATTTAAGTGCATTAATTCAGTTGCAAGAACTCAATTTGTGTTGCAACGAACTAACGGATTCTATTCCCAATTTGAGTGCCTTGATTAATTTGAAAGTTATCGATCTGTCTGGTAATCAATTAACGGGTTCCATTCCAGATTTAAGCACATTGATTAATTTGCAAGCGCTTGATCTGTATATGAACCAACTAACGGGTTCGATTCCCAATTTAAGTACGTTGACTAATTTGCAACTTCTCAGGCTGTTTGGCAACCAACTAACCGGTTCAATTCCCGATTTGAGTGCGTTGACCGATCTACAAGGGCTTCATTTATATTATAACCAACTAACGGGTTCCATTCCCGATTTGAGCATGTTGACCAATTTGCAAGGGCTTATTCTGTCTGGTAACCACCTAACCGGTTCGATTCCCGATTGGTTGAATATGTTGACCAATTTACAAATTCTCGGTCTAAACTATAACCGCTTAACCGGTTCAATTCCTAATTTGAATGCATTAACTAATTTACAAGGACTCTGGTTGTCCTATAACCAACTTACTGGTTCAATTCCTATTTCATTAACTAACCTAAATATTCTCAATGAGTTAGACCTAAGTTATAACCAATTAACTGCTCAAGATCCAACCCTACTGACTTTCCTAAGTAGCAAAGACTCTGATTGGGATCAAACACAAACGATACCACCGACTAACCTACAAGCGACACCTTTATCCGAAAACAGTATTGAAGTTAGTTGGACACCGATTTTGTATTCGGGTGATGGTGGTTATTATCGAGTGAAATATGCTACGACTACAGGTGGACCTTACATCCCCACTACGACCACGACCGCTGATGATAAAAGCGCAACGAGCTATGTCGTGACCGATTTATCACCTAATACGACTTATTATTTTGTAGTGGAAACCTATACCCCAGCCCATGATATGCAACAAAACGACTTAACCAGTGCGCTAAGTACCGAAGTATCTGCAACAACCCATCAATCTTCAACCACGCCACCGATAACACCACCGACACCATCATTACCATCTACGCCACCAGCAACGCTATTACCATCCACCATGAACCTCACCATCGGCTTTAGTGGCAATGGTCACGGTCGAGTTACTACCAATCCTAGTGGCATTGATTGTGACACTAGCCCCAACCCAACCCAATGTTCCCATTCTTTTGATACTGCCACTTGGATTAGGCTGATTCCTACAGCCGCAGCCGATTCCAAATTCACTGGTTGGAGCGGTTGGCAAAGCGATTGTGATGATGGTGAAGTGTTTATGAGTGGCTTGCGTTCTTGTACTGCGAATTTTCAGCTATTACGTTTTCCCTTGACGGTAACTACTGTTGGTCAAGGTAATATCAGTAGTGAGCCAGTTGGGATTAATTGTGGGGATAAATGTCAACACGTTTTCGATATTGGTACGAAGGTTACTTTGACGGCGGTGCCGGAGAAGGATTGGCAGTTTAAAGAATGGAGCGGAGATTGTGATGAAAATGGTCATACCATGATAGATAGTGAAAAATGGTGTGAGGTGGTTTTGTACAAAAAACGATAGTGCAAATAAGGTGGTATTTTTAGATGAGGGAATTAATTTTAATGCTCAAGTTGTTGCACCTATTGGTAGTGATCCTTATATCTATAGGTGGGAACTGGGTGATGGCAACATAAGTAATGAACAAACATTCTTTTATTATAGCAAAACTAGTATAAAACGATTAAAATAAAATGAGAAGGTATTTTAATACCGATCGAGTTTAATTGATGAATCTACCAAGTTAAAAGAATTATAATCTAATTATGACCTATTCAATTGATTTTAGGAAAAAAGTATTAGCCATCAAAACACAAGAAAATCTAACCTTATTAGCGGTCTCCAAGCGATTTGGTGTTGGCCAAGCGAGTGTAGCGAGATGGTCTAAAGAGATAGAGCCTCAACGAACTCGAAATAAACCCACCACCAAACTCAATTGGGAAGCATTGGCTCAAGATGTTGAAGAACACCCGGATAGTTATCCGTATGAGCGTGCGGCCCGTTTTGGGGTGAGCCAGCAAGGCATTGCTTATGCTTTAAAACAATTAAACCTCTCCCGGAAAAAAAACGTTCCAACATCCCAAAGCCAATCCACAAGCACAACAGCTTTTCCAAATTCAGTTAGCTGAGTTCCAGCAAGCCAATCAACCCATTGTTTATATAGATGAAAGTGGTTTTGCTCATGATATGCCACGTCGATACGGTTATTCACCTGGTGGTCAAAGGTGTTTTGGTCAGCGCGATTGGGGAGCTAAAGGGCGTACCAACGTCATTGGTGCCTTATTATCCGGTTTATTACTTACGGTGACCTTGTTAATGGGTAATGTGAACTCAGAAATTTTTTTCGCTGGGGTGACACAAGATTTATTACCCAAACTCCCTTCCAGGGGTGTCATTGTGATGGATAATGCCAGTTTTCATAAACGCTTAGATATTCAAGAAGCCATCCGCCACGCCGGTCATATTCTTCTCTTTTTACCACCTTATTCGCCTCAATTGAACCCAATTGAACATAAATGGGCTCAGGCTAAAGCAATTAGGAAACAAAAACAGTGTTCCATTTCTGACATTTTTACTCTCAATGAAATTTAATCATTTTGTACTAGTTCAGCTATAACAGCATCAAGGTTAAAAGACTACTGATTGAACAAGGTGGTGCTTTACAAACTGCATCAATCCAACCATTAAAAATTCAAGCTGAGGGTGTTTTCAATCATGGCGAAATCTCAAACGTGGGAGACATTGATGTACAAAAAATGCTTGAAGTGACCAGTAATGCTAGTCTAAAAGGGACATATGGTTACGAACTAACAGTTACTGCGGATAATATTTATAATGATGGTGAAATTCTAGGTGCAGATGGTAAGGATGCATCATCACTCAATCACAAAGCAACAGCGGGAAACAATGTAAAGTTGACGGCAAGTGATTCCATTGTTAATCGCGGAAAAATAAAAGCGGGTCGAGGTGGTCATGATATAACCAATAACTATATTCAACAAGAAAGCATCAATGCACAAGGTGGTAGAGGTGGCACAATAATAGTGGAAGCAAATACTATTACTAATGAAGGTATTATTGGACCAGAGCAAAAACCAGCTTACGAAAATGGAAATATAATTTCTGATGGTGGTAATGGAGGTATAGCGAGTAACACAGCTATTGTTAAACATGAAGGAGATTGTGACACAGATTTAACTGATTTAGCTAATCTTAGTTCAGAACATAAATGGAATTATGGCAACGCTACTGGTGGAGAAGGTGGAAAAACTTTAGTTACAGCCAGTATTCGATTAGAAAACAGTGGGACAATTGCCAGTGGTCATGGGGGTGATGCCAGAACGTGGTGGTGTAACTATCATAATGAACGTGGCAAAGGTGGAGAAATAACTGCCCTTTCTAATGGTCAAGTTATGAGTAATGGTGTTATGAAAGGTGGAAATGGCAGAATCCTGATTGAACCCGAAATTATGTTATCAGGAAGTACTCTGCAACTTGAAGACAGCAAAGAAATCGCCATCTTTGGTGGCGATAACTGGCAACTCAACTTACAAAATCTGAGCACCAATGCCATTACCGCTGCAGAAACGATTACCCTTGCCGTCGGTCAAGGAGGTATTATTGATTTAACCGCCAATAACCATTCTATTCTCAAAGCGGGTCAATTAGTCCAAATTTTCTCGGATACTATCCTTTTAGATGAAGGGGTCACTTTAGAAGATTTAATAACCGCACCACGCATTGAAACTTATCCTGCTAAAATTCTCTATGAAGTCGTCGTTTCTACCAATGGTAACTTATTTGGTGCGCCGGGTACCACCGTGCCGATGGAAATTAGAATACTTAATGTTGGTCCCACTTCCGATACTTATACCTTAACGGTAAATGATTCCCAAGGTTGGTCATTAGGTATTTTACCAGAAACCATCACTGTTGACGGTTTAAAAATGGTCCAACTTAACTTGGAAGTGACTTTACCATTAACATTAGAAGCTAGGAATGCGATAACTATCACCGTCACTTCTCAACATGATCCTAATGTTCAAGCAATCTCAACTACAACGGCAATCGTTGGTGAAGCGAACTTATCGGTTGATAACGCCCAAACGGTAGTTGGTAGCGTCATTGATTCCAAAAATAATCTGCTCGCTGATACCCCCCTTCTCGGCAACCAAACAGTCACCACGGATACCAACGGTCATTGGGAATTAACTCAGCCGAACGTTACTGGAAACACCAGCCCGGATGATACCACAGCCGCTGATCCTTTTTCCTTACTACCACCACAAACACCAGCCTGCTACGCTAGCGGCTTAATTGATTGGGTTTGTAATGCGAATGGACAACAATTAACTGATTTGACTGTGGTACCAAATGGCATGATTGCCTATGGTACGTTAGTTGGTACTTTAACTAATCAAGGTTGGGTATCCAATTTAACCCTAGAATCCAATAGCCACTTAAGCGGTGGAATCGTTACCGGTTACATTGATAATCATGGTGAAATGGCTGACTTTGAATTCCGGGGAGCAGCGATTGTGGGTGGCACGCTCGCGGGCAAAATCAGCAATACTAGTCAAATCGGTGGTTACTTCCGTGATGTTCAGTTAGCAGCGAATGCTCATCTGAGTGGCGGCAATTTACAAGGCGATATCCGTGGAAACTACAGCGCACCGGCTTTATTGGAAAACGTCACGATTAAATCTGGGAGTTCCATTGCTGGTGTCAAATTGGGTGAGGGTGTCATTGTCGAAGATAACGTGACTTGTGGAGACCATGTTCAAGCGCCAGCCGGGGTTTGTCAAACAGTGCCACCTTCAGAATCAGGACTACAGAACTTTCCTAACCTCGGTGCGACGGCATCTACTAAAAATGGAGCAACGGTTCCTAGCTATGCCACTATTCGTGGTGGTATTGCTGTCAACGGCACTCCATTGACATCACCAGCAACCATCACTTTAGCAGATGAAGTAACTATTCAGGGTCAGATTCAAGTCGATCCAACTCAGGTGGGGCAAGCTGGTGAAGTGGTTGTTTATCTTGAATATACGTCGATTGGCGCTCATGAACCGATTTATATCATGTTGAACGAGAATGGTAAACCGGTGGAGTGGGATAATAATTTAGCTCAGTTAGCGCCTTTCCAAGTCATCCCCAAGCTGGCTGAGTTGATAGATGTACTGATGTATCAGGGTAAATTACTCGTAACTGGAACTTTGAAAATTGGCTTGGGCTACCGGTTGGCAGATGGTTTGGTGGTGCATAATTTGGAACCGATTGAGGTGAATATTTCAAGCCGGTAGCCATCTGGAAGCGGTGACGATTGGCGATGGTGTGAAATTAGCAGCGGGCGTTACTTTCGGTGGTGACGTGCAATTTGATCATTTGATTGAGAATCCACGGCTTGTGTTTCAACCAATTTCTCAACCGATGGCTGGCGATACCAAGTTCCCTTCACTGGGAGTGACGGCCCGCCGCTGGCCAAGTGCTTGAAGCTCAATGCCAAAGTGCTGGTGGTGCGGTGCAGTTAGCAGATGCTGGAGTGTCAAGATAGGCATTCCCACGCCAAGAGGCTGTAAAAGAACCTCAATTGCTGCATTTTCGAGGACGTAAAATCAATAAGTTATGAGTAGAAAATGATCGATTTTGGGAGTTCTTTTACAGTCTCCAAGCGTCACTACCATTAAGTTAAGCAGTTTACTTCCCCCTCCTTACCAAGGCGGGGGTGGTTTTAAAATCACTGAATTCGGTAACATTTTTTTAACCACCCCCTAGCCCCCTCCTTCTCAAGGAGGGGGGAACGGTTCCTTTAACTTAATGGCAGTGACGCTCCAGCGTGGGAACGAGAAAAAAAGGATATTATCCCTATGTGTCGTGGTTTTGGACGAAGTGATGGGATATGTTCTCACCCTAGTTTAGCTGATAACTCATGGGTACATTCAAGAGGGTGTGAACTGTTTATTCTTAAAGCGACTCCACCAGATGATTTCTTCTGGATAGGCTTGCAAAACCGAGGAGGTTCCGAGTATTTTTTTCTTATGTGGCATCGCCATCATCGACGATTTTAGTTTTACGATCAATATGTCATGTTTCACGGCAAATCGAGTGCTTCTCCAGAGCGTACCTTGGAAAGAATTAATTTAGCTCTTGAACGGTGGACGACTACAACCGGTGATGTTGTTTATAGCGGCCCATGGGATTGGTTTGATCCTGAAACCTCAAAGGAAAACTTGAACAAAACTAATTTAGATTTAATACTGATGTTACACAGTAGCTCCAAATATTGTATAGTGCAAAAAAATGAATCAAGATTATCTGAATCTCTCTACAGACTATTTAAGCATTACGTTTGGATATGCGAGTGCTACCGGATTGTCGAAGTTATTGGATGGTGAGGTTAGCCATGCTCAATTCACTCGATTTCTTGGTAGCGAAGAGTTTACCTCTAAAGAGTTGTGGAAGGTTGAAGGGGTTAAGTTTTCCCGTTCGCCTAGCTCGCCAGGTTTTTACAAACCAAGACGAGAACGTTGGCATTTTGCATCTGACTTGTAGTCCCTTGACAGCGGATTGGAACACTCTCACAACAATCTACCCAAAACGGTGGCAAGTTGAGGTCTTTCACCCGTCGTTAAAATCTAATGCGGCTTTGGCTAAATCTCCGGCACGCCGGGTAAATGCTCAAGCCAATCACATCTTTATGGAATGTATCAAGATCAACGCTAAAATTAATCACTTTGCCTTCCGCTTTTAAAGCCGCTACTGCGTAACATCAGTTACTAAATAAAACTCCATCGCTGCTTGCATATTCTGTTTTAGCTCTACCATTGTTGTTGCGGTCGCTATACATCCTTCAATGTCTGGCGAGTAGGCAGAAAAGCCAGTAGCTGTTTTTTCAATGATAACAAGATATTTCATTTATTCATGAAAGTCTTAAATAGCAAAATTATACTTTAACTGACTAAAAAATTTTAATCTGAGAGGTGGGAGTAACAAAATTCTTCCCACCCTACGATTGATTTACTATTTAGTGATTTCCCCGGTCGAACTTTTTATTAGGCAATCGACGAGTTTACCTTTGTGGTTAACTAATTCAACAGACAAAGGCATTTTACCTAACGCATGAGTGGCGCAAGATAAGCAGGGATCATAAGCGCGAACGGCAACTTCAATGTGATTCAAGAGTCCTTCGGTTAGTGTTTGCCCATCTAAGTATTCTACCGCTACTTGCCGGATTGATTCATTCATCGCTTGATTATTGTTAGTAGTGGAAACAATTAAGTTGGCTTTTTCAATGGTACCACTGTCATTAACCAAGTAATGATGAATTAAGGTGCCACGCGGTGCTTCAATCACACCAATTCCTTCTAAAGATTTTTCTTCACCTTGAGCAACAATATCGGTTCCAGTGCTTACCGGATCTAACAGGATTTCTCTAATACGTTCAGCAGCATAGAGCATTTCAATCATCCTGGCCCAGTGGTAAGCGAGGGAAGCCTGTACCAAACCACCGTTGGCATGTGCTCTAAATTCTTGGCGTTCGATTTCCGCTAATGGTGTAGTAATGTAATCGCAGTTATTAATTCGGGCTAAAGGTCCAACTCGGTACCAACCCACTTCGTTGCCTTGAGAAACAATGAAGGGAAATTTCATATAAGACCATGGTTTGACTTCTTCGTGAATATATTGGTGATAATGACAATAATCAATGTGATCAAAAATAGTTTTACCATTAGCCGATTTAGCACGTAAACCACCATGATATAAATCCATTGCCCCATCTGTTGTAACTAAACTGAGCATATTGGATTGAATCAAACCAAAGCGTTGATGAAAATCAGTATTGGTTAAGTAGACTTTTTTAATCAGATCAACAGCACCTTTGCTCCAGGTAATAATTTGATCAATGTCGGCTAACAATAAAGCACGGTGTTGTAAAGAGAGTGGTTTATTCATACCACCCGGCAGACTAGCCGTACCATGAACGCGTTTACCGGAAATAATGCGAATGACTTCTTGGCCATATTTACGGAGGCGAATGCCTTGTAAACCCAGGTCAGGATGATCAGCGATGACGCCAATGATATTGCGATGGGCTACGGCGTCATTAATACCGAATAATAAATCGGGGGAGCTCAGATGAAAGAAATGCAAAGCGTGGGACTGTAAAATTTGCCCTAAGTGTAAAAGTCTTCTCAGGTTATCTGCCGTTGGCGTAAGTTGTCTAGCGCCAGCAAGCATATCGACGGCTTTAGCAGCGGCTAAATGGTGACTCACCGGACAAATGCCACATAACCGCTGTACTAAAACCGGAATTTCCCAGTAGGGTCGCCCTTGAATAAATTTTTCAAATCCTCGAAATTCGACAATGTGTAAGCGAGCTTGGTGAACATGATTGTCTTCGTCTAAGAGTAAAGTAACTTTACCGTGTCCTTCAACTCGGGTTAAGGGTTCAATAACAACCCGTTTTAATGTTTCTGAATGAGTAGCAGTTTCAAGTTGGCTCATGCGCATAATCCTCTTTGGTCAAGCTGTTGTTTGGGATTAGCTCAACTAATCGTAATGGATGGCTTGGTAAGGTAAAGAAATCTCTTGACCAGCCAATAATTCATTTAAAAAAGTCCAAATAGCATCCCCAGAAGGTGGACAACCGGGGAGAAAGTAATCAATTTTAACGATTTCATGAATGGGGTGAACTTTGTTCAATAATAAAGGAATTTCTGGATCATTGGGAATTAAAGGATTCACTACCCCCACACCCTGAAGATAAGATTCTTCTAAACAGTCTTTTAAAGAGTAATGGTTACGCAATGCGGGAACGCCTCCATTAAAGGCACAAGCACCCATCGCAATCAAAATTTTACAATTTTTTCGAAATTCTTTTAGAACATGGACATTCTCTGCATTACAAACGCCACCTTCAATTAAGCCAATATCACAAGGACCGCATTGTTTAATATCCGTTAGGGGGGTACGATCAAATTCAATATGTTCTAACAGTTCCAGTAACCGCTCGTCAATGTCGAGAAATGACATATGGCAACCAAAGCAACCGGCGAGTGAAGTGGTGGCAACCCGAATTTTATTTGCGGCCATATTTAGTTGCTCCTGCATGTAGTTGCTGAGAATCGCCCACAATCCGAATCGATTGCTTGTCGTATAAACGTTCCCCAATCGGGGTAGTATAGCGAGTCCGTTTGCGTAAAATAGCACCGACTGGACAAACGAAGGCCGCTTTATCACCGACAGCAAAATCGGTATCTTCCAGTTTACCGGAGGGCGAATTAATAATTAAATGGGCTTTGATACCGCGACCACTAATCGCAAAGATATTTTTCTTATCCACATCACGACTGGCACGAACGCACAATTCGCACAAGATACAACGATTAAAGTCAACGACGTAATCAGGATGAGAGGGATCGAGGTCGCGATAGGGGTAAAAATGCTGATAATGAGAAGACAGCATTCCGACGTAGTAAGCCACCGCCTGGAGTTGGCAGTTACCGGTTTTAGGGCAACCGGGGCAAATATGATTGCCTTCTACAAATAGCATTTGAGTGAGTGCCCGCCGATTTTCATTGAGTTCTTTGGTATTATTTAAAATTTCCTGCCCAGCGACAGATGGCATAGTGCAAGCAGATTCATAACGTCCATTCACCATAACGGTGCACAGTCTGCAACTACCATGTGGTTTAAACTCGGGATGGTAGCACAGGTGAGGAATATAAATTTTAGCAGCCAAGGCTGCATCCATAATTGTCTGCCCAGATTGAAAGGGGATTTTTTGTCCGTCAATCGTAATCGTTTGTTCTTCTAGTTGCATAAGTATTCCCTAAATCAGTTTATAAATAAGCCATTTCATCTTTTCTACCGGTGATTTGGCGCGCATCTTCTAAAGCACTATCCAAATCAAAAGCGGGTTCAAAATTTGCCTCAACTAATAAGCGCTTGTGGTAGATTTCGGGAAATTTTTTCAAGGTATCTGCAATGTGATTGGAAGCGGTTTGTCCTAAACCACAGTGGCTAGCGGTTTTGAGAACTTGACTGATATAGCTCATATCCTTTAAATCATCGGCAGTACCATGATTAGTATAGACTTTTTCCACTAGATTTTTAAGTAACGAAGTACCTACCCGGCAGGGGGTGCAAAAACCGCAACTTTCATGAACGAAGAAATGGGCGAAATTGCGCACAACTTCTAGCAAATCGCGTTGGCGATTAAAGATCATCACAGAGCCGCCGGTAGCGACATCTTCAAAGGCAATTTTGCGATCAAATTCTTTGGCAGATAAGCAGGTACCGGCAGCGCCAGAAATTTGTACGGCTTGAGTATCTTGAGCATTGCAAGCTTCTAAAACTTCTCGCACGCTCACACCAAAGGGAAATTCATAGATCCCCGGACGTAAACAGTCACCGGAAATACTCAGTAATTTAGTGCCTTTCGATTGTTTCGTCCCCAGCGCCGCGAAGCCGTCACCACCATAAACAGCAATTCGCGCAGCTAAAGCAAAGGTTTCCACATTATTCACGACGGTAGGTTTATTAAGATAGCCTTGGGTTACTGGGAAAGGCGGGCGATTGCGGGGAACCCCCCGTTTACCTTCTAACGATTCAATCAAAGCTAATTCAGCACCACAAACATAAGCGCCAGCTCCTAGATGAATTTTGATATCGAAAGAAAATTAGAATTACCTAAAATCTGTTCACCTAATAAGCCTTGTTCCCGTCGCTTCGCTAGAATGGCTTCCAAGGGTTGCAATAAATAACGGTATTCACCCCGTAAATACAAAAATCCTTGGTGTGCACCAATAATGCGAGCACAAACCGTCATGCCTTCAAAGACGAGATCCGCATAGCTTTGCAGTAACACACGATCTTTAAAGGTACCTGGTTCACCTTCATCGGCATTGCAAACCACGTAACGTTGATCAGCCGGCGCGTTGCGACAAAATGCCCATTTAGCTGCGGTTTTAAACCCGGCACCACCACAACCACGTAGACCAGATTTTTCAATTTCAGCTAAAGTCGCATCGGCACCTCGAGCCAGCATAACTCGAATAGCTAAACCTTCTTCCAAGGGTTCTCCTAGGAGGATATGTTTGTGCTGGATATTATCTTGTACTCGAAAGAATTCAGTTGGCCAATGGGAAAGTGGGGTTTGGGTTTCAATTAATTCAGCAATTTTAGCTAGCTTGGCTTGAGTTAATTGGGTTATTGTATAGCCATTGACTAACATCGCTGGACCTTGATCACTCATACCAATACAAGCGGTATTATCAATGGTCACTCGACCGTCAGCGCGTGGCTTACCGATTTCTACCTTCAGTTTTTTTGAAAGGTAGTCCATTAATTCTGGTTTACCTTGCAAATGTTCAATAATATTGTCGCTAAAGTAAATATCATATTGACCACGTGGGCTATCATGGAAAAAGCTATAAAAACCCGCTACACCAGCAACATAAGCGCGTGGTAACTTTAAAATTTCAGCAAAGCTATCAATCGCTGCAGTTGGAATGTAACTGAGTTTTTCTTGCACTTGCCATAACATTTGCACTAATTCAGTCGCTTGATAAGCGTAGCTATGGACGATTTCTTGAACAGTCGTGTGAATAGTAGTCATGTCGATAGTCGACATATTGATTTAATCTCCTAGTTGAATGGGTTGAGGACGATGTAGTGACTACTTTAAAATTAGCTTGATTATTTCTTTATTATGGTGAGTTGAAGGTATTATAACGATTTTATTTTAATAGCTAAAGCTTTTTATTAATAGTATAGATGAAAAAAATGCGCAAATTTGGGAAGAATCTACTTTGCTAGGCGGATACCATTAAGCCAGTTAATGGTGATGGTTAGAATCGCAGTTATTAACTAATTCAGGACTTACGCAAATAATAAAATTAAAAGTTGATTTGAGGACGGTTTGTGGAGAGAATTCTCCCAAGATATTTTTACCCCTCAGAGGAGTTATCCAATCAGTTCCCAAATGACCCGATTAGATTATTGTCAATTTTGGTTAAGTTCTCAAATTAATTATACGCTGACCGACTTTGCCGATCATGCTAAGTAGGTGGAGTCACGACATGAGTAATCGGGATTGACGTGGGAGCGCATTCCCCCTCGGTTGGTCTGGGAAAAGGTGCAGCCGGATCGAGGGTTTAGTCCTCAAGGTTACCTCGGGTTCGATGATACCGTGGTAGATAAGCGGCATTCTGCTCAGATTGAGTGGGTTCGTCGTCAGTATAGCGGCAATGCCAAAGGGGTGAGCAAAGGAATTGGCGTGGTCACGGGTGTGTATGTCAATCCC
>JAAUSR010000076.1 GCA_012032555.1 Thioploca sp.
AGGGTCGAGGGGCCTAGGGGTTGGGGAGGGGACCAGCCCGAGAGGACTAGGTCGTGCAGAACATCATCCTCGAGATTTTTCCGCCACGCGTCTACCAAATCAAACCTTTCGTGAAACCTATCCGCGCGGGCTTCGATTACACCATGCAAATTGCTAATTGCATGGCTAATTGCCGTATTAAGCTCATTCCAAGCTTCGGAAGCCGTCGTAGCTTTTGTCACGGCTCCACGCCAAACGTATTCACCCTTGTCGTCGCCGCAAAATCGTACGATTTCGCGTCATTTCCCCAACACGAGGAAAGTAACGTTTCGTTGAACACGCTACAATCTGCCCACAATTCGGGGGTCAGTCCATTATCAACGCAAGGCAATCCAAGCATTACCATTAGTCCAGGATAATCGATTTCTTTTGCCCACTCTGAACCATACTCGGGTGCAGGCAGTGGATTAATCACAAACAATCGCAAAATAACAGTGACGCCAATATGCTTCGAAATTGAAGCAATCAGCGTTGCCTGAATTTCAGGCAATAGTGGGTGATCGGCCTTAAAAAACTCAATCATCATCTATTCCTCTGGGCACCCATCCAGGATGGGGCCCGTCTAGGTGTGTATCTCTCCCCCTAGCATGGTCCTCGACCAGGGGCAAGTTCGGCCCCCTATGACTTACTTTATCATGCTTGAACCTTATAATTCGGTGTGCAAGAGACCTTTCAATTGGGTTTCAATTGGCAAGGTCTCTTGCACACCAATTCTACTAAAGATAATGCACTATTTATTTCAATAGTCTTACATTCACATATATCGATAATAAACTATCAAACTATAATTTTTTTAACTATTTTCACTTTTGAAATAGAGTCGGCGTGCACTACCTGTCATTTAACGGGAAATCGCGTAAGACACGCCAATTTTTTGATTCTAAAAGAAATTTTTCTTAGAATTTTTTCCAGAATGCTTAAGCAGTTTTTTCTGGAAAAAAATTCTTTAACTTTTACTTAATTTTTTTTGACTTTTTTAGAACTATTTGCTAAAGTATATAAACCATAACTTACCATTTTTCTGTAATAAAAAATTCTAAACATTCTTCAAAAGAAATTTTAATTATTTCAACACAATTATCAGGAGCATTTAAGCAAAGATTTCTAACAATTTTTGGTAGATTTTCTCTAGACTTTACTTTAACTAAATTTCCCCAATCCCAACCAATTTCTATATCAACTAAAAATCTAATTGTATTACCATTAATGTAGCATCTTGTTCCATATTATTTTTAAGAATATCAAAAAGTCTAAATGGATCAGGTCCTTCTAATAAGAAAGAATCATGAACCTGCATTAATATACTTTCTTCTAAATCATTAGTCCCTAAAAAGGGGTATAGGGATAAAAAATTATTAATTTTATTGGCAGCCTTATTCATTAAATAAGCAGCTGCCATTTGATTTGGTAAATTTCTACTTTTTGGCGGTTCAACTTTACCATAACATTGATATCTATAACCACTAAACGGTTCTTCAATATAATCACGTTTTACTGCTTTATTATATGCTTCATCTAAATATGCTGCTAATACAGGATGCAATTGTTTTAATTTATCATATAATCTTTTAACATCACGTAAAGATATATCAGGATATCTTCCTGATATTTGTTCATAAACAGTATCTAATGTAGCACCATAATGAAAACCATATCGAGCTTGTTTAGATAACTCTCTTTGAACAGTAGTTACTTTATCGATATCAAATAATATTTTCGCGGTTTCAATATGAACATCAACATCATCTTGAAACCATTTAATTAAAGTCGGGTCGCCAGATAAGATTGCAATAGTTCTATTTTCTAATGATTTATAATCAGCTTGACAAATAAAATTTCTTAATATTGAAACTTGCATTAATCATATTCTATTTTTAATAATATCATATCAGCTAAATTCCAAAAAGTAATATTATTAAAATTACATCATCAAATAAGCTATTAAAAATAAAATTACAAAATGTAAGTAATAACATAATTATATTAATATATATTCTATCCATCTATCAACATAGTTAAATGTTTCTTAGCCCTAGTAAGAGCAACATACTTAACATTTTGTTCAGAAATATCAGCTTCAGTAAAATTATAATGCATAAATACTCTATTAGCTTCACGTCCCTTAAGACGATGAGCCGTTCCAATAGTAACTATATTTTCAGCTTTAGTATCACTAGTCATAAAATCTAACTTATTTTCAACTTGATTTAAATCTTTATTACACGCTTCATATAAAATACTTAAACAATTTGCCAAATCATTAAATTTGCTATCAAAAATACCATTATTTTCAGCAATAACAGTTTTTTCATTTGCCCAACCATTAAGCCAATTAATAAAATTAGAACTGTTACTATCATAAAAGTCTTTAATAATGGCCTTAAGTTGTTTAGTTAAACCGGTTCCTTGAACCTGACAAGCAATATTATTATTAATTAAATGAAGATATTGTGCAATTCCATCAACATTATTTCTAACAATAATAAAATCACCAGGCATAACATGCTTAGGGGTTTCAAATGCTAGAATAGAATCAATAATACCATCAGGTGCATTATTAAAAGCCTTAATATCCGGTACATATTTTTGAGCTAAAGCAATAATTTTCTTAGCACATCTAAATGAAGTAGTTAACTTAAAAATTTTCGCATTTAATTGTTTAACACAACGATTAACATTATCAGATGAAGCACCACGCCATTCATAAATAGCTTGTCTATCATCACCAATTAAAGCTAATCTAGTACCAATTTTCATCGCAGTTGATAATTGACACCAAGACATATCTTGAAATTCATCAATAATAACCGTTTCAGCAAGATTATTAAATTTCCATTGATTTCTATATAAATATGGCCACCAAGTTTGATCAGATAAATCCAATTCTTTACCAGATTCAGCAAGAATACACAAAGCATTATTACAAATTTCAGCTACTTCTTCAGCAGAAACATACTTAGTGTTATCATAATAACCTTCTTCAATAACATAATTCAAAGCAACATTGTAAAAATTAAACTCATTACGTTCATTAATTTCATATTCACCGCTTGCACGAATAAAATTAACAATCTCCATAATTTTTGCAATATATGCACCAAAACGCCTTTGAGCTAATGACTTAACAATCTTATAACAACGACTAGTATCAACATTAACATATCTAATATTATCCTTAATCACACTAAAACAAATTGAATTCAAAGTTCTAGCATTTTTACTATTAACACCTCGAGTAATTAATTCACCAACAGCATCTTTACCAAAAGATGCAAATAGATAATTAGACATAGGTTTAACCGCCTGAATAATAGTAGAAGTTTTGCCGGTTCCGGCTCTAGCTAAACAAATAAGATTATTACTATCATTTTGAATTGCATCAATAAAATTTTGTTGTTCATCAGTATTAGATTTTTCTACAACATTATTAACAACAGCATTAATACTATCTCTGTTAATCTTCATGGGCTTCCTTTTGCATAGAAAAATTTATGCTATTAATTGGATCATCGCTATTTAATATCTTATTAAAATCTTCATCTTTAACTCTTAATATCCAACTAAGAAAACTAGGATAATTCAAATTATATTTATTTAATTTATTAATAATAATATTTTCTTGAATTATTGGATTAGATTTTACATAATAAAGGCATACTACAAGAACCGGTTCACCATCATTATCATAAATATTCAAATAAAAATATTTATAATATTTAGATAGTACTACATTAAGAATATTCTTCATGATTCTACCTTTTTAATAGCATTTCTAATAGAAAATCCTAAAATATGACAACCTGTTTTATTAATATCAATTTGAGTTGCAATAATATTAAGAATATATATAATTGTAAGATTATAATTTCTTAGAAAATTATAATATATATTAATTGGTGTTTTATTATTATTATTACTAGAAATAGCAAAAAAAATCAAATCATTTTCTTGCCATACTTGAATAAATTCATGAAAAGCATTAAGTTCATAAATAATAATAAAGTCATTCATTCTTTGTTTTCCTTTTCGATTTTATAATAATATACACAATCATCAACAATATTAATTTTATAATAATCACCGGGTGGAATTCCCAATCTAACAGAATCTCTATTAGAGAAAGAAATTTTATTTACTGGATTTAAAACCTCACCATCAGCTTTATTATCAAACTTTTTCCATGATTCATAAAATACTCCAAAGATTGCTTTCATCTTTTTTCTCTTTTTCTTGAGTGCATAAAAAAAAAGGCTCGTTACCTTAGCTCTTTTATTTCAAAGAACTAAGGTAACGAGCCTTAATTTATTGTTAGTTATTTAACGAACTCTTAGAAAGGTTTTTTCTTTCTTGTCAAGCTTATAATGTTGGCCGAAGCCAACACCAAGCTTGAATCCTTCAATATGAAAACAAGCATTGCAAACGATGGCCCACCCCATTCCAAACGTATTAACATCGTAAAATTCATCTATGATTTTATAACGACAAAGTTGACACTTTTCAGGTACTGGAGATAACCAAGCTTTTCTCATTTAATTTTTCCTTTCGGCCGGGACCTGGAGCAAGAGTACCACTACCCCGGACGACCTACAATAGGGGAAACCCTACTTTGGAATGGTTAAAAGATAAGGTATTTTTCTATAATGTCCAATATACATATTTCGCATTGAAGGCAATTCAAATTGTGGCCTAGCCTTTGGAATATTCATAACATTAGGAACTTTACAACCCCAACGACGAGTTTTCGTCGCTGAAGGAATCCATATTGGATGAACTTTACTTATTGGAAGCATTTTATTATTCATCCATTTCATAACACTATTTTTAATAGGTAAGTTAACTGCATAAGTTACTAATGTTTTCATTATTTTTTTATGTGAAATAATTAATCGAGCTAATGTAGCAACTATTTGATTTTCAGATTTAGCATAAATTAAAAGTACATTAATATCAAAAGACGGTTCACCTTTAACAGTTGTTTTAATAACACCCATTTGTAATTTTTCAATAAATAATTTAACCATATCAAGTCTACTATTATAATTAAAGTCATCAAATCCTAATTTTTTAGTAAAGTTTGTGATTTTATCTGCAATATCATTTGCTGTTTTATAAAATATTTGTTCATGATTAGCTTTAGCTAAAGGATCAATTCCAATACCACGAAACCGCATAGCTAAACCTATTTTATGTAACTCTAGCATTTCAGTATATAATTTATCAGCTATATGAATTTCATTAAATCTTTCAAAATGTGCATACATTAATAAATTAGTCATTTTACAATCTCTACCATTATATATACCTCTATCCTTTAAAGGTGCTTTACCATATTTTTACCAGCAACATCACCTAGCATCTTAAATATAGTTTTCCAACGTTCAACATGAAATTCAAAAGCACAACGAAAACCTAATTCAGCTTTCCATTCAGGATTCAAAATTCTAGAAGCTATTAATGTATCATGTTTAGGCATAGCCGGTTTTATTCCTAAAATTTTATACCAAACTGGAAGATCATAATCAGCATTTTGATAAACTTGATTAGGATGATTAGCAACAATATCAATTGTTAATGCTTTTATTTCTGCAAATTCAGGATCATTTTCAACTATATTCCATGGAACAGAAACAGAAATATCAGTTGTTGAAAATCCAACATTAAGTAATTTTAATTTACCAAATTCTTTTTTATGTCTATTAGTAATTGGATCTAATAAACCATCAGTTTCACTATCAGTACCAATTTGTTCATTAGGATGAGCTTTTATATATTTTAGAACATCAAGCATATTTTTATCAGGTAAATATAATTCATCTTTCCAATCCCAAGGAGGTAATTTATTATTTAAATAATCAATATATCTATAAAAATGTTGTAACATAACTGGACTATAACTAGGTTGTTTAGCAATAAAATTTGGATGAAATGTTGATAAATATTCAAATTCTAAATTATCTATTTTACCTTTAGTAACAGGACCCATATGATTCATAATTTCTTTATTATTAGTTAATGCAACTGAAGCATATTTTCCTAAAGCTAAAATAGGTAAAGGTCTTCGTTGAATAACATAACGTAATTCATTTATTAAACGCGGTTTACAACATTCGGTTGCCGCAATTTTAACATCTTCTTTTTCATTAAAATTAGCTCTACAACTAAAAGCATTTAGAATAACTAAACGTGAACGCATTATACCAACACCTTCAAAAAGTTTTGTTATTATTTTACCAGATTCACCTTGTGGGTGAAGTGGTTCATTAAAAATCTCTTCCATATTATTAGGCCCTTCGCCTAAAACAATAGCTTTAGGAAAAGCGCCAAATGCAGAACTAACCGGCTTTCTATTATTTAATGGACATTCATCACATTTAGCCCCTAATGATCTAGGGTCCATAGTTGTTTAATAGTTTCCATAAAATCAAAATCTTTAGTTAATGGAAAATACCACATTTTGAATATTGCACTTCCATCATAACAATAAATAATATGACCTTTTCTGGATGATAATGTGCAATATCTAATGTCCATATGCAATTCTCAAAAATAATTGTCTTAGGTAAAACCATTAGTATTTTATCATACGTTGATGCATTTCAATTAATTCTGAAATAGATTTACTTTCATTAGTTCTTGAAATAGGAAATAATTTTTCTCTACTTGTTATTTTATCAAAACAATGTAAATAAAGACGTGGTCTATCAAAATTTATTTCAGCTTTTATTGACCAAATACAATCATCTTTAAATACTTGTTTTATTACTCTCATTTTTGTTTTTCATATCAAACCATAATAAAAAGAAAATACAAGTCGCGGCATGTGCTAAATGATATAACTTAGATTCTTTATCTTTTAATTCATTCATACGCCATGAAGCTAAATGTCTCATAACTGCCGCAAAATATCTATCTTTATAATTTTCAACATTTTTCCAATTATCAACTGAATACTTATTTGCTCCAAAAGTAAAAACCTTTGCAACTTCTTGTAAAACATCAAAAGGAATTAAATCAAATCTAATTTTATCATTATCAAACTTAATACCGGGTTTATTCATTCAATTACATTAATAGATGTTATCATATATTCAAATTCTATTTCTTTAATTAAAGTTTTATAACCAATTTCCATTAAACTTATTTTAATATCATTTGCTTTATCCCAAATATTAAAAATATAAAAACGTTTATACTCAAATAATGAAAATAAAGGTGTAGAAATATAATCATAAACACTTTCATTTATTAAACAATCTTTAAGAATACCATTATAATAATACTCACTAGGTGCATCATTATATATTAAATTAAGTGCATAGCCTTTTAGCTTTTCCATTTTCATCCCCTTAACGAATCTCCATCTATAATATCTTTATTATCGGACATAGAACAACCGGCAAGAAATCCATCTACATATTTTTCAGCAGCAAAAATAACAAGCCCTTTAAACATCTTATCAATCATTTCAAAGTCAAGAAATGATAATGTTTTTAAATCAAAAATTTTACATAATATTTCATATTTATTTGCACCATTAATTTTAATATACTCATGTTGCCAATATCTATCACCATTTTTATCAATACGTTCAAACGCGGGACAATTAACACAAACTGCTAATTTCTGTTTTGTGACAAATTTATTACATTGTTTATTACAAAAATAACAATTCATTTTTCATATTATCACTAAGTCCAATTAGCCAATCAATAGTAACTTCTTCAAAAACAGCAATATTCCATAACATATCAATAGATGGCATTGTTTTTCCATTTTTCCAATTTGAAATCGCAGAAGATGAAACATTATATAATTCTGCTAATTCTCTATGTTTTTTATTTATAGTTAATCTACTAAATCGTTCGCTAAAAATAGGCAATAAATCAGATTTAATTCGCATAGATTGTCTAAACATTATTTAATTTATTTACATAATTCATTAACAAATTTAATCCTTCCAATGGCATTTTATGTAAAGATTCTTCTAATAAATAATCATCAGTAGCATTAAAAATTTTAAGTAATTCATTAATAATATTAACTTTCATCTTATGCATTTTTTTAGTTGCAATTTTAGTTTCATATTGTTTCATAAAAATAGTCATGTCTTAATCTCATCTTTTAGATTAAAAATATAATCTAAACTAGCATTATATGTAACCGCAATATCAAATAAAGTTTCAATTCCAGGTGTACTTAAATTTCTTTTATATTGACTAACTTGCGATTCAGTAACATTAATTTTTGCAGCAACTATAGCATTAGTATCTTTACCAAAAATAGTTATAAGTCTATTCGAAATTAAAAATCTTAAATCTTTGTTTTTTGGTCTATGCATTTCCTCTTTTTCTTATAAGAAAAAACACAAAAAAAAGGGGAAAGAAGACTTCGAAAATCTTCTTTCCCCACCTTATTTAATTTTTAGTTACGCTCTGGAAGAATAACCTTATAATTCTTTGGAGAAGACATATCAACTAAGGAAGCATCAGCCGGTAACTCAGCTGCTAACTTATCGATATTAGCACCATAAGAATCATGCTTGACATGGAAGTAAATAAAATAATCATTACGAATGATTTCAGCCGGTGTTTCAAGCAAGTCAGCTAATTTATTCAAAGCATTGATAGTTATTTCTTTCTTGATCTTATTGATATCACTTTCATCAATCGGTTCATTTTCAAACATAAAAATTCCAGAATCTTTATCTTTGCGAGGGAAATAAGGAATCTCATCGACACCATATAAAGCTCTCATATTGGAAATACAGATACCACCAGTATCAGGAGCAATATGATCGCTAAAATTAGCATTTTGAAATGGAGTAACCATATTAAATCGGGCTGTTGGCCCGACCTTAGAATCCATATCTTCTAAATCCTTTAAAGGCATGAAAGTCATCTGTAACATAATATGATGAGAATCTTTGGATTCGACAGCATCAGCAGCAATAACTAACCCACCATACCAACCTTCAGCTAAACCATATCTATCAATAGCTGATTTAATAATTGAATCGGTTACCTTAACTTTTATTCCCATTTTTCTTTCCTTTATTGGTCTTGATTAACAAGACCAATCTTCTGTAAAGTTGATCTAAGATGGAATTTTTCATTATCTAAATTAAATCCTTCAAACCTCGAACCAGCTTCAAAACCATCTACTTGATTAAAATGAACTGTTCTTTGAATCAAATTTTTTGCACCACGTTTATTTAATACTACAATTTCAGCAGATGAATTAGATAAATAAAGTTCAGCCCCTTTGCCGGTTATGTCCGGACCGATTTCGGCTGGAATGTGAAATTTAGATGCTTTAATATTTTTATTATCAATATTAACCTTAGCATCTTTAGTAGCTCTTTCAATAAGAGCTTTAGCATGACAAAGTAAAACAGACGTAGCTTTTAATTTTTGTAATTGATTAAAAATAAGCTGATGTCTACCAAGCAATAATCTATAAATAGTTTGACTATCATTAGAATTTTCTACAATTGATGCAATATATGCAGTTAATAATTTATCCATCTGACTAATAGTATCATGAACAACAAATTTAATATTTGGATTAGCTAAAAGAATTTCATTCAAATTTTCATAAATAAATGAAATAGCAGCTGATTCAGTCATACTATTTTCTTGCATAATTTGATAAGGATCAACAACATATGGAACAATAATATTAAATTGTCTAAGCGAATCTAAAGCACCTTCATCATAAGTAATCCATAAAATATCTTCTAAAGTTATTGGTGGATCATTATTAGTGCGTTCATTAAAGTTAACCGGCATAAATTTAGAAATTGTTGAAGCATAAACAGTTTTTCCGCTTCTACGCGGTCCATAAATTAAAATAATTGGTAACTTGTATAATGTATTACTTGATCTAACTAAATTTGATAAAGATTGTGATTTATTGCTTATTGCTGGCATTTTATAGTTGTGTATCCTTTCTATCACAAGAACCAAAAAGTAAATGAGGGCAAAGACTCCAACCTAATAAACACATAGCCGGGTTGGCTTTATATAAACCATCATTAATATCAGATAATGTACCACCTACTAAATACCAAAATGTTTTAATAGTTTCACGCATATGAGAATCAGGTGTTTCAATAGGTAAAATCATATATTCATTATAATATTTATAATTAAATACAAAATTCATAATGCAACCATTGTTATCAAAACCCATAAGTTTCATAGCTAATGAATAAATACTTGGTTGTAACATAGCTAAATGTTCATCTACAATAGTTTTACTACGTCTAGAATATGTTTTATGATCAATAAGCCATTTACCATTTTTAGGTTCAACTAAAAATTGTTTACTTAATTCAACAGCAGCATATTTACTAATATCAGTATATAAATCAGCTTGAAAACTAAATGGGATAGGAAAAGGCATACCCATTTCTTTATATAATTCATCAGATGGGAAAATAATTCGTTGTTCAGCATGAAGTATTTTTCCAAATTCAGCAACATTTCTATCTGTAACATATCGTTTACCAACAATATTACCCTCTTGAATAACATTTAAAGGATAATCTTTTGGAAATTGAATTTCTAAATCACCATCAAACTCTGGTATTGTATAAAAAGCATGTGCCCAATGATGCAAAATAGTTCCAACAGCAGCACCATCACTTATATATTCACTTTTAATTCTATTTAATTTATTATAAACTTTTTTAGGGCAATTTACTAAATCAATGTAACTATGAATACCAGGAACACCTTTATCATTGTATGGTTGATAATCTAATTTCATTTTACTCCTTTGTTTATTTTAGGCAAAAAAAAAGCACTTAAGTTTCTTTTAGAGAAAAGAACTTAAGTGCTTTTCGAAACTAGCTCACTGAGGCGAAATCTTTATACTTATCAGGACCATAATAATTTACGAATTGTTCAAAAGTATCCTCAAGGATAGTAAAATCTTTATATATTGGAATAAGTGCACAAAGACGTTCATAGTTATTTCTCTTAAAATCATCATTATAATCATAATGAAAATCTACTTTTGTTAAGTCAGAATTGATACAATTATCTACTAATGCAGGAGTATAAGCCAAAATTTTACCAATGTTACCATTATAATCTTCCATCGAACACTTATCAGAAAATGTTGCCATGATTAATCTATTAACAATATTTGCTGAATGAGCAGGACAATGATAAGTAATGCGACCTTGATCATCAAAAACAAATCCACCATAATAATAAACTAGTTTTGTGCAAAGACCAATTAAATCAGATCTGAACCATCTACCTTGAATACTTGCCATATAAGAAATTGGAACACCACCATAAATAAAATAAGAAGAATTTGAAAATTGTACAAGTCTAACTTGATTAGTTATTTTTCTAGCTACTAATTTACTACCAGATTTAGGTGTATATTGAAAAGAAATATTAATTATGCTGGCTTCCATTTTTGTGTTTTCTTTCTTTTTTTAATATAAAAATATTTTTAATATAAAAATATAATAAATGAATCCAGTGGGAATCGAACCCACAACCTTCGGATTAAAAGTCCGTTGCTCTACCAATTGAGCTATGGATTCATTCGGGTCTAACAGGATTCGAACCTGTAACCTTCGGATTAGAAATCCGCTGCTCTTCCAAATTGAGCTATAAACCCTCTGGGCACACTAGGATTCGAACCTAGGACCTATCGGATATGAGCCGAACGCACTAACCGCTGTGCTATGTGCCCTATTTTTCTTAAGACAAAAAAAATCCCCCGTTTTGATTTTACCTTTAGGAAGAATCAAGGGGATAACTAATTTTCAGTTATTGGAAGCTAGATGGGGTCGAGACCACCATCCTTTCGATAGAGATTCACCACGAGAACCTTCCACTCCTGATAGGTTTCCTTATCAGTGATGAGAAACTTGAGCTCGGCCGTATTGGGAGCGTTGCTTCCATCCGGCTCAGTAAAAAAAGACTTCAGAATCAAAACATGGTTTTTTGGATTGCGGGTGTAGTCATCAAGTGACTCTCCGTACTTCAGCTCTTGGCATCGCAGTTTCGTGTACATTGCTTTCCTGCTTAAATAAATTTTAATATAAAAAATTAATTAATTGCCGGGTAAGGGATTTGAACCCTTATGTTCTAAGAACAAGAGATTTTAAGTCTCCCGCGTATACCATTTCGCCAACCCGGCTTTGCTGATAGCCCATTCAGAAGTTAACTTCTGAATCCATAGCCTATTCCCGCACCAACTTACTTTTGCCTTAGCAATTTCAGTTTGCTATCCAGCTAGCTATGGCCGATTCTATAAGTCCTCAGTGATCTTTTTTTTTATTTAATTTACTTCTTCGTCTTCTTCTTCTTTCCCTTCAACTTTTCCCTGAGCTCACGTGACTGAGCTTCATGAAGCTTCCTGATTTCGGACGCATTCTCAATTGCGTCCGAAATCAAATCTCGGATTTGATCGGGGCAAGACTTCACAAAATCCAAAACACCAAAATCGGGAGTTACCTCACCATTGACAAAACGAGAGACCGGAAGATGATGCCCAAACTTGGGTTCTCCATCATCATCGTTCTGAATCTCAACATTAAACTGAATGGAAAATCGCGGGTACTTCAGTGGCTGCATACGCAGGATGCACTGCGCAGCCACTTTTTCATTCACCACAAAACTAAGAGTCTCAATTTCTTCCCACTCGACAGTGGGAATATTTGAAATGTTCTCGTTCATTTTTCCTTTCAACCCCGCCCAAAAAATTTAGACGGGGAAGTCGCACTATAGACATGGACAAAGGCAGGGCACAAGGGGGAAAAACATGAGTGATTCCGGGCGGTTAGTCGTCCTCCTCTAGCTCGACTAGACCGTCAAGGTCCCAGTATTGTAAAGCATTAATTCTTTCATTAAAATTATCATCTTCATTATCAAAAAGCTCGAGGCCACTAATTAAACTTTTTTCACTTGTTGAATCACCAATAATGTTTACAACAGCTTTTAATTTACGCATAACTTGTATAACTAATTTTTCTTCAACAGTATCACTCATCATAATAAAATGAGCTTTAATAATATTATGTTTACTACCAATTCTTACAAGACGGCCTAGTGATTGGACTACTGTTTTTGTTTTAGGCGAAAGCTGAAAATAAATAATTTCACTAGCATACATAAGACTATTATAACCTTCATTAATACATTCAATAGAACAAACAATAGTATCTTCATTTGCTAATAATCTGTTCCTATCTTTTAATGGTGTAGCACCAACAATATAAGTTAAACCAAGTTCTCTACTTAATTCTTTAACAATATCAACATTAAAACAAACAATTAATTTAGGTGATGAATTTTTTGCTAAAATTTGTCTAACAGTATCTATACAATATTTAATTTTATCAAAACGATAATAATCTAAATATGCTTGAACTTCCTTAGTTGAAATTGTATCAAAATTAATATCTTTAATATCATTCTTAATTCTATACACAAAAGATTCAACAATAGGAACCGGTAAACCGCGTTTAGTTTGCCTTTTAACATAATAACTAATTCGATTATTTAATGCATCTGCATATGCTGGATTAATATCTTTAAGTACAACACCATATTCATTTTCTTCAATTTCACCATAAGTATATGCAAAAGCCCATCTACTTTTAAAAATACCGGGCCAAAATAATTCTGCAACACCATGAACATCAAAAATTCCTTCAGGAAATGGTGTTGCTGATAAACCTATAACTAATGTTGAATAATCTTGAAAAAATAATAATTTTTTTAAATTATCATATCTAGCACTAGCTTTATATGTTTTAGCACTATATTTAGCAAAATGTGATTCATCAATAATTATTGCATTATAATATTTTCCATCTAATGGAATATTATCCCATGCAACTAAAGTAATTTTAGGAGCTTTAAATTTTTTAAATTGCATATTAAGATCATCAAATAACGATCGTTTAGAAATCCATAAAATATTATCAGTAATACCTTCTTGTTTAAGAGCTTCAATAGCTGTTATTGTTTTACCTAAACCGGTTTCAAAAGCACATATCATTCTGCGTTTAATTCTTATTTCATCAATAAATGCTTGTTGAAAATCAAATAATTTTATAGTACTTTTGGTTTGAACAGATGTTGGAATATTATAATTTCTTTCAATATCTACACCATAACCTATACTTACACAAAATTTACTAATTTGATCAACTAAATCAGCAGGAACAAACCATACTTTATTAATTGGTTCATATGTACAAAATTTTAATTGTTTCAAAAAAGAAATTATCTTAGTATCAAATTTAAACTTAAATATAGCCATCCAAGGATTAGAAAAATTAAAATTAACTTTTCTTTGTATACGCGGCATTAGCTCTCATAATTGATTCATATAAAGAAACCCATAAATCACTAACGCTAGTTGCAATAGCATAAATATAAATTAAACAAAAAATAGTTGTAAATGCAATAATAAGGTAAAAATTAATAGCAAAATAAAATGCAGTAATTGCAAGCGCATTATTGATTAAAATCATCATACCTAATAAAATAATTAACCGTGCCTTTATTTTGCTCATTTTTGCGGTCCTTTCTGAATAATTTGAATACCAGCATCTATTGGAAAATCATTTTCATCATTTTTAATTTTCCAAAATACAGCAAATTCTTCTTCAGCACCATTTCGATTTCTTACTGTTAAATCAATATGTTTAGTTTTATTTGTATATTTACGTAAAGCTAAATGTACATCATAAGAACCAACAATTAATGAACTACCGCGAACTTGAGAATCAATATCTTTTTGTGCATTATCACCATGTGTTGTATTAAGATGTGCTAATAACATAATAACTGTGCCACAAGCTCTTATTTTAAATAGTGCATCAATAACTTTATTGATATCTTTCTGTGAATTTTCATCACCTTCTAACATACGAAATAATGGGTCAAGAATAACTAATCTAGGTTTATATTTTTTAACCGCATTTAAAACTAATTTAACATGTTCTTCTCTATCCAATTTTATTAATGGTCGAAATGCTAAATAAAAATCTTTGGGCGGTTCTTTCACTCCCATATTATGTAAAATTGCTCTCATTCTATAAGCTAGAGGGTGCATTTCACCCTCTTCAAGAATAGCAATAACAGGGCCTTGTTCTTCTATTTTAATGATGGATGAGTACCATGTGCAATTCCTAAACCTAATGAAATTGCGGTATAAGTTTTTTGCGTTCTTTTTTGATGACCAGTCATTAAAACAATACCACCACTAGGAACAAATTGTTTTACTAACCAATTTTGAGTTTTTGAAGATTCTACATATTTTAACCATTCACTTAGACCAACAACATTAAATTGATTTGCTTCATCTTTACTTATTCGTGGCACATAAACAAACCTCCGCCTTTGAGAGTGACACTATACACATTGACTATTCCTGTTTTTCAGGTATACCCTAGCCCGTAGGGCTGGCGCGAAGCGCCACCGTAGGGGGGCCAACGCCCCCCCCGGCGAGGCCCTAGAGGCTTGGGTATACCCTAAAAATCAACAAGCCTACCTATCATCGAAAGATGTTAGGAACCATACTTGTATGTAATTGTAATTTATAAATAATATTTCTAGCTTCAAGCTCTATCTCTAGAGCTTTTTCACTTAATTCAATATGTTGTCCTTGTGAACGAATAAAAGGATAAAACATACCACTAGGGGAATCTCTTTTAATTCGAATCCATTCTTGCATTTTCAAAGCATCAATAGAAAAACAAGCTAGTTCAACTTGAATTTTATGATATTCAACTGCTAATTCTGATAATCTTTGAAATTCTTTAACATTAACTTCCAATTGGAACACCATCTTTAAAAGCAGCTTTGATATTATATAAACTATCAAAAAATTTATCTGCTACATCTAATGTAGATATAACACCGACTTTAATAAAAAATTCTTTCAATTCACTATTAGCAAGTTTAATATCATTCATATCCCAAGTATTAATAGCCCTTGCAAATTCATAATAAAGTTCATTTTTATCTAAAACAATAACCATAATTGATACAATGCAGATAATTTGTTTATTTGCAGTATAACCAAAATAATGATTGAAAGAAAATTTACATGTTTTTTCGTTTGTCATTTTCTGTGTTCTGTCAAAAAAATTAAACCATATTTTGTCATCCAATATACTCGAATAACAAAACCATTATCATAATAAATTAAATCACCAAACTTTGCTGCTAAATTGATTAAACTTGTTACTTTTACTATAATTTCCGCCTCCTGTTCGAGACGCCGCCGGTCAGGCCCCATACGCTCTCGGCGGTGGTCACCGCAAGCCCTCGAAATCAGCCCCACAATCGACGCTCGTGCTCCGGGTGGGCCTCTGGGACGCCCCATACTAGGGGCGCGTTCCAGGGCATCCTCGTGTGTTCTAGAGGCATAGGGTTAGTCCCTATCAAAAAACCGCTAAATTTAATCCTAAAACTGCAACAACTGAACCATAATCGGAACCACCTTCCGATAATGCTATTCTTTGTCTATAACCAACACCAATTAAAATCCATCTAGCAATAGTTAATACAGCAGTCCCCGTTCCAGCAAAATGAACACTTCCAGCCTCATCATTAGATTGATTAGTTAAAATGCCACCTTGAATACATAATGATAATCCTAAAATTGGTGAATCACCATATTTATCCCAAAATTCCGGTGAATAAAAAACTCCATAACAACCGGACCAATCAATTCCAGCTTCAAATTGTCTACGCTTTCCAAAATCAATAGCAATAACACCAGTTGCAATAGATGGAGCAATATACCATTTTCCAACCGATGAAGTTAAAGTATCAGTAATCGGAACACTTTTCTCTTCAAGAATAATTCTAGTATTTAAATCTTTAGCATAGCTCACATTCGGAATTAAGAAAATTAATGCAATTACTAACCAACCTTTTCTTTGAGCAAATGCTTGAATACCTCTAAAAATAACACTAAGAATACCTACTAATTCTGCTTGGTGATTCATAACATCAACATCTATTTTTCGCCAAAAGAAAATAATTAATGCTGATAATGCGGTTCCAAAAGTAACACCGTTTTCAGAAACTAAAGTTTTAATTGTCTTCGTTTCTTTCATTTTTCTCCTTATAATTATATAAACAAGAAGCATTAGTGGCTCTACAAATAGCTTTTAAATTTAATTCTATTAATTTAGTTTTCTCTTGAAGAATACCAACTTTATCTTCTAATATATCAACTTTCTTAATAGCATCTTTTGTTTGATAAGCAATTACACTTCCAACACTAATAGCACCAATTAAAGGAATAACTAACCAAGTCGGTAACTCTACCGAGTGATCAGTTATTTTAGCAACCACCTCTTTTTTAATCATTATTTATTTTCACCCATTCTTTTTCATTATTAATACAAATACCACCCGGATTAGGCTTTATTCTGTTTTTACAAATACAGACATAATTAACATTACTATTGACAGGATAAATGTTAATGTACTGGCTACCAGCGGGATAGTTACTACAATTTGGAAAAATAATATTTGGATCATCATTCCCATAAATGATAGCAATTGCTGTATTAGGTCCACCAAAATAAATGCCTCCATTCCTTCCAAGCCATGTTCTGTTTGCCATTAATGGCATATTTTGGGCATTTTTAGATTTAGAATTAGTAACTAATAATTCACCAAAACCGGCTCCATTTGGTTTCCAAACAAACGCATTAGTTTGAGAATCAAAACTAAATCGATAATCATTTGAACCATTTAAAAATCTAATAACATTAGTTCCATCACCGAGCATCATTTTACTATTACTATTATCAGTAAAAAATAAAACACCTTTAGTATTTTTACTAATTATAGGAGTAGTTATATCACCAACATTTTGTATATTTCCACTAATAACTAATGTACGTCCACTTAAAACACTACCAGCTTGTTGTGTCTCTTGATATGGATTAATTAAAGTAGTCCCGGCATTATTTCCTTCAATAATATATTGTGGAAATCCTAAACTAGGTCCATAAGTAGGATTCCAACTATAAGCACAATGAGGCGCAATATAAGTATTTCCTAAGAAAGATCTATCTCTTAAGCACCAACATTCATCATTAGGATTAGTCATTAAACAAGTATTGCAATATTTAATAATTGTGCTAATCCAGCATTTCCATCATCACCTTCTACATAAAAACCATAATTTCCGGTGTTTAAAATTGTTACCCGATTCAAAAACCAACCATTAGCATTAGTTTTATTATGTGCATAAGAACCGCGAATATGTAAACCTTTACCAAATCCATTAATTTGCACTTTATCTAAAGTGATAGAAGATTCAGCATCTAATCCATAAGTAACTGAAGATGTATTACTTAATAATTGTAAATTTTCTAATGTGATTTGTGATCTTAAACCTAAAGCTAATAATCCACTAGTATTAGAAAATTTTAATACAGTTAATCCCCAACCACCACCCATTCCACAACCATTTATTTTATGCGGTCTATCTAATACTAAAGGACCATTTAACTTATAAATATTGCAACTAAGTCGAACACTACAACCTAATAATCTTTATATAAATCATTAGGGTTTGTTGATTTAGGTGTACAAGTAGCAAACATATTATAAAATACCGGTAACCAATCTTCATCATTATATGTTGGGCATTCACCAAAACAAAAATCTTCTGGAGTTACTATATTAAAAGGTGTACTAATAAGCGGTATAAACAGGAGTGCCGCTATTGGTTGCATTCAATGTCCCGCATCTATCGTTTCCATTTTGTTCCATACCAAGCCATATTGTACCAGTTGCTAATCCACAAATATAACTAATATCAGTTGTAGCACCAATACAATAAGTATTAAAAGAACTATCAATAGTTGGATGCCTTGTTGCACATAAAATATTTGCAATTTCTTGAGTGGTTATACTAGCTTTTCCAGGCATATAAATTTGTTCATCTAATACTGAAGTACCACTAGGAAATGAAGGGTCAGGTAAATAAGTACCGGTTTGAGTATTCGGAGTGTTAGTTATAGTACCACCTAAAATTCCACCATTTGCTAATACTCCATTAATATACATATCTAAAGTCGGTCCAGTACTATCATAAACCGCGAGATAATGATATCTATTTCCAACAGTAAAAGTACCTGAAGATCTTCTTCCAGAAGTTATAGTTAAATGATAATCTAACTGACTAGAGTTATTCCATAATTGTCCTCTATAATTTCCAATAGGATTAGTAACTTTATCACCTACGGGTGGAAAATTAAACCAACCTGCTTGAACCCATTGAGTATTAGTCCATGTCATAGCTAAACTTAAATAATTAAGTGATGGTGTATTTAAATAATAAACATTAGTTGCAGTAAATCCACTATCTGGAGATATACCACTATCATAAGGATTTACTGTAAATCTATTAAATCCCGGTTGTTCAATACACGAACCACCATCTATTCCACCATTAAAACATGCCGAATTTACTCTAGAAACAATATTTGAACCACCTGAATACTTACAACTAGGACCAAAACAATAATCAGGATCGCCAAATACTTTTCCATAAGTATCTGCAAAACTAATTGAATCAAAGTCTGGTAAAGATGCAAAAGTAAATCTAATAGCACAATCTGTTGCGGGAACAGTACAAGTTTGAGGAATAGCACTACTAATAGCACCGGGAGTTAATAATATTCCATTTTTCCAAAAATGAATACCATAACTATTTATAGCACCTTGAGTTGCTCTAGCAATCATACTAACTATATCAATACTAATTGGCGGGTCATCTACACAATCGCCATGAATTCTACAAGGAACTTGATAAGTTATATCAAAAGTTGTAGCATCCACAATACTAATACTAACCGGGATAAATTCTTTAGCATCTGAATCTCTATATTTTCTTGACCATATTCTACCCAACATTTGACCCATTTGTGTGTTACCGTTACGATCGAAATGCAAACCATCGTTAGTGCTAATTGCACTAGTATCAAACAACGGAAAAGACATAACCGTATCATTCGCTTGTGCATAATTGTAAAAGTCTCCGCTAATTTTATTTTGTTGTAAACCGGCATCAACTAAAGCTGGACTAACACTTTTCAAATCAAATAATGTTAAATTCAAACAATCACTTGCAATTCCACTAAGTGAACCATCAAAAACATTAGTTGAAGCATCAGCTAAATATCTAATATGATTATTAAGTTGCATAGTGATATTATTATAAATAAACTCATGATAACTTGTTGCACCATCACCAATTCCACCATCATAAGGTCCACCATCTACAACCGGATAGTATAAATGATAATAATAATCGCCGGTGACTTCTTGGTGTAAAATAGGACATAACTGATAACCATTATTTCTAGCCCATTTAGAAGTGGCAGTGACTTCATTTAATAAATAATTCATGTCATATTCATGTGGTGCCGTTTGTGGCAAAGCATAATTAGCTAAAATAACAGTAGCATCTAACTCTTGACCCATAGTTCTAATTGCAGAAACCATAGCTGCCGAACCGGCATCATTATCAATTGCTGGAATAACTGAACCATCCATAGTCATATATGCACAAGTAGAAGCATCACCTTCACATGCTAATGGACTAATAAAAATTGGTAATTGTGGTGTTCCACCATTCCAATGTGTATAACTTGGAGAAGTTAAAATAACCAATGGTAAAACACCACCATCAACCCATCCAATATCTGGAGTTACAGCATCAGCTAACCATCCACTATCAGGTGCATATTGAGCATAAGTAGGTGAACCGACTGGTAAAGCATTTATTGTTGAACATCTATCAACACCATTTTGTTCAAATCCAATCCAACTAGTATTAGAAGCTAATCCACAAATATAACTAATATCAGTTGTTGCACTAGTACAATCATAACTAGTATCTGTTAATGTATTTCTTGTCGCGCATAAAATATTAGTTATTTGACTTACAGTCACAGAATTTTTATTAGGAAACCAAATCACTTCATCTAAATATCTATAAGGATCAGTAACTCCAAAATTAACATCATTAGAAGGATAATAAGTTATTGTAAATGCTGAAGGTGCTATAATAGAACCGCCAATACCACCATTTCTTAAAACACCATTAATATAAACATCTAATGATGGAACCGCACTATCATAAACAATTAAAATGTGATATCTATTAGTATCAGTTAAAGTACCACTAGTTCGTCTAAAACCGGTTCCAATATAATTATCAATAATAGAAGTACCAGAAGAATTGAACCACGATTATTTCCTGCTTCAATAATAAATTGTCCACTAGGTGGTTTATTAAACCATGCTGAAAATGTCCAACTAGTAGAACTAACATTTGCATCATGTGTAAAATAATTAGATGAAGTAGTTTTTAAATAATAATCATTAGTTGCAATAAATCCAGCATCGGGTCCAGTATCAGGACCTAAACCACTATCATAAGATCCACTATCAGGAACATTATTATTTATTCTAGTATCTATAACATCAATATTATCAGCACGTTTCCATGGTGGAATAAAAGCTAAAGAAATAAAAGCTGATATAAAAATTAATCCTAAGCTATATTTCCAATTCATTTATCTATTTACTGCCCAATCAATTCTAGCAGCACCAGTGCAATTGCATTTAAGATATAAACCTCTTACATAATTAATAGATTCTGCCATTAAAGAATTACTTAAAGATTGTGATAAACAAGTTGTACCCGGACTATTTCCAGCAATAGAAACACATTCAGTATTATCAATACATGAAGTAAATACCGATAATTTATTATCTCGCACTCTACTAGTCGAAGCTATTAAAGTAGAAGCAATTGAAATACTAGAAGTTTTAGAACCAATAACAGGATGACTACAAACTCTAGAACGAGCACCCGGGCCATATAATGTTTTATAATAATCAACAATTTCAAGTTTTGTAGAACCGGGAGTCAAAGTTATTGTTTGAGAAACACCTGAACCATTAGGACCATCATCATCAGTAACAATATGTGCAGAATTATTTGCAGGATTTCCTAAAGTAGCAACCGGTGAACTAACAATAGCACAAAACGCGGTATCTAATAAATCACTATTAGAAAGTAATAAACGACTTCCATGTGGAATTGCAAAATAATCATAAGTATCAATATTCAAAGGATCAGTATCAATATTCCAAATTGCGGTTACAGTTGTTGCATTAACACAACTAATAAAACCACTTGCAATAGTAGTTCCCGGCATTCCCTGTTGTTCAGGGGATGGATTTCTATTAATAGCTTGAGCAAATACATATGTAGAATAACCTAAAATAAAGCAAAGTGTAAAAATTAGTCCTTTTCGCATTGGGCCTTTCTTTTTTAAATTTGCAATAAATAATTAATAGCTTGAGTCTGAACTGCATTTAATCTTGTTCTAACTCTATTCATACCAATATTAGGACAAGTTTTCGGTGCAGGTTTATTTCTTTCATATTTAGTTTCATAATGACCAATAATAGCAGAATATTCAATTCGTAAATCTAGCATTAATTTTAAACAAAGCGTATATAATTGAATAATTTGATGATTTGAAAATTCCTTTTTACCAATTAAACAAATTCCAACATCTTCATTATTTCCAATAGCATGAGAACCGACTTCACCAAGAGCTCTACCATATTGTATATAACCATCTAATTCACTAACATAATCTTTTGAATTATCAATATAACCATTTAGAATTACAAAATGATAACCGATATGTTTTAATGGATAAAATTTATTAATATATTTATTTGATCGTTTAAAATCTCTTTCTTGATGCCATGAATCAATTATATTTGCATCACCATAATTACTATCAGAACAATGGATAACTATACCTTTGTGTCTCATTGGTTTTTCTTTCTTGTTTTTTATTGATATAAATCAGTCCAAATAATTCTTGCTTTAATAACCCATTTATTTATAGTTAATCCAACACCACTATATCTTAATAAGAAATCAGTACCAGAACCTACAATTTCAACAGAAGGAATTGAACTATATCCACTAGTAGTTACATGAATTAATTGTTCATCCGGCAATGATAAAATATTTACTCCAGTAGTTATATCATAATGAAATAATGCTTTCAATTTCCAAGCTCCAAGAATAGCAGAATTTTCTTCATTAACAAAAGCATCAACTTCAATAGTTCCATATCTATCATCTTGTGGGTCTATTTGCGTTATTAAAGCATCAGAACTAGTAGCAGCATCTACAACTGTAGTTCCGCCACCTAAACCTTCAGGAATAGTAATATCATCTCTTTCTGGAATAGTAGTTGTTACTGGAATCCAAGTATTATTAGGGGGAATATCAATTGGTGTAAAAATTCCTACAGTGTTTAATGCAAGAACTCTAAAGATTTTACCGGCCATTAAATCAATTTCTTCTTCAACAATTTCCCAAGGGTCGGTTTCCTTGGGTCCATTAGGTCTTTCATAATAAACGAATTTTTTAGTATCTACTGAAACATGTTCTAATAATTCAAATGTTAATGTATCTAAACTACTTTCAACTTCTAATAAAGGAACACCAAATTCTAATCTTTCACCTTGAGTTTCTACCCACCATCTAGGAATTGTAATATCCATAAAAGCTGGTGCACTCCATCTATAAAATGAACTTCCTGCTACCGGTTCAGTATCTAATAAATTTCTTTCAGTAATAATACCTGCGCATCTTGCCGGGTCATAAGGATTAAATCCGTAACCAGGTGATCTAACAGTAAATGGTATACCATAAAAATTATCTACAATAGAACCTGGAGCACCACCGGGACCTCTATTATAATCAAAATCATGTAAATTATATACAGTATCCCACATAGTTCTTAAACTAATAACTTCTGAAGATAAAGCTGGACTACCTAACGGTGTTCCAACATATGGACCAAAAGGAATACCAGAAGGGGTTGAGCCTCTATCAAAAATTCTTAAATATGTTTTTCGTGTACTTAAACCACCAATATTTTGACCACTAGGCATATAAAAACCATTTATTGGATTATTAAGATCATATAATACAGGCATTCCACATATTCCAGACATTGGAACCGGTTCCATATAATAATTTACATTGTAAAAATTTCCATTACTAGGTCGCCATAATCCAGTAGTTGACATAATAATTCTTGGGTCATCTAAAGGATCATGATTTTCATGTAAACCAGCTGTTTGTACTGTTCCATCTAATAAAATACCACCACTTATAAATCCACAACCATTAACATATGCTGATTCAAATACTTCTAATTCTCTAACAATACCACTAAATCTAGCAGAAACATCCCATTTTTCTTCACCCCAAAATTTTCTTTCAACAATATTTTGCATCCCAAAATAATTATTACCAACAGGTGTCCATTGAATCTGTTGAACATTTCCATCAAATGTTCCAATAGCACAATGTCTAAATTTAATAACATTATATGCATTATTAATACTTTCTCTAAATAAAAATGAAGAACCTTCACTCTCATTTAATGCTCCAATAATAGTAGGATTTAATGTTAATTGTTGGAATCGCCATTTACCATTACTAAAAATAATTGATCCTAACATATGTGCTTGTAAATCTGTTAATAATCCTTGTGCATTAGTATCTAACGCTTCATTAATTTGAATAGGCATTTGTATATGTGTATAAATTGGATTATTTCCCATTGGAATTGGTTTTAATGAAATAACAAAATGTGCTAATTCAGGAATACTAGTTGGGAAGAAAGTAGTTGCATCATATTCACTTATATCAAAATTTTCTTCCATAATCTGTCGCATAAAATGTAAGGATGGTTTGGTTGTTTATCAAAAAGATTATATTTTGTATCATGCAATAAAAATATAGGT
>JAAUSR010000162.1 GCA_012032555.1 Thioploca sp.
CTCATTTCTTAGGTGCTATTCACCTTGCCGCTAGTCTTATCTTGCTGGCTTAGCTGTTTTTACCATGAAACTTGGTGATTCACAAATCAATGTTTTTGTCAACCCTTTTAATTGATGACACGCCCTAGGTAGAACTAAAAAGCGACAGCTTTATTTTGAGCGTGGTACTATGGAAAGGTGTTTTTATTCAGTGGGTTAATAAACCTAACCTGATTAGGTCACTGTGGTGATAAACAAGGACGATTCGTTAGAGCCGGAATCACGACATGGAATATGTTTAAGCTATTGGTTTGTTGTCACGAATAAGAAAATCCCTCTCTGGAGAAAAGAACGCTGTGAATGTGCTTGACTAATCCCATTTCTGCCTTATATTTCTTCGCTGTTATTTTAATAAAGGACGTTGTATCCATGATTATCATCATGCATCCTCAGGTTACTGAAGGGGAAATTCAGGGAGTTGAAAAGAAACTCAAATCACTTGGTTTAGGATCGAATATTTCTCGTGGTGTTGAACGAACGATTATTGGGGCTATTGGCGATGAGCGACAAATCCATAAAGAATCTTTACAATTGCTGCCAGGCGTTGAAGAGGTTATACGGATTGTTAAACCTTATAAAATTGTTGCTCGCGAATGGCATCGCTCAGATACGGTTATCAATGTCAATAGAATTCCGATAGGTGGTAAAACCATACAAGTGATTGGTGGACCTTGTTCTATCGAGACTCAAACGCAAATGGATTTAGCTGCACAAGGCGTCGCAGCAGCGGGTTGTCGGTTAATGCGAGGGGGCGCTTTTAAACCACGCACCAGTCCCTATAGTTTTCAGGGTAAAGGCATTGAAGGTTTAGAAATATTTCGTCAAGCCGCTGCTAAATACCAATTGCCTATTGTGACAGAATTAATGGATGTGCGTTACCTAGACATTTTCTTAGAGCAGCAGGTTGACGTTATTCAAATTGGTGCTCGTAATATGCAAAACTTTGATTTACTCAAAGAGGTTGGTAGAATTCACACGCCAGTCGTACTCAAACGAGGATTATGTGCCACCATCTCAGAATGGTTAATGTCAGCCGAGTATATTGCTGCTGGGGGCAATCATAATATCATTTTATGTGAACGTGGCGTACGCAGTTTTGAAAAAGCTTATCGCAATATGTTAGATGTTACCGCCATTCCGATTCTTAAAAAAGAAACTCATTTACCCGTGATTGTCGATCCTAGTCACGCTGGAGGTAAGGCGAGTTTGGTACCAGCATTATCGAAAGCGGCTATTGCTGCTGGTGCTGACGGTTTGCTGATAGAAATGCATCCAACGCCTTGTGATGCTTGGTGTGATGCTGATCAAGCCTTAACACCAGTAGAATTAAATCAATTAATGAAAGAGTTACAATTGCTCGCTCAAGCCCTTGGACGTGATTTCTAACAATCTACCTTGGAGTGCTTGGCAATGCTTGTAATTTTAGCTGGGCACTCCGGATTTAGATGAATGCACTAAAAGTCAATAAGCCTAAACCGTCATTTTTCTGAATTATTGCCAATATCGGTTGGTCAGCAACAATTATACGCTGACCAATTTTGCCGAATACCGTGAAGAACTTAGCCACAATATAATCTGTTAAGAAGGTTGCTTATAAAAATTGCTATGGCAAAAGAAACACGCCATAACGAAAAAAGCAAAGGGTTGACACAACCTCCTCAAAATAAGTTATTTGTTCAGATAGATTTTAGTCGGTTTACGCCGAAACCGATAAAGTGCAATTTCCCCAAATAAATTAGGTCTTAACCGCATAGCAGTACTGGTGCAATGTTTCGTATCAACAACAGTTCTTTGGAGTACTTGAATATCCAACAGGTCACATAATTTTTCAAAATCCCGTAAGGTACATAAATGAATATTTTCGGTGTTATACCATTCGTTGGGTAAAGCACGTGACATCGGCATAACACCACTAAAAAATAACGAAATGCGTGCCTTCCAGTGTCCAAAATTGGGAAAAGTCACAATCCCTTCTCGTCCTAGTCGTAACATTTCCATCAATAATTTATCAGGACGGCGAATAGTTTGAATAGCTTGAGTCATCACTACGTAATCAAAGCTATTATCCATAAAATCTGATAACCCTTGGTTCAAATCGGTATGGATAACATTTACCCCAGCTTTGATACACAATTCAATATTATTATCATCGATTTCTAAACCATATCCGGTAACTTGGTGCGTCTCACGTAGATGCGCCAATAAAGTGCCATCACCACAACCTAAGTCGAGAACATGTGAGCCTTTAGCAATCCATTCACTAATCAATGCTAAATCAGTACGTAATGCCATTATTTTTCACCCGGTATGTTGATTTGCTGCATGTAAGCTTGAAACACACGTATATAATGCGGAATAGGCATTAAAAAGGCATCGTGACCATCATGAGCTTTAATCTCGGCATAACTAACTTCCTTTTTGTTATCTAATAAGGCTTTTACAATTTCACGAGAACGCGCCGGGGAAAAGCGCCAATCACTGGTAAAGGAAATGACTAAAAATTTGGCTAGTACTTTCGCTAAGGCGGCAGCAAGATTATCACCATAATCATGAGCCGGATCAAAATAATCTAGGGCCTTAGTCATTAATAAATAAGTGTTAGCATCAAAACGATCAACGAAAGATCGACCCTGATAACGCAAATAACTTTCGACCTGGAATTCAACATCAAAACCAAAGTGAATTTTACCAGCTCGTAATTCCCGACCAAATTTCTGGCGCATAGCAGCGTCAGATAAATAGGTAATATGTCCTAACATTCGTGCTAACATTAACCCTTGGCGAGGAATAGCATTATATTGATAATAATGTCCCGCGTGAAAATCCGGATCAGTCATAATCGCCTGTCGAGCGACTTCATTAAAAGCAATGTTTTGGGCGGTTAATTTAGGAGCGGCAGCAATCGCGATACAATGACGTAAATGTTTGGGATAATCTATCGCCCATTGTAGTGCTTGCATACCCCCTAAACTACCGCCGAGCACGGCTGCCCATTGGGAAATACCCAGTACATCCCCTAAGCGTGCTTGACTTTTGACCCAATCACGTGCAGTAATGATTGGAAAATCAGGACCATAAGGTTTATTGGTTTCGGGACTGATACTGGTAGGTCCGGTTGAACCTTTACACCCACCTAAGTTATTCAAAGAAACCACAAAAAAACGATTAGTATCAATCGGTTTACCTGGACCAATACAAGTATCCCACCAACCGGGCTTTTTATCTTGCATACTGTAATACCCGGCCGCATGGTGGTCGCCACTCAACGCATGGCAAATTAATACGGCATTAGAACGATTTTCATTCAATTTACCATAGGTTTCGTAGACAATATCATATTCTGCTAAAGTTCGCCCACAATCTAACGCCAATGGCGTTGAAAAATGGTGGGTCTGGGGCGTTACTAATCCCACACAATCAGGAGATAATATATCCGGCATGAGAGTATCCTAAACAGAGAAACAGAACACGCATTAGATAAGAAATAAGGTAAGATAATACAACGTCACTTACTGCAAAACAATTCCCCTTATGAAGTTAAATCTATCTGAGTTTCTTCAAGGTAATGTAATTGTTATCAACTGATTTACTGAGCTATGTTTCATTGTGTACTTTATCAACCTGAAATTCCGCCGAATACCGGTAATATTATTCGCTTATGTGCTAATGTGGGAATATCACTTCATCTCATTCATCCTTTGGGATTTGAATTAAATGATAAACAGTTAAAACGGGCTGGTCTTGATTATCATGAATGGGTATGCGTTCAAGAACATGATTCTTTAACTGCTTTTCTGAAAATGATTCAACCTAAGCGTTTGTTTGCTTGCTCTACCAAAGGTAGAATTTGTTATGTTAAACCACATTATCAGCCCGGAGATAGTTTTTTATTTGGGCCAGAAACGCGGGGATTACCACCCAGTGTGTTAGAAACTTTACCCACTAACCAAGTTATCACCATTCCGATGCGACCTGGCAATCGTAGCCTTAATCTGGCTAATGCAGTAGCAGTAATTATTTATGAGGCGTGGAGACAATTGGGTTTTGAAGCCAAACCAACCGCTTAACTACACTGCCATTAAGTTAAGCGTAGTTTTCCCCCGCCTTACTAAGGAGGGGGTGAGGGGGTGGTAATTAACGAGTTGAATAAGATTAACTTTTTCAACCACCCCCAGCCCCGCCTTGACAAGGCGGGGAGAAATTTTTCTTAACTTAATGGCAGTGACCGCTTAACTATCCTTACTTGGTAATACTTATTAACCGGAGAGCGAGTAAGGTGCGCACAGCAACAATGTCATTAAGAACCGGCTTATCATATACTAGGGTCGGTGAAAATACCGAGATGTGTCAAAGTGAAACTTAAATCAG
>JAAUSR010000163.1 GCA_012032555.1 Thioploca sp.
CCACCCAATAAAAAAGAGCCTAAGTAGTGCATTTTGCTTGCATCCGTATGGATTAGCTTTGAGGCATCTTACTTATTTATTCATTTTAAACATTTAATAACATGAAAGTACAAAGATTAAACGAAGCACTTTTTCAGCCTATTTAGGAAAAAGAAATGGCCCAAATGGTAGGTGGTGTAAAAACTAAGGTTACAATAACGATTGATAAATCTAATGGTTCTATCGAGATACGTGAATTCAATCAAAGAGATAATAGAGATGGATCACCTAAGTAAAAATATATGTTAATATAGAAGGTATGATTTTTTGAAACCCAACAGAAATGTGCCTTTCCAATTGCCAGATAATATTATTAATCGTTTAAGGAAATTAACACAAGAACTTAATCTTAATACAAGTTCTATAGATTTAATTTATGATTTGGATGATGAGTTGGTATTTTTGGAAGTTAATCCGAGTGGGCAGTTTGATATGGTATCTCATCCTTGTAATTACAAATTAGACAAAAGAATCGCTGAAAAACTTATTGAATATGATCAATCAAAATGAAAAAATTTATAATAAAAGTGTTCCGATGGCATTCCTATTCCTTAAGCAGTGTGCCACAATTGAAATCGGCAAAACCAAAAGTTTATTATATTTAAGCGAGAATAAAGGACTGAAGAGCAAGGTATACGCATATAAAAGTCTGTACAAATCTTTAAGTGCTCTCTCATATGCAAAGTAAATATAATTTTCAAATACATCGTACTTGTATTCCCGTTAAAGGATATTTGAGAAGTATTATTTATGATTTAGAAAGACTTAGATGTGATTTTATATCAAATATATTATATTAAATTTTGATTATTGATGATATCATAGAAAAACAAAAAATATTATCTCAAATTCCAGATGCAATCCAAAAAGAATATTACGACTTTTTAAAAGATAAAGAATATATGATAGCCAATAAAGTTAATAAAGAGACTTTAAAAGGTTTTTTGATAGCATTTCGTGACACTTATGCGAGGGAGGTACAATTGTCCATAGACTACGCTCAGTTTTATGATAAAACCTTTATTGAACAACTACCTCTTGATTTCCCTTTTTGTCATCAAATCTTAGTGTACAATGCTGATGTAGATTTCTTGAAAAAAGAAGCTTACTACCGAATAGAGTATACAAGATCTTCTATTCATTATCAGCCAGGAAACATAAAATTATTTGATGTTAATATAGAACTTTTTACTGAAAGTCAAAAACATAATAGTTTTTATAACCGGAAAATAATTATTGACCAGCAAGGAAATGTAAGAACATCCCTACTTTCTGATGAAATTATTGGTTCAGTTAAGCATAATACCGTTTTCAAACTTTTAAGAAATAAAGGGTTTAACAAGTATTGGGCTATCAACAAAGATATAATTAAAGTTTGTCAGGATTGTGAATTTAGATATATGTGTGTGGATGCCAGAATACCGAATAAAAAGGTTGAAAATATTTATTTGTTTGAAGCTCCTTGCAGTTACAATCCTTATCAAGCAACTTGGGATCAATCTATTAAGTTATCATTAAAATTATAACATGAAAATTTTGATTATTTTATTGATTACACTAAACTTATGTTGGACAAAAGCTGAAGCTCAATTGTATAAAACTGTAAAAAATCCTTTTCGTTTTCATCCACATAGGGATAATAAAATTTATAAAGTTGGGAGAAGCTTTATATATGATTATAAGGTGGTATGTTCTGAGTTAGAAGGAAAAGTCTATGTTGGTGATATACGATTTGATAAAATGGATTGGGAAATAGGTACGAGTGTAGATAGTATTGATAAAAGAATGATAGAACAAATTAGACTTGATATTGTCAAGAGGAAATTATTTAAGAGGGTGAACTTTGGCCAAACTCAGATTAACTACAAACTAGTAATCGGTAAAGGAGGTATTACAATTGGTACAGGACTAATAGAAACTAAGAAAAACATTTGGCTACACCCTTTTCGTGATGAGTCTTTTTTCAGAATTCTTCAGATTGCTCCGTTTCCTTACATACGCTTGCCTTTAGAAATAGGTAATCATTGGGAAGATGTCGCACTAGCTGGTAGTTATTTTGGTGATGAAAAATGGGCCACCTGGGAAGGCATCTTAAATATGAAAGTTTCTTATGAAGTGGTTGGTAAAGAAAAAATGAGTACTCCTATAGGAGACCAGGAAGTATTTAAAATACAGGGAGTTGCGGATTCAGATATTGGCATATCTACATTAGATATATTCTTTCAAGAAGAAATAGGTATTGTAAAATTAATCTATAACATTCTTGATAAATATCAAATAAATATTGTTTTAATTAAAAACCCCCTCGCCGAAAATGGTTAATACATTCCCCTTCGTTCCCCAACGGGACACCATGGATTGTGGCCCTGCCTGCCTTAAGATGGTCAGCAAACATTAAGGCAAAGTTCTTTCACTGGAGCTGCTTCGTGAGAAATGTTTTATCACCCGAGAAGGGGTATCTTTATTAGGTATTGCCGATGCAGCAGAAAGTCTTGGGTTTAGAACCTTAGCCGCCAAAGTATCATATGAGCAACTTAGAAAACAAGCCCCTAAACCGTGCATTGTTCATTGGACAAACAACCACTTTACCGTAGTCTACCGGGTTACTGAAAAACAGGTATGGGTGGCAGACCCGGCGCTTAAAAAGACCATTTTCAGCAAAACAGAATTTATCGACCATTGGTCATCCATTACCATAGATGAAGAGGAAGTAGGGGTAGTGCTGTTGCTAGAACCTACTCCGGCCTTTTTGAAGAAGAAATGCTACCCAAAAATCTGACCGTAACTAGGCTAAGCTTCCTGGGCAAATACCTTCGGCCTCATAAAAGTTTGATCCCTACGCTTTGTTTGAGCCTACTGGCAGGAGCTATTATTCAGCTGATCTTCCCTTTCCTCACCCAAGCCGTGGTAGATATCGGGATCAACACCCAAAATAAGAATTTTATTGTGTTAGTCACCTTAGCTCAGATCGTACTGGTATTGAGCCGGGTTGGCATTGAATTTATCCGGTCTTGGATTTTACTTCAAATTAGCACCAAAATCAATATCGCCCTGGTATCTGATTTTCTGATAAAATTGATGCGGTTGCCTATCGCTTTCTTTAATAGTAAACATACTGGGGACATCATCCAGCGCATCGGAGACCACGACCGGATTGAGGCGTTTTTGACCAGCCATGCGCTTAATTTTCTGTTTGCGCTGCTTAATTTACTCACCTTTGGACTGGTGCTAGCTTATTATAGTCTTTAATGTATTTTTTATCTTCTCCCTTATATAAATCCTGTTTGGTTTTACCCTGAATTTCAAGAGCTTGATAGTTTACTCTTTCTGGATAATCAACACGAATATCATAAGAAATAAGTTTATTATCCGATTCCCTTAAAACAGAAATCTGATTTATTTCATGATACCCAGCTTTTAATCCAGTTGTCTCTACGTCTAATACATAATACTTTATCATTATCAAACCTTTCAAAAAAGAAAAGGCTTGATCTTAACCGCTCTCGACAAATTTTATTTAATATATTTTTTTGATTTCAATTTTTGAATTAAACATATTTTTAATTTGTAAATATTTTTTACTCATTTTATTAAAAAATATTTGAGGAATTTTTCTTGGTTTATATAAGTGTGGAGATTTATCAATTAAATTAAATGCTTCTTCTGGATCTGAAGCATAAACTTCAAATTCTACAATGATTGGTGCGATTGCTTCAATTGTAATTAAATATTTTTGTTTCATAATATATCATGTGGAGCGCTTTCAATTTGTCCAGCATTTGATTGTTCTATAAATCTAGCATATTTTTTAAGTTCATTTAAGTTTCTAGCATTTTGATAAGACATTCCACTTCTAACACCTTCTTTAATTTTTTGTAAAACATTTTTAACAGATCCTTTGTAAGGAACAAGAGCTTCAACACCTTCAATATGATTTGTTTTATGTGTTGAACTGCCTACATAACGTTTATAATCAATTCCATTTATATTAATTAATTCACTTGGCGTTTCATCTGTACCAGCTAACATATTTCCAAGCATTACTGCATCTGCAAATACTAATGCTTTTACAATATCTCCCACCTTCCTAATACCTCCATCAGCAATAATACTCATTTTATTGTTTGGTACCGATTCGGCACCCTCTCTGCATTCCATTAATGCCGTTAATTGAGGTACACCATTTCCCGTCTCTAACCTCGTTGAACAAAGAGATCCTCCGCCAATACCACATTTTCCTACATGAACTCCCATATAAGAGAAATCTCTTGCGGCGGCGAGGGTTGCGATATTGCCAGCGATCAAGGTAG
>JAAUSR010000164.1 GCA_012032555.1 Thioploca sp.
AGAATCCCATCATAAGTTTGATTAGCATTCTTTACCAAACCATTTTCAACTAATGCACTTCTTATAAATTTGCCCATATCTCAATAACTAAATATTCCAATTCAATCTAATAATTGAATTGCAACTCATCCAAATTATTACATAAAATGTAGATACAATTATTATCATTAACATTATTATGTTTTTTCTGTCTTCTGGATCCATTCCTAAAATTCCTTTTCCGGATCCATTCCGCGCATTGTTTCAGAACAACTCTTGTGAACTAATTCAGAAATCTTAATATATTTCAAAATTTCTTCCTTTTCATTTTTTAATATTTATTGTTGCTTGTTTTTCAAAATTATCCTTAAAATATTCAGTCAAAAAACAAGATGATTCATTTTTTTCTAAAAATGCCAATCTTCCTGTATTATATGTCATTTCATCAGTTACTAATAAATATTCCTTTTTTATATTTTCTTTATAAATTTTATAATCATTTTCATTTGAACCTAAAATGGAATAATCTAGATCATGAAAGATTTGCTCATCTATACTTCTAGTTTCTCCATTAATCATTTGCATAATTCTCGTACAAGAAGAATCTGGAACTTTAATTGTTCGTAATATATATGAAGTATAATCTGCACTACGCTTTTCATTATCCTGTCTGCCAGGAATATAAATCATATCATGAAAAATACATGCAAGCAAAATCTCAGAATAACATACAAATGGTAAATTTTTACAACTATTATCAAATAATTGAAGCATATCAACAATATGCTTCTGATTATGATAATATCTATCTGGCTCATTATAATAATCTATTAAAATAGATAATACTTTTGGTTCATAATTACCACCAGCTAATGAAATAGCCTCTTTAATTTTTGATTCAAGATATGTCTGTACCATTACTATCCCTACATAATATTATGATTGGAAGAATTCAAAAATATTCTAAAATATTTAGAAAATTTAGCAGATGCTCAATTAGAATCACCAAATGTAATAATTGAACCCTATGAATCCATTGTTGATGCTGCTATCAAAAAAATAAAACAAAAAGAACCATTATATTTCAAAGGAATTAGAACAATAAAAATTGTTCCATCATCTGATTATGGTCATGTAAAATCCGGACCAAATGAAGATCCCGCTGTAGTATTTATAAATGCTAATCGCTTAAAACAGGAATTATCACAGATTCCTGAAGATGAAATGGTTAATCTAGTTGCTAGTGTAATCGCTCATGAAGTTGGACATGTTCGCTCCTTTGATCCAGAAAAAGGATTTGTTGGAGGCGAATCTCCCGCAGAAGCCGAAGAACAAAGAATATTAAATATTATAAGAAATTAAAAGGGGCCTTCTTAAGAAAGAGGCCCCCTTTTTCTTATAATAAGGAAATAATTAATTTAATGGATTTCTGCAGCTGTAACAAACAAAGTTTGTACCAACATTTGGTTCAGCCATTGGGAAATATTCCTCACATTTAGCACAATTCATTCCGTCCGAATGAATTGATTGCTCTTTTGCCGGAAGAAGAGCTGGTTTTGCCAGCTCTGGTGAAGACTGAACTAGTTGCCTGAAACGGTTGGCGCTTTCCCTGCTTTCACCAGGCTCTGTAACCATCATTCCTAGCATTCCCATTCCTGGGACGAATGATGCCTCATATCCCGCTTCAGAAATCAAAGCATTCAGGTTATTAATAACCTGATCCGGAGATTGTCCTGACAACATCAGCTGTAACGCATTATGATAAATAATACGCGCAGATGTTGCCCGATCCAAACCAACAGGTAAAGGTTTTAACTCCACCACTACTTCTTCGTGGCACTCTTCTTCGTTGTTTTCTTTATAGTTATCCATATTTTTCTCCAATATATATTATATATACCAGTATTACATTCTCTCGACCTTATTTTCAGAATATAATATTTTTTTTAATAACAAATTGAACCGGGCTTGGCGCGATGTTTGCTTACGATGCGGCGGCACGCGAGGCCGCCGCATGCTCCACGATCGCGGCGCGGATCTTGTCCCCTGACATCATACAGGCTGCCAAGAGCGCACATGTGGCCCTTGGCCAGGTCCGGGTCGTTACCGATACCCATGGCCAAGGTGGCATCTTCCACTGCTGCACATGCACGCAGGACTAGTTGTTCCGCTCTGTCAGTCATACCACCTTAAGCCCAGGGGCTGCCAGGAGGCGCCTGCTAAGGGTACAGCTTTCTCCCGAGTTTCCAATGATAACAACAAAAAGTTCGCTTGTCAAAGAGTTTCTGCAGCCAGGGTTGCCAAGGCACTGCGCTCACCCTTGTGTAAATAAATATGTCCAACATTTTTTTTTATTATTTAGTTTTTTTTACTAAAAACGCTCAATCCATTAGTAGCACAATCTAAATATGGATTGTCAATCTGATAAGGATCTCCTGTCAAAACAATCTTTGTTCCCTCCCCACATCTTGTAATTAATGTTTTTAATTCAAGAAGATTCATGTTTTGTGCTTCATCTGCAATAATATATTGACCAGGTAAACTTCTACCTCTAATATATGTTAATGGCTCAATTTGAATTAAATCCTCCTCAATTCTATTTTTTGCACCAACATTCATCATTAAAAATTCAAAATTATCCCAAATTGGCTGCATCCATGGATGCATCTTCTCCTCTAAAGAACCAGGAAGATAACCTAAATCCCTACCCATCGGTACAATTGGACGGGTTACCACTAATTTTGAATACTCACCAGACTTTACCGCCTCTATTCCAGCTGAAATAGCCTGTATCGTTTTCCCACTCCCCGCACGACCCATCAATGTTACTAACTGTATGTTCCGATTAAGTAACAAATCAAACGCAAATTTCTGCTCATTATTTCTTGCCTCAATCCCACATACCTTCTTGGGTACATTTAATTTATATAATCTTCCACAAGAATATCGTGCCAACGCACTCATATTACCACTCTTCATTAAAATAGATGCATTCTCTAATAAATCAGATGTTTCATATTTGACACTTTCATTTTTATAAAACTCATCAATCAATTCCCAACCAACTTCAATCTCTACAACACGATTGTTTAAATCACTTAACGATACTTTGTTGCTCTCATAAGTAGCTGTTTGTAAACCTAATGCCTCCGCTCGTACTCGTAAATTTACATCCATCGTTACTAATATCGTTTTTTCATTCGATAACTCTTTAATACATAAAGCTGTCTGCAAAATATGAAAATCAATGCTGTCGGTAACCGCTACATGTACCTTTATTTGCTTCTCAGGTACATATACTCTCAAAAAACCGCCATTATCTAATGCTACCCCCTTGCTTAACTCTCCCCTGATTCGTAACTCATCCAAATGACGACAAGCATCCCTTGCACTCATTCCTCGTTGAGAATGTTCGTTTTTTAACTTGTCAAGCTCCTCTAATACATATATTGGAATCCATATTTTATTATCCTCAAATTGAAAAATTGACGTAGGATCATAAACTAATACGTTTGTGTCAAGTACATAATTTTTTATCATTAATATCCTTCATTGCCCAATGTTTTGATGCCTCAAATAAAGATTGAAATGTTCCTGCGTCTTTCCAGAAACCATTCAATTCTTTATGCCAAAGAATACCATTCTTGATAAAAAGATTATTAACATCAGTTATCTCTAATTCCCCTCGCTTACTAGGTATACACTGATCAATAAATTTAAAAACATCAGCCGTATATAAATAAAATCCAGTTACTGCTAAATTACTCTTTGGATTTTTGGCTTCTCCTCTATACTCACAACTTGATTTTCTTTTACTTCAGCGATCCCAAATCGCCATGGATCTGTTACCTCTTTCAAAAAAATACAACCCATCGGAACTGTTTCATCTCTCACATGATCTTCAAATTCCTCAACCGCTTCTCTCAAAGAAGCATCTGTCGTATTATCTCCCAAAATAACCACAACCGTATCATCCATTACAAATTTCTTTGCTAATGATAATGCATCCGCTATTCCACCATTCGGCTTCTCTTGATATGCATACTCCAAATGCTTGAAACCAAACTCCTCACCATTCTTCAATATAGATAAAAAATCACCCGCATGAGGCCCAGATACTACAATCATTACTTCCTCTATACCACATTCCCTCAATGTCTCAAGAGGATAATAAATCATCGGTTTAGAATAAACCGGTAATAAATGCTTGTTCGTTACCAAACTCAAAGGATTTAACCTAGTTCCTAATCCACCTGCTAATACGACGCCCTTCATTAAATTCCTTTAAAATAAATTCTATCTCTGTCTTGAGATCTATATTAGATATAACACATGATTTACTACTAATTAAACTACCAT
>JAAUSR010000165.1 GCA_012032555.1 Thioploca sp.
TTCTCTTATAAATAAGGTAGATTATGACCAACTCTACCCCAAAATTCAATCTCTTTTGCGGGTCAGAGAGGTTGGACAAATTCAGGTAAAAAGAGGTTCTTTTCCCTCCTTTTTTTGGCTATACAGATTTGAAAGGTGATTGTAGTTTATCGGTATTAAACCTTGTGAATACTAACAAGATGAAACTTACAAGTAAAGAAACTTTTGAACTGCCTGAAAACTCCTTTTATTTGATCTCATATCCACGCTCTGGTAATACTTGGTTGCTTAATTCATTGGTTATGCTCTTTGGAGCTATACGTAGTGAAGCATGTTCTTCTTTAGCTCTTTGGCCTCATCTTTACGGTGAAGTTAACGACAAAAATTTCTATTTGAGAGCAGAGACTCCTTTGGATATGAAACGTCCCTTGATTATTAAATCTCATACCACCTTTGATACCTATGAAGCTATATATCCAAAAAAAATGTATATATATTTATCGAGATGGTCGAGATGTAATGCTCAGTTTTTATTTTTATATGCAAGGTTTTCCTCCATGAAAGATATAAACCTGGATAAAGGAGGAATTCAACAAATTTGGCTTGGAAAGACATCAAAATCGGTGAATTTTGATCCAAAAGAGTTTGCAGACTTTTTGAATGACCATACCTTAGAATGGGTTAACCACGTAAATACATGGCTTGAAGCTAAAGACGTTTTTTTCTTAAGTTATGAAAGTATGCACCATGGTTTTGAAAAAAATTATCAGAGATCGTCAAGTATCTGGAAATAGAACCTGTTACAAGTGTCGCTGATGTCAAGCAAGAATATATAGAAGAATTTAAACTATTTCTGGTAGGTGATAATCGCCATTTCTATCGAAAAGGTATTATAGGAGATTGGCAAAATTATTTTTCAAAAGAGCATATATCTATTTTTGCTGAGATAGCAGGAGAGCTGCTAAAAAAGTTGGAATATGAAACTTCAATCAGAATATAACTCTCAAGCGTCTGGTACACACAAATTTTACAAGAAAGATCACTGGAGTAAAGAAAATCTTTTATATTCACAACCGTATTTCCGACTTAAGAAGGTTGCCAAAATTGTTAATACTTTATCAAGAGGAATAGAGTGTGATTTATTAGATATTGGTTGCGGTCCCGCAACATTAGCTAAATTACTTCAAAAAAATATAAATTATTATGGTATCGATATTGCTATTCAAGAGGCCAAACCTAATCTAATAGAAGTGGATTTCTTGGAAAACCAAATAAGATTCAAAGACAAAACTTTTGATATTATTGTAGCTTCGGGTGTTTTTGAATATATGGGGATGCATCAAAAGGAAAAACTTTCAGAAATTCAGAAGATCCTAAATAAAAATGGAAAGTTTATCATTACATTTAGTAATTTAACTCACATAGAGAAACCATTGTATCCTTCATGGAATAATCTTCAATCCATTAAAGATATGAAAAGTGATTTAAGTTTATTCTTTCGAGTGGAGAAACATTTTCCTGCTTACCATAGTACACAATATGCGGAAGTAAATAACAAGTTTTTGAAGGGTAAAATTCTCAGAAAATTTCAGATGACTATTAATATTAACATACCTTTTATCAGTCCATTACTTGGTGTAAATTATATATTCATTTGCTCATTAAAGCCGGAATTCGATTGAAGTGGTTAACTTTGTTTTATCTGATGTATTTGGTTCATTTTTACGTTATTGATCTATCAATTCCCAAAAAATGATTGATAAACTTAACATTAATCAAGTTGAGGATAAACAAATTAATGAATTTTTGGTTGGATAAGTTAAGGTCAAAAAAAAACAACTTGATGAAAGTAATAGAATTAGTAAATACTAGAAATCTGTCCTATCTGGGAGAAACTGCCTTATACGATCTTGCTGAAGTTGTCTTACAAGTTGAAAAAGAAGATGTCGAGGGCATTTTTGTTGAAACTGGGTGTGCTTTGGGGGGATCTGCGATTGTCATCACTGCTGCAAAATCAAAAAATAGAGAGTTATATATTTATGATGTCTTTGGGATAATACCCGGTCCCTCTGATAAAGACGGACCAGATGTCCAGGTGCGTTATAATACTATCCTTGAAGGAAAATCAGAAGGACTTGGCGGTGATTCATACTATGGTTATCTACCAAATCTCTACGACAAGGTAGCAGAAAACTTTGATCTGTTTAATCTGGCGATTGAGAAGAACAGGGTACATCTCATTAAAGGACTTTACGAAGAAACCTTACACATCAATACTCCTGTTGCATTTGCCCATATTGATTGTGATTGGTACGACTCGGTTATGACATGTTTGAAAAGAATTGAGCCTCATTTAGCTAGGAAGGGAGTTTTAGTTATCGATGATTATTACTATTGGCCTGGCTGTAAAGCAGCAGTAGATGAATACTTTTCCGACAAACAGAAGAATTTTGTATTTGTTAACAAGAGCCGGTTACACATTGAAAAAAGTAGAAATGGGTACTTAGTAGCCGAAAGATGCCAACCACAGTAACGTTATTGGATCCTTCGTTAAGAGATCATCAAGGAAACAATCCTACCAATCTAGGAGATATTGTAATATACCAATCAGTCTCAAAGTGTTTACAAGCAATTTTTCCAGACGCAGAATTTAATCGAATATCTACGCATATATTCCTGGAAAATAGACACTATGAGCAAATAAAAAATAGTGATTTCACCTTTATTGGAGGCACAAATCTTCTGTCCTCTGATATTAAGGTTTATAACCAGTGGAAACTAAGTAATCAACGCCTTTATTATTTTTTCCTAACATAAAAAATGTCGTTTTATTGGGAGTAGGCTGGTGGCAATACCAAAGGGATCCCACATTCATCACTAAGCATTTTTATAAGAGTATACTTAATAAAAAGATATTGCATTCAGTAAGAGACTCTTACACAGCAAGAAAGCTAGAAAATGTAGGAATAACCAATGTGCTCAATACTTCCTGTCCAACAACATGGAGCCTGGATGGTTTAGATACTAACCGGAAAAATCTTAACTGTAGGAATTGTTTATTTACGCTTACCGACTACAGTTGGAATTTGACTGCGGACACCAAATGGATAGAAATTATCCTAAACCATTATTCTGGTGATATTTATTTTTTCCCCCAAGGTTTCCATGATGAAGAATATTTAAACACTTTAGAGATTTTTCATATTCATAAAAACAGAATTAAGATTTTAGAACACTCTATTGAAGCACTCTATGAGTGCCTAAAAATGGCTGACATTAATTACATAGGAACTCGACTTCATAGCGGAACAATGTGCTTACAGCATAACATTGACTCAGTTATTATTGCAATAGACAACAGAGCTACGGAAATAGCAAAAGATATAAGGTTGCCAGTGGTGGAAAGAACTCAACCTGAGGCTTTAGTAAAGTGGCTAGAAGGCGTTCAAATATTTTGACCCATTAAATTACCTGCTGAAAATATAGAGGATTGGAAAAATCAATTTAGGTAAGCCTCAATAATAACTGTTGTTTTGTTGAATGAAAGCGTGTAAACCAAATAGTGAAAACTATCCAAATCAGTACTTATGACATTCAAGGCGGCGCAGCCAAGGCCGCTTACCGTTTGCATCAAGGCTTACGGCAAATTGGACAAAAGGATCGGATGGTGGTCAGGCATAAAGTCTCCACCGATGCTTCAGTTCTGGCGGTCACCACACCGGTCAATGTACCGAATAGTTTTACCTCAGCAGAACTGCAAGATCATTATATTGACACCCACCGCACTCCCTTAAGTAGTACCATCTTTTCCCTGTCTTACCCCGGTTATGATCTTTCAGCGCTAGCCCCTATCCAGACCGCCGACATTATTAATTTACACTGGGTGGCTCGCTTTCAATCCCTGGTTACCCTGCAAAAGTTGTTCAGCTTAGGCAAACCGGTTGTGTGGACTCTCCATGACCAGTGGGCCTTTACCGGCGGCTGCCATTATAGCGCCGGTTGTAAGGGGTATCAGCAAAACTGTACAGCCTGCCCCCAGTTGGCCGACGAGCTGAACCACATTCCGGAAGCTATCTTAATGGACAAATTTGACCTGTGGCGGGATGCTAACCTGACTATTGTAACCCCCAGCCGTTGGCTGGCCGATTGCGCCCAGGAGAGTGCCCTATTTCAGGGGCATCGAATTGAGGTTATCGCGAATTCAGTGGAGACCAACGTTTTTCGTACCTATGCCCAAAGCCGAAGCTAAAGGCCGGCTGGGATTGGCGGCCAATACCGTAACGCTGCTCTTTGGGGCCGTAGACACCCAAGAGAAGCGTAAAGGTTTTCATGCTTTATTAGAGGCTAT
>JAAUSR010000003.1 GCA_012032555.1 Thioploca sp.
GTACGTGCCTGGATCGTCTGGTCAAGCAAAATAGCCAAATTATTTAGCGAACTGGCGGTAGCGGGATGGTTAGCACCTAATTCTTGCTCAAGAATCGCTAACGCCCGCCGGTACAACGGTTCAGCAGCAGAAAAGTTTCCCGTGGTATTAAAAAATCCAGCTAATTGATTTAGTAGATCAGCTAGCTCAATCGGTGTTGAAACGGTTTTTTCATACTCAGCTAAAGTGGTTTTGTAGCAAGCAACCATGTTCGCTGAGGTTCCTAAATATCGCCAGTATTTCCATAGTTCATATTTCTTATCATCCTGCATTAATTGATGAAACATGGATATTTCGCTAATACAAGTTTGTAATTGGTTGTTTTCATTAGCATGGAACCAATGATAAGGCAATTCATCTGCTTGACGACTATCTAGCGGTTGTTGGCTAAAATAACTGGCGAGGCGGCGATGAACCGATTGTTGATCAGTGACGGTGGGTAAATAACTTTGTTGCACAGCTTGGCGAAAATAGTCATGCGCAAAACCCCATAAACTATTACGATTAATTAGGGCTTCACGCACAGCGAGAAAAAAAGGTAACCATTGATTTTGCGGGAGTGGTTGTGCGGAACTTAACATGGTTAACCACTCGGTTTCGGTTAAGCCTCGGCGGGCTGCCCATAACACCGTCAAAGCATCTCGCACTAACTGAGGACGTTCGCGTTCGTAATCAGCGGCTAATCGCGTTAACACTTTTTGGTACAACGCCACTACCGAATCTGCTGCTAAGTAATTATTGAGTTGTTGTTCTAATTCTTTGAATTTACCAAACAACCGCAATTCTTCCAGTAATACTCGTAAATACAAAGGATTAGCGGTGAGCGGGGCGACGACTAACTGTTGAACGTGGTGTGGACTGAGTTCTTTGTGATAGCGATGTAAATAGCGCCGAATTAAGTCCTCGCGTTCTAGTTCAGTTAATGGTGCGACTGTTAGCGTTGACCAAGCTCGCGATTCCAATGCGGTTAAACTCATTCCGGGTAAAGTGGCAACCAGCAAGCGAATGCGTTTCGGAATGAAGCGTGGTAACCAATTTAACTGTTGTGCAGTTTCAGCGAGTTGGTTAAGCCCATCTAAAATCAGAATAATTCGGCGTCCTTGTTGTTCCGCTTGTGCATGAGCGGCGGCGAACCAAAAAGGTAAACGGTCACTAAGTTGTTGGGGATCCGTAGGTAGTGGTTCGGTCATGGTAAAATGCGTTTGCAATTCGGTCATGATGCGTCGTAATAAAACTGCTTCCTCAGTGCTGTAAGGCGAACTACCGATGAAATGAAAAATCACCACATCTTGCGGGTGCCGCTGGCGATAACTTAACGCCCAATTAGCTAACAACGCTGATTTACCAATGCCGGACTCTCCCAGAATAATCAACGGTGGCTCATCACTCGCTGCTTGTGCATCTAATCGCTGTAAGTCTGCTGGGCGCTCAATGTACACTTGTTGCCGACTGCGGGCAAAATATTCATGTTCTAAAGCTTCTTGTTGCTGGGGGGTGAGACGACGATTGAGCGGAAAGCGACGATTAATATAATGCCATAAATCGCGTAATATCCAATTCACTAATTCATCGGGCTGTTGATAAGTTCGTACTGGTAGCCCACTGGCACGAATGCGTTGTTTTAAATCGGCTAACCGTTCTTGAGATTCTGGGGAATCGTCTGGAAATTGAGCAGCTGGTTGGGATGAGGCAGAATCCCGAAAATAATAGCGCATGAATTCAGGGATTGAGTTTGCAGTGCGGTGTTGCTCGGCTAGTGCTAATGCTTGCAAGATTTCTAATTCGGTTACGCTACTTCGTGGATTATGATCCGTTAACCAAGTATATTTGGCTTGCAAATCAGCATATTTTTCAGCATAATTAGGTGATTGGAAATCATAGATCCGGCCATAACGTTCCCCTAAAATAGCGATAAAGTAAGGATAACAATCCGCTACCGCCGTCAAGCAAAGATCGATGACTTCAGCTAGTTTTCGCTCTGCCGAGATTCCCCACCGTAAGTCGATAAAAACTAATTCGACACCCCGCCGACGACATTTTTGCGGTAACCGCAACCAGACTGATTTTGTTAATAATTCACGTTCTGCAACCAGATCGTCAAATGTCGAGGAAATAAAGACACGAATTTCACGAGAAATTGTCATAGTATAGTGCCGTAGGAAATCTGTTTTAATGACTAACAAAAAAGTTTAGCATTTTTGGGGTTCAAGTATCTATAACAAATGTAGCTAAAATCTTATCGAGATGTTGTGGTTGATTATTTGAGATAGATAAGAAGCATCAGTTTTCTTCGGTAGAATCACAGCGGTTGAATAAGTCTTGGTTATTTTTTAATGCCGTTAATCTAATAGGAAAAGGTTAGGTAAATCTAGAAGATGAGAGGAATTGATGAAACCGGGCAAAGAATAGAGTAAGTTATTAAGGGTTTGCTTGAGTGTGACCAGCACCCAAGCCCCCTAGCCGCTATTCAAACTTAGGTAGGAATTGTTTGAATAGCCGTCGTTTTCTATTAGAGCAAAACTGATACCAGTTTTAGTCAACTTATTCGATTTTAATTTAGCACAATGGGTAGTAAGATTGGCGCCTTAGCAAGGCAGTGCTGGGAGAAGGTGGGTTATTTACAATAACTTTTTTATTTTAAAAAGTGTTATGATTTTTAATGTCGTCTTGGCTATCTATCCATTTCAAATTTCTTGGCTAAACGAAATGATTGTGAATCTTATTTCTTTCAAGCAAGATAGATAGCACCACTGTCATAAAAATGCCAGATTGTGTTAAAATGGTCATATCAGCATCAATAATTATTTTCAAATAATAATAATTATTATTAATTAATATAACTCATTATTAATCTTCAAATTTACTTAATTAAGGAATAATACTATGCCTGCTGCTATCAGTAGCGCTAATCCGTCGTGTTTTGTATTTCTTGTTGATCAATCGGCCTCGATGCAAAAACCATTTGGTGGTAGCGAAGCTAACCAGAAGAAGAGCGAAGGAGTTGCGGACGCTATTAATCGTTGGTTACAAAATTTGATTATTAAGTGTGCCAAATCAGAAGGAATACGAGATTATTATTATGTGAGTGTTATCGGTTATGGTGCCCAAATTAATTCTGCTTTTAAAGGAGATTTAATTGGGAGGCGGTTAGTTCCTATTAGTCAAATTGCAAATCACCCGTTGCGAATTGAAAAACGAACTAAATTCGTTGATGATGACAGTGGTGATTTAGCTGAACAAACGCTCAAATTTCCGGTCTGGATTGAACCCATTGCTAATGGACAAACGCCAATGTGCGAAGCTATTGTATTGGCACAAAGGATTCTTTCTAAATGGTTGGAGGAACATCCCGATTGTTTTCCACCCATTGTTATTAATATGACAGATGGTGCAGCTACCGATGGTGATCCACGCATTTTTGCTACTAAACTGACTCATTTGGCGAGCAGTGATGGGAATGTGTTGTTATTTAATATTAACTTTTCTTCCCACCAAGCGAACCCGATTGAATTTCCGGATAGCGACAAAAATTTAGTAGATAAATATGCTAAACAACTTTTTCAAATGTCGAGTTTGTTACCGGATTACATGAGAAAGATTGCTTCTCAGGAATACAACATCCCGGTTTCAAAAACAACTCGTGGTTTTACTTTTAATGCCGAGATGGTCGCGCTTATTAAATTTTTGGATATTGGTACCCGTCCAAGTAATTTAGAATAAAATGCACATTACCGCCGAAACCTTTTGGTTACCTAAACAAGGTTATGCGCTATCTGACTATGAAGATGCTTATTATCCTAATTCGGTTATTAAACAACAAGTCAACATTTTTAGATGCGCCGTTGCCGATGGGGCAACCGAAAGTTCATTTTCCGGTCAATGGGCACAGTTATTAGTCAAGGCTTACTGTGAAGATAAGTTGGAAGTGGATGGGTTTAATTATTATCTACCCCAATTACAACGGCAATGGATTAATCAAGTGACTACTCAACCTTTGCCTTGGTATGCTGAAGCCAAATTACAACAAGGTACATTTTCGACTTTAGTTGGGTTAACTTTGCATAAACAACCGCCAATAGGTAAAGTACTCGCTATTGGCGATAGTTGTCTATTTCAGGTTCGTCAAGAAAAGCTTAATCACCGTTTTCCGCTAACTCATTCGCAACAATTTAATAACAATCCGTCTTTATTATCAAGCAACGTTTCATATAATAAGCACCTTGCACAATATATTTACCAGATAAACATCAAGTGGCAACCCGGAGATGAATTTTATCTCATGACCGATGCACTGGCTTACTGGTTTTTACATAATTATGAGCAGCATAGTCAACCCTGGCAAGCTTTGCGTCAATTAACTCAACAGAACTTTAAAGATTGGATTATTAAATTAATAGCAGCACAACACTTATCTAATGATGACGTGACTCTCATGCGTATCTTTCTTAAATAGTCAATTACCCAGTATTTTCAATATTAAATGCCGATCGGAGTTGGTTAGTGTCTTCAATAAATATGAGAAAAAATGCTCCTGCTGATGATTCATTATGATTTGTCCAACCGCACTAGATTATAGTAATGCGATTCAAAATCCACATCTTAATTTTCAAGATCCTGAATTACAACAAGGTGAAGCAGAAATAACCCCGTTGGGATTACCTCGTCCTTGGAGTGGTAATTTTGCCACGGTTTTTCAAATGCATTGCCAACAAGAAGATTGGGCAGTTCGTTGTTTTACGCGTGAATTAAGCGATCAACAATCTCGTTATGCGGTTATCCATCATCATTTAGAAATGGCTAAGTTACCTTATACTGTCCAATTTAGTTTTATTCCCAAAGGAATTAAAGTCAATGGTCAATGGTATCCTATTCTCAAAATGGCTTGGGTAGAAGGCGAATTGTTAGATCATTTTATTGTTAAACACTTACATAACGTTAGAATTTTACGTCAATTAGCTATCCGTTGGGTACGAATGGTTAAACAGCTAGAATCGGCTAAAATGGCACATGGTGATTTACAACATGGTAATATTCTAGTGGTTAAAGGTAATATTAAGTTAGTTGATTATGATGCCATGTTTGTTCCGGCACTGGGTGGACAAAAAAGTCGCGAAATTGGACATCATAATTATCAACACCCAGATCGATCGGCGAGTGACTTTGATGTTTATGTGGATCGTTTTTCAGCTTGGATTATTTATATCAGTCTAGTCGCATTGAGTCTTAATCCTGATCTATGGCAATTAGTGGGTGCCGGTGATGAATTTATTTTGTTTTGCAGAGAAGATTTTGTCAAACCAGAAGAATCGTTACTTTTAGCTTTACTGGCAACTCATGAAGATCCGCGGTTACAATTACTAGCACAATTCGTTGAAAAATTACTCTCGATCCCTTTATCACAAATACCACCATTGCTATCACTCGCTAGGCAACTTGAACCACTACTTAATTTAGAAACGACTCAGATTCGTTGCTTAAACGATTACATCAATTCTCAGTTAAAAGCGGAATTATTTGAACAATTGTTTTCAGCGAGAAACGATACATTAATAACAATCACCTCTACAGTAAAAATTAATACCCAATCAAATGAAAAATCAGCAAATAATTCAATAAATCAGACACCAGTGGTCGTAGAAAAAGACACTACACCACTTAATAAAAATAAATCAAATAATCTACTTGTTGATTTACCGAGAGCATTGCCAATGGTGCCTTGGTTGCAAAATTCGACTAAACTGGCTTCATCGCCAACTCATTTAGTAGCAGAAATGGAATCAGTGCAATGGTTTCAACAAGCGGCTCAACAAGGTCATGCGGAAGCTCAATATACCTTAGCTTGGATGTATGCGCAGGGAAGAGGTGTTTCTCAAGATTTACAACAAGCCGCTAAATTATTTCGTCGCGCGGCGCTTAAGGGTTATGCCGAGGCTCAATACCATCTCGGTCTCATGTATATTCAAGGAATAGGAGTTCCTCAAAATCATACTCAAGCAGCCCACTGGTTTGTTAAAGCGGCTATACAAGGACATGTAGCGGCTCGCCAAGCACGCGTTAACTTATATCTTAAAATTGCAGAACAAGGTGATATTCAAGCACAATATTTATTGTGGGTCATGTTTACTCAAGGAGAAACGGGAATTACTCAACCTTTACAGTGGCTTCAGCGAGCCGCTGAGCAGGGTTATGTTACCGCTCAATATACCTTGGCAACCTTATATGAGCAAGGTAGTGATATTCCACGTGATTTTTCTAAGGCCACCTATTGGTATAGACAAGCGCTAAAGCATGGTCATTTTTTAGCGGTTAAACGATACTTAAGGTTGTGGATTTTTCGTTATCAAGATAAAATTAAAATTATATTTATATTGTTGTTGTTATTAGGGATTTCTATAGTATTATATCAATATAGTTAAGTGGTTAAATGAATCGAAGTCAATCTGGTTTAACCCAATCCAGTTGCGCTTGCGGCAAAATTTATTTTTTGTTGGGGAGAGTTTGATATATTTTTAAATTGATTAGAAAAAATTGGGTTTGAATTATTGATATCATGTTATTCTATTTTATTAAGCGGTTACGCCCAAGCAGAAAATACTTTTATTAATCAAACCATTGTTGAAACAGAGCTAGCGGCACTAGAAAATACTGAAATAAAAATCATTCAAGTAGAAGCTATGGCCGCAGAAAATGCCGGCAAGCTGTGGAACAAAACCCTACTACTACTCCACCTTCACAACATGTTATAAATAATCAATTAAATTGATGTTATTTAATATAATAACACTATACTGTTTTGCTTACACATTCTTCCAAATCGTCTGTTCTTTTTTTCCTCTTTTATGGTCAACTTATGTTAAAGTTGTTTAGTCCTTCTTAGCAACAATTATTTCTTAATCGAGATTAAATGGTTTTATCAAAAATAACTAAAGAAGGAGCTAGAAATGTTTACCATATTGAATTAGTTGTTCTCAGATATTCGTCTATTAAAGATTAAGAATCAAACAAGTAACAAGAATAAGGTTATTCAATTAAAGTCATTAGGTAATTGGTGCGTGAACGTCATTGCTTGTGTACATCAAAAAGGCGGAACCGGTAAAACAACGTTGGCTATCAGCGTTGCTCTCACACTGGCACAACAAAATCAACGCGTGTTATTACTGGATACAGATTATCAAGGTACAGCCAGTGATTGGGGACAACAGTTTGGTGAAGTTTTCAACATTGTAGTTCGTTCCCAAGTACAAGCGAATATCCAACTAGAACAAGACATCAAGCATTTTCAAACCCATTTTAATTGGTGTGTCATTGATGCAGCGCCTACTTTATCAGATATTACGGTGAAAATCTTACAACTCAGCCACGAGTTACTTATTCCAATTCGTCCAGCCCTACCTGACATTTGGGCTATATCAAGATTAGCTTCTCTCATCCATCAAACTCATCGCGCAGTTGGTTACATACCCAAAACTAAAGTCATATTTAACCAGTATCAAGGCGAGATTTTACCACCACTCTATGCCGCATTAAGGCAATATCATTTACCGGTTTCCTCTACTTTATTGCCGCTTGACCCACGCTTTGCTGCTTTATTTACCGGTCAGTCGCTTTCACCATCCTTACGAAGATTGGTTCAAAATTTACTAACCGAAGAAATACCCAAAAAACTTTTTAACGAACAAAAATAAGTTGAATAAAGCACATCATGCTACTGTGCTTTATTCAAGAAATGATATTAATTAAGAATATTGTTATTGTTGTTGAACTTGACTCTGATAATATCCCATTAAAATTTTTGCGACTTCCGGACGAGAAAATTCGGGTGGTAAATCTTTACCCGCTGATAACATTTCTCGTACTTTGGTGCCAGAGAGGAGAACAAAATCATCTTTGGTATGATCGGGTACATCACGCATCATCACGACTTTATTGAGCTTCTTCGAATAAGCCGTATGATCGGCACGGAAAATTTCGATTTGTAAAGCACCTGGAGGAACTTCCCGATCAAAAATAGTTTGTGCATCAAAAGCACCATAATAGTCACCTACACCGGCATGGTCACGACCAATGATAAAGTGAGTACAGCCCGCATTTTGCCGAAATATCGCATGTAATACCGCTTCCCGTGGACCCGCATACAGCATATCAAAACCATAACCCGTAATCATAACGGTGTTAGGGGGGAAATAAATTTCTACCATCTTCCGAATAGAAGCATCGCGTATTGGTGCCGGGATATCACCGGCTTTTAGTCTACCCAGTAACATGTGAATAAGAACACCATCGGCTTTGACAGCCTCTTTCGCTATTTTACAAAGTTCTTCATGCGCACGATGCATCGGATTACGGGTTTGAAAGGCGACTACCTTTTGCCAGCCCCTTTCTTGAATTTCATTACGAATTTCTACGGCGGTACGGAAAGTATCCGGAAAGTCTTGTTGGAAATAGCTGAAATTCAGCACTTGAATTGGCCCAGAAATAGCGTATTTACCTAAAGAAGTAAACGTAGCAACTCCAAAATGGCCTATTTCTAAGGTACCAAAAATTCTTTCTGCCATGAAATTGAATTGTTCGTCACTTATCTGTTCAATGGCTTCAACATCCTGAATGGCTAAAACCGGATGTCCTTCAATATTGGGATCACGTAAAGCAATTCGCTTCGCCCCCGCAATTGACGAAATATCATTAGTCAGATTAAAAACCGGAACTGGCCAAAATAAACCGCTAGTTGTATGCATTTTTTCAGCGATATTCATGGCATCAGCGACGTTCATATAGCCAGTCAAAGGGTTAAAGTAACCTCCACCCAGCATAACTGCATTAGCAGCCGCTGCTGAATTGAGTAATAAAGAAGGTAACTCTTTAGCTTCTTGCATTAATTGTTGATGTTTTTTCTCGTTATACACAAATAACGGATTTAGCGTTTCCGATCCGTGTGGCTTGATCATTATTTGCTCCTAAGTATTCACATAATGGTGCCTAAGTATAAAAAAACCTTGTTTAGTGAGTGAAGGAATAAGGTTTTTATCACTTTAAAATATTTCCTTTTATTATTTACGCTGCGTATTATACCTGTTATCCCTGTTGTTTCGAGTAATTTATGGGTATTTTTTTATAAAAATAAAAATAGTTAACATAAAAAATATATATTGTTAACCTGATTAAGTTGGGTATCTTAAATAACTACCCTGATTCACTTCTCGCTTTTAAACTTAAAGAAGAAAGACAAACGAGATCATGATTAGTGTAACAATGGTAGTAAATCTGGGCTATAACATTGAAATAATGATTGACTATACTGAATTTATTTAGGTTATTGACCCATCTATTTTAAATAATATCAGAGAACAGGTATAAATATTGCCTTTTCGCTCGTATCCTATTTTCAGAAACGAATATCATCATGATGAACCGAGTTCTCGATTTGAAAATCTATTTATAAACTCAGCATTTTATAACAGCTCGGTTAAGCCCTTTTATTAAAGGAACATCATTTTTTGGTGAATAATAATAAATTAAGCCTGATAATAAGTTGATCGCCACGATTTTGCTTTGAAAAGGTATCATTATTCTTCCGAGATATGATAAGAAACTAATTCTCTTTTGGCAGAGACAAGATGAGTAAATAACATGAAAAAGCGCTTGTTATCCTATTTTTTTATTATTTTGACTTTTTTTTATTAACTCCTCCTTAACATGGGCTAAATCTACTGAATTTTTAAAAAAAGAAAGCACCAAGATGGATAATTGTCAAGCTAATCCCAACAGTTTACCACTACTGATGAAAATACCCATTGGTAAACACCAACTTGAGGTTAGAAATCAGTGTAAATATGTTATCGTAAAGGTTACCTTTGCCGACGGTCGGGAAGTCAGCCGGAAAATAACCTTAGTTGATACTATTCCGTCACTATCTATAGAAGATAAAGAAATTAAGATAACGGATATTTTTAATCCTATTCAAGATAGTTTCGAAACAGAGATAGAGTTTAAAAAACGTCAACAATTCCTATTAGATAATCAATCACGATTGCTTAATTTATTTAATCAATTGGTACAAAAACATGAGCCACATTATCAGGCTGGAATTGCTTATTTAGATAAAGACAACTACAACATTAAAAACAATACGTTTCCAGTCTCTATTGAATGGCGAAGTTGGGCCAATCAATTTGAATTACCGGTTCAGGCTAGCATTACAGCAACACAAAGTGAGGCTCGTCGTTTATGGCATGAAGGCTCGCGAAAACCAGTTTATATTTATATGGGAATGGTTGGAGAACAAGTGAGAGTGAACCAACAAATTTTAATTGGGCTTGAACAAGAATGGGTCGTTCGGAACCCTTTACCCACTCATTTATTAAACACCTTACGGGGACATAAAAAAACAGTATACTCAGTTGATTTTAGCCCTGATGGTAAAATCCTCGCCTCTGGAAGCCGAGATAACACTGTTAAACTTTGGAATATGGAAACTAAACAAGAAATCAGTACCTTACAAGGCCACGGTAATTCTGTATTCTCGGTAGCAATTAGTCCTCAAGGAAATATTCTCGCCTCTGGGAGTAAGGATAGAACTATTAAATTATGGGATCTCAATACGAATCAAGTCATACGAACTTGGCGTCATAAAGATGGTGTCAGGGTCGTGACTTTTAGTCATGATGGTCGTATTCTCGCCTCGGGTAGCTATGATGGTACCATTAAATTATGGGAAGTCAAATCGGGTCGATTATTAAATACCATCGATGCTCATCGAGAAGGCGTACTGGCCATTGCTTTTGCACCAGATGATAAGATTATCGCTTCTGGCGGTAAAGAAGAAATGATCAAATTGTGGAATGTCACCACCAGGCAACTAGAAAAAACGATTCGGGCTGATGGTGACCGAGTATGGGCATTAGCCTTCAATCCGGATGGCTTTTTATTGGCGGCTGGTAGTGGCGATAATTCTCTCAAAATATGGGAGACCAAAACCGGTAATGAATTACACAATTTACAGGGACATGGATACTGGGTGTTATCATTAGCTTTTAGTCAGGATGGACGGGTACTCGCTTCTGGTAGTAGTGATAGTACTATTCGATTATGGGAAGTAAATAGTGGTAATCAGTTGGATATTCTACAACAACATGGTAATTCAGTATTTTCAGTCACTTTCAGCCCAGATGGACGTTTCCTCGCTTCTGGCAGTAAAGATGAAACTGTTAAATTATGGGGAGCAAAGTAATTCTATATATTTCTAAGTGGTTAAAAATATAATCTTGATTTTAATTAGTATTCATTTAACAATGTAGGCAAGTGTTAGCACCTATTTTATAATACAAATAGCGATTAACCTCATATCCCGGAACTCTATCGTTATCCAAAAGTGTTTTCCTCGGAAAAAGACTATCTTGCAAAATAGGGAGGAATTCAATTTTGGACAACACTAAGTCTTGATTTCAAGAGAATACTGTGAGCGAATATAAAGATACTTTAAATCTACCTCAAACGGATTTCCCGATGCGAGGCAATTTATCTCAGCGAGAACCATCAATCTTACAACGGTGGGAAGAACTTAATCTATATCAACAGTTAAGACAACAAGGGCAAAAATATCCCCTTTTCATCTTGCATGATGGTCCACCTTATGCCAATGGTGATATCCATATTGGCCATGCGGTTAATAAAATTCTTAAAGACCTTATCGTCAAAGCACGAACCCTGAGTGGCTTCAATGTGCCTTATATCCCCGGGTGGGATTGTCACGGATTACCGATTGAATTAGAAGTAGAAAAAAATCATGGTCAAGTTGGTTATGAAGTCAATGCCAAAGATTTTCGTCAAGCCTGTCGTCACTATGCTAATCGACAAATAGAGAGACAACGCGCTGATTTTAAAAGGTTAGGTATTATTGGGGATTGGGATAATCCTTATTTAACAATGGACTATCGCACCGAGGCTAATATTATTCGAGCTTTAGGGCGTATTATTGCTGCCGGACACGTTGATAAAGGTTTTAAACCCGTTCACTGGTGTACTGATTGTGGTTCAGCTTTAGCCGAAGCCGAAGTCGAGTATGAGGAAAAAGATTCTATTGCTATCGATGTTCGCTTTCCCGTTCTAGATGAATCGGCTCTACTAGCACGTTGTCACCATGCTCCAGAACGAGTAGGTTCTGGGCCGATCTCTGTCGTTATTTGGACAACCACGCCTTGGACTTTACCCGCTAATCAAGCTGTTGCGCTTCATCCTCATTTAGACTATTCCGTGGTGCAATGCCAAGAAGGTCAATATGGTACTGAACGTCTTATCGTTGCCGAAGCCTTACTTAAAGATACCCTATTCCGATATGGTATTGAACATTATCATGTTATTGCCTATTGCTTAGGTAAAGACTTGGAAGGATTACAATTACAACATCCTTTCTATAATCGTCAAGTTCCTCTCATTCTGGGTGAACATGTCACAACTGAAGCGGGTACCGGTGCCGTTCATACCGCGCCAGGACATGGGCAAGAAGACTATGTGATTGGAAACCGTTATGGGTTACCGATAGATAATCCAGTCGATGGTAATGGTTGCTTTCTGCCTACTACGGAGTTCTTTGCCGGCGAAAATGTTTTCAAAGCCAATGAACACGTTATAGAAGTCCTTAAAGCCCGAGGTAATTTACTGCATGAACGTCGGATTCGTCACAGCTATCCTTATTGTTGGCGTCACAAAACTCCCATTATTTTTCGTGCGACTCCACAATGGTTTATCAGTATGGAAAAACAAAACTTACGTCAACAGGCTTTAGCCGCTATTAAGACGGTCTCATGGACTCCAGAGTGGGGAGAACAACGAATTGAAGGTATGGTTGCAAATCGTCCGGATTGGTGTATTTCTCGGCAACGTAATTGGGGTGTCCCAATGCCTTTATTTATTCATAAAATGACCGGTACTCTACACCCCCGTACAACTGAATTAATTGAAATGGTGGCGCAACGAGTGGAACAAACCGGCATTGATGCTTGGTTTGAACTCTCAATAAAAGAATTATTAGGTGCAGAAGCCGCTGATTATGAAAAAATAACCGATACCTTGGATGTTTGGTTTGATTCCGGGGTGACACAAGCCACTATTTTAGAAAACCATCCTCAATTACAGTTCCCCGCAGACTTATATTTAGAAGGTTCTGACCAACATCGTGGTTGGTTCCAATCCTCACTACTCACTTCAGTCGCCATGCGAGCCGGGGTAGCACCTTATAAATCGGTTCTCACTCATGGTTTTACGGTTGACGCTGACCGGAAAAAGATGTCGAAGTCTTTGGGTAATGTCATTGTCCCTCAGAAAATTATTAAGACTTGGGGAGCAGATATTTTACGTCTTTGGGTAGCTGCTACCGATTACCGTGGTGAGATTACCGTCTCTAATGAAATTCTAACCCGTATTGCTGAAGCCTACCGTCGCTTGCGTAATACCGCCCGTTTTTTATTAGCTAACCTGCATGGTTTTAATCCAGCGACCGATTGTCTTGCACCAGAACAGATGTTAAGTCTTGACCGTTGGGCAGTTGATCGGGCTTGGCAATTACAACAACAACTCATCAAGGCTTATGATGCTTACCTATTCCATGTCGTTTATCAAAAAATTCATCATTTTTGCGCAGTGGATATGGGTAGTCTTTACCTCGACATTATTAAAGATCGCCAATATACTTGCCAAACCAATAGTTTAGCTCGTCGTTCTGCCCAAACCGCATTGTATCATATTGCTGAAGCTTTAGTTCGCTGGTTAGCTCCTATTCTCAGTTTTACCGCCGAAGATATTTGGCAATATTTACCTGGTCAACGAAGCCAATCAGTATTACTCGAAATGTCTTGGTATCAAGGCTTATTTGCTTATTCTGCTGCCGGATCATGGGAAAAAATTTTTGCTATCCGCGAGGTCGTTAATAGAGAATTAGAAAAATTACGTATTGCAGAAACTATCGGCTCCTCATTAGACGCGGAAGTCGATATTTATTGTGACAATCCCATTTATACTCAATTAGCGGCATTAGGCGATGAACTCCGCTTTGTATTTATTACTTCTTATGCTCGTGTTCACCCCATAAATACTAGGCCAGACGCAGTAGAACCGGGGAATGAATTTGGATTACAAGTGACCCCCTCACCACATCCTAAATGTATTCGTTGTTGGCATCATCGTGAAGAGGTGGGAACTCACACTGAACATCCACAATTATGTGGACGTTGTATCGAAAATGTTATTGGTCAGGGTGAACAGCGTCGCTATGCCTAATTCATCTTCTTGCCGAACGAAAGAAAATAATTCTCTTCGTTCGGCACAAAAACAAGCCAATGTCTTGGTATGGTTATGGTTATCACTACTCATCGTGATTCTTGATCAACTGACTAAAGTATGGATAAATACTCATCTTCCCTTTAATCAACCGCTTGCAGTACTCCCCTTTGTTAATTTAAGATTACTCTACAATACGGGTGCAGCGTGGAGTATTCTCGCTACGGCGGGTGGATGGCAGCGCTGGTTTTTAAGCGGTTTAGCTCTAGTTATTAGTCTATTAATTGTTGTCTGGTTATCACGATTAACTCGGCAACAATGGTGGTTAGCTTGTGCCTTAGCTTTGATATTAGGTGGTGCAGTCGGTAATTTAGTTGATCGAATAATTTATGGATATGTAATCGATTTTATTGACATATATTACCAAGGCTGGCACTGGCCAGCTTTTAACTTAGCTGATAGTGCTATTAGTGTTGGTGCAATTATGTTGCTGTTAGAGGCTTTATTGAGTAACTCACAGCGAGAGTACACTGATTAATTATTTTGAGATTTAATTTTTTATACGATAGTGATAGCCAACAATTTATCAAAGGTAAGACGTGAAGTAAAGTTTAGAATGCCGAGCAAAATGGTTGAGTAACAAGCTGCTGAATCAACGACTTTACTCGCTTGGACTTGAGCGAATTATGAAGGAAGTCGATTGATCACCGTTTTTGATAGGTTGTCGTGAAATTATCCCAATTTGTATTCCATTTACCTCGGCGAAGCAGCAGATGCCAATGCTACCGATCATCATTCTAATTTGTAAAGACTTGCTTACCAGTCACAAACATTAACCGGCGGCTTTGTTACTTTGATCTACTCCGATGAACTGAACCCAATGTCAAACTTTATTCCCCATAAATTTATTTTTTATGGATACCAACATCCAGCGTAGCTTGCTTTGGTTTATTCTTAAACAAATTATTCAGTTGACTACCGGCGTTTTATTCATTTATTGTTGTTATCTTATTCTGGAGTAAAGAAATTAAATTTTAGCCCAGTTAGTGAATATTTTATTTTTGAACCAACTAAAAATCATTTTGTCATGACTAAATAAAATGAATATTGTGCTTAAAACCATTATTTTGACCATAGTGATGATGTGCCTAGTAATAGAAGCAGTATATGGACAACAAGAAGATATCAAATTTGAACATTTATCATTGCAAGATGGTTTATCACAAGGAACGGTGATGTGCATCTTACAAGACCATCGTGGTTTTATGTGGTTTGGTACTGAAGATGGACTAAACAAGTATGATGGTTATAAATTTACTGTTTATCGGCATATACCGCAAACTAATCAAAGTTTAAGTAATAATTGGATTAATGTGATACATGAAGATAATCATGGGATTTTCTGGATTGGTACAGAAGGTGGGGGAATCGACCGATTTGATCCGGCCTGGGAAACTTTTACCCATTATCGTCATAATCCTAATAATCCTAACAGTTTGAGTCATGATATCGTATTATCTATTTATGAAGATCATCATGGTATTCTCTGGATTGGTACCGAAAGTGGTGGACTTAACCGCTTTGATCCCCAACAAAATAGTTTTAAACATTATTTTCATGATCCGGATAATCCTCATACACTGAGTCATAATACTGTTTGGTCTATCGTCGAAGATCCAACGGGTATTCTGTGGATAGGAACTTATCAGGGTCTTAATCGATTTGATCCGAAGTCAGAAACTTTTAAGCACTACTATCACGATCCACATAATACTAATAGTTTGAGTCATGATACTATCCTTGCTCTTTATGCAGATAAACAAGGTATTCTCTGGATTGGAACTGAGGAAGGGGGTCTTAACCAATTTAATCCCCAAACCGAAAAATTTGTGCATTACCGCAACGACCCAAATAATACCAATACCTTAAGTCACGATAAAGTCGTCGCTATTTATGAGGATCAGGCTGGTCTATTATGGATTGGTACTCATGGTGGTCTCAATAAGTTGAATCGTCAAACCGGACAATTTACACACTATCAATATGATCCCTATAATTCATTTAGTTTAAGTCATAATGTCGTTTGGTCAATCTACGGAGATCGAACCGGCATGATGTGGGTCGGCGCCTTTGGTGCGATTAATAAGTTCGAGCGACAAGGTAAACAATTTAGGCATTACCGATATGATCCCCATCATCCCCAAACGAGTTTAAGCGATAATAATGTGAGAGCGATTTATGAAGATAGCCAAGGAATTATTTGGATCGGGACTTATAGTGGTGGTTTAAACCGTTTTGATCGACAAACTGACCAATTTCAAATTTATCTCTCTGATCCACATAATCCTAATTCACTGAGTCAGAATAATGTTCGAAGCCTTCACGAAGATAGTCGGGGTTACTTATGGATTGGTACTTATGGTAATGGTTTAGACCGACTCGATCCGAAAACGAATCAATTTAAGCATTATGTCTATATCCCGGACAATCCAGATAGTTTAAGTAGTAACAATGTTGGTGCGATTACAGAAGATAGTCGGGGTAGGCTGTGGATTGGAACTTATGGGGGTGGTCTTAATCAGTTTGATCCACAAGCTGATCGGTTCGAAAATTATCGCAATGAACCCGATAATCCCGATAGTTTAATTAATGATAATGTCAAGGTTATTTATGAAGATAGCGGAAGTCAATTATGGATTGGTACTCATGAAGGTTTAGACCATTTTGAGCGACTCACCGGTCGGTTTATCCATTATTTACATCGAGCTAATGATCCTAACAGTTTAAGCGATAATGGCATTTTGTCCATTTATGAAGATCAAAAGGGAAGACTTTGGATAGGCACCTTGAGTGGATTAAACCAATTTAACCCGGCAACCGGAAAATTTATTCACTATCGAGAAAAAGACGGTTTAGCTAATGACACGGTTTATGGCATTTTAGAAGACGAACAAGGCTATTTGTGGTTGAGTACCAATCATGGGCTATCTCGGTTTAATCCGCAGACTAAAATTTTCAAAAACTACGATATTGGCGACGGCTTACAAAGTAACGAATTTAACATCGGTGCTTATTTGAAAACCCGTGATGGTGAACTTTTTTTTGGCGGCATTAGTGGATTTAATCGTTTTAACCCGGCTCAAATTAAAGATAATCCTTTGCCACCTAACTTGGTTATTACTGATTTTAAAGTTTTTAATCAATCGATTAAAGCCGGTCAGAGTGACATTTTATCCAATCCGCTTGATGAAACCAAACAAATCATGCTTTCTTATAAAGAATCCGTTTTCTCCTTTGAATTTGTAGCATTAAACTATCTACAATCACACAAAAATCAATATGCTTATCAATTAGAAGGATTTGATGAACATTGGACTCATGTTGATAGTAGCCGTCGCTTTGTAACCTATACAAATTTGGATGCCGGTAACTATATTTTTAAAGTCAAAGGCTCAAACAATGATGGCATATGGAATGAAGAGGGTGTCACCATTAACATCACGATTACGCCGCCGCCATGGAAAACTTGGTGGGCATATACTTTGTATATTATTTTTATTTTAGCGATTGTTTTAAATTACATTCGAATCCAAAAAAATAAGTTACGTGAAAGTGCTCGCCTTAACTTAGTTTTAGAAGAAAAAGTAAAAGAACGGACTCAAGAATTGCAAGAAAAAAATACGGCGCTTATTACTCTTAATCAAGAAAAAAATGAATTCCTAGGCATTGCCGCTCATGATCTAAAAAATCCGCTGTCAGCTATTCGTGGTTATGCTGAAGAAATTCAAGAAGCTTTCAGCGAGATGTCAGGAGAAGAAGTGGTAGAGATGGCTGGACTGATCCAAACCAGTTCTAAAAAGATGTTCGATTTAATTACTAATTTATTGGATGTTAACGCGATTGAATCCGGCAAAATGAATATTTCATTGCAGACAGTCAATATCTTACCCATTGTACAATCATTGGTCGATCATTATCGTGATCGAGCTAAGGCGAAAAATATCACCCTACAATTTATGGCTTCGAATTTACCCCACCCAGCTTTTGTTGATGAAAACACCACTCATCAAGTATTAGATAACTTGATCTCTAATGCCGTTAAATATTCGCCATCAAGTAAAAATATTACAGTCCGTCTTGTCCTACAGGAACAATATATTCGTTGTGAAATTCAAGATGAAGGTCCCGGTTTGAGTGAACAAGACAAAAAGAAATTATTTGGTAAGTTCAATCGTTTAACGGCAAAACCGACGGGTGGTGAACATTCTACTGGTCTGGGGTTATTTATTGTTAAAAAATTAGTTGAAGCTATGAATAGCCAAGTGTGGTGTGAAAGTGAATTAGGACAAGGTGCTACTTTTATCGTGCAATTTCCAATAAATTAATTAATAAATAATATAAATAATTATTAAATTATTCGATGAAATTTTTAATTGAAATGAGATAAAGTTTTTTAATTGAGACCTTTCGTGTTGCAAAATAGCGAAGGTCTTTAGTTAAAAAATGGGCTTTAACTGGAAAATAGCAAAACGGGTTTTTTATAAAACAGAGTCATATTAATGAGGAGTGATATTGGACCGGAGAAAAAAATTGCCCATCAATTTCACCACAAGCAATTATTAACATGCTAATTAAAGCCATTAATCTTTTTTCTTCACCCCTCTCAGGAAAACATTCACTTCGTACGGTTCTTATTGTCGCTTTTGTTAGCCAAATTATTGCTGCTATGGGATTAACGGCATGGCTCTTGTTTTATAATGGGCAACATGCGGTTGCAAAATTAGCTACTCAATTACGTAATGAAAGCACTGCCCACATTCAACAACATCTGAAAAACCATATGGCTGTTCCCCTGTTGGTTAATCAACTGAATGCTGAAGCCATTCGTTTAGGATTATTAAATTTAACTGATCAAGCGCATTTAGAACGTTACCTTTGGAATCAAATCAAACAATTTGATACCTTGAGTTATATTGCTATTGCTACCGAAAAACCTTCTTATATCGGTACCCAAACACCAACAGAAAACACCGTTTATTTAGAAATCCTCGATGAAACCACACAGGGTCATTTAGAAATATGGAATACCAACGATCAGGGGCAACGAACGGAGCGCAAGCAAATTCTCAATAATTATGATCCACGTACTCGTCCCTGGTATCAATCTGTTGTTCAGGCAGGTAAACCAATATGGAGTGATGTTTTTGTTTATTTTTCTGGTGCTGGTATTGGTATCTCTGCTAATCATCCGATTTACAATCAACAAGGTCATTTGATTGCCGTGGCCAGTGCTGATATAACTCTGCTGAAAATTAGCAAATTTCTTCATTCTCTCAATATTGGTCGACATGGTCAAACCTTTATTATGACTCGTTCCGGTGGTTTGATAGCGACTTCAACCACCGAAAAACCCTATACCATCAACCCAACAACTCAGCAAGCAGAACCACTCAAAGCAATCGCCAGCCGTAATGCTATAACCAGTGCTACCGTTAATTATTTAATGCAACAATTTGGTGACTTGAAATACATTAACCATAATCAACAACTCAACTTCCTGCATCAAGGTGAATTGCAATTTCTACAAGTCGTTCCTTTTCAGGACCAATGGGGACTCAATTGGTTAATTGTCGTGGTCGTACCAGAAACTGATTTTATGGAAACTATCCATACTAACAGTCAAGTAGTCCTACTCCTCTTTATAATAGCTTTAATTTTAGCTACCCTAATTGGTATTCTCACCGCACGTTGGATTGTTCAACCGGTCCAATGGTTGGATATGGCTGCTCAACAATTAGCGAATGGTCAATGGGATCAAATTTTACCCACTGAGCGCCATGATGAAATTGGTAATTTAGCAAAATCTTTTAGTAAGATGGTTGAACAATTAAAAAATTCCTTTACTGAACTAGAAACCAAGAATACACAATTACGAAAAACTGAAAATAATTTAACCAAGTGGTTAGAAACCTTACCAGTGGGAATATTCGTGTTAGATGCTCAAGCACAACCTTACTATATGAATCAGGTTGCTCAGCAAATTTTAGGCAAGGGAATTATCAATGGTGCTAAAAGTGAGGATATACCCGAAATTTATCATACCTATATTGTCGGTACGGATCAACTTTATTCACTTGACCGCCAACCACTTGTGCGTGCCTTACAAGGAGAGATAAGTACTGTTGATGATGTAGAAATCCATCGGGCAGATAAAACGATACCGGTAGAAGTATGGGGAAGTCCTATTTTTAATGATAATGGCCAACTCGATTATGCGATTGTGGCTTTTCAAGATATCACTGAGCGTAATCAAGCCGAAACCATCCGCCGCCGCTTCACTGAAAAATTAGCGCAATTAAATAAACAACTAGAAGAATATTCACATACTTTGGAACAAAAAGTACTTAAACGAACTGTTGCTCTGGAACAAGCCAATCAGGAATTACAAAAATTAGCGCGTTTAGATAGTTTAACCCAAATCGCTAATCGTCGCAGTTTTGATGAAACACTAGACTTACAATGGCGGATACTTCGTCGAGAACAATTTTCTTTGTCTCTTATTCTCTGTGATATTGATTATTTCAAGCTCTACAACGATACCTATGGTCATTCCGCTGGAGATGAATGTTTGCGACAAGTCGCTTTAGCTATGAATCGAGCAAGCAAACGTCCAGCGGATTTAGTGGCTCGTTATGGTGGCGAAGAATTTGCTGTTATTATGCCCAATACTCATCCCAAAGGCGCTTGGCATGTTGCTGTTGAAATTCAACGAGAAATACAACAATTACAAATGCCTCATTGTCGCTCCCCATTTCATTATCTCACTTTAAGTATCGGTATTTCCAGTGTGATACCCAATCAAACTTGTTGCCCAAAAACCTTAATTAACTTTGCTGATGAAGCACTTTATGAAGCCAAAGAACAAGGAAGAAACTGTATTGTAACAAAATCATTTAACCCTAAATTAGTGGAAACCGATAACGGTGCTGGAAGTTGATTTTAACGGATGACATACCTTAAAAAAATATTTTATATTTTTGATTGGAAAGATTCTTGTATTTAGAACTAATAGATATTATATAGGGGCAATCTATCATCCTATTTGATAGATGGAATGGTAATATGTTGATTAAACTTCCTATTTCTATGGATATTAAAGATATGAAAAAACTCTTGTTTGCTGTTAGCATTATTATGTTTAGCTTATTGGGGTTACACACTTATGCTGCTGATGCAGCAACGACTCATGGATTAAAGTCTAATCATATGAGAAATATGGATCCTCGTCATGAAGAGACTATGCCGGCTACTGATGATTCAACCAAACCAGTGACGAAAGAGAAAAAAGTAGCTCATAAAAAAACCATATCTCACAAGAAAACTGGAAAACCCTCAAAGCATAATAAACACACTTCTAAAAAGGAAGAACAGAAATAGATCTATTTGATCTCATTTTAGGGTACGCTTAAGTTAAGTGTAGTTTTCCCCCTCCCCTTAGTAAGGGGGGGTGTGGTCATTAACCAGTTGAATAAGACTAACTTTTTCAACCGCCTCTATGTCATTTTTGTGAAAAGTCGAAGTGAGTGCCTAAATGCGGTCGGGTGTGCATTGCCCACCCGGTTGAGCGTAAATGATAGGTGTGCGATATATACTCAACTAGGCTATTCTCTTGCACATATTTTAATATCAAAAATCATACTGCAATCTAAATGAGAACGCGTTACCGGTATCACTTGATACAGCTTTAGTCAATTTGGTATTAATATAGTTCATCATTAGACGAACTTGCTGATTAACATAATAATTCATCCCAACCGTGACATTAGTGGCTTTAACTCCGGAATCGTTATCTTGAGTATCTAAAACACTATAACGTGTTGTTAACTCCCATGCGCCCGATTGAGCACGGGGTTTAATTTTGCCAAATTCGCCTTGGTCATAGGAACGGGACTCGCCGGTTAAAAAGTAACTACCCTGTAAATAGTACCCAGTATAGTTAACATTCGCTGACGATTCAGCATTGATGTCAGCTAGCATGTATTCGACTTGTAGTGAAAATGGCCCTTTAACTCCAGCCACTTCGAGTCCTAATAAGTTGACTTGATTAGCCGCAGTTTTTGCACTGGTAACAATCTTGTCAGCCAGATGTACTTCGGCACGTTCGTCAATTTTATATTTTTCACCATCAAAATCTCGAATAGAACCAGCGATGCCTAAATGCAATAAATTACCGTGTTGGTGCCACGGGGCGTAAGTTAACCGACCGGTAACGGCATAAAGGTTATGCTCGGTATCGTTGTTGTCGATATCATAAAGACCTAAGCTCCATACTAGCTGGCTGGTATCACCCGATAAACTGATGCCAAGGTTGCGTGAGGGAGCAAATGCTTCGGTTGCCATAGATTCTTCTATCATCGTGAGATAACTTGAACTGGTCAATTTCTCTAAACCAAAAGGCTCTTTAGTTTTACCAACGGTCAATTTTAGATCCTTCCAACCGGTGTATTTAATATTCGCATCCGCAATGCTCAATCTCTCTTCTTTACCCTCAAAATCGAATTGGAGTTCGGTTTTCCAATCCTTATTCAGCTTACTAACAACCGTTAACTGAGCATCTCTTAGTTCTAAATCACTACCAGATTGACCGCCACGGTGGATCCCATCGACAATATCACTATCCCACATCATCCGACCTTCAAGTTCCAGCTTGAAATTATTTGGTCTAGTTTTAACACTCTTACTGCCTAATTCAACTGGATTACTGGTGGATGCCGACACAAAAATCGGTATCGCTAATAGTATGCTTAAACTCCATCGACATAATAAATCTAGGTTGGTAACAAGTAATCGCTTCAATTAAACCACCCGTTTTATGGGTTGCTCATGGAAATTATTTTAAATATTAGCCGGTTATCATTATTTAATTGAAAATTGGCTTGCCCTGATTTTTTCATCAGCTTGATGACTGATATCAGTTGGTCTTAGTATGGGTTTTGGTTCCTCTTCTAAGTAGTATATTTTTAACAAAGCCGTATCTCTCAAAAAATCGATGTTTTCAATTTGCACAGTTTGTATATTTAACCCCGTTCGCTGTTTTAAATCAGCCAATAACAGTTCTCGATTTTGCGGTTTAATGTTATCTATTTTCTCATATTGGATAGTTTTTTCAGTCAAGTTAGGCATGAATAAGAGAGATTCTGCAAAAGCCGCAAAGCCGCTAATAAGCAAATTGATAAGTAATAGTTCCCAATAATTAATTTGACTAACTGCCGATAACAGCGCGATTCCGATAACCAAAAATAAATAAGTCATTTCTTTAATAGAAATAGACTCGGTTCGGTAACGCAGCATGGAAAATATGGCAAATAAGCTGAACGCAAAACCCATCGATACATCAACATTGTGTAATAATCGCGTTACGAAAAATACCCCGATACCAAATAGATAGAAACTGAATAAAAAATCTCGATTAGGTGATTTGCGGTAATAGCATAATCGGACTAAGACAAATAACGACAAGAGATTGATAGCAAAGCGGATAAAAAACGCCATATCTAAAGTTGCTGAGCTACTTTCAAACATAATGGTAGTCTCTCCTTATCGCTGAATATTGTTGGAGTTTAAGCAATTTGGGTTTAAAATTGTTGATTTTGAGGGTATCGAAGTAAGTTAAGCAGCAACCCATACAATATTTACTGAAAGATAGGGGTTTAATATTGTTTTGGCGCATTAATTCAAACAAGGGAGAGGCAATATTTTTCGTGCTTGTTTGAGTTCTACGATAAAAATACCGTCTAAGGCATATAAAAACTCTCCCTCGGTCGGTTGAAACCATAAACAAAAATCTAAGGTAATCCGTTCACCCAATTGCTCGTTTGCTAGCGTTATCCGTTGATAACGCACTAACTGTTTAGAATACAAACTGGTGGGGATTGTTCCCGGTAATTGTTGTTGTAGAAAATCGGTCATTTTCTCAGTCATGGTTTTATTGGGGTCAGTACTGATTTTCATGCGGGTTTTAATGGTTTGGCGATGATTATTTTTGAACTTGACCTCAAGAAAATCGGTTTGCGTTTCCAGGTACTGACGATGTCGCACTTTGAAACGATTTAGCTTGCCATTATGGTGCATATAATAAAATTGAAAATTATCGGTATCAAAATAAATATTTTGGTAAGTAAATATCCGACGACTATCAATTTCTAAAATCGAGTAATCCATTTGTAGTTGCGTTAAAATCTCTGGCAAGAAATATAATGGTAATAAATACTTAGTATCGAATCTATTCATCAAATTAGCATTTGATAGTTCATGTAACGCATAACTTGGAAAATCTTGGAGGAAGGGAGTTAGGCTACGGTTAAGTTCCAAACATTCTTGAAAATAAATTGCCTGATTTTTGGCTGGAAACGTTATTATTTCCCGATTGGAATTGAACAAATCAGGTAACATCATGACGTATTCTCCGGTTAAATTTGAAGTTCTAGTCGGTTAATACCAACCGACTAGTTATTGAATCCATTTAGGGAAAATTTAATTGTTATTTTTAGGTGGTTGACCAGGAAATTCGCCGGGCGGATTTCTACCTGGAAACGCGCCACCAGTTTTACAACTACCTGAACCGTCGCCACTAGATGGGATAGTTCCATCCAGTTGCCCGCGAATATTAGTAACACGTTGTTCTACAAAGGACAGCAAACCAAAACGGCTCCCCATATCACCCATACCGCCGCCACCTTGAGGCAATTGAAAATCGCCTTGGGGTGGTTGAATATTGCCAACATCTCCATCGATTGGTTGGTTAATGTCATTAGTTGGATTAAGTGGTGTTTCCGTCGTTGCTGTAGTCGATTCCGTAGAATTATTAATCCCTTCAGTTAAAGAAGCTTCAAATTCTTCCGGGGTGTAGAATGTAGTCGGATCGGCATAAACAAAGTCACGTATTAAAGTAGCTATTTTATTGATGCTTTGTGCCATGGTTTCCGGATTAAACGGACCATTGATAAGTTCTTCAAAGTAACCATGATAAGTGGCGCGATAATTTGGATCTTGCAGTAACTTGTCAATGAGCGGTCGATTACTCATTGCGGATGTTGTGGGTTCATCAATCATTAACCCAATCGTTTCTTCTTCCGAACAGCCGGCGTTAAAACTACCAAAGGACAAATTAAAATCCCACGGAATAATAGAAAATACGCCATTTTCCTCATATAAATAATAATTATGCGTCATCGAACCTTGATAACTATCTAGATTAGATAAAACCGTACTAACCGCGAAATAGCGTAAGATTTCATTAACATTTAAAACCGATTGGTAATCAGTTCCATGATTTAACACCTCCATCATAGTCATAAAAGCGGAGTTATCACTGCTGTCTTCATTGGTTTGCAATTCAACGCCGGAATAGTCGCTGAAATTATCACTAATCCACAGCAGATCACTGCCTTTGCCATCGGGTTTGTACAAATCACCAGCGGCTTGAGTAAAATGGTTTTGCAGAAATTCGCTATCAACCGGTTCTACCACGGTATAAAGTCCGTGCAAGTTATTATTGATATATAAATTGACATAAGCAATGCGGGGTGTCGGTAACCCCATATACCGCATTAAATCGTAGGAGAGGTAATCACGCATGTAACTGGGATCGTTCCAATTATTATTAAAATTGAGTTTGCGGATTCCAGCTAGTGTTTGCTCAGGGAGATAGTGATCGATATCAACTTTAAAACTGTAGCGATTAGAGTTGTTATCTCTAGCCACACTCATAAGACTAGAATTTCCCTTAGTTCTAAAAGCCACATTTTCTACTCTAATCCCATTAAAAATCATCGTACTGGGTTTATATTCTTCCGCCATCGGATCAGCTAAAATCGCTTGCCAATCGGTTGCCTTGATTTCAATGTAAACATCAACTACTTTATTCGTATCAAATAGTTCGATTTCTTGATTATTAGTGGTTACGTTATGAATAACTTCATCATTGACAACTTCATTATTAACCTCAGTATTTTTTTCATTTATAGCACCGGGCGTTGGTTTTAAAGTTTGCGCATCACTTACACTATTTGGCAGCAAGCCATAACTCGAACCACTGGGTGCTTCACCATCTTCCCACTGCAAATAATCCACTAATTCGTCATTTTTGAATAAACTAAGACTATCACTCGCTCCCAGTTTAAAATTAACATAATAATCGCCCGTCTCTGGCGGCTCGTCGGTTGCCTGAATTACTAGAAATTGTCCCGGAGTCAGGGTAATAGCTGGTAACGCCACCGGTGCTCGTTTTTTATCGTTATCTACGACCGAATAATCACCAAGATTAACCGCAACTGTTCCGATCACATAAAGCTCAAACCAATCATTACCGCCATTCGCAGCCTTAGCTACCATTTCATTAATTATTAACGGCGAACTGTTTTTGACTAAGTCCCAATAATCACTCACTTGGCCAACCGATTTAATTGAAAGTCCCACTGGTTCAATATCATGAAACAGATTACCGTAAACATAAACTTGCTCATCCATCGTCGCTAACCAAGTATCGGTATCTGCATAATAACGGGCCAAATAGCCCTGAATCGATTGAGTAACACTATGCGGGGGGCCAAAAAAAGTGGAATATTGTTTCTCAGCCCAATTAAAGAGAATATTACTATTAGCAATTTCCCGTTCGGTTTGGTCAGCACTAGCTGCTGTAAACAAAGATAATGCTAATAGATAGAAAGTGATACCCTGAATTTTAGAAAAAAAGGTATGAAGTGGTTTCATTCTAGTCCCCTAATAAAAAAATTTAACTCATCATTTCAATTCAGTGGAATGACAAGTACCACCAGACTTAAAGATAAGAATGAACCCAGATTGTAGAGAAAGTTTGAAGAAAATGTGAAATTTACGGTTTCATTCAAGCTCAGCCTCACTGTCATTGAGTTAAGGGTAGATACATCGGTTTGCCCCTACAAAATATCCCATAGGTCAATGTCATTAAGTTAAGCTTGAAAAGGTTCTTGAGTAGGATGGAAGATTGACCCAACCTACGCTGTTAACGCATACTATAATATTAGCTGGTTACGCTCGCTTTGGTATGTTGTCGGAAGTTCCATATTTTAGTTGCCGTCCCAACTTAACGGCTAGTTGTTGAACGCTAGAATGAGCATTTTCAACATATTTCACTAAACTGTGAGCAGCTATTTCATCTAGCTGCTTTTGAGTCTGATATTTTTCAACCAACAATTCATTAATAATCATCCATATTCTCCGAGAATAATTCTAATGGAGTTACTATTCCAGGTGTAGGTAAATTAAGACGAGTATTGATGATACGAATATGTTTCCGTTTGTTGACATTAGCCAAATGATTACAATTCCAGGTTAACAAAAAATCTATTTGATAAGATGAAGCATAAGCTAAGTGTAAAGCATCACCTTTTAATACTCGTGGAGGAGGATGTTCAAATGCAACCCCCTCTCCATCATGCGCTAGTACCTACAATACTCGTGAAACAATGGGACCATCGACCTATGAAACCGAAACAGGTATGCGTAGTATTGAGGCTAATGACGCAGAGAGTGCGAATTGGTTCTACTAATTTTAGAAAGATTAAATGAATGGTATTCTTGAATAATGTAGTAATTTCTAATAAAGTTTATTATGTAGCGATTTGAATAGTTCATGACTACCTTGTGCAGGACTACCACTTTAGGTTCAACTTTTTTTAATTGTACTAGCAGCTCATCAGAGAATACAACTAAGTTATGATTCTTAAACGTTACTTCAAATAAGTTGGCCGTATTTTCCGATACGGCTGCTAGAAATCATTCTATCTTTTCAACACTACTTAATTTAAGGAGAGCTTTCATGAAAAAACATTATTTGAAATTAGTAGTTATGCTGGTATTTTCAGTCTGTGTCAACGCACAAGCGGTTAGTGATAGTTCCCAGGAAGAAGTAATTTATGCTAATCCAGAAGAAGTGATTGATTATGTTAGTCCACTAGAACTTCCAGAACTTATCGCTGATTCGATAGTCATTTATGTACCAGATAAAGATATGTCATTGCATATAATGGAACCTACGGAACGCATAATTGAGGGCCACGTCATCAAGGTTGAAAAAGGGGTAGAACCAAATTTGATTATCCATACGGCAGATACAATAATTAGGCCACTTGAAAAAGATGTTCCAGTCAAATTGTTCTTGAAACGATTTCCCGATAGAGAGGCCTATTATCCAATCGCTATTTTCCCAGTGACTGCTGATGAAGTAACCGAGTCAACCTCCTTAGAGAACTTTCAACTCTCTACAAATCCGACAACTCACTTGGCAGCAACCGCCGTCGGTTTATGGCAAGATATAGATAATGAAGCCGCCTATTATTCAGTTCATCAAAATGGGAATACCGTTATTATTATTGACTTGCTTCGTTTAGAGGCTGCTGGAGATAAATTTTCAGCAACCTATAGGGGTTCGGTAGAAGATTATATATTAAATCCAATGTCACCCGGATTGCCAATGAGTGTAACATTTCAATCGGATAAAGAAGCTATAATTATGCCTATTTGTGATGTTTGTAGTGTGGTTATAACCAAAATAAAAAAAGTTTTTTGATTGTACTGTAAAGACTTAGATTTGGACTTTTATATTACCTCGTTCCCACACTCTGCGTCACTGCCATTAAGTTAAGCCTTAATATATTATTTTACGCCGTCGTTTAGCGTAGTTGAGCCAGTGACGAGCAGAACGTTTTTTACGTGTAACTTTTCTATTTTCTCTTGTAGAAGTTGGATTGGTTAAGAATAGCGACTCCAACTGCTTCAATACTAAATTAACCGGTTACCTATGCACAGTGTGTTTTTCTGATAATGTTGAATTAGTATCAGCAGTCAAAATGGATTCTAAGCCCGTTAAGTCTACTAATGAATAAAAGTCTTGATACACAAACTCCACTGTTTTTCCAGTGAAATTTTCTAAATCAAGTCAGTTAAGCGGTCACGGACAAACCGTACTGTTATTTCTTCTGGTAGTTTTAATCTCTGCATTTCAACACGTTTGGTATGATGTGATTTGAATTTAACAATCTGACTCTCATCGCCCTCACCTTTAAGCATGTTTCGCGTAGAAGCACCGTGTCAACTTGGGTTTAGAAATGAATTTTAATGCGATGGTTCTGGTTTTGTAACCCTTGTCATTGGCGCTAAAATAATTTCTAATAATTCATGGTGACCTTGTTTAGGTTAGGTCGGTTGTGTAAACCATCTTTTCCAACCTTTCAAGGCTGCCTTTCCAATTTCATTTCAGAATGGTCCAAACTGTTGTTAAATAAAGCAAACTTTAAAATGAGTTCTACTCTCAATCATGGATAAAAAACACATTGCGATAGGAGTTGGTGTGATCACCTTTGTGGCCATTACGCTCACTATCATCTTAATTTGGATGATGAACTATCAGTCGGATGTGGTTATGTCATCACCGCCAAATCAATCTTTTCGATGGCAATCAATGAAATCAACTAATCATCCTGATTTGGCAGAAAACTTCACTGCAGAAATACCAGAAAATACTACCCGTGAAATGATTGAACAGCCTGAAAATGGAGATCTTGATCAAGAAGAGGAAATCACTGAATCAGTACCTGTTATTCCTGAACAACCTAAGATACCTTGGTCTCAATTTAACAAAAGTTTATTAGCGCTAGAACAAGAACAATCGGCTATAATGACACTACTTGCTCAAAAATATTCTTCTGTGGTTGAACCAGAAATTCAAGTCGTTGAACCGGCAGCTAAAGTAATTGAGCACAATCCTAAAACAGTTGAGATAGAACCCGAAATACCTACTACTAGAGTAGTGCCCAACCTTAAACCGGTTGAAATAGAACCCGAAACACCTAAAACTGTTGCAACTGCAACTGGAATTGTCGCCACCTCCCCCCAACCGGTCGAACTAGAAACTAACACGCTGACAACAACTGAAATAGCTGAATTAACCCATTTATTAGGGAAAAAGACCGTTGCTAAACCACTAGAACTCGCTTGGGCAGATTTATTTATCAACTTAAATTCAAATACTTGGCTAAAAGTTGCACAACAAATTTTTGAATTGGAGCAATGGCGAGAAAAAACTATCGACTCTTTAAGTATCAAAATCGATCGTCAGAATAATCAAGAGAATAATAAGTAGTTATTTGCAGTAGCGGTTGATTTTTAATCGAACCGTTGTCAAAAGGTATTTAATATGTTAAAAATTCACTTTTTTATGGTAATGGTGGTTATCGGGGGAGGATGTAGTACTTATCAATCGGCACCACAACAATTACCTCAAGAGAAAATAGCGAATGCCAAATTAGCGATTCATAAAGCCCAAGCCAGTCGTGCTCAAGAATTAGCTTGGCAAGAACTTAATAAAGCCCAAAAATATTTACAACAAGCTCAAGCAGCAATGTCAGCTGAAGAATATGAATTGGCCGTTCGTTTAGCAGAAAAATCGCTAGTAGAAGCACAACAAGCAGAAGCGAACGCAGAATACGAAATCGCCCACCAGGCATTACAAGAAATACGAAGGCGTTAGGAGTAAAATAATTTATGAAAAGCATAAGTTATGCTCTTTTTAGCAAATTTTTGCTATTATTCCTTATTATTTGGCTAGAAATGAGTTGTAGTACGGTACCAACTGCGGAGAATAGTTTGTTAACCGAAGCGAGCGAGATTTATGCTCAGGCGAGTGCAGATTCTAATGCAACTTCCTTAGACGCCTTGGTTGAAGCTAAATCAGCGCTAGAGAAAGCGAAAAAATCTCAGGATAATGAAACGAAAGAACATTTTGCCTATTTAGCTAAACGTTATGCACAAATTGCGATTACCATTGCTAAACGCCAAGCATTAGAATTAGAAAGAAAAAATTTACTACAGCAGCCCGTACCGAGTTTACGTGAAAACAATAGTCTAAAAGCTAACAGTCAACAATTACACCAACAAATCGCTAATTGGCAACATCATCCCAATGAGCAATTAGTTTTAGTATTAGAGAAGACTTGGTCTAAAACTGAATCGGCGGATTTACTACCAAAAGCAAGACTAAGTCTTAATACAGTTGCTACTTTTCTCAACCAATATCCAGAATTACAGGTTCTTGTAAAGAATTATGATAATAATTCCGGTTATGATCAATATAATCTTGGTTTATCTGCTCGACGTGCCCATGCCGTTAAATTTGCCTTAATTAATCGTGGTATTCGTTCTAATCGGATTAGAGTAACCCAAGAAAGTCAATTGCTTACTACTCATAATCAAACTACCCCGAAGGATAAGCAAAATAACCGTGTAGAGCTTATCATTTTCAAGTAAAAAAGCAGTGAGAGATTTCGAAATAAGTACTAATTATGGTAGGATGGGTGGGAATAACATCATCTTAAGTAAAATGTAGCTAACAATATCAAACCAAGGAGAAAGTACTTTTATGGTTGACATTGACCAATATCGAGTCAAAGAAGAACCTTACTATCGAATCGTAAGTGATGAAGTGGCTCTTTACGAAGCAGCTTATGCCGCACGGATGCCAGTCATGCTTAAAGGACCAACTGGTTGTGGTAAAACCCGCTTTGTAGAATATATTGCTTGGAAACTACAAAAACCATTAATCACCATAGCGTGCCACGAGGACATGACCGCTTCCGATCTAGTGGGACGGTTTCTATTGGATGCGACTGGAACACGTTGGCAAGATGGGCCATTAACAATAGCGGCTCGAATAGGCGCTATTTGTTATCTTGATGAGGTAGTCGAAGCGCGACAAGATACCACGGTTGTAATCCATCCGCTCACTGACCACCGTCGCAATCTACCTCTAGAGAAAAAAGGCGAGTTAGTAACAGCACATTCCGACTTTCAATTAGTTATTTCTTATAATCCGGGTTATCAAAGCTTGATGAAAGATTTGAAACAATCTACTAAACAACGTTTTGGTGCTTTAGATTTTGATTATCCAGCAGCAGAAGTGGAAGCTGAAATTGTTGCTCATGAAACTGGAATTAATATGACAGTGGCTGAAAAACTAGTAGCTATTGCTCATCGTGCCCGTAATCTCAAAGGTCATGGTTTAGATGAAGGGATTTCTACTCGTTTGTTAGTTTATGCGGGTAGTTTAATTGCAAAAAATATTGATCCCAAATCGGCTTGTCATATGACGCTAGTACGTCCACTCACTGATGACCCTGATATGCGGGATACATTAGATGCCGCTGTTAACACTTACTTTTAAGAAACTACCAGAGATATCAATCTAACTAATGCGTTTATAAAAATGAATTGGGAGCAACCTCAATAAAAGTTAATAGAATAGACTTGAAAATTAAATTTATTAGTAATTAATTATTATTAATAAATATTATGAGATTGCTCCTAAGATAAGAATATTTTATTAATTACTCAAAACCAATGATTCTTCCTTTAGAGCTTGGTATATCGACTATTTAGATGTCTTCATCATCAGGAAATGAGGCTTCACCGGCTTCAAGTTCATCAAGCCCCAAAATAAGTAAATCGGTATATAAAGCATCTTTTCCCTTGATTTCATTGGTATTAACACTGACATAATTCGCTCCCCCTTGTTCAATGGCTAGCTTTTCAAGCCGATTCATTAATTCGTCAGGGATATTTATCTGTAACATTTTCATGGTGTAAGTTCCTTATTTATTATTGAGATTGAAATTATTCAATGTAACAGTGACCTCTTCTACTTGCAAGCTATAGAATGAGTTTATGGATTACTTTTGATTATTGTCGGTGAATTATTTTATAGATAGAATAAGCAGTTATAAATATATAACTTATATTTTACAATGAAATATAGGAAGTTTTCCTATGATAGTAGGATTTTTCCCTATTTTTTTCTATTTAATCAGAATTTTTCCTATAAGCTTGGGTATTTAACCCGGTAGTCAAAGCTTTTTTTATCCGCTAACATTATCAATACCAGTGGAAGTAGGAGAGGGGGCATTTTATAAAAAAAATGACCATAAAGAAATGAGTAGCCAGAGGAGGTTTTTAGCTTTATAAAAATCAATTTAATTCGAAGTTAAGCTGTTTTCTCTCACCCTATAGTGTGCTCTCCCCTCTAAAATAAAAATATTCTTCACAGGAGAGGATTTGTTTTAAACGTCGTCATCAAAAAAAATAAGTGTTTATCTTATAATAAACGTGAAAAACCTATATCTGATTAATCGGTTAGAGAAGTAGGCCAAAAAAAAGGTCATTGAAATGATTTTCCTTTCGATATCGGGTTGTCAATCGGTATCGGACTGTTTCGAGTTGTTCCGATGTGTATCCGGTTATCCTGCCACTATTTTATCTGGCCAACTTATTTTATTCTTATCTGAATTTTGCTTCAGGGGGAAGTGACTTCTGGAGCAACTTGACTTGGATATAAAAAATGGTTAAACCTGTTAACAACTTGAACACATTTTCATTTTCTACTTCCACACTAATTTATCCCTTAAAGGGATTCACCCTAATAGAAATTATGGTGGTACTTATTATTATAGGTGTGGTTTTAAGCTTTGTTACTTTGTCGGTAGGTAACGGTAGACAAACACAACAACTACAACAAGAGGCACAGCGGTTAGCTTCACTATTAACTTTAGCCAGTCAAGAGGCTATTCTTCAAGCTAAGGAGTTGGGTGTTGCTTTTACTCCGGAAGGCTACCGTTTTTATGAATGGCAGGGGCAAACCAAGTGGCAGGCGTTGAATAATGATGATCTATTCTATCCCCGAATCTTGCCACCCACCATCAGATTGGTTTTTATTTTGCCAGTGAACCATTACAACTGGAAGAAAAAGCAAATCAACCTCAACTATTATTACTCTCCAGTGGTGAATTTACTCCTTTTGAGATCAGATTGATCACCAAGTCAAATACTCAGGGATATTATCAACTCACCGGCAATATTATTGGACATATTAATATACAAGCTATTGAATTATAGATATGTGCTTATCCCAAATTGTGTTCAAGAATAAGTGTAACTTGTCAATCCATTGCCGACTGGTATGGAAATATTCTTGAAAACTACGGAGTATAACTGCATAAAGGGACAATTAATTAGCTAGTGTTTCTACTCGGATTTTAGTGACTTTCCCAGAAATACTTTCTAGATTCTCAACCGCTTGTATAGCTTGATTGAGTTGTTTTTCTTTAACTTGATGGGTTAACATCACCACATCAACTTGTTTCTCGCCACTAATCGGTTCTTTTTGAATAATTGCTTCAATACTAATCTGATTCTCACTCAAAATATGAGTCACTTGTGCCATAACGCCTATGGTATCTACAGCGAGCATTCGCAGATAATAAGCGCTGGTGATTTCTTCAATCGGTAAAATGGGTAAATCAACTAAGGCATTCGACTGGAAAGCGAGATGAGGTACGCGATTGCCGGGATCCGTTGTTAACGTACGGGTCACATCCACTAAATCAGCTACAATTGCTGAACCGGTCGGTAAAGCGCCGGCACCAGCACCATAATAAAGCGATTGACCCAGGGCATCCGATTGAATTAACACCGCATTCATTACCCCATCTACATTAGCTAATAAACGACGGTTGGGAATAAATGTTGGGTGAACTCGGAGTTCAATACCTATTTCAGTCCGTTTAGTAATACCGAGTAGCTTGATCCGATAACCTAATTCATCTGCATAGCGGACATCCTCTCGGGCAATTTTAGTCATTCCTTCTAAATAAACTTTATCAAATTGCAAAGGAATACCAAAGGCCAGTGAAGCTAAAATAGTTAACTTATGAGCGGCATCAACCCCTTCGATATCAAAAGTGGGGTCTCTTTCAGCATAACCTAAACGCTGCGCTTCTGCTAACACCTCATTAAATTCACTGCCTTTATCGCGCATGGCAGTTAAAATAAAGTTACTCGTTCCATTGATAATGCCAACCACCCACTCAATTTTATTAGCTGATAACCCTTCGCGTACCGCTTTAATAATAGGTATTCCACCGGCTACCGCCGCCTCAAAGGCGACTATAACCCCTTGCTGTTGCGCAGCAGCAAAAATTTCATTTCCATACTTAGCAATTAAAGCTTTATTGGCGGTTACGACGTGTTTGCCATTAGCAATAGCTTGCATAGTCATGTCTCGTGCTATCGTTGTACCGCCTAATAGCTCAATCACAATTTCAATTTCTGGGTTATTAACAACATCAATTAGTTGTTCGGTCAGCACGATATTATCTGTACTGTAGGGGTGAGTTTGATTGATCTCTTTTGCGCAAGCATGCGTAACCACTATTCCCCGTCCAGCACGACGGGCAATCTCTTCGGCATTATGCTGTAAAATATGCACTGTGCCACCACCCACTGTACCCAATCCTAAAATGCCAACTTTGACCGGATTTAACATGTATTGTCCTCTTATGCTTCTAGTTTTCCCTAACAAAATAGCCTGTTGATTATCACTTTTTCAATCGAATGAACCGGTGTATCATCTAACCCGTCACTTGGGTAAGCATATTACGGTAACGCCATTTCCGGTTTTTCTATTTTATCTTTTTTAAACATGTCACGAATTCCACGTAATGCTTGGCGAGTCCGATGTGGATTTTCAATCAGCGCAAATCGCACATGATCATCTCCATAGCTACCAAAGCCAATACCAGGTGATACGGCAACTTTGGCCTCTACCAATAATTTCTTGCAAAATTCTAATGATCCCATTGCTTTATAAGGTTCCGGTATTGGCGCCCACACAAACATAGTGGCTTTAGGTTTGGCTACTGTCCAACCTAAAGCATTTAAACCTTCACATAACACATCGCGCCGCTGACAATACATCTCACAGATTTCTTGTACACAATCTTGTGATTCCTCTAATGCTGCAATAGACGCAACTTGAATAGGCGTGAAGGTACCATAATCTAAATAAGATTTTAGACGGGCTAAAGCAGCAATGAGAATTGGATTGCCACACATGAAACCGACTCGCCAACCTGGCATATTATAGCTTTTCGACATAGAAAAAACTTCAACAGCTACATCCTTAGCGCCCGGCACCTGCAAAATAGAGGGAGCAACATAACCATCAAAAACGAGATCAGCATAGGCTAAATCATGCAAAATCCATATTTCATGTTCTTTAGCAATTTCAACAATTTGCTCAAAAAATTCTAATTCAACACATTGAGTAGTCGGATTACCGGGGAAATTCAGCACTAACATTTTTGGCCGTGGCCAAGAACTCGTAATGGTTTTAACTAACTCGGTAAAAAAGTCTATTCCCGGAACTAATGGAACATGGCGTATATCAGCGCCAGCAATAACAAATCCATAGGGATGAATGGGATAAGCTGGATTAGGTACTAATACCGAATCACCAGGGCCAACCGTTGCCAATGCTAAGTGTGATAACCCCTCTTTAGAACCAATTGTAACTATTGCCTCGGTTTCAGGATTTAATAAGACACCATACCGATGGGCATACCAATGGGTTATAGCACGACGTAACCGGGGAATGCCTTTAGAAGCAGAATAACGGTGAGTATCTTTACGTTGTGCAACTTCAATCAATTTATCCACAATATGCTTAGGTGTGGGCTGGTCGGGATTGCCCATACCAAAATCAATAATATCTTCTCCCTTCGCTCGGGCTTGTTTTTTAAGTTCCGTAACGATATTAAAAACATAAGGGGGTAAGCGACTGATGCGAGGAAATTCGTCTTTCATAGCATTTAAAATTTTATCAGGTGATCCTTTTTAACAATATTTTTTACCACGGCGTTCAATCTTGTCAACCGAGAAAAAATGTACCAACTTAAAGCATAACAGTATAATATATTCAGATAAAATAATTAGATTATTTTTTCAGCCAGTACGGTGGTGATAATAACACAATTGTTTTAGTGAGATCGATGACTGTTAATATATAAAACTAATTTAATCAAAATTTTAATAAACTTAACCCTCGTTTTAATTCATCAAGTTTCTGCTCAATTAAATTTAGGCTTTAATGCTATCCATTTTAATTTGAATAAAATAACATGTTCATTCCATGAAAACCACTCATCCTGTTAAAAAATCTCCTAAGAAACCCTTGTTACCCTCAGAATTGGCACAGCTTTATTTACAATTAGAACGATTACAGATAGCTGGGATACCGATATCGGAGAGTATAACAACCTTAGTACAAAACCAAGGAGAAATGGGTCAACGTGCTAAAGCAACCTTAACTTATCTCCGGCGAGGAAAATCTCTAGCTGAAGCCGGACAGCGAGCCGGTTTATTTGTTGGTTTAGATGTCACGTTGATTCAAATAGCTGAAAGTGGTGGGATCTACACCGAAGTTTTTCACCAATTAGCTCAGTCTTATGAGGAACAGGCACGCTATCAGCAACAAATCAAATCTCGCCTAACTTGGCCGTTCATCATTTTACTATTAGCGATTGTTATTCAACCTTTACCGGGCTTAGTATTAGGACAAATCACTTTAGGTGGGTATCTTCGTATGACGGTAGGTTTAATTATGCAACTCGGTTTGCTCAGTTGGATTATTTGGCACCTACCACAATGGTTACATCATCGTTGTTTTCAACCGCTTAGCTTAGGAATTTTATGGGATAAACTTCAACTGATTATTCCTTATTGGAATCGCTGGTATATCCGCCGAACCGTGCGCAATTTTATGCGTTCATTAGGCTTGATGCTACAAGCCGGATTACCAATTCTAGAAGCTTTACCTAAAGCTTATGAAATCGTTGATAATCTCATTATGCGCCAGCATTTACAGCAAATTATTATTCATTTACAACAAGGCCGGACTTTGCGGAAGCTATTTCGGCGGTAACAGAAATTAATCCTGTTGCTATTCAATTAGTCACCACTGGAGAACAAAGTGGTAGTTTAGCAGAGATGATGCTTCACTATGCCAAACTAGAATCGGAAGCTATTGCTATACATAACGAAATGTTAGTCGCATGGTTACCCAGATTAGTTTATATTTTGGTAATACTATGGGTAGGTTATGGCTTGTTCACCTCAAATCCACTGACACTAGATTCAAAAATAGTTGAATAAAAACATGTTGTTATTGAGGAGTTTCAACATCAGTACAAATTAATTTCTAGGAGATTTTTCTTGATTGCTGTTGCAACGACATTTTTACTAAAGCAAACTGAGCTTGTTTATCTTCTTTTTATATCTGTCATGATTCAGTAGCTTGTGGCTATTGTTACCGCTCAACCCGAATTGGGGTTTTCCGCTTTGCTAAAACGTCAGGTTAACTCATATCTCTATCAACTATGGGATAATTTAGTTGAGTTTAAATACCCAGCCAATTGTCCAAATACCCAAATACCTAAATAGTCTGATAGTAAATCGCCCCCATCAAAGGTTCGGCTACTTATAAATAACTGCGAAATTTCTTCTAACGTTACTAAAATAGCGACAATTACACTACCTTTTAAGAAGGTATGCTGGTTAACAGTCCATTGAGAACATTGGAAACTTAAATTGACGGTTAAGGATAACAATCCCATTAAAATTAAATGTCCACCTTTGTCACCGTAAGGAATCTTGTCAACCCAATCTGTCAAAATGGCTACATAGTCACCTTGATCAGCAATTACAATAATAATTAGAATAAAAATTATATAACTAATTGTTATTTTTCTAATATTCATTTTTTAGGTTAAGTACGTTACCTGAAGATTCATCAATTCTGGTTGCTTCTACTAGAGATTTAATCTTCTCTAGCATATTATTATAGCATTTTGATTATTATAATATTTTAGTTATTGTCTTCTGGTAATGAATCACCGGCTAAATAAATAGCAGAAGCTTGTTCTTGTGCCATAATCATCGCTGCCGAATCCAATTCGCCTTGATCAGTTCCCATTAATACATTTAAATATTGAGCCGCTAATGCCGTTCCCGGTATAGCAATTCCCAATTCATACGCGGTCTGCATAGCAATTTTGATATCTTTATGGTGGAGTTTGGTTTTAAAACCCGGGTTAAAATTACGTTCTAACATGCGTTGACCATGCACCTCCAGAATACGACTGCCCGCAAAACCACCGAGCAAAGCAGCACGCACATTGGCTGGATCCACACCAGCGGCTTTCGCTAAAATGAAAGCTTCTCCAATAGCGGCGATGGTTTGTGAAACGATAACTTGATTGCAGGTTTTAGCAATTTGTCCGGCACCTTGATCACCCACATGAATAATATTTTCGCCAAGAATTTTGAATAAAGGCAAAGCACGTTCAAATTGAGAAACTTTACCACCCACCATGATAGATAAAGTGCCAGCTATTGCACCTTGGTCTCCGCCTGATACTGGGGCATCTAACATCGCTATGCCCTTTTCAGCCAAAGTAACTGCTATTCGACGGGTGGTTAAAGCAGCAATACTGCTCATATCAATGACTAAACTGCCGGGTTTAGCGCCCTCAATGATCCCCTTTTCACCTAAAATAACTTCTTCTACAGCTGACGTATCGGAAACCATCGTGATAATGACATCAGTCTGTTCTGCCACGGCTTGAGGTGAAAAGCAAGCAACCGCTCCGGTTCGCAGTAACAGTTCCATCAAGTTAGCACGTCGTGCATAAACCCACAGGGCATAACCGGCTTTGCGTAGATTAAGCGCCATCGGGTGTCCCATGATACCTAAACCAATAAAACCGATTTTTTCCAACATAGCGAGTCTCCTAATATAATTTTTCTAATTGCGCATAAGCCATCATGAGCCATTTGTTACCACTGGCAAATTTAATTTGCACCCGGGCATAATCGCCTTGACCTTCATAATTTAACACCACACCTTCGCCAAATTGTTTATGTTTAACTCGTTCGCCTCGATGTAATTTACCTTTAGCTAAAGCCATCCAAGATTTTAGCGGCGATACGATGGAATTCGATAAACGGACTGCTTGAATAAGTTCGGTGGGCATTTCACGAATGAAGCGCGAAGGCGTACCAAATTCGCGGTTACCGTAACGATAACGCGTTTCACTATGACAAAGATATAAATAGCGACGAGCACGGGTAATTCCAACATAACATAAGCGGCGTTCTTCTTCTAATTTGGATTCATCGAGACTATTTTGGTGAGGAAATAAATTTTCTTCCAAACCCACTAAAAATACCATTTCAAATTCCAAGCCTTTAGCCGCATGTAAGGTCATCAATTGCACACAATCTTCCCATTCATTACCCTGTCCTTCGCCGGCTTCTAAAGCGGTATGAGCTAAAAATTCGGTCAGTATATCCACTATCGGCGGGTTAGCTTCTTCAGTAGTAGCGGCTGGCAAATTGCTTCGACGTTGTTCAAATTGCCGAGCTGCATTGATTAATTCATCAAGGTTTTCTAAACGTCTTTGCGCTTCCTCTTTGCTTTCTTTCTGATAATGCGCTACCAAGCCGGTATATGTTTTAAGGTGTTTGATTTTTTCATGGAGCGATAACGCCTTAATTTGCTCATCGAATTGTTGAATTAAGTCTAAAAAAACCGTTAAGGTACTACTAGCACGCGCTTTTAACTGCTGGGTCTCAATAGCATGCTGCGCCGCTTGCCATAAAGAAATTTCCTGTTGTCGAGCAATACTGCGTAAAGTTTCTAAAGTTTTTTCACCAATACCCCGTTTGGGCGTATTAACAATGCGTTCAAAGGCGCCATCATCATCACGATGGTGTAGTAGTCGCAGATAAGCCAGCATATCTTTAATTTCAAGACGTTCATAAAAACGCAAACTACCATAAATTCGGTAAGGAATACTGCGTTGTAACAATTCCTCTTCAAATAACCGCGATTGTGCTGTGGTGCGATATAATATGGCCATTTCTTGTCGTTGACCTGAATAAGCTTGCACCTTTTCCGCTACAAAACGGGCTTCGTCCATTTCGCTATAAGCAGTATATAAAAAAATGGGTTCGCCAGCGCTGGCTTGAGTCCATAAATTTTTACCGAGTCGCTGGTCATTACGAGCAATTAAGGTATTGGCAACTTCTAAAATTGTGCCAGTAGAACGATAGTTTTGTTCCAACCGAATCAATTGTACCTGGGGAAATTCTTGATTAAAGTTAGCTAGGTTTGCGGCACTCGCATTGCGGAAGCCGTAAATCGATTGATCATCGTCGCCCACCACAAACAATTGACCACTCTGTCCGGCTAATAATTGCAACCAGTTATATTGCAAGGGATTAGTATCTTGAAATTCATCAACCAGAATATATTGAAATCGTTGTTGATAGTAAGCTAATAGACTCGGATTATCCCGCCACAGTTCATAACAACGTAATAATAATTCAGCAAAATCGACTGATCCGGTTTGTTGACATCGCGCTTCATAAGCGGTGTAAATGTGCAACATTCGATTGTGCCAAGCATCGCCTTCTTCAGCTACAAGGTCTTTAGCACGTAAGCCATGATCTTTACGGGTATTAATAAAGTGCTGCGCTTGTCTAGGAGTCAATACTTTGTCATCCAATTCTAAACTTTTAATGACTTGTTTTAAGACACTCAGCTGATCATCACTATCAATAATTTGAAATGTTTGCGGTAAATTAGCTAATTGCCAATGTTTCGTAATAACAAATGAGCAATACTGTGAAAAGTATTTGCCCACAAATTTTGACTAGAATTGTTTAACAAAGTTTCTAGGCGAGTACGCATTTCACGAGCAGCTTTATTAGTAAAAGTCACTGCTAAAATATTATGAGCACGTGCCTGTTCAGTGGCTAACAACCAAGCAATACGGTGAGTCAGAACTTTAGTTTTACCAGTACCGGCTCCAGCCAGCACTAACACATGTCCTGGTGGAGCGGTAACTGCCTCTCGTTGCGCTTGATTTAGTGTATCGAGTAAGTGAGAAACGTTCATCGATTGCTATTTATCAGGTAAAGGACTAAAGCCATTTTATGAATACATTTCACGAAATGACGCCAATAACATTTAAAAATACTAAACCAATCCCCACCGGAGTGACATAACGTAATAAAAAACGCCAAAATCGATAACTTCTATCTTGAGTAGCGGCATCAAGTTCTTCAGCTACCTTCTGATTATTCATTAACCAAGCAACAAAAATAGCAATAAAAAATCCACCCAAGGGTAACATGACATTGGCAGTCAGAAAATCTAATAAATCGAATAACGTTTTCCCCTCAAATTTGGCAAACATAGCTAATGGAGTCACCTCACGCCAAATGTTAAACGAAAAAACCGTCGCTAAGCCAATTAACCAGGAGACTAAACCACAAGTAATAGCTGCCCATGGGCGATTGAATTTACCGGTTTCTACTAACCAAGCGGTTGCTGGTTCTAGCAGAGAAATAGCTGAAGTAGCAGCTGCTAAGGTCAATAACAGGAAAAATAAAGCACCGAATAAACTACCCGCTGGCATTTGTCCAAAGGCAATCGGTAATGTATTAAACACCAATCCTGGTCCTTGAGCCGGTGCTAATCCATGGCTAAACACAATCGGGAAAATGACTAAACCAGCTAGAATTGCAACAACAGTATCCGCCAAAACGACTACGGCAGTGGTTTGGGCAATAGAAGCATGTCTAGGTAAATAAGCTCCGTAGACCATAATAGAACCCATACCCAAACTTAAGCTGAAAAAAGCCTGACCCATAGCGCTTAAAACCCCTTGTCCACTAAATTGGCAATTCGTTGTGGTCTCACAATGAGGGTAAAATAATTGCTTAAAATTGACATCAAACATAAAATGCAGTCCGGTCATGAATTTATCGGTGGTCATGGCATAGAAAACCAATATCAATAAGACGATAAATAAGGCTGGCATCATGACTTGTACTGCTCGTTCTAATCCTTTTTGGACACCACCCGCTACCATCAAAATGGTCGCTATTATAAAAATACTATGCCATCCTAATAATTGAATGGGATCGGTGATCAGATCGCTAAATTTTAAGCTCACAAACTGATTAACTTCTTCCGGTGGTAAGGTATTTACCGTTGTGAACAAACCAGAAGCCAACCGTGGAATATAAGCCAAAGCCCAACCAGCAATCACACTGTAGTACGACAAAATCAATAAGCCAGCGAGGACACCCATCCAACCCAATACCTGCCATCCTCGCGACCGACCGGTTTCTTGCGCTAGTGCTCGCATGGTATTAACTGGACTGTGACGCCCACGTCTACCCAGCATGATTTCCGCCATCATCACTGGCATACAAATCATAAAAACACAAATCAGATAAACAATAACAAAAGCGCCACCTCCATTTTCGCCGGTAATATAGGGAAATTTCCAGATATTACCCAAGCCAACCGCAGAACCGGTAGCAGCAAAAATAAACGCTAAACGTGATGACCATTCACCATGTATAGAGGTATTTTGTGAACTCATGCCGATTATTCCTCTAAAATTTAATAATAACTATTGTGAGCGAAAAAATAGCTACGCTCAACCCAAAAATGATAAAGGTATCAAAGTATCATAGCTTATCCATTGTCAGCAATTCTCACTTTGCTTACTCGGTTATCCGAGTATCAGGATATAACATTATAGATTGAGTTAGGTTATGACTAGAATGCTTTAGCTCTCCCGTTAGCAAATGATTAAATCTATTTCCAGATAATTAATAAGTTATCTTTAAAGTGAGTGCGTATTGGGTGTGGGAGTGAGTCCAGTGAAATTTTTCCGGATGTTATCTTATAACCGACATTCCGCACCCCATAATCAAGTTTTAGTATATAAATCCAGGTAGTAGTCACCTAAGGAACTGTCCCGAAATAACTTCCCGATTTACAGTTCACTCCCTATCAAATAGTTTAGGAGTTACGCCTTGACAAAAAATTACGAAGGTGAATTAACTAATTCAAACTTGGTCGAATTCTCACGGATGAATTTCGCGATAACCTCTAAAAAGAGTTTTCTCGATATTTCGTAACAGTTAGCAATCTCTCCTCGGGCCTTGGTTAACGATAGTTGAATGTCCCCACATAACGCACTAAAGATATGATTTCTTATCGCTCGTTCGGTTCTGACTTGAAAACCTTCTATATTACAAACTTGTTTGAGTACTCGATGATATTGTTCTATTCCCCAAGGTGTGTCGTGAACCGATTTAAATTCTTCTCGATTCAAAGAGTTTAAGTGATTAGTATCTGGTAAGTATATAATATAATAACGATATTCTTCTTTGAATTTCTGACTATATACCTTGATTTCACCAAACCTGGGCAGGTAACATGCTAATCCTTCCTGGGGTATTTCCAAGGTTTGAACGGGTTGTTCACGTCCTCTTTCTAACGATATCTTCCGATTTCGTTCTACTCCAAACCGAAACCCTAACCCTTCTTCTTTGATGAATTTAAGGTTGTCGGTACTGGCGTACCAACTGTCCCCACTAACCTAGTTTGCCTTTATCCCCTTTTCTTTTCCTTCTATTATCATCTCTTTAAAGTAGTCATGTTTGCTTTTGCCTTCTTCGGTTTGATCTATCCTGAAACTGACGGGAATACTTATTCCAGAAGGGTCAGTGTCGTATAGTGTGATCCGATTGACTCCTAAAATGACTTTTTTAGGTTTTCCAGACCAATAGTAGTCTATTATTCCCCTTGGTCTACTGTAGGGTTTGTCTATCACGGTGTCGTCTACACTTAATAGGCCTCCTTCTAAATTGATTTTGCCTTTGACTTCATTAAATAAGTCCTCTGACGTATAGTGTTCTCTCAATAAAAACCGATTTACACTGTCGTGTGTTATTGAGATAATCCCTCCTAAGCGACTACCACGGGCGTGTAATGGTTCTCCTAGTAAGTAACTGACATAGTCTTTTAAAGTACCGCGCGCGGTTGAGGGTTTATTGAGCTTTCTCATAGGGTTACCCTTTTGATTAACTTGATTTTTTTAATTAGATCAGTTTTATTATTTGTTGTCAAGGCGTAACCTCTATAACTATTGAAAGTGTTTAGTACTTTTTCTATTATTCTTGTAATAAAAATTTTAACACTCAACATTTCTGAGTAACCTCAATGAAAATTTTTTTATCACTAATCTTTTTAGGCATGAGTGTATTTAACGCCGCATCTGCTTTTGAAAATACTATCCGATACGAAGAGGATTGTTTTGATTTAGAAGCAGGAATAGTTATACCGAGAGATCCAGTTATAGGAGCTTGTCTCCCTGAAATTGGGGATTTTTGGTTCACTTATAGCCCCGCTGGTTTGGGTACTTATACGGTTGTCTCTCAAAATAGATGTATTATGTCAATGCCAATGTGTGAGGAAGGTGCAAAGATTGCTCATAGTGCTAAAGCGTATTCTGAAGTGAACTTTACCGATCTAAGTTCGCTTGAATTTACCAGTGATTTGGTTGATATTGATTTTGCTAGTGTCACTGCGATCTTACATACACTTGAAGGTCACTATTACAAGTTAGGATTTATCGAAGAAGTGCCTTGTAATCCTACTCCTGCTGGTGATACATGTGTAAAGTTCCAATGGGAACAATTATCTGATTCTAATTCACCCGATCCCAATCCCAATGGATGTGAAGCAGTTGTTTATTCAAACACTGATAAGAAAATCACTTTTGATAAGCTAGCAATGGAACTTTATAGCCCCTTCACAGATGAACCCAATGGGCAATTTGCTTTATTTACCGGTGCCGATATGAGTTTAACTATGTTAGCTGGTTTTGGTGATTTCAAATATAAAGGCGGAAATCCTACCTACACCGGTCAAACTTTAATCGGAGCCAATAACTGTTATCCAACTTATTCCACCCAAGGAAAAACAGTACGGTTTCCTAAAATTAAGGTACCGTTAGTGAGCATACTACCTGATGGAAATACTGCTGATGGACCAATGACTTGTTACAGTGCTATGCTTAAGCTATCTACAACACAAGCAAAAGCAAATATATTTAAACTAATAGAAATCAATGAAATACCATGTGAGTAGAACAACTCATCATTTTCGATATGAAAGATATTAATAATCTGAAAAAAATAATCAAAAAGTATCGGATAATGTGCGATGAGGCTATGGCTAATCCGCGACATCGTTCGCCGTCGATTTATCAACTACCATCATGGAAAAATGTAGCCCATCTGCTGGACGAGTTAGAAAAGGAATTGAAAGAAATCGAAACCGGCCAATCTGATTTTTTTGACTCTGTACAGGACATTAATAAAATTTATTTCCTACAAAAGGAGATAATTCTTGAGCGAGTAGAGTGGCTGTGGTCATGTGTTATCCTTAGGTGAGTTGGGTTACTGCCTATTTTTAACATAACATAGCCCTTCTATCGCATGAATATACTTATCTATACATAATTTCAATTAATGTCCTGTACAGAGGGAAGGGATTGTTGAATTATATCGGTTGTCGAATGGAAGAATGTCGTATCGGTTGAAAGCTTTTTAAGGATTATGTAACCAGATAAAATAGGTTAAAATAAGATTTAATTCAAAACAATAAAGTAGGAAAATATCTAAAATGATTAATAAATTAATTCACCTAGTCATTTTGTTTATAACAACTAGTTTTATTCAAAATGTCTTTGCAGAAGTTCTTATCGTTAATAGTATCGCTGATACAGAAATAAGTGATGATGGCAAATGTACCTTACGTGAAACTATCAACAATGCTAATACTGACAGTGATACTACTGAAGGAGACTGTATTCCTGGTAATGGAGATGACATTATCGATTTAACTAACATTGCAGGGACTATTGTACTAAATGGACAACAACTACCTCCTATCACTTCTAACATTGAATTCAAAGCTTCAAAAGCTTATCTCTGTATCTTAAAACCCAGTAGTTTCAGCCCAAACTGTGCTTCTGGAACTTCTAAGTTGACCATTAGTGGTAACAGAAGAAGTCGTATCCTTCTAATTAGTGGAAAGGTAACAGTTAAAATTGATGGGATAATTTTTACTGAGGGTTTTGCCAATGGTGATATTCCTAGTAGTGATACCCCAAGCAGTAATACTATTTGTACATTAGATAGAATTCTTGAATATGCTGGTACTGGTGATACTAATGTTCTGAATAGCTTAAAAGAAAACTGTGTTGTAGATTTACCTAATACCCCAGTTGAAGAAATTCAAACTTTTCAGATTGATAGTGTAGTAGTTAAGATAGCTAAGGCAGCTATTTTTGATCCGGCTCCTGATTGGGGTGGTGGGATTCAAAATCTTCAAGGAAACTTAATTATCACTAATAGTGTATTTTCTAACAACTCAGCGAAATGGATTGGTGGTGGTGCTCTTGTTAACCTTTATGGTAATTTAACTATTCTTAACAGTATTTTCTCTGATAACCCTAACCGTGCTATTCTAAATTTTGCTAAGTCAACTATAAAAAATAGTACCTTTATAGGAAATAATGAAGGTGCTATTTGGACCAGTAATGGTGCTCATGAAGGTGATTTAACTGTTATTGATAGCACTTTTTCTAACAACTATGCTGGTAATGGCGGAGCTATTAACAATAATGGCCAAGGTAAATTATTCGTCACGGGCAGTACTTTTTTTAATAATATTGGAGGACATGGTAGTGTTATTTATAACTATGGCACTCCGATTATTGTTAATAGTACCTTTTCGGGAAATTATACTTCTGGTTGGGGTACTATTGATTCTAGCGCCTATAGTACAGTTACTATCATCAATAGCACTTTTTCCAATAATTCAGCAAGACTTGGTGGTAGCGGAATTGCTAGTGGGGATGGTGATGGAAGCAAATTGGCTAGAGGAGGTATCGTACATTTGAACAACACTATTATTGCTAATAGCATTGGTATAGGTTGTTTAATTGGCTTGGGTGGTACCCTTGCTAGTAACATTAACAATTTAATTGAAGATAGCAGTTGTAATCCTACTTATTCTAGCGATCCTAATCTCGGTCCCTTACAAAAAAATGGTGGTATGACCTTGACTCATGCCTTACTACCCAGCAGCATTGCTATTGATGCTGGTGATGATACAGTTTGTGCAGCAGAGCCAGTATATGGTCTTGATCAACGTGGAAAACATCGTACAGGAATACAAGCAGGAAATCATTGCGACATTGGTGCTTTTGAATTAACCAGTGATTTAATAGAACTCATCGATTTTACAGCTACACCTAACGGAAAAAATATTCTATTTAAATGGGAGACGGGCGTCGAACGTCACAGTGCCGGGTTTTACCTCTGGCAAGCTGAGCCACTTGAAGGAAGTTGTGAACAATTTACTAATGAAACTCAATTGACTGATAAGATGATTTCTTCACAGGGTGATGAAAATGGCGGTGCTTTTTATAAATATCGCTATGAAGGCTTGGTTAATGCTCCCCCTTCTTGTTACGGATTAGAAGAGAGAGAAACTTCTGGTAAAAGGAATTTTTATGTTATCGGTCCTGGCATCGAGAAGTGGAAAACTTTCTCTATAGAATAGGTTTTCTGACCCCGCTTAGCGGGGTTTTTAAAGAAAATCCCTTAATTAAGATGGTCAAGAATTTCCCAATTGGAGTGTCTCGTTTGAAACTAAAAAGAAGTCACGAGGAATGCCATTGAATTTTGTGATATGATAATTTTAAATCACCAACCTTAAGAGGTGAATTATCATGGCCAGTTTAGTTGAACTCGCATTTCCAGAAATCGAATACCCAGAAGCGGACGGACAACCCATCGGCGAGACCGATTTTCATATTACGGCAACTTTATTATTGCTGCAAATGCTTCGGGATCACTTTGAAAATAATCCCCAAGTTTATGTTGCCAGTGATTTGATGTTTTATTATGAACCCGGTAATCCACGCGCGGTTAAAGCGCCAGATATCTTGGTAGTAAAAGGTGTAGGGAAACATAAACGCCGGGTTTATAAGTTGTGGGAAGAATCCGCTATTCCTTGTACTATTTTTGAAATCACTTCTAAGCAAACCGCTCAAGCGGATTTAACGGTTAAATATCAGTTATATGAGCGGTTAGGCGTTAAAGAGTATTTTTTATTTGATCCGTTGGATGAATATTTACAACCGCGTTTGCAAGGCTTTATTTTAGTTCAAGGACGTTATCAGGCTTTACCTTTATCTGCTGAAGATGAGTTAGTTAGTCGAGAGTTAGGTTTGATTTTGCGACCACAGAGAGACTTGTTAAGACTGGTGGATTCTTACACCGGACAGAGGTTAGCGACTTCTCATGAATCCGTTCGACGGGCAGAATTGGCGGAGCAACAAGCTCATGTTGAAACGCAACGAGCTAATGTAGCTGAAGCTAAGATTATTGAATTACAACAGGAATTGGAAAGATTACGCTGGAAAAAGAACTGATATGTCGAGTTACAGCTTTAATGGTGGGCAACAATACGTTGCCCACCCTACTTGGCTGGGGTGCTTTGAGTCTTATTACGACTGCCTTTGGGTCTCCCTGGTTTCCTTAACCGTGAAGTCGTTTTCACCATAGTCGATTCGTCCTCTGCTGGGGTCACTTGCTCAATCATTATCGGAACAGACTGCCGCTATTTGACACTTATCAGTGATAAGGTGACAAATGATAAGCTAGGTATCGCGCGATGGTAAATCGAAGAAAAATAGCGTCCTAAGCCATAGGTGTGTTGGCCTGATTTCGTTATGGTCGTCTGGTCCCCGGCTATCAAAATGACATCATCTGGGTCTGTCAAGTGGTGTCTCATCAGATACCAGTTAAGACGACACCAAGAAAAGCTCTGCCGGAAGAATCGTTGTATGGTTCGGTAACTCCCTCCGGTTGCTCGAAAGATTTCACTGCCCGTTCATATTCTTCTTTTGTCATACCTACTTTACCTTCAAAAAGTGGGAACTTTTCGATGACAAGATTCATGAAAACCGAGGCTAGTATTACCTGATTCTTTGTCTTTCTGTGTAGTCCCTCTACCATACTGAAACCTACTCTCGGGATCTGCTTCTAAGCCATAAGTAGTCTGGATTGTAACTGTACCCTCTATTTTTGCAGAACCCTTCAACCTAACAACTCACTTAAAAAATAATCTTTATTTTTTATCAATAGTTTATCTGTAGTTACTAAAAATCTTGACAAATCTTCATTTATTTTTTATTAATTTTTTTTATCATTATAAACTCTTATAAGTGAATGAAAGGCTGTGAATCTACCTAACCGTTATTAGTCCTAAAATCAAGAAAGGAGGATTGTCATGCTTACTAAGTTTTGTTATAGACTAGTTGTTAGTATAACTTTTATATGGTTTTGGCAAAGTAATATTACTAATGCCAGTGAAGCTCGATCTTTTGCGATCACGAATTGGAACGGAAATTGTTCTGGTAGTACGCGTACTTGGTGGGATGATATGTGTATGGCTTGGCGAAAAGAAATGGGAAATAAGGGATGGACACAAGCATGGTGGAATTACCAATATGTAACAGCAGAAAAGTTTGTGGATCCATCGATATTCGCCTGGGGGAAAGATAACAATTATTTTGATGGTGGAAATGCTTCTCTGTTGTGTACTCATGGAGGATTTAATAATGACGGATGGTATGGAGTAATGCATACTAAAGTCAATGGTAAATGTACAGTAGGTGCATCTGAGATGAAGCTTGGTAAGGCTTCGGGTGGAAAACTCCGGTTTGCACACTTGTCTTCTTGTAACAGTGTTCGATGGGATTTGAAAGAAAAATGGTGGGAAAAAGCTGCCAAAGGGAAGATACATGTTATTACAGGTTTTCATGGATATATGTATATTGGTAGTAAATACGTGAAGGAGTACAAGGAACTTGCGAAAAAAGGTTTTACAAAAGGGGTTGGAAAAGTTTGGGTTGATGAAATGCATCATACCAGTCACTGGTATAATTCATGGAACACAGTATGTCCAATTGCGCTTGGTTTTGGAGATACTAAGCAGCACTCCCTTGATGCTTTGGATGAAAAATATAATAGTAATTGGAGTGATAAAGCTCCGAATTGGATGAGTTATCGATGGATAAGTAAATGTGATCCTGATGGTGGACCAAAACTTCCCTAATATAGTCAAGGTATTTTGTGTCTGTACGAATTACATCATTACTCTTATCTCGATCTAACTAATTAAGGAGATTAACTAATGAGATTTTATAGAATTTTTCTAGTAGTAGTTGTTTGTTTGTTGATAAATACGAACAAGGTATATTCTGCTACTAACGATCAAAGCAAATTTGGAACATCCACAGACTACAGTGAGTCATATACAGAAGATTATGCTAATGGTGTCGAATTAGCCTTCCCACACTACAAAAATGAAGAATTAGGACGCTTTTTAGCAACGATTGTTAATAGTGAAAGTTTTGATCCTATTAAAATACGTTCTTTGCGTGAAATTGAATCATTTTTCGCACTTCCTCCTATTGATCTTAAGGAAGGACAATTGGCTATTGAAACTGAACAATATGCTTATGAGATTGACCCTACCAATGGCGGAGTTTATTTTCACGAAAAACAAAAAGAAGAAAAATCTTTACCGTTGCCTACGGCCGAAGAACTTAAGGATCGTTTTAGTTCCTTTCATAATACTTTTCTCGAAAATATAGGTATTGACTCTAGTCAGATTCTTTATAAAGAAACTTCCTTCACGCTTCTTCAGGCAATTTCTAATCCTGAAATGGACCCTATTGAAGAAACAATCCCTGTTGTTGATTCTATCTTTACCTATGCACTTCGCTCTCTAGATGGCTTTATTGTTGAGGGGAGCTATGCAAAAATTGTTTCAAATGATTTTAATCAAATTGAAACACTAGAACTTGTATGGCCTCGTTTCCAACTTTATCCACAATTAGCGGATTTTTGTAGTCGAAACAATTGTTTTTTAAAAGATCAGGAAGAACTGAAGCGACAAATTCTTGCAAAAGTAAAACAATCAGCTAATGGAAATGAGGTAAACATAAAAATGGCTGTAGTTCTAAGACCTATTCTTAATGGATATTTTACTCCTTCTATGAGAGTTGGTGTTATGCCAAATAATAATGAAGCGGGAGAAATTTTCTATGTGGAATTGATCGACCAAGAATACCCAGATGAAAATGAAAAAGAAAATCCTCTTTTTGTAGAACTTTCTTCTTTCAATGTTGAAGAACAAGATGGAAACGTACTTATAAAATGGGAAACAGCTACTGAAATCTACAGTATGGGGTTTTACCTCTGGCGTGCTCAGGCGAAAAATGGAACGTTTGTAAATATTACTAGGGTTACTGATCAACTACTTAACAGTGAAGGGAGAATATCAGGTGCTTCTTATTCCTATAAAGATTACAACGTAAAAAATGGGAAAACCTACTACTACGCACTAGAAGAAATCGACTCTAGTGGTATAAGTACTATACATACAGATTTTATAGATTCAGTTACGATTCAACATCGACATTTTTAATTGTTTAATTTATATAATGGTTCGGACACTTTTTTCTAAGTAATTGATTTTATATGATAGTAGCTAAATATCAACTTATTGATAAAACGATATATTTTTAAAAACTGTCCGAAGTATTGTTTATAGTAAGTTGGTACTAGACCCATATTGTCTAGTACCTTAACTTTCAGAAACAAGTTTTCCAAGACAGAGCCATCAACTTAAGCAATTATTATCAACAATTACTTACCAATGGTTAAGGAAGATTAGCAGTGAGGTCAAGATCTTAAATCCCCCCTAGCTTCCCTTTTTCAAAGGAGGGAATCCTTAAGTTGATGGCAGTGACCCTACGCTGATTAGTTACAAATATTTTTTTGGTTTGTCACAGTAACAGAATCTATATAATTCCAATATTCAGTAGTGGTACCGTTAGAACTCACGTCTTGTAACAGGTAGCAATAGGTTATATTGGGTACAACATTGTAATCAATATGGAAATAACGTTCACCACCGGTATTACTACCATCATTAGAAAATAGGCGAAGGTCATTGTCTGGTTTATTAAGCAAGGTAATATCCGTATAATCCGCTATATTTGAAGTACATTCCCCATTAATAGGTGTACCACGCCAAAGATAAAATCCTAAGCTGTCCGGTTCAGCACCAGTTTCCCACTCCACTAAAACGCGGTCACTTAAAGGAGTTGCCATAAAAGAATTCAAGTTTACTAAAAGTGGCTCACTTTCTCCATGATTATCAACGGCGATCCCCAGATTATCCTGTTCTCCTGAGAAATGAATAGTAATCCTCTTACTGAAAGAACTTTTATCGGTGTCTAAAGAAATACCCTCAAGAATGCCTTCTCCTTTAACTTCAGAAGTACCATCAGTTCGACGAGAAAAATCTATTTTACCCTGCTCAAGAATTTTAGCATTTTTAAGTTCTCTATCTAAATTATCCCATGAATCTGTCTCAAAAACTCTTAAATTAAAATAACCTGTCTCATTTGTTTTACCTATGGTATCGTGAATAGTTTTACCTGTTAGGACAAAAGTTAACTCACCCTTGTCTTTATCGTAACTAGCATTAGTTACTTTAACTTCTGCCAAAGGAGAAGGTGGAGGAGACGGTGGTTCCTCGATTGAAGGCTCTTCAGTTTTATCAGTTCGACGAAGGGAACCCGCAGAACCACCATTTGAGGCACCGACACTTAGGCTAATATTCCAAAAAGGTGCAGCATAAGCATACGCATAAGCAGAACAATTTGAGAATGATACGGAACAATATCTTGAACGAGCTCCAAAACCACTTGAAGATTTTACACAACTCCTTTCCCAAGGAAGGGGAGATTTACATCTTGCTACTACTTGAACGCTTGTCCAAGCAAATCCTGCTGAGGCATAGGCACCAGCATATACCACTCTAGTTAATGAGACAAATACGAGAAGAAAACAAATAAAAACACGTAAGTAAAGATTTATATTCATATAAATTAACTCCGTATTAGTACGAGGCCAGTTACCTGAAGAGAAATGAGTTTCTCTAAATCCTCCTTGGTCTGGAGAATAAATAATTAGTACGATTGAAAGTTGAGTATATTACTTTGTCTTTATTAAATCAATAAAGAAAAACAAATATCATTCAATACTTGAAACCTGGACGTCCGGTTTATTGTCAGTTAATCGAGTTACCGTAAATCCGCTTTTAATGAATCCCACGCTTAACTCTTTCTACCTCAAGGCAAAAACCTAAACCGTACCATACTTTATCGCATTATAATAGGTCCACTTATTTGATGGAGACCGTTTTAATGCCGGCTCATCCGCTCACTCGAAACCAAGTTAAAGCCGTTCTCAAACAAACTACCAATCTGAGAGACCAAGCCTTACTCACTTTAGGCTTTCAAACCGGTTTTAGAATTGCTGAGTTATTGTCTTTAACTATTTAACAAGTAGCAGATTTGCAGGGTCATATTAAACCCATTTTGATGGTAAGTAAATCTTACTGGCAAACTCAATTCTGATATTCTTAGTACAGTTAAGTTCACTTGAAGTGCAGTTATCGAGTTTAGCCCAACCAAATAGTTCTCATTCCAACCTTCTGACCCACCAATGACGGCACACCAAGTCAGTAAGAGTATTTCTGGCAGAGGATGCAACGGGTTTCGTTTGGGGGGAATGGGGAAATGTTAGAATTAATTTATTAGGTGCGGAATGTCGGTTATTAGTTATGACCAATTGCTAAATTTAGTTTAAGTAGCTTGTTGGTACTTATTTACTCTCTTTACAAAAGTGAAGGTTCCGATAAAATAAATTGATTGACTTAACTGAATTGAGAACAGCTTATGCGTATTTTGCTGGTCGGAGCGAGTGGCTTTATTGGTAAACATTTACTTATCGCATTGCTGCGTGCGGGACACACAATTCGTTGCTGTACGCGCCAATCAAACCAGTTTACCACACGCTTACCTAACGTTACCTGGATTTATGGCGATCTGGTCCACGATCACCGAGCAGAAGATTGGTTCCCCCGGTTACAAAATATGGAAGCCGTGATTAATGTTGCGGGCATAATTCGGGAAACTAGCTCAGTTCGTTTTGACGCAGTACATCGTGCCGGTCCTTGTGCCTTATTCACCGCTTGTGTTCAAGCTGGAGTACAGCGGGTAATTCAGATTTCCGCTTTGGGTGCGGATACCCAAGCCACGACTCCTTTCCATCGCAGCAAAAAATCGGCTGATGATTTTCTAGCTCAGTTACCATTGGAATGGTTTATCGTTTATCCCTCTTTGGTCTATGGACGTGGTGGCCACAGCTTTGCGCTATTCCTAGCGTTAGCAGCATTGCCACTTGTTCCGCTCCCCGGTAAGGGTAATCAGCAGTTTCAACCCATTGCAGTGGATGATTTAACGAACAGCATGGTATCTTTATTAACCACTTCAATAGTTCAACAACGTTTAGCTGCAGTTGGCCCAACCCCCATCTCTTTAAAAGATTTTTTAGCTCAATTACGTAGTTGGCTAGGTAAACCGCCGCTACGTTCATGGTTAATACCGCTGCCGTTCATGCTGAAAATAGCCCGTCTGGGTAGTTGGTTGCACCACCCGTTTCTCAATTTAGATACTTTGAGTATGCTATTGCGTGGCAATATCGCCGATCCACAACCACTTGCCCGGATAACGGGCATTCAACCTAAAAGCTTAGAACGCGCCTTAGCAGAAATACCCGTAACCATAGCGGAACATTGGCAAACTAAACTCTATTTTCTTAAACCATTATTGCGTCTCAGTATTGCTTTGGTATGGTTATTAACGGGTATCGTCTCCGCTTTTGTTTACCCGATTGAACATAGCTATCAGCTACTAGCTACTTTAGGAATAAGTGGTTGGAGTGCATCAGTGGCTTTGTTTGGAGCAGCAAGTTTAGATTTTGGTTTAGGTTTAGCAACTTTGCTAAACTATCGCCTCAAGCAAGTGGGTAGTCTACAATTATTCTTGATACTACTCTACACTCTACTTATTAGTTGGTACTTGCCAGAATTTTGGTGGCATCCTTACGGTCCAGTTAGCAAGAATTTACCACTCGTCGTGGCAACCTTGATCATGATTAGCCTAGCTGATGAAAATAGTTTATGAATGAATATCTGTGGCTTAAAACGGTACATATTTTTAGCGCTTTGTTATTGTTTGGCACGGGAATAGGGAGTGCCTTCTACAAATTCGTTACTGATCGCAGTGGCAATTTGCCAGCCATAGCCGTGACCAATCGCCATGTCGTTTGGGCTGACTGGTTATTTACTACGCCGACAGTGATCATTCAACCCATAACCGGGATTTGGATGGCGTTACTGGCTGGTTGGCCACTCACTTCTGGTTGGATTAAATGGACTTTGATATTGTATGTGTTAGTAGGTTTATGTTGGTTACCAGTGGTTTATCTTCAAATCGCCATGCAACATATGGCCGAAAAAGCTATAGCGGCTGACACCACTTTACCACCGATCTACAGCCGATTGATGCGCATTTGGTTCTGGCTAGGTATATTGGCTTTTATCATGATGCTAGCTATTATTTACCTGATGGTATTCAAGCCGTATCGAGTTGGTTGGTTGATTTCATGACAATCCTATTTTCTGACTATCAGCAAGAGAAAAGTAATGGGTGATGTTCACTACACCTTATCGTTTTATCGCCTGTACCCGACCGGCTTGCAGAATAACTTGTTTGCCATTGGGATATCCCCACGTTTTCACCTGCTGGTTATCGATTAGTGCAACACTCTCGGAGCTGGGTTTTCCCCAGGCTTGTTTTACTTGTTCTTCAGTCATACTGATCACCACCTCTTTTACTTCTACTAATTCTGCTAGTAATCGAGTCATTAAAGGAGTAATTTTTTGGGTTTTTATCCATTGTTTTTCTTGCTCTGCCCATTGCTTTAATAAATCAGCTAAATAAGTTTGTTGAGTTTGTGCTTGTGATTTTTTGGCTTGCGCTTTTTGATAATCAACCCGTTGTTGTTGTTGTTTTTCGACTTGTTGGCGAAGTACTTGATCATTAGTTGAAGTTTTTTGCTGAGTATTATCAATCAATCGATTGTTTTCATCATAAACTTTAACAGTTGGATAATTTTCAGTGTATTGAGGGTTTCGGTACCAAGGCGGAAAGGTACTTGATAAGTAGCGTCTACCCGTTTTTGATCCTGCCAAATATATAACCAGGATGGTGGTGGTATTACTGACTGCGATTCTGGTTGCGCTTTATTCGGTTTAGTGGGTTCTGAAGCCTGAGGTAACGTTAGTGAAGCCAGCGGTGGTAATTTAATCAACCTAATATCGCCACAGTCGGTTGATAATGGCGTATTGTCACAGCATTTTTCCTTATTACAAATGCCACCATGTGATGAGCAACAGGTTGCTAAGGCGATAGGTTGAGTTAATAAATTGAATAGAATGAGTATTAAGTAAAAGGGGGTACCATGAGTCATAAAATTAACTAATCAATAGCAATTATATTCTATAATTCTCCAGAATAAGCCCAATCACTACCTTCATAATATTTTAAAATTTTCTCACAACGTTTGATATAAAGATGAGCCACTTTATCGGTTGGATTGATTTCGATGACTTGTTCAAAAGTTTTTTTAGCCGCTTCAAATTGTTTATCTTTAAACAATCCCAAGCCGGTGGTAAAAATAGATAAAGTTATTTTTTTTAATTTAAATAGTTCCGGCGGATCAGCATCAAATACTTCGTAGATTGTCACTGGAATAGATTTACCTTTGACTTTTAAATTATCAATGGTTCTCATATGGTATTGTTCTCGGTGGGAGAGCAAGGCAACGGTATTCTCACTGATAAGCAGTGATACATTATAAAGTTTACATAAATTCTCAATACGAGAAGCTAAATTAACGGTATCTGAAACCACCGTTCCATCCATCCTTTTTTCACCACCAACGGTTCCTAGCATGAGTTGACCACTATTAATACCATTACCAATTCGGAGTGGTGGAAAATTTAACAATTGGCGCTTGTGGTTATATTGACATAATCTATGCAACATTTGAATAGCGGCTTGTAAAGCATCATCCGCACTACGCGGAAATAACGCCATAATGGCATCACCAATATATTTGTCAATAAAACCGTGCTGCGCACTGATAATGGGTTCCATGTAACCCAAATAATCGTTCAAAAAACTAAAAACTTCTTCCGGCTTAAGGCTTTCAGATAATTGGGTAAAATCGCGAATATCAGTAAATACTACCGTCATTTCTTGTTGGACGGAGTCACCCAACTGAACGTCAATAATGCTTTCTTTATTTAAAATATGAATCAATTCTTTAGGTACAAAGCGCCCATAAGCATCAACTAACTTAGATAGTTGGGTATTTTTTTCTTCAATCAGCAGTAAATCTTTATAAGAACGCAATCCAGTCGTAATGGTGGTAAACAATTTTTGATTAGACAGCTCAGTTTTATCTCGATAATCATTAATATCATACCGCAGGATAATTTCTTTTTCGGGAGCATAACCCGGTTGCCCAGTTCGCAAAATAATACGCACTAAGCGGTTTTGTAACTCATCACGAATAAATGAGACCAGTTGCAAGCCAGAATCATGTTCCTCCATCACGACGTCAAGTAAAATTAAAGCAATGTCAGCACAAGTCGCTAAAATTTCTCGAGCAGCTTGAGCAGAATAAGCATCAATAAAAGCAATCCGTTTATCGTCAAAAGTATAATTTTTCAGCGCATATTTAGTAATTTGATGTACTTCTTCCTGATCATCAACCACCAAAATAGTCCAGGCGAGTGAAGAATGAGACGGAATTTCATTGGCTAATTCTTCAACTTCATCTTGGAACATCAATTCTTCATCATCCGATGTCATGAAAAACCTTTTGATAGTAAATTAAAACGAAAATAAATGACAATCTGTCTGGTTCTGTACTCTTCTAAGTGACTTGATAATAACCTGCAATCATCACTATTTATAATTTAGGTTAATTAATAGAATTTATTATCTTTTAATAAACAAGTGTAAATATCATTGTCAATTAGTCAATCACCTATTGATAATATTAATGGTGTGTTATTTGCATAGAGTATTTATTTATCCTAAAATCATTTCTTTATTAACTAGATTGCAATGAGGCAAGAAATGAGCCGGATATATTTTATCCGTTGAAAAAGATTATTAATTTATTTTGCTACTAACCAACCTAATATCGTTTAGCAGTCTTTAACCGATTTATTTTTAATTGAATTAGCGACAGCAATTATTTTTTCAAAGTAATCAATTTAAATAATAAAAATAGCATAAATAGGCTATTTTAATAACTCTATTAAAAATTGAGGATGAAATGACAAAATTTAACAATTTATTATTAATAATCCTGATGATTATCCTAACAAAAGCCGTTGCTGCTAGAGAAGAATTTACTATTCTGACTCATGATTATCCACCTTACCAATATCAACAAGGTAACCAATTAAAAGGGGTATCAACTGCTGTTGTGAAAGAAATACTAAAGAAACTCAATTATCCCGATAATATTCAAGTACGTAGTTGGAATACGGGCTATTATCTGACCCAAACCAGAACCAAACATATTCTCTTTTCCATGACTCGGATTAGCGAACGAGAAAACCTATTCAAATGGGTTGGTCCGATTACTTCATTTACTTATTATTTTTTCAAAAAGAAGGGGTCTCCAATTCACCTAACCCGTCTTGAAGATGCTAAACAGGTTGCTTCTATTGGCACCATTAAAAATTATGATACACATCTATTTTTAGCGAGCAAAGGATTTAACAATTTAAAATTAATTAGTAATGATGTGAATAATTACAAAGCCTTTTCCGTTAATCGGCTAGATTTAATCCCACTGGGACAACTGGCTATTCCCTTTGTAGCCAAACAAGCTCAAGTTAAACCGACTATTTTCGAAAATACCGGCGTGAAATTATTCGAAGCACATTACTACATCGCTTTTTCCAAAGATACAGCTGACGAAACGATTGCTCAGTGGCAACAAGCGTTAGATGAAATAAAAGCAACCGGTGTATACCATCGAATTTACACTCAAGCGATTCAATCAGCTTATGCCGATTTTCAAGTTTACGACGAGAAACCCACTATGGTATTTTTCAATTCCACCCCATCTGACAATCCAGCTTGGCAACATGGCGAAACCTTTATGCAAGCAGTGGCGGATAATTTAGAACTGAATTTAGAAATCTATCATGCCAATGAAGATAAATACAACTTAATGAATCAGATTAGAAACGTTTTACAAGCACCGACTAAACCAGAAGCTATTTTATTTCAACAAAATGATTATTACGATAAAGCTATTTTGCAACTCACTGACAAATTTAAAATTCCTGCCTTTATGCTGAGTAGCACTTCTGAGCCAAAACGTTATGGCATTCCCCGTCAACAATACCCTTACTGGCTTGGAGAAATGTTATTAGCCCAAGAGTCCATCGCAACTCATGAAATCTTTTTACAAGGGGGTTGGGCACTTATCTTACTCCATGATTATTTACAGGGATTTGATTTTGTAGAAGAAAGTCTTTCATTTCCCAGTTATAACCAGCCAGCAATCCAGCATGTTGCTCCCCAGCCGCTTAAAACTTTTCAAGCAAATAACTGGAGTAAAATCGACTTCAAGCAATTTTCTAAAAGATATAATCCCGAATTAAAACAATATAATTTTAGTTTAGCTAAGCTAATTCAACAACATCAAGATTCTCTCTCTGCCGAATCATCGCGTAATGTTATTCATTTAGTGACCAGTGAATGGGCACCTTATACCAGCATTAAAATGAAAGATTACGGTGTCTTTACCGCAATTGTAACCGCCGCTTTCCAGGAAATGGGGATAACTACAGAATATCTTTTTGAAGATTGGCTCAAAGGCTATGATAAATTACTCGATGGTAGTCAACTCGCAACGTTTCCCTATACTAAAACTCCGAAAAGAGAACAAGAAGTATATTTTTCGCCAGAAATTATTTCATCAAAATATGTCCTTTTTTATAATAAACACTATAAAACTAATTTTACTTATAATAATTGGCAAGATTTAAAAAAATACAATATTGCCGGTGTCCCCGGTTATTTCTATGAAGAAAAATTTAAGCAACAGGGAATTAACTACTATAAATTTAACAGTGAAGCCCTCGCTTTTCGAGAATTATACCAAGGTCACGTGGATTTATTTCCAACCGATGAATTAGTGGGTTTGACTCTATTGCAAGAACTTTATCCAAATACTTATAAAGAAGTTTTTTCGAGACTAGCTAAACCATTATGGATATCTTCCTTTCACGTTATCTTTTCTAAAACGCATCCAGATGGCGAACAAATGCGTAATTTATTTACTGAAGGTTTAACTCGGATTAAAGCACAAGGAATTTATCAAGCTATTTTAGAGCGTGGGCTACAACAACATTAGCCATTAATTTTACCCATGTTAAAAAGTTTACCTCTCAACGTGGCTTTAGTATTAGCTTTAGTTATTGGACTACTCGTGCCCGCTGGCTTAAGCGGCTGGCACCAATTAAATAGTCATCGTGATGTCCTGAATCGAGAATTAAATAAATTTCATGAACAAACCGCAGAAACTTTAGCGATTGGAATACGTGATCCAATGTGGCATTTTTTGCCCGAATGGGGTGCTGAGTTTGTCAGTTCCATCATGTTAGATGAACGCATTGTTGAAGTATTCGCAAAAGATACCGCTAATGATTTTGTTTTTTTACATAAAAAGATTCCCCAACGCGTAGCTGATGGAGTAGTGTTGACGATCCAAAAACCGGTGATCTTTGAAAATAACCCTATTGGGATGGTTCGAGTTGCCATTACGACTCACCAGTTAGAATCTGCTTTAAAAGAAGAACAAACTCGGTTAGTATTTATCGTGATTTTGCAACTGGGCGTTGGCTTACTTATTTTATTGCCACTCATGTATTTTAAAGTCCTTAACCCCATTCAATTGCTGATTTGCCAGTCGCAAAAATTAGCTCAAAAACAACTTGAGCAACCTTTTGTTTGGAATCGGACTGATGAATTGGGTACGCTGGGTAAAAGTTTTGAAAATACCCGTCAAGCATTAGCAACCCTATTTCAAGAAAACGAACAAAAAGCCCAAGAATTAGGTGATACCCTGGAAGAACTCAAAGGTGCACAAAAACAATTAGTTGAATCTGAAAAAATGGCTTCTTTAGGTGGACTAGTCGCCGGGGTTGCCCATGAAATTAAAACCCCCGTAGGTAATGCTTTTACGGCAGTAACCACATTACGGGAGAAGACTAAGGAAATTACCGAATTATTTGAACAAAATAAAATTAAACGCGGCGATTTTAAAGAATTCTTACAAGACACCGATGAAGGCGCTAAGATAGCACAAACCAATATCGAGCAAGCGGCTGAATTGATTAAGAATTTTAAACAAGTCGCCGTTGATCAAACCAGTGAGGCTAAGCGGCGATTTAATTTAAAAACCTACCTCGAAGAGGAAGTGATTCTTAGTGTTAAACCACAATTAAAACACACCCCCCTGGTTTCATTAGAAGTGATTTGCCAAGAAGATATTGAATTAGAAAGTTATCCTGGGGCTTTTTTGCAAATTATTACCAATTTTGTCAGTAACAGTCTCATGCACGCTTTTACTGAGGGGCAAGTTGGACATATTGTGATTGAAGCGTATATCAACAATAACACGGCTATCCTCGTTTATCGAGATAATGGTAAAGGAATGCCTCCCGAAGTATTAGAGAAGATTTTTGAACCCTTCTTTACCACTAACCGTATGGGCGGTGGCACCGGTTTAGGAATGCATATTATTTATAATTTGATTCATCAAAAACTAGGCGGTAAGATTGAATGTCAAAGTGAAGTGGGAAAAGGAGTTGAATTTATAGTGAGTATTAAATTGCCAGTTTGATGGAAGAATGAATGTCGGTTAGCAACCCTTTACTAACCGACACTGGCACTGGCTCAATTTCCCAAACAAACTCGGGTTAAAAACAAGAAAAATCTTTATTTAGCATCACATGCCCAAGTTATTCCCTCAATATCACCGTAGTGGGTTTCAATCGGGGCTTCATCCGTTACGGCACACGTCTTGATATCGAACGAATGAATGCGAGTATCTTTAGCTTGATGTAAAGCAAATAAGAGTGAACCATCAGCTAACATATCCAAGGCTTCCACTTCGGAGGGAAAGGTATTACAAGCTTTGTCGACGGTACCGGTATCAGTAAGATATTGGTATAAAACTGTTCCCGCTGAGCCGTATAAAATTTTGCCTTCGTTGTCCCAAGTCATGCCTTCTACTTTAGCGGTATGAGGAAGTACTTCGATTTTGTGACAAGTACCCGCCTCAATTTGGTTAATATCAATGATAAAAAGCCCTTTGTTATCTGCCCAAACCCATAACTCTTGACTATGGGGATGAAATGACATTGCCGAAACTTCACCTAAACCAGTACCGCAGACTGGCGTTAATTCACCGGTGGTTTTATTAACCCGATAGAGATAACCTTTCTCATACCCGACGTCGGGATCATCGCCAGCCGATGCGTAGAGTTCTTGAGTGGAGGGGAGAATATCCATTTCTTCGATATCATATCCCAGATGAGGCGTTCCTAACGGAGTCACTTTAAAATTTTCGTTCGTCGGGATTAATAGTAAAGAACTGGGTATTATTTAAACCCTCATCGTCTAAAGCATAAACTAGACAAGCTTGGCTTTGCGGACAGGGCGTTTGAGTGCTTGCCCAAGTGGGATTTTTCTGGTTGAGCCAATTGATCAGGTTAGGATCGGATGCGGTTAGATGATTATAATCTAACAATAGGTTACTTAGTTGTAAATTCATTAATGAAATTGGAATTTCTCCACATAGCTGATTACCGCTTAGAAAGAGATGTTGTAAACTGCTCAACTTACTGATAGATTCTGGAATCGAACCACTTAGCGGATTACTATCTAGATAGAGAATTTGCAAACTGTTCAAGTTACCGATGGATTCTGGAATCGAACCATTTAAGTTATTACTTCCCAGAGAAAGTACTGTTACTCGTCCGCCACTGCTCTTCCACCCAAGCCGAACTTATTGCGCATTGGCCGCTTGATGGCAACGCGCAAGATGTAACTGGTAATGGACATCATGGTACTGAAGTTGGAAACATTACCTACGAGTCTAGTCAAGAAGGTAGAGGGCAAGCCGCTCGTTTTGATGGGAAAAGTTGGATATCTATTCCAGTAACCAATGATTTTAAATTGGTGAACCAATCGTTAACTTACCGTCGCACGCCAAGCATTTCGTTTGTACGGTAAAGGTAAACACCCGGCAGGTTTGAATTTCGGCGATTGTTTCGCTTACGCTTTGGCAAAAAGTCTCAAGGAACCTTTGCTTTTTAAGGGTAGCGATTTCAGTCAGACTGATATTGAACCTTATTTGAAATAAAGAGTTAACCAGCACTGTTTTTTTAGAAGAAACGCTAATGTGCAATGCCGGTTACTGACAGATAGCAGTTATGTTTTTTTCTCATTTTTTACCATAAAAGAGAGTTAATTTATGCTAACTTCAAGGCTTCAGCAAGCTCATTCAACTACACGAGCTTAACTTAATGGCAATGACGTGGAAACGAAGTAAAATATCATCCGCTGAAAGTTGAAATTTGTGGATTATACGGCTTTGCCGTATAATTAATTTATGGAATTCATAGAAACCACTACTTTTACAAAGTATCTCTACGATTATCTGTCTGAAGATGAATATCTGGGTTTGCAAAGTTTCCTGCTCCAATATCCACAATCCGGCAAAATTGTTCGTGGCTCTGGCGGTATCCGAAAAATCCGTTGGTCAATATCAGGTAAAGGTAAGAGTGGCGGTGTGCGTGTGATTTACTACTTCAAGAAATCGAATGACGAAATTTGGCTTTTAACTATTTATAGTAAGAACGAAGTAGCCAGTATTCCCGCTCATATTCTACGGCAAATTGCAAAGGAAATTGAAAATGTCTAAGCGCGATCTTGGTCAAGAAATTCTCGATGGTATTCGTGAGGTGAAGGCTTACCAGGCCGGCACTAAAATTCTGCGGGTTCATACCCTGAAAAAGCCAGCACCTCCGCAAATAATTCGTTCTAAATTAAAGTTGTCGCAGTCGGCTTTTGCCGGATTGATGGGGGTGAGTTTACGTACTGTTCAAGATTGGGAACAAGGCAAACGCCAACCAAGTGGCCCCGCTATCGCATTATTACGAATTGCCGAACAAAAACCAGAAGTGTTTATGCAATTGACCTAGAAGGGAGTTCAATTAAATATTAACCTGACAGTAAATGTTGGAGTTCACAAGCTCACTCCAACCTACGCGATTTCGCGATTATATGGAGCAGGACGGATTAGTTCAGGTTGCTGTGCTGGTTTGAATTGGCCTTAATATAGAGAGTCCCTCTGGATTTTCTTTTTCAGCCCAATTTACGCAGGTTCGCAAATCACCAGAGAAGCAGAGCTTGGTAACGAGTAAAAACAAACCTACGCGAGCTTGATAATAATATAGTTAGCTTTAAGTAAAAAAATGAATGGATATTAGAGAGATAGTTAATACAATAAATTTTCATCGAGGACAGCCAGATGTCCCTCTTGAATCGGATTGCCAAATTGGATAACGACTCCTTTTCCAAACTTCGTGATTGGTTTATTGAATTTGATAACGCCCGTTGGGATAACCAGCTTGAGGCGGATTCCAATGCCGGTAAACTTGATTTTCTAATTGATGCGGTACTTGCTGAACATAAAGCTGGCAGAACGAAAGACTTGTGAAACACCAAACGGCATCAAGTTTTTGGGAATGTGATAACAAACTGCCACTAAATATTCGCCATCTGGCTGACAAAAATTTTCAATTATTGAAAGATGACCATTCTCATACATCACTACAGTTTAAAAAAGTTGGTAAGGTTTGGTCGTCTGCTAGAATTGGTACACATTACCGAGCAGTTGCCATACCAATTAAAGAGGGTTTCTTATGGATTTGGATTGGTTCTCATACGGAATACGACAAACTGCTTGCCTAACATATCCTTATCGATTTAGCCCGTAGGATGCGGTGACGAATGATTTCAATTTCTTAGATAGACGGCATGGAGCTAGATTTATATATTTAGCCATCACTCGGTTTGAGAGTGTTTTCTCTTTTGGTGTTATCCCTTAAAGTAATAAATGGAGAGTTAACATGAACACACATCAACAAATCGTTAAGCGACTGATATCTTCGTTAATAACCACTACACTTTAGTGTAGTTTAAGTCTGGGTATGCCGGTATACGCTTACACCCAAGAAGAAACTTCCCAACTGGTTAAGCAAGCTTATTGCACTATCTTGACAAGAGATGCTGATGAAGGTGGTTTTAACCACTTTGTTAATCTACTGACTAACGAAGGTTGGACGGCTAAACAATTAGTTTCCGCTTTAGCAACCTCTGAGGAGTACAAACAGAGATTTTTTGATAATCGAACGGTCCCTGAGTATGTAACGCAAATTTACCATACGTTCTTGCAAAGAGAACCGGATCCCGACGGGTTAATTAACTGGATAGATATGGTCGAGCAACATGGTTGGCTATTTATTATTGAGAGGATGTTAAATAGCGAGGAATATATGCAGCGTTTTGGTAATAATGCCATTCCGGTATCAGAAAACTGTTCAACAACCCCATCGCTAATTGGCCCACCACTATCTCCCCATGAAATACCAACGCTTACCCAAAACGGTGCTAATTGGGTACTTCAAATACCTTATATTGCTTATAAATTTCTTTTTGGAAAACTCTGTTATAGTAAAATTGGTATAAAATGATTTAAATAAAATTAAAAGATCTTTATAATAAAAATGGATTGGTATTGATGAAACCACCGTTTGACAAGAATTATTACCCAATAATGACATACTCAATTGATTTTAGAAAGTATTATCCATCATTCGTACAGTTTTATGCAGCAATAGCGCCGTAATTACATAGCTGCTCAAAATCGGGTCGGGATTTTATGTGACTGAAGTCCAGACCCAAGTCAGAAGAAAAGCGCTAGTCAGAAGAAAAGCGCTCCAGCAGATGAGCATTGGCTTTACGGATTTTCCAACTGGAAATCGAGATGACTTTGCTGCCCCCCGATTGATGCTGCCGGTCTTCGAGTTTGAACCGGTTCAAGGCGGTCATTGAAGCGTTGAAATGGAAGTGCCGGACTGGGCTGCAACGCGCCTGGCAATGATTCAGACCTAGAAACTGCTTAGCATCGCGGAACAGCAACTCAATCTGGAAACGCGCCTGGTAGTAACGCACGAGGGACTTGGCGTCCAGCGATAGGTCGGTTGAAAACCGCAATGCAGTCTGAACTTTATGGCCGACTTGCTTAACCAGATAGACGACGATGCGTAGGTCACGGTTAAAGTGGGCGCTGTTGACGACGGCGGTGTAGATTTGTAGCCCATCCCATTCGCCTATGGCTTCAAAACGGCTTAAATCGTCAAATTTGACTTTGCCGTCGTAGCGATGCTTGCGCGCGGTTTTTGCTCACCTTGGTAAAGCCAGCGCAGATTGGCGTCGTGGCGTAACTTGCCAATTTGATGCCGGTCGAGCGCAGCCACGCCGTCGAGGTACTTCTTGTTGCTGTAGTAGCCATCGGCAACCAGGTAGCGGATTGGCGGCGGCAGGGCGTGGCGGTCTGGCTTCAAGTGGTCAAGATAGCCATCAACACGGGACTCATCGTTTTTGCTGGTCGCCGGTGTTTGGCGTGTAGAGAGGTTGTCAGCGGTGTTTTCCGTGACATTCACTACAGTCAACGTCGAGATTTCCAAGCCTTTTTCAGCTTGGCCTGATACACTGTTGTAGAACTTGCCAAGTCCCTCAGGGTGTTTGCCGCTTGTGGACATGAAACTGCAATCGGTTGCCGCAATGAGTGTGCTTTCCGCTTCTTCGCACAGCGGTAATAGGCTTAAACGGTTGAACTCAACGAAGTCGAAGCGACGCCGATACCAACGAGAGAAAGTTTTCTCGTGGTAGTCACTCTATCGGCTGAGGTTGCGGAAATTTGCGCGTCCCCTCAAGCACATTAGTAAGGGCAGCAGTACCAACATAAACTTGACTTGAGGTTGGGTAACGTTGGACATTGGTTGTAAAATCGTTTTGACTATTTCCATGAGAGCCGGTAGTTGGGTTATGTCGTTATGGAAAACAACATTATCCAATTATTTGGCTCTCTCTTAAAAACTGTACGAAGTATTGATCCATAAAAGCACAAGAAAATTGGACCGTTGCCGAAGTATCAAAACGATTTGGTGTTGGTCAAGCCAGTGTAGTTAGGTGGTCTAGTAGAATAGAACCGCAGCAAAAGAGGGATAAACCGAGTGTCAAACTGGATGGGGAGAAATTAGCTCAAGAGGTTGAAATCCATCCGGAGAGTTATCAATATGAGCGTGCCGAACGTTTTGGTGTGAGCCAATCTGGAATCGCTTATGCTTTAAAAAAATTAAAAATATCACGGAAAAAACAACTTTCCAACATCCCCAAGCGGATCGGGAAGCCCAACAACAATTTCAAGCCCAAAGGAAAAGCGACCAATTGTTTATGTTGATGAGAGTGGTTTTGCTCATGATATGCCCCGTCGACCGGGTTATTCACTTATGGGTCGAAGATGTTTTGGTCAACAAGATTGGGGGGCGAGAAGGCGTACCAATGTCATTGGTGCCTTATTATCTAGCTTATTATTGACGGTAACTCTTTTAATGGGGAATGTGAACTCAGAGATATTCTTGACGTGGGTAACGCAAGAGTTATTACCCCAGTTGCCACCAAAAAGTATTATTGTCATGGATAAGGCGAGTTTCCATAAACGATTAGATATTCAAGAATCAATCTGTCGTGCCGGTCATTTCTTGTTACTACCTTATTCTCCTCAATTGAATCCGATTGAACCTAAATGGGCACAAGCTAAGGCGATTTGGAAACAACAACCTTGTTCTATTTCTGAACTGTTTACTCGCTATCATTTTTAATCATTTTATACTAATTTTGCTATATTAGCGCGGAAACACTGCATCTCTTTCTGGGATGCGATGATGAACGGTATTTTACTTAGCCATGGAATTGACGCTATTAATGTGTCCGCCAAGCAAAAACTTGAATTTAACCAAACCAGGCTGGCATTCTATGATACCCAAAATGCTAATGATATGTTTAAATTTCTTATAAATTTACTTAAAGAATCTGAATTATAACAAAAATGACTTTATTTATCGGTCTGATGTCAGGTACCAGTGTTGATAGTATTGATGCGGTTTTAGTCGATTTTGGCGATACCAGTACCCAACTTAAAGCAGTACATACTCATCCTTGGCCTACCTTTCTACGAGAAACATTGCTTACGTTAAGTCAAGAAACCCGAGAACAAAGTACCCTGCATGATATTGCCAGCCTTGATATCGAAACGGGGGAATTGTTTGCGGAAGCAACTTTAGCATTACTCGAAAAATCAACAACCTTACCTAACCAAGTTCGTGCTATCGGCAGTCCTGGCCAAACTTTATATCATCATCCCCTTGGTACCCCCGCTTATACTTGGCAAATAGGCGATCCGAATGTTATTGCGCAACGAACGGGGATAACCACAGTTGCTGATTTTCGACGACGAGATATGGCCGCTGGTGGTCAAGGTGCACCATTAGCGCCGGCTTTGCATAACGCCTTATTACGCAGTTCACAAGAGGATCGAATTGTTCTCAATCTGGGTGGAATTGCGAATATTACGCTACTTCCCGCTGATCCTAATTCGTCAGTGATTGGATTTGATACCGGACCCGCTAATGCCTTGCTAGATGCCCATATCTATCTACACCAGCGGCTACCACTGGATGAACAAGGTGCTTGGGCTGCTACCGGACAAATCCAGCCAACTTTATTAAATTCATTGTTATCTGATCCCTATTTTACTCGTCCCGCTCCCAAAACCACCGGTCGTGATTACTTTAATTTGAACTGGTTAAGTCGTTACACGGCTTCGTTTGCTTATCAACCAGAAGATATTCAAGCTACTCTAGTCCAACTCACGATCAATTCTATTGTTCAAGCCATTTCCTCCTATAATTGGCAGCGCCTGTTAGTTTGTGGCGGTGGCGTTCACAACCCGTTATTAATGAAAGGGTTGTCTCAACAATTACCCCGTTGTATAGTCGAATCAACTTCAACTCAAGGAATTGATCCGGACTGGGTTGAAGCGGTGACTTTTGCGTGGTTAGCGAAACAACGATTAGAACAACAACCTAGCAATTTACCCACCGTGACTGGGGCACAGCAAGCGGTAGTATTAGGAAGTATTTATATTTAAATTTTGTTGAAATTACTAAGGTACCATTCAAGCGATTTCAACTGGCAAAGAAAAACCCCTAGACTGATTAATCTAGGGGTTGAGCATGGAGTTATCTTAACCTAAGCTAATTATTTTTTTGCTTAGTCTTCACCCATAAAAGCACCAAATAATTGCAACAAGCTGAGGAACAGATTATAAATACTGACATACAATCCCACGGTTGCCATGATGTAATTGGTTTCCCGACCGTGTACCATATCACTGGTTTGGTAGAGAATTAAGCCAACCATTAACAGTACAAACATCGCTGATACCGCTAGTGATAAGCCGGGTAAGCTAAAAAGTATTGCACCAATTCCCGCCAAAAAGGCAATTAAAATACCTGCAAATAAGAAGCCGCCTAGAAAACTAAAATCTTTACGGCTGACTAGGGCATAGCCGGACAAACCTAAAAAAATAGTTGCGGTTGAACCAAACGCCATCATGACCAATTGGGAACCATTGCTAAATATCGTTAAATACAAGCTAATAATCGGTCCTAAAGTTAAACCCATAAAGCCGGTTAAAGCAAAAACCGAAGCCAATCCCCAAATACTATTTCGTAAACTTTGAGTTAGAAATAGCAAGCCAACGTAACCGATAAAAGTTAACCACCAAGGTAGCGGCGGCATTTTAGTTATCATCGCAATACCGGCGGTGAAAGCACTAAAAAACAAAGTCATCGATAACAGCATGTAAGTGTTACGGATGAGATTACTGACTTCTACCGAGGTAGTGGATTGTTGAAAAACTTCTTCCGGTTGAAAGGTTGCTGATTGTTGGCTTTGATTTTGACCAAAGGCCACGTTTTTATTCATGTTGTCAAATAAACTCATAAGTGATGTACCTCTGAATATTAAAATTAGTCAATCGTTGGCTATGAATAGCTTACCATCTCAGCCATAAGCTGTTTATAATGGCAATCTATTAAATAACAAGAGTCACGTCAATTATTTTGCCATAATATGGCATAACCGGCTAGATTTTATTTTTCAACCTCTTTAAATCTCCTTTAATTAAGGTATTACGGTGACTTCCCCTATGACGCTTATCAGTTTGAATAATGTTAGCATCGCTTTTGGACATGTGGCACTGTTAGATAAGGTCGCTTTACGTCTCGAACGTGGTGAACGAGTCTGTTTGATTGGTCGCAATGGTGAAGGTAAATCGACTTTATTAACCATAATTAGTGGTGAAATTAATCCCGATCAAGGTCAAATTGAACGTCAACCGCATTGTAAAATAGCGAGATTAAGTCAACATCCGGAATTAAATAGCCATGATACCATCTTTCAAGCCGTTGCCGGTTGTTTAGGTGAAGTTGGTAACCAAGTTCAAGAATATCATGATTTAGCACAATGTCTAGCCCAAAACCACGATGAGCCATTATTAAAACAATTAGAACAGGTTCAGCACCGTTTAGAAGCCAATGATGGTTGGCGTTTAGAACAACGGGTTGAAACGGTATTATCCAAACTGAATTTACCCACTGAACAATCGGTAGCAGATTTATCGGGTGGTTGGCAACGACGGGTCGCTTTAGCTCAAGCGTTGGTTACCGAACCGGATTTATTGTTATTAGACGAACCAACTAATCATTTGGATATTGACGCGATTACTTGGCTAGAAGAAGTCTTATTGGAATGGCAAGGGGGTTTGTTGTTTGTTAGTCATGATCGCCAATTTATGCAGCGAATCGCCACGCGAATTATTGAACTCGATCGGGGTCAATTAACCAGTTATCCCGGTGATTACGCTACCTATTTGGAACGGAAACAAGCTGCATTATCAGCCGAAATCACCCAAGCCGCTAAATTTGATAAATATCTTGCTCAAGAGGAAGTTTGGATCCGGCAAGGAATCAAAGCCCGGCGTACTCGCAATGAGGGACGGGTTCGTGCGCTAAAACAATTAAGAGAAGAACGTGCGCAACGTCGTGAACAGCAGGGTAAAGCACGGCTAAAGTTAGATAAAGGCGAGTTATCTGGGCGGATTGTTATTGTTGCCGATAACATCAGTAAAAGTTATGGCAATATGCCGCTGATTCACCGTTTTTCTACGGAAATTATGCGTGGTGATCGTATCGGCTTAATTGGTGCCAATGGCGTTGGTAAAACAACCTTACTCAAATTATTGCTCGGTGAACTGACGCCAGACAGTGGTCAAGTGCAACATGGTACTCAACTGCAGATTGCTTACTTCGATCAACTGCGCGCGCAACTCAATCCAGAAGAAACCGTTATTGATGCAGTAGCGCAAGGACGCGAAATGCTCACAATCAATGGTCAAACAAAACATGTCATGTCTTATCTAAGTGATTTTCTATTCATGCCCGCCCGTGCCTATTCTCCAATCAAATCCCTTTCCGGTGGAGAACGCAATCGCTTGTTACTCGCACGCTTATTGATTCAACCCGCCAATCTACTCGTTCTTGACGAACCTACTAATGATTTAGATGTTGAAACATTAGAACTACTAGAAGAATTGCTCGCTAATTATGCCGGAACATTATTATTGGTTAGTCATGATCGCCGCTTTTTAGACAATGTCGTGACCTCAACTATAGTTTTTGAGGGCAATGGTCAAATTAAAGAATATGTTGGTGGTTACCAAGACTGGCTTAGACAACGCCATTTAACAGTTCAACCACCTATTGCACCCAAAAAGCCGTTGACCTCATCAAAAACGAACGTTTCTTCTAAACCCAAATCGCCTAAATTAAGTTATAAAGAACAACGTGAATTAGCCGAATTACCCATCCAAATTGAAAATTTAGAAACCGAATTAACCCAGTTACAAGAAAAGGTGAGTTGTTCTGATTTTTATCGTGGTTCAACTGCAGAAATTAATCAGACTTTAGCACAGATTAAACAGTTAGAAACCGAATTACAAGTCCGCTATACTCGCTGGGAACAACTTGAAACTAAAGGATAAAAAATTATGCAACCCGCTCAACAGCAACCGCATGATTATTCGCCAGAAGAATATTTACAATTAGAAGAACTCGCGGAATATAAAAGTGAATATCATGATGGAGAGATTTTACCAATGACTGGTGGAACAACTAATCATAATCAAATAACCGGTAATTTTTATGCTGCACTAAAATACTCTAATAAAAGAAAAGGCTATCGAGTATTTATAACTGAAGTCAAATTATGGATACCGCAAATTCGACGTTTTACCTATCCTGACGTGATGATTACTAATGGGCAACCCAATTACTTTGAAAATCGCCGCGATACCATTACCAATCCTTTAATCATTGTGGAAGTCCTTTCTCAATCAACTAAAGATTATGATAGAGGGGATAAATTTGAATATTACCGTACCTTGCCTAGCTTTCAAGAATACATCCTGGTCAGTCAATTCAAAGTTCATGTAGAACATTTTGTTAAAACGAATGAACATCAATGGTTACTTTCTGAATACGCTCAATTAGAAGCTAAGCTGGAATTAAACACGATACCGGTAATAATAACCTTAGCTGACATTTACGATGAAGTTAATTTTGAGGAAAGCAACCTGGATGGAGCATAGGATACTCACTCATTAAGAGCAAAGCGAAATCCACCAAAAGCGATTATTTTAAAAGGAGGGGCATAAAAGTGAGCACCGCAGCTAATTTTGAAGGTATTAAGATCGTGTTCATTGATCGATCTAAAACTATTCGCCGTAATGCAGAAACTTTATTTAAAAAAGCAGGTTGTCAAGTTGTTACAGCTAGAGACGGCTTTGAAGGACTTTCTAGAATAATGGAATTCCAACCGAACATCATTTTTATGAGTGTTATAATGCCTCGTCTTAATGGCCATCAAACTTGCCTTTTGATTAGAAGTAATCCAGTTTTCAAACCGATTCCGGTTATTATCTTATTGGGCTGTGACGGATTGTTTGAACGTGCTCGTAGCCAAATAGTGGGTGCTACGCACTATATGACACTCCCCTTTAACCGCCAAGAACTACTTGATGTTATCGAAACTTACGTCGTGGATGTTAAAAAATCGTAACGACCTACCTTGCCGATGATGTCGGTCTGATAAAGCGTAGTGTGTCCGACTTCATTGATAAAGTTAATATAATGGCTAAGATAACGTGACCTGGGGTTTGGAGTGGAACAGTTTAAATGGTAAATTAAATTGTTTCTTTATGAAGAATAAGAGATAATAACTTACTAGATAAAGCTAATAAAATTTATTACGCTATCGGTGGTTTTTACCTCATTTCTCTGCCAATATTGTCAAATGTTTTCACAGTCTTCTTATCTCACTCCCATCACGTTATGAGTCGATAAAGATGCTGAAATCTGAATTGATCTTACCTCGATTAAAAAAACGTGGTAGTGAAATTCAACCCGTTTGGTTAGCAACCGATTATAATTATCTGCAAATAGCGGCTGAATTAATACAAATCGTCAAAGCGCATGTGGGTCTTAGTCGCGGTGAATTAGAAGTAGCGTTACGACAATATGAAGGAGATAGTTTAGATTATCGTATTATTCGCGGCTTATCCCAAGTTTTACTCAATCGATGTACTTTTAGTAGTGATACCCAGATTGATCCCGTTGCCTTAAGAACAGCCTTATTTGATAAAGGACCAGTCATTCAAAAAAATGATTTATTGTCCATCATGACTCGTGAACAAGCATTAGCAGCAGTGACAGTTCAGTTGGGGTTGACCGTCGACGTGATTGAGCAAACCCTGTTTGCTGATTTAATGGAAGAAAGAATTCTCCTCGGTAGTAACGAAATTTGGACGCCTATTGATTTAATTGCGCGTTACAATTTAGAAATTGCTCGTGGCTTGCTCTATTGGGCACATGCAGTTGATATTCTTATACGAGATAATTACAAAGAACTTTTTAAATATATTAAACTTTTCAAACTGATGTATACTGTTTATCCCCTGCCTCAGCAAGGCTATAATATCATTCTTCATGGTCCAATTTCGCCGTTTGTGAAATCTACAATTCGTTATGGACTACAATTTGCCAAATTCTTACCGGCACTCTTGCTATGTCACAATTGGCGCATGGATGCTCAAGTTCAACCGCCCGATTCTGCCTACCCATTGCATTATACCTTGAATAACACGACTCCCTTGCGAAGTCATTTTAAAACCCCGAATTTATTCGATAGTCAATTAGAAGTCGATTTTGCAACGGAGTTTGAAGCTAAATATGGCGATAATAAACGTCGGTGGTCTTTAGCTAGAGAGGATGAAATTATTGTTGTCGGTGACACCGTCATGATTCCCGATTTCTCTTTGACCAATCGCCAAGACGGTCGGCGTGCTTTAATCGAAATTATTGGTTTTTGGCATCCACACTATTTACAACGTAAGTTGCAAAAAATTCAACAAGCTGCTAGACGTGATCTGATTTTATTGGTATATGAAAGTGCTAATGTTGCTCAAGGGGTATTTGAAAAAGTGTCAGCTGGTGAAGTGTTAACTTTTGCTAAAAAACCAGTCTTGAAAGAAGTTTTAGCGGCGGTAGAACGATGTGCTATCGTACCAGAATCCAGTTATAACAAAAACGCCTTGTGAGAATAGTCGGTTTCATTTTATAGAATGACTTAATCTCTAAAAATTAAATTAGGGTGACCTGACTAACAACAACCTAGAGTTGAATCAAAAATTAATTGCCATCAACAACAAAAATATTACCCATAAATTGATTTATAAACGCTTAACACTATGCATACCTTATATGTTCTCTGGTCGGCTTTTTTTTTAATCTGTCGCTTACGTTCACGACCACAAGATTTACCGGCTTCCTCGATTCTATTAATTTTATCTTTATGCGTTTATACCCTGGTTAGTATGACTTTGTCATTGTTTCATCTTCCCATAAAACCAGCCATTTTATCAGCATTATTAGATACGGGACTCTTGATTGTATTAACCAATAGTTTGTTATATATCGTTCATTATTCAGTACGGATTAATCAAACCCTAACCGCATTAGCTGGAACCAACAGTGTTCTCGGAATGCTCAGTATTCCATTATTATTTTGGCTAGAACGACTTCAACTTCAACCAGGTGATTTAGCTTTACCAGAATTGCTCCTACTGGGTTTGATTGTGTGGAATATTGCGGTATATGCCCATATTTTACGTCATGCCTTAGAAGTTCCTTTTTTTGTGGGAGTGATTTTAACGATTATCACCCATTTGTTAACTTTTGCTCTCTTAAATCTTCTTATTAATTAACATGCATATACACATCTTAGGGATTTGTGGCACTTTTATGGCGGGTATTGCGGTGATTGCTAAAGAACTCGGCTATACTGTCAGTGGTTCTGATGTTGCTGCCTATCCACCCATGAGCACTCAATTAGAAAATTTAGGTATTAAATGTTATTCAGGCTATTTACCCACTAATTTAGAAAATTCTACTCCAGATTATGTGATTATTGGTAATGCTTTATCACGCGGGAATCCCGAAGTAGAAGCAGTGCTTAATCAAGGATTGCCCTATATATCTGGTCCACAATGGTTAGCAGAACAAGTCTTACAAAAACGTTGGGTACTGGCTGTAGCCGGAACTCATGGTAAAACCACAACATCGAGTATGTTAGCCTGGATTCTTGAAACCGCTGGATTATCACCCGGATTTTTAATTGGCGGCATACCTGAAAATTTCGGTATTTCAGCACGCTTAGGAAAAACCCCTTTTTTTATCATTGAAGCGGACGAATATGACACAGCTTTTTTTGATAAACGTTCTAAATTTATCCATTATCGTCCCCATACTTTAGTTTTAAATAACCTAGAATTTGACCATGCCGATATTTTTCCGGATTTAGCGGCAATTCAACGGCAATTTCATTATTTAATCCGTACTGTCCCCGGTAATGGACTCATTGTTTGTAATAATCAATATCCAGCAGTTGAAGAAACCTTGAGACAAGGTTGTTGGACTTCTCTAGAAACGGTTGGTGAAGAGCACCATGATTGGCATGTTAAACTGCTCAATCAAGATAACAGTCATTTTGAAGTTTGGTATCGTGATCAACCAGTAGGAGAAATTCAATGGAGTTTAATTGGACAACATAATATTTATAATGCCCTGTCAGCAATTGCTAGTGCTCGTCATGCTGGGGTACCGGTCGCTTTGGCTTGCGAAACCTTATCGCAATTTCGCAATGTTAAAAGGCGTCTAGAATTACGCGGTGTAGTTGATGGTATTCACGTTTACGACGATTTTGCTCACCATCCTACCGCTATTCAAGAAACCTTAAAAGCATTACGACAGAAAGTAGGACAACAATATATTATTGCGGTGTTAGAGCCGCGCTCTAATAGTATGCGAATGGGAATTTATAAAGATAGCCTTGCTTTAGCATTAAAAGAAGCTAATGCCGTCATGTTATATCAACCCGAAAATCTCAATTGGTCACTATCAAAAATCGCAACGGCTTTACACTATGCGCGCATCTTTAAGAATGTCGACGCGCTGATTCGCCATTTAGCCGTTACGGCACGCAAAGATGACCATATTTTGATTATGAGTAATGGTCATTTTGAAAATATTCATCAGCGACTATTAACCGAATTGCATGAATGTTGTGCGAAGAAAAAAGAATTATCTTTGATAGCGAAACATTAAAATGAAGCAACCCACTATCACGGTAGCCATAACGGGTGCTTCCGGTGCGGTTTATGGATTACGTCTCTTAGAACAGTTAATTGTTGCTAAGCAATTGGTTTATCTGATCATATCAGCACCGGCACAAATGGTGATTCAAATGGAAACCGATTTGAAATTACCTTCCCAACCCGCCGCTATGCAAGCACTATTAACGGAATATTACCAAGCGGCACCTGGACAATTACAAGTGTTGGGACGACAACAATGGTTAGCGCCAATCGCTAGTGGTAGTGCGGTTTCCCAAGCTATGGTTATTTGTCCATGCACCAGTGCTACTTTGGCAGCTATTGCTAATGGATTAAGTCGCAGTTTGATTGAACGTGCTGCCGATGTCATTTTAAAAGAACAACGTCGGCTTATTTTAGTACACCGGGAAACGCCTTTATCAGTAATTCATTTAGAAAACCTGTTGCGCTTAGCCAAATTAGGTGTGGTTATCTTACCCGCTAATCCGGGTTTTTATCATCGCCCCAATCATATTAGTGAATTAGTTGATTTTATTGTGGCAAGAATTCTTGATCATTTAGAAATTGAGCATACTTTAATACCGCCTTGGGGAAAAGAACTGGTTTTTTATCAATGTTAAGCTTTAATTCAGTGAATTATTTGATATTTTCAGTTGAGAAAATTTTGGGTGCAATAAGCTATCTTATGAAGAAGAGTTATAAGCCATTGGGAATAATAAGAAAAATAATAACGATCTCATGATAGTCATGAAATCATTTTTTCGCCTTTATTTCCAAATATTTTCGGTTATAAACCGTTTTTATTGGGTTTATTTCATCATCATCGGTTTTACTTTAATTATTTTCCTAACCTTCTTTGAGAAACTATCTCCTATTGTTGCTCAGTTACCCAGCAAAGAATTATATACATTACAAGGACATCATGATGCAGTCTGGTCAGTCGCTTTCAGTCCCAATGGACAAGTTTTAGCTTCCGGTAGTCAGGATAAAACCGTTAAATTATGGGAAGTGAAAACCGGCAATTTATTACATACCTTACAAGGACATGATGCAGCAGTTTTTTCGGTCGCTTTTAGCCCTAATGGACGATTACTCGCTTCTGGAAGTTGGGATAGTACTGTTAAACTATGGCAAGTGAGTAATGGTAAACTGGTGGCAACCTTAGTCAATCCGGAGAATAGCGCTGTCAATACCGTTGCTTTTAGTCCGAATGGTCACTTATTAGCAGTCGGGCATTGGGATAAAATTATTACGCTTTGGCAAGTTCGTTCTAAACAACTTTGGCAAACTTTACTCGGTCATACGGACGCAATCTGGTCAGTTGCTTTCAGTCCTAATGGTAAAACCTTGGCATCGGGTAGTTACGATAGAACCATTAAATTATGGGAGGTTAAGTCTGGAAAACTAATCGATACCTTGATAAGACATCAAGATGCGGTTTTTGTCGTTACTTTTAGTCCAAATGGTCACTATTTAGCCTCAGCAAGCTATGATCAAACCTTTAAACTGTGGCAAATAGACCAAAATCGCCGTTGGCTGACATTAACCGGTGCTAAACAAGCTATTTTCTCAGTCGCTTTTAGCCCGGATAATCGATTCCTAGCTACCGGTAACGAAGATGCGACGATTTTTTTATGGCAACTCATGACTCATCAATTATTGAAAACACTGGTTGGTCATCAACAATCCGTATTGACAGTCGTTTTTAGTCCTGATGGACAATATTTAGCTTCTGGAAGTGAAGATAAAACGATTAAGGTGTGGCAATAAACACCAGCAGTTATCAGTCATCAAAGTTAATCGGCAACTATGAATAATCTATTTAACTTAGCCTATAACTGTATTAGGGTTACTGAGCCGCTGGAAAAAATCCAGTTAACTCAAACCATAGCTCAAGCTTGGCAATTAAGACAGTTAAATTTAGAGTCATCAGAACCAATTAAATCCATTTCAATACCTGGGTATCCCGCTCGTTTACGTTTGGTTCCACCCAGAGAGGTACCTTGGCGCAACTTGTTGACATCAGAAGGACAAGCGGCTTTGCTTCATGCGTTAACGCATATTGAATTTAATGCGATTAACCTCGCTTGGGATGCCGTCTATCGGTTTCGTGATTTACCAGACGATTTTTATGATGATTGGGTCAAAGTGGCTCAAGAGGAAGCTTATCATTTTGAGTTATTACAGCAACAATTACAACAATTAGGCTATCAGTATGGCGATTTTACTGCTCATAATGGCTTATGGGACATGGCGGTTAAAACAACATCAGATCTGTTGGAAAGAATGGCACTCGTACCTCGATTTCTGGAAGCACGTGGTTTAGATGCGACACCCACGCTGATTACTAAATTTCAATCTCAAGGTTTAACGCCTATCGTAGCGATTTTAAAAATTATCTTGCGAGATGAAATTGAACATGTGGCGATTGGTTCTCGTTGGTTCAAATTTTGTTGTCAAGCACGTGAGTTAAATTCAGAAATGACTTTTCAGGATTTGGTGACACCCTATCTAAAAGGTCGGATTAAACCCCCTTTTAACATTGAGGCACGGTTAGCCGCCGGTTTTACTCAACAAGATTTAAATAATTTGAGCCAGTTAGCCAAAGTCAGTTGAACCCGATTAAACGGATTAATCGATTATCAAGATAAACTGATCCAAGCGAAATTTAATCTGATAAGCGTTGATGCTAAGTAATTGAAAAGTACTAGCGAAATGGAATAAATTCTAGCAACCTTTATAGTCCGTTTAATCGGGTTCAACATTTCAAAACTGATGTTGTAATTGATTTAATAATTGTTTTCGAGTGTTGAGATTCGCCCCTTTTACCCAAAAAAACACAAATTCTTCTGCAGTAACACATCGAATTAACCCAATGTAGTTATTTTGGTTTTTTCCTTGTGCGGAATTTTCACTCACATCAAAATTTTGGCTGAAACCAGCTGCTTTAACCGCGACTTTAGCTTTTTTTAAACAAATGGGTTGACTCAATAGCGTAGATTCCCAAGCTTCTGAAGTCAGCTGACTGTTATCTCCATTGATGGCTTCCTCCTCTTCAGGGATCTTTTTAGGGTTAATTTTGGCTTTATTTGGATTAATTTTTTTATCTGAGTTCGGAATCTCAGGAGAATCGGAGTCATTATCTTCTCCAGCTTCACAGTTACAATCACCTTTACTTTCGTTTGGATTTGACGGACTATCCAACTGTTGTTGAATTTGTTGTCGTAAACGATATGCCATCAGTTTAATCTGTCTTAAAGAGTCTGCCACGACAATAACGACAACTACCCCAGGTTCGGATAAACATTTCACTAAAGCTTTATATTGGTAAGGTGATTGCCTACTATAAGCTGCAAAAATAGTCATACCCGATTTAGAGAAGCTTATTTTTTGAAAGCCAGCCCGTTTTAAAACTTGTTGAGCCGATTGTTGGCAAAAACTGCCGGAAAAAGATAAATTTTCACCAACACTGATGCTAAAATAAGGCGGAATCGTTGATTTAATAGGGCGAATTTTAGTTTCTGGATTGACAAGAGTCCGAGCATAACGTTGAATCTGTAAACGTAATTTATCTGCCTTGGTTCTAACATGTTGAGTTGAGTTTGCTACCACAACTACCATCACGATACCTTTATCGGGTAAACATTTAACCAACGCTTTATATTGATAGGGTGATTTAATTCTATAAGCCGCAAATAAAGTAGCACTATTTTCCGCTAAAATAATTTTTTGAAACCCGTCTTCTTGCAAAACCGTTGCTGCGATTTGTGGGCAGGAAGTTTCTTGAAAAGATAAGTTTTCTCCTATGCTAATTCCCATATAAGGGGGAAGCGCATAAACAGATGGAGTAACAAATAAACTCATTAACAATAACAAGCGAGCAATTTTCAATTTCATTTCAATTTCCAAATTTTAATCATCATCAATCATGATAATTTTATTGGATGTTTAAACTTTTTGCTGAGCTAAATAACGATAATAAATCAGCATTGAGAGATAGCCAGTTAAAATCTAAAAAAAATTAAATTTGAATGTCAAGTTTTTTCTAGTAGAGGTAAACTACATAGGTCTATCCTTACTCAGATTAAAATAACTTCGATCCAGTTTAACCAATAATACTTAATCTGCAATTAGCAGTAGACGTTAGTTATTTCATTTTTTCATGACGGCTAATCTAATAATTAGGAGTAATGTAATGAACAAACGACTTATCTATCTTCTGGTGGTGATGATATTTGCTGTTGGTTCTACGACGACTTGGGCTAAAACAACCATTAAGGTGGGTTATTTACCCATTCTCGATCACTTAACCTTATTAGTTTCACATGCCCAAGATAATAATGCTTTTAAACAAGTTGAAATTCAACCAAAACTGTTTAAGTCTTGGACGGAAATGGTCGGAGCGCTCAAAGCGGGAGCAATTGATGCGGCTTTTATTTTATCACCGTTGGCGATGGATTTATTTAATCATGGCCTTGATATTCAAACGATTTTATTAGCGCATCGAGATGGTTCTGCTATTACCGTTAAAAAAGATTCCTCGATTCGCTCAGCCGCCGATTTAAAAGGTAAATTGATTGCGATTCCAGACCAGAAAGCCACTCACACTGCTTTACTCAATCATTATCTGATGACCGCCGGTCTTTCTTTAAAAGAAGTCCTCGCTAAAGTCATTGCCCCACCAAATATGCTCAAGGCGATGAAATTAGGCAAAATAGATGCTTTCATTGTGGCTGAACCTTTTGGTGCCAAGGCACAAGATGAGGGAATTGGTCGAATTCTGGTTCTCACGAAAGACATTATCAATAATCACGTTGAATGTATTGTAGTGATTAAGAAACATTTCTTAACCGATAATCCGGCAGCAGTTCAAGAATGGGTTGATAGCCTTATTCGAGCCGGTAAATGGATTGATCAAGATAAACTAAACAATCATGCCCAACAAGTCGCCCAACTGACGGCTAAAACCTATTTACCCCATTCCCCAGAAACTATTATTTTAGGTTTACAAAACCCGCCAGATCGCATTTTGTATTCTGATCTCAATCCGAAGTTAGAAGATTTCCAGAAGATTGTCGACATTTCTAAAGAAGCTAATATTCTCGAGCCAGTTGATCTAAAAACTTTTATTGATAATCGATTTTATCACGATTCTCCTACAATTGAAGAATCAGTCAAATCAGAACCCTAACTTCGTTAAGTTATCCTTATTTTATGACTGATTTTAGCAAGATTATTGCTAGAATCAGTTCTCTCGTTCCTACGCTGGAGCGTGGGAATGCCTATGGTACCGCCAGAGCGCAGTGTAGTTAGTAGATGCTAGAAAGTCAAGGTAGGCATTCTCATGCTCTGCGTGGAAACGAGAAAACGAGGTAAGTCCAGTTTGTTACTAATTTTTCTCTAGTTCTCTCACTTAAGTTAGGGGCGAACACGCAGGTTCGCTCCTACGAGACCGCTGATGTAGGTGCGAACCGACGGGTTCACCCTCTCGCTTATAAGTTTAACTTAATGGCAGTGTGCTGGCGTATAAGAACGAGGCAGAAAAAATTACTTAGCATACGAGTTGCCAGAATCAGTTATTTTTTCGATAGTACTCAATCTACTGTGGTATTAGCGATGTTGCAATGAGTTGGTTGTCGAATATTTTTTAGTAATACCTTTTTCATTCAGGAGATCATCATGGGGATTCGTTACAAGCTATTTTTCAATACCTCTATTATTGTTGTTTGTCTAGGCGTTGTTGGCGGAATCGGCTTTTTTTATACTAACCATGTTGCTCGTCTGTCGATGTCGTTGGTCGAAATTGAGGCGATACCTATTTTGAATATTAACCATTTAGAAGAATTTGCTTGGGAAATGTGGCTACGTTTAGTGGTGCATACCAGTACTTCTGATATAGATACCATGCAACGTTTAGAAAAGGAAATCTCGCAATTAGAAGAACAGCTCAAGCAACAACTCAAAATTATTGAAGAAATGTATCAAAGTTTTGAGACCAAACAGAATCGGGAAAAATCAGATACTGAACAGCGACTGTTAAAGCAATTTCAACAAAATTGGCAAAATTTTAGTGAAATTGCGCACCAAGTATTACAATTCAGCCAAGAGTTTACTAAGGATGATGGGGTAAAGCTTATTATTAGTGATGGTCGGGTTACTTATGATGAAGCTATTGCCAATTTACGTACCATGATAGAGCAACATCGCCAGCATATGGAAGAACTACGTGACATCGCCTTGAATGCTCGTCAACAGTCCGCGATTGCTATCATTGCTTTAACCATCTTGATTAGCTTAACTGTATTAGTTTTAATCAATAATTTTAGTCGTCGTCTTCTCATACCGCTGTTAAAAATCAACATCCAATTAAAGTCATTAGCTCAAGGTCAATTGCTAGAAGATAAGATCGAATATAAAGGTAATGATGAAATTGGTGAAATTGTCTTGTCTTCTCAGCGGCTTCGAGAAAGTATGCATTCAACCATCGTTCAAGCTAATGCGATTGCGGCGGGTAATTATAACAGTGAAGTGCAACTGCTTTCGGAACAAGATGAACTGGGACATGCCCTCGCTGATATGACCAGTACTTTACGTCAAGTCACCCAAAAAACCACTACCCAAGATTGGTTAAAAACCGGGCAAAATCAACTCAATGATCAAATGAGTGGTGAACAAAATTTAGTGGACTTAGGTCACAATATTATTTCGTTCATCACCATTTATGTTGAAGCTCAAATCGGGGTATTTTATTTGGTTGAACAAGCCACTCAAGGATTTAACCAAAATTTACAGATCAAACTAATTGCCAGTTATGCTTACACTAAACGGAAAAATCTTGCGGATGAATTTCAATTCAGTGAAGGTTTAGTTGAACGTGCGGCTAAAGAGCAACAAACTATTGTTTTCACAATTAATTCTGGCTTAAGTGAAGAAGTGCCCCGTCACATTATTGTTATTCCATTTCCTTATGAAAACTTTATTAAAGGGGTTATTGTCTTAGGTTCAGCAGTTACCTTAACTGCTCTCCAGCTTGATTTTCTGCAGCAAGTCATGCCCAGTGTTGGAATTGCCGTTAATTCAATTGAATCACGTTCTAAGATGCAGGAACTCTTACAAAAAACTCAAATTCAAGCCGAAGAACTCCAACACCAAAATCCGAATTACAACATCAAAAAGAAGAATTACAGCATCAAAAGGAAGTTTTACAACACCAAACGGAAGAATTACAAAGTCAAGCTGAGGAATTACAAAGCCAAACGGAAGAACTACGGCAAACCAACGAAGAATTGGAAGAACGAACTCAAGAACTGGAACGCCAACGCGAGGCAGTTCGGAAGAAAAACAGTGATTTAGAAGACTCACGGCGGATTCTAGAAATTAAAGCGGAAGAATTAGAATTAGCGAGTCAATATAAATCCGAATTTTTAGCTAACATGTCCCATGAATTGCGAACTCCTTTAAATAGTTTGTTGATTTTATCGCAATTATTAGCAGAAAATAAAGCCAACAATCTGACCGATAAGCAAATTGAATATGCGCAAACCATTCACAGTGCCGGTGCAGATTTACTGACGCTTATCAACGACATTCTAGATTTATCAAAGGTAGAAGCCGGGAAGGTAGAAGTTCATCCCGAAGAAATTTTACTGAGTGATTTAGTTGAAAACATTGAGCAAAAATTCCGCCATGTTGCGGAAGGCAAAAAATTAGCTTTCCATCTAACGATTGCCGAAAATCTACCGCCACAAATTTATACCGATGGGCAAAGATTAACTCAAGTTACCAATAATCTACTTTCTAATGCCTTTAAATTTACTACCACCGGTCAGGTGAAGTTAACTATACAACGTCCGACGGATAAAGAATGGGTTCGGCAACCGGATTAACGATAAAAAAACCGATAGCGTTTAGTGTCGAAGATACCGGGATTGGTATTCCGGTTGATAAACAGAAAGTTGTATTTGAAGCCTTTCAACAAGCTGATGGAACAACTAGTCGTCGCTTTGGTGGTACCGGGTTGGGATTATCTATTTCACGTCAATTAGCACGTTTATTGGGTGGCGAACTGCATTTATCGAGTCAAGAAGGTAAAGGCAGTATTTTTACTTTATATTTACCCGAAAGGATCGAATCAAACAGTCCAACTTTCCGAACAGAAACAGCTAAATCAGAACCGGCAGTAGTTCAATCTGCTCGCCAAACGACTACTACAATCACACCACCGACTGCCATTGCCCCGTCAACAGACAATAAAATAGAGATTATCGATGATAGAGCTGACCTCCAAGCTGGCGATAAATTTATTTTAATTATTGAAGATGATCGTAAATTTGCTACTATTTTAGTAGAGTTAGCGCGAGAAAAGGAGTTTAAATGTCTCTTTGCCGAAGATGGCAAAAAAGGTTTACAACTAGCGGAAAAGTACCAACCTCATGCGATTATTCTTGATGTCGGCTTACCTTTGTTGGATGGTTGGACCGTCATGGAAAAGCTTAAAAATAACCCTGATACTCGTCATATCCCAGTGCATTTTATGTCGGCGACTGAACAAAGTTCCGAAGCCAAAAAGATGGGGGCAATTGGTTATCTCCTGAAACCAATCAGTATGGCAGAATTAGGTGATGCCTTTAAAAAAATCGAACATTTCTTAGCTAACACGGTAAAAAATTTACTGGTGGTGGTTGATAATTCAACCCATCAAGAGCAAATTCTCGATTTAGTTGGCAGTAACGACGTGCAGGCCATCGTTGTAACCACTAAAACTCAGGCATTACAACATCTAGCCAACAACCCAGTGGATACCCTTATTTTAGATTTAGATATTGATCAAGGTACCGGGATTCACTTACTGGAACAATTACAATCTAAAGAGGAATGGAGTCAAATACCGGTTATTATTCACGCCAATCGCGACCTCACTGAATTTGAAGAATCCATCTTTCAACGTTGCGCTGGCCATCTCGTCGTGAAAGCCGTGCGTTCACCAGAACGATTATTAGATGAAGCGACGTTATTTCTTCACCAGTTTGAAGCTAATTTACCTGAAGACAAGCGTAACATGCTAAGAATGGTGCATGACAAAACTGCGATTTTGATCCATAAAAAAGTTCTGATTGTCGATGACGATATCCGTAATACTTTTGCTTTAGCCACGGTTTTGGAAGATCATGATGTTGATGTCAAGGTTGCCCAAAATGGTAAAGAAGCTTTAACCGTATTAGAAGAACAACCCGATGTTGATATTATCTTAATGGATATTATGATGCCGGAAATGGATGGTTATGAAGCCATCCAAAAAATTCGCGCACAACCACGCTTTCGGAAATTACCGATTATTGCTTTAACTGCCAAAGCGATGAAAGGCGACCGCGCTAAATGTATTGAGGCTGGCGCTAATGATTATCTCTCTAAACCAGTTGATACCGATAAACTGATTTCGTTGATGAGAGTATGGCTTTATCGGTAACGGCTATCCGCAAGCAATATGCTTTCAATCTCTAATCTAGGATAACTTCATGTCAATAAAAGATAAATCCGTAGTAATGACTTTACAACTAACCCGGCGCGCTTTTTTAAAGTATGCCAGTGCGAGCACACTCTTACCTACCGTGCTAGGTATGGTACCCCATTTAGTGAGTACTCGGGCTTATGCCCAAGCAGAAAACCAGATTCCCGCAGAATGGTTGCAAATTGCGACCAAATATGGCAAGCCGACCGGAAAATTTGGCAAAATTGGTGAACCAGTGACCTTAACCATTGGTTATCAACCTTATTGTACACCCTACTGGACTTCTTCAGTGAATAAACAAGCCAAACTTTGGGCGAAATATTTGCCTAAAGGCAGTAAAGTGCTGTGGTTTCGAGCGTTATCTGGACCACTGATTAATAATAATATGACCAGTGGCAGAAACCAATTTGGCTATATGGCAGAAACGCCGGCTTTACGGGCGGGGGATATGGTAACCTGCGATATGGTTGCGGTTACCGGCTATGACTTGGGTGAAACGGGTAGTATTTGTGTTCCTAACACCTTGTTAACGACCGGTAAATTAAAATCAGCCCAAGATTTGACCGATAAAAAGATCGGTACGCCCTTTGGTTCTTATTCTCATCGTCAGATTTTAACTTGGGCTGAGCAAAATCAAGTTAAACCCAAGCTTATAAATCAATCAATTGAACAACAAATGACTTATTTAAAGGCAAACCGAATTTGGGCTGGTGCGCTTTGGGAACCTTATCCGCAATGGCTAGAACAACGTGGTATTGCGACTCGTTGGCTTACCGGACAAAATATGCCTTGTACTTGTACTCAATATAATCCCCAAGCGGTTAAGCATAATTTTCGCGTGGTCGGTTCTACCTTAGCTATTCACGATTGGTTACGAGAACGTCCCGATATCATTATGGCTTATCTTAAATCAGAAGAAGAAGCCCGTGCGTTGCTCACTAAAAACCCCAACTTAGCCGCTTATTACGTTTGGACCGATATTGCGGAAATCCCACAAAGTGTGATTCGAGCTACCTTAGATATGATGGTTTGGGATGGACGTATCACCAACGAAGTGAAACAACATCTAAAAGGTTGTGCCCGAATGTGGCGAAAACAACAAATTTTAACGCAATCACGAACTCAAGATCCAGATCAGTATGTTGATGAGTGGGCAGATGATCGGTATTTACAGTTAGCTATTCAAGAATTACAAGCGCAAGGACTTTGGACCTCGGCTACTTTGCCGGGTTTTCCTCAAGAAATTCACGCTGAACAATTACAACAACATAGTTGGAAAACTTATGAAAATATTAGACTCAAACCAGCTAGTTAGCGGCGCGATACCAAATGGGAAAGCGGAATCTTAGGAAATTGGTGATTATTATTCGCGCCTAAAAATCTGACCGGTCTTAACACCGGTCAGATTTAAAATAACCGGATTTATTTTTAGAATTTAATATGCGTTTAATCTACTGACCAAAAGCAATCTGCTGTTTACCACGAGCCGAAAGGATGTAATCCATTTTCTGATCACCATTCACATCAGTCATGTCTACCAGTAATTGCGATGAATTAGAATCAATAGTAGTCACGATATAATCCATCTTCACTCGATGCACCTTATTTTCTAAAGTGAAAGTAATTTCACCTTCTAACGACTGTTCTATAATTGCGGCCGGAAAAGCTTCCATAATTGCTGTTGCAATAGTTGAATCCAAAGTGGGAAGTAAAGCGGATTCATAATATTGCTGATTCGGGTCAACAAACACGAGAGAAACTATCCCGTTGTCTTTTACCGATAAGCCAAGGAGTGGTTCCTCTTGATTGATTATGAAAAGGGGTTGAGTTGCCAAGACACTGTACCAAGCTTGAGGAATTTCATCTGCGGCGGCGGTAATAATCGGTATTTCTAATCGACTCAGGTTTTCACTCATTTCGACAATGATTTCAGTCAGATTGAAAGCTGCTAAGCTGTCTTCTAAAGTGGTTAAGAAGGCTTGGCTAGTCGCATCTAATTTCGGTAATGAATTGTCATCATTATTTCTAGTGCGAGTCTTTTTAAGAGAAGTTGCACCAAATCTGAAGGGGAGACGGTTTTTGTTATTTAGCGTGATTGGAGAGGAAGTGAAGATAGTCTTTAATTTTGTTAATACTTTGGGTGGTTCAATTGGTATTAGTAATTCTGATGAACCCGATGTACAAGCAAAACAATCGCAATTGCCAACCTCATCAATAAGTTGTACTGTGTGAATATGTCCTTGAGGTGGAGGTTGATGAGTTATACTTGTTGGATAAAAACCTCCGGCAGGATATAAATTATGGTAATTGTTTAAAGGGGTATTGTTTGACCAGTTTCCTGAACCATTTAGAACAAACGGTGCCATTGGATCAGGGGTTTGATATAACCAATCACTAGCGTTATTTAAGCTACCTCCTGCTCTTACAAATATTAAATCCGCATAAATGGATAACGTGGAATTAAATGACCCTCCGTTTGGAAGCCCCCATTCAGTACGCCGAATTGTCATTGTTCCTATAGAAGGTTGTAAATTATCGAGTTGACGTGGAAGAGGAGGATAAATCCTTCCTGGTAGTGCTGCATCAATAATCACATATAGATCAGCCCTCGTTCCTGCCGGAAAACCTAAGAATCCGATATCAAAGGAATTGGTGCTTTTTAAAGACAGGCCAACTAGTTGAATGGGTACAGTACCTACACTATTAAGTGGATCAGGCAGATCGACTCCTAAATGGCGATACACTATTGTATCAATGGAATTAGATTCTCCAACCAGTAATAAAGAGTTACCTTGTAGCTGAACGATTGGACCGTTCAGACTGCTAAGATTAATAGATGTGCCACCTACACCAGTTTTAAAAAGATCAAATCCCGGTTGTAGTTGCAACCCTAGTGTTAAAGAAGGTAGTAAAAGGAATCCTACCAATAACCATCTCCATTTCATAATTCATCCTCTTAAAAAATAGTCACACTAATGAATTAACCCTACCTAACTAGGTATAAAACCAAGGCTACCATAAAATTAATGGGTTGTCTTCACTTTAAAAGTATTTTATTTCAACTACTTGCTTAAATGCTGTTTGAATTTTGCCAACGAATAGCTCAAGACGGCAACTTCTCATAACTGGAATAACTTCTCTTGATCTTCAAGTTGGTTAATTTGATGAATTACTTGCTTAGGTACTTTCGGAAAACGGATTTGCAATACTTTCATCACGGCTTCACGAGTATTTTGCAAAACGCCTTATTGAACACTTCTTTGGATACCAAGCCGATCAATACGAGTGACATACCTCACCGATTTTGCCTCTTCATACGCAGTTTTAATTTAAACGCTTAGCACACAAAATAGTCTTTATCTCATTACATTCAGATTGCTAAAAAATAGGGTTAAGTCGAATATAATGCGAACCGACATTTCAGATTCAATACAGTGAATAAAGTGGCTTTTCTATGACAATATCTCTTGAAATTCAACAAAAAATTAGCCTATTACGCCATAGCCTTAATGAGCATAATTATTATTATTATGTATTAGATGATCCGCAGATACCAGATAGTGAATATGATCGGCTAATGCACGAATTACAGTTACTTGAAACTCAATATCCAGAAGTCATTACCCCGGATTCACCAACTCAACGCGTTGGTGCGACACCATTAAGCACTTTTGCTGAAGTTATCCATACGCTACCAATGTTATCTTTAAGTAATGCTTTTACCCAGGAAGAAATTCAAGATTTTGATCAGCGGCTACGTGAACGTTTAGCTACTGATCAGATCGAATATATAATAGAATTAAAATTTGATGGTTTAGCTATTAATTTATGTTATGAAAACGGCTCCTTGGTAACGGCGGCTACTCGAGGTGATGGTCGTCGAGGTGAAGACGTCACTCAAAATGTTCGGACTATTCAATCAATTCCGTTACGGTTACGCGGTTATGATTATCCAGTTCGACTAGAAGTACGCGGTGAAATTCTGATACCCAAAGCCGGATTTGAAAAACTCAATCAGCACCAAATGGCTCAAGGGGAAAAACCGTTTGCTAATCCACGTAATGCTGCCGCTGGTAGTTTACGGCAACTAGATCCCCGTATTACCGCTAAGCGGCCATTAATTTTTTTCGCTTATGGCGTTGGTTATACTGAAGGGAGAACCTTACCAGACACGCATAGTGATACGTTACAATGCTTACAAGAATGGGGATTACCAATTAACCAACATCGTCAAGTTGTCAACAATATCCAAGGTTGTCTTAATTATTACCAATTGATGTTAGCTCAACGTCATCATTTACCAATTGAAATTGATGGTGTCGTTTACAAAGTGAATTATTTTAATCAACAAGAACAACTAGGCTTTATCTCACGTTCGCCTCGTTGGGCTATTGCACACAAATTCCCAGCTCAAGAAGTATTAACTCAAGTCCTTGCTATTGATGTGCAAGTCGGTCGCACCGGTGCCTTGACGCCCGTTGCGCGGTTAGCACCGGTTAATGTTGGGGGTGTGACGGTTACTAATGCCACTTTGCACAATCAAGATGAAATTAGCCGCAAAGATATCCGGGTTGGAGATACCGTCATAATCCGTCGCGCTGGTGAGGTGATTCCGGAAGTGATGAGTGTCGTTATTAACCAACGACCAGCCAATACTCAACCTTTTGCCTTTCCACAACACTGTCCGGTTTGTGGTTCAGCGGTGAGTCGCTTAGCTGGAGAAGCCGTAGCGCGTTGTCGTGCTGGCTTAATCTGCTCAGCCCAACGTAAACAAGCTTTACAACACTTTGCGTCACGCCAAGCGATGAATATTGAAGGGCTAGGCGAAAAATTAATTGATCAACTCGTCGAGAGTGGTTTGGTTAATCATATCGCTGATATTTATACACTGAAGCCAACCCAATTAGCGAATCTTGAGCGGATGGGAGAAAAATCAGCGCTTAACTTAATAGCGGCTATCAGCAAAAGCCAAGCGACGACTTTAGCTCGTTTTCTTTACGCACTGGGTATCCGCGAAGTTGGGGAAGCGACTGCTCAGGTTCTGGCTCAACATTTTGGACAGTTAGAGCCGCTCATGCAAGCCACTACAGAAACATTACAACAGATACCTGATATTGGCCCAGTGGCTGCTCAATCGATTGTCTCTTTCTTTCAACAACCGCATCATCGTGATTTAATTGAGCGGTTACTTGCTTTAGGGATACATTGGTCAGCGGCACAGTCTATCACTCAACCCCAACTAACTTTACAAGGACAGATTTTTGTACTCACCGGTACTCTAACACAATTAACTCGTGATGAAGCCACTGCCAAATTACAAGCATTGGGTGCTAAAATCAGTCATAGTGTTTCTAAAAGAACGACTTGCGTGGTTGTGGGTGACCAAGCTGGGAGTAAATTAGCTAAAGCGCAAAGTTTGGGAATTAAAGTGATAGATGAAAAAACTTTATTAGCTTTATTATTAGGTTAGTTAATTTTATTGGGCCATTTTTTTCACCTTACTTAGACTAAGAGTCAGGAGAATAAACCGGATGACTTTTCTTGAAGAAGCGAGGGAACAATCGGAACAAATTAAGCAAACTTTTTTAACGAGACTGGATCAATTGTTTGCTGATATTCAAATTTGGGTTACCGAGGAAGGTTGTCATACTGAACAAAATGATATTGAAATTACTGAGAAAATTATTGGTAACTATGTTGCACCTTCGTTATCAATTTTAACCCCTCAACAACAAAAATTAGTCGATATTATTCCAACCGGTGCCTTTGTTATCGTTGCTGATGGCGTTGTCAAAATAAGCGGGCAAATGGATCAACAAATCTTAGCTTATCTACGGCCCAATGAATAAACGATTTATAACATTTATGCTGATAATTGGTATTGGATAGAATATTCTCATGATAATCAGGCTCATCTACTCACTAAAGCAGTCTTGCTTAAGCTTATCGGTATAGTCAGTGACTACGAATTCTAACTCACTCTTTGGGGTAGTAATCATTATGATGAAATTTGTACGCGACAAAAATTTTCAACCTGATGATAAAATAAAAAAATAATGAAACCCCATTTCCTAGAAATAACCGCGATTGAAACTCCAAATGACCCCGGAAGTGAAGCAGACAAGTGAAGCAGACAAGTAGGCTGGGTTGAGGAACGAAACCCAGCTTATTCAAGAACAACATGAAGCACATGATTACAGTTACACCTCAGTTCATAGGTGATTTTTCTACCAAGCTCTGCTTGATTGCGATGAGTTGGCTAATCGTATCAATCGAGAGAGAAACTAAAAATGATCGGATATCACGAAACGAAATGATGCGGTTCCTTCGTCACCGTATCCTACGTGCTAATGCACCCTACGTTTCACTGCCATTAAGTTAAGAAATTTAGTAGGATGGGTAGAGCGGAGCGAAACCCATCTTTTGTTAATATCATCAACAATTTGATGGGTTTCGCTAACGCTCTACCCATCCTACTCTAGAACTGGTTTGAGCTTAACTTAATGGCAGTGACCCTACATTTACTAGCGGTACGGTGTAGTTAGCTGATGCTGGAGCGTCAAAGTCGGCATTCCCACGCTGAGCGTGGTATTTTGTTGGCGGCGGATCTCACTGCCAGACGGGGTTTACTCACTGCCAGACGGGGTTTATAACCCCGTCTGAAGGTTTGATGAGGGGGGTATTGCTAAACATTAGGGAGGGACGGGGTTACAAACCCCGTCCCGCACAAACCCGCACAAAGATCAATAAGGATATATTAGGCAAGCAGTTTGTCGTATTCCGTATGAGAGCCAATCCAAATCCATAAGAAACCCTCTTTAATTGGTATGGCAACTGCTCGGTAATGTGTACCAATTCTAGCAGACCAAACCTTACCAACTTTTTTAAACTGTAGTGATGGATGAGAATGGTCATCTTTTAATAATTGGAAATTGTCAGCCAGATGGCGAATATTTAGTGGCAGTTTGTTATCACATTCCCAAAAACTTGATGCCGTTTGGTGTTTCACAAGTCTTTCGTTCTGCCAGCTTTATGTTCAGCAAGTGCCGCATCAATTAAAAAATCAAGTTTACCGGCATTGGAATCCGCCTCAAGCTGGTTATCCCAACGGGCGTTATCAAATTCAATAAACCAATCACGAAGTTTGGAAAAGGAGTCGTTATCCAATTTGGCAATCCGATTTTCTAAAAACGCTATTTCAGTTTCGTTAGTTACACTCATCATTATTTCCTTTTAATATAGCAAGCAAGTAGGTTGGGCTGAGGTACGAAGCCCAACACTCATGGGTCAATGATGTTCCCAAATGTTGGGCTTCCTTACGTCAGCCCAACCTACACAGCACTGGTGCAGATTGGTTTTTTCTCGTTCCCACGCCGAGCGTGGGAACGAGAGAAAGATTAGCGCAACCCAAAATCCCTCGCAATGTGTGAGCACGGCAAGGGAAACTTATTCGCTCGTTACCAAGCTCAGCTTGATAGCGAACGATTTCTCAAACGTTTGGGATGGGGTTATAAAACCCGTTCCGCTAAGGCAGCAAAATTGCCTTCCGAGGCGATACCTTGTTAGCGAACAATGGTATTCGATCTCTCCCGTACTTCAATAATACCTTGTATTGCGTGGACTACAGTATCCGGCGCATCTTGCTGAAGGTAATGTCCAGAATCACTTATTTCTGCACTCTGTGCGTTCGTAAAAAATAGTAACCACTGTTTCCGCAAATCTCTAACCATTTGCTCGAATGGCCCTTTTTCTTCCAGTTTGAATTGTCCACTAAAAAGAAACGATGTCGGAATTGCGAGAGGATTTACCATATCTAACTTATCGAGACAACCTTCTTGATCATCAAATTCTTGTCGCATCGCTTTGGTAAATGCAATTAACCTGAGACTCTTTATTAATGCTGCTTGTGCCGGCGCATCATTTTTCATTCGCATCCAATGGCTCGGATGAGTTGGATCAAGCAATACTAGGCCAGCAACCTCTTTCGGAAAGATCTGAGCATAACAGAATATATCTAGCCCCCCCAGAGAATGCCCAACTAACACGTACGGTGGTGGAATCCTTACCGCGTTAAGCAATGAGTGGAGTTCGTGAGAAATCGTACAAGGATCACGAGGATCTGACGTATTTGGGCTATCACCATACCCCGGCCGATCATACACAAAGATAGAGATCGTATCAGGCATGTGGTCAATGACTTTTTTCCATACAGATTTGCCATCACCTAACCCTGATTGAAACACCACGGTTGGTTTTTGGCCTTCTCTCATAAAATAAGAAATTGTGGTTGATGACACCTTGATACGGGCACTTGTTGGAACTGAAGCACATCCGGCAATGTAACCAAGCACCATAATGCAAAGTAAGGAAATGACTGAATTATAGAAACTCATCTATTTTCTATCATTAACGTCCAAGTTCAGTTGTTGCCCACCGGCACTGAGCGTAAAATTACCCAAAAAGCTTCGTGGTGTGCAGTCAGCTGGAGTACCAAATTTTGCTCACCACTCTGCCCATAACGCGCTACAAAATCTTCCTGGGTGCGTAACGTGAGTTGTTTATACTTGTCAAAAGGATTCATAGTCATGTCTTATAGAGAATCAATGGACTTAAACTTAATGAACTCTTAGTGTTATAAAATTATTTAGGAAAGAGGTCTATCCTTAATCGAATTAAAAGCCGACTTAATTGCATTCCACCAAAGCCCCAATTTGTTAATTTTCCATCAGGCATTCTTACCACATCTATTGGATCACCGTTCCAACCATCAGTTTTCATGCTTTGAACTAAATCATCATACGTATAAGATACGCCCGTAGCATGATCTATTTTATTGAAAGATAATGTTTTTTGTGAGACGCAAAACTCGGCTAGAGGCAAGTGGAACAACAGCATTTGACATTTGGGTCATTTTTAACGGTGGGCAACATGTTTTTGTTACCCACCCTACCTGGCTAAATAGTCATGGATAATTTGCTATCATCTTTTGCAAGTTATCAACCACCATTATTGGATATTTTAACTGTGCTATGATTCTGTTATAACTATACATAGCAGTATAATATTGCAAATTTTCCCATACTTCTGCTTGAACTCCGTCCCTAACGATATCAAAATCTATTTCATATTGATAATTGGAAAATGGCAATCCTTGATCATCTTCAAGACCATGGAAATTAAAGAGCGTCATTACAAAACCAAGACCATGATATTGGTATTTGACCTCTTCACTCTCATCATTATCTGAAACTAAGTTTAATTTTAAATTCAATGCACTTTCGACTTCAGAAATTGTTTTAACAATATCTTTATTGGAGTTAAAAAAAATGCTAATTGGTGTTGACATATCGACCTCTAAATTTTAGTTCTGTACATCAAATCCGTCACCGATAATACGTAGTTGATCAATTTTTCCCCGCGAAATCCCCATTGCCTTTCTAATCCCTGCTAAAGCTTCTTCTCTTGTTAAACCTGATCCTCTTGCATCAATGATAATCTGTCTTGCTTGCCCTCCTCTTCTAATTGAGTTGTTAACAACATTTTTTACTGTACTTGGGGTCGCACCAGGGTCCAGAGTTTTGTATTCTGTTTGGACTCCATCAATGATTCTGTCTCCTTAGCGACCTGCACCTTCGGCACCTTCTAGTGGATTTCCCTCAATGTCGCTACCTTCTGTTGACAGGTATTCATCTATTGCGGATTCCTTCTCCGTTATTCTTCTTTCTCTGCTGGATCTTGGAGATCGACTTGGGGTGGTATCTTCCTTACCCGAAGAAGACGAAGAACTAGAACTGCCTCCTCCACTTCCGGTAGATGCCATATTCATAATAGTTGTAGTAGCTACCGTACCTGCTGATGCTGCGCTTGTTGATATTGAAATAGCCGACGGTGGGCAACAAAAACACGTTGCCTACCCTACCTGGCTGCTATAATAAACTAGTCATAAAAATTGGTGGGAAGTCTTAAAAAGAGATGTCAAATACCTCAAACAAACCAACCGTTTAGGAATTAGCAGGAAAAAACATTAGCGGGCAAGTAGCGTAGCATAGGAATATTGCCTAGAGCAGATAGAAACGTATCACCACGTTCAACTAGAAATAACTTATTCTGACGAGAGCAGTTATCGCACACCCATTGAATAAAGACTAACTCAAAATTTACAAAGTATCTTCCGAAAATCTCTAGAATAATGGTTTGTTGAAAACATTATTATTCCCTATTTTTCAGAAGATACAACTATTCGTCTTTAGTTTCAACCTCAAATTACTTCGCTGGCATCAATCATCAAAACCAGTAGTATCATTAAATGCAATGAGGCCGATTTCTTGCCACCGACTTATTGTTAAGATTTGCGGTGAGGTCAATTCAACGTCCAGGGTAGGCGTAATTGAGTAAGTTGCTTGAGGAATTTCCATTTGCAACCTTTCTTTAAACAATTCGCGTAATTGTTCTTGTGCAGCCTGATTTTGTTGACGATAAGCCAATTGCTCTTCAAGAGTAGCTTGGCTTTTATCAACAACTTTCTGCTGTTTTATAACGATCCACAGCATTACTGAAATCAAGTCATGCTCGGCACTTTGCTTCATTTTAGCCCTTAAATTTGGACTAATTTTATCATAAGCTTTTCGTTCTTGAAAAAGAATATCTGCTGAACTGAGTGTTCCTTCTGGCACATCAATATTGTGAAAATCAAAAGTAATTATTTTGTAAGATCGCTTTAATTTAATAAACTGATAAGGGATAACTAGATTGGTAGTAGTTGATTTATAGGGAAGTGCCTCAATTTTAACAGTCACTTTAATATAACTATTCGTTTCAGTCACTTTTTCTACATTAAAACGATATTGATCAGCAAGTTGTACTCCCAAAATTAGCGCGATAACCATTTCCTGAGCAAAATCGACCACTGGCTCAACTGTTTTTTCTGAGTTGACGCTTAATTTACCTCGTAAGGAACTTAACTGATTTCTATCGCGCACAATTTCAAAATGTTGTTCTTTCAGCTTAGCGCCATCATTTTCATAAGGTAGACTGTTTGCTGCAATCACTGTAAAATCAATCTCATTCGGTTTAGCTGGGGTATCTATCTGAGTGACTTTAAACTGAATCGAGTCGTCTGCAAGCATTTGCTGCATTTCTACGTTATAAATCAAATTTTCTTGATTAGGAATTTCGACACAGGGTATAGAGAGTTTCCCGACCTCTGCATAAATTGCATGACAATCCTCTTCTGCCCGGCTAGCTAGTCCGAAAAATAAGCGCCTATTAGGCTTAACGGCAAGAAATATTTCCACATCTGATTCTCTCCTGAATTTTGCATATGCTGAGCACGACTAAACTCAGCATATTGGTTAAATCAATTATTGACCGTCCAAGCTAGACCATAATAGCTGGATTCACCCTCGCCAACAAATCTGTAGATCTTGATAGTATAAGTTTCATCTGCTATGCCATCAAATTCGGCAATCTCATAACTATTATCATAAGATCCGCTATAACCAACTAGATTATACTCTTCATCATAGATATAAAGGTCAAAATCCGTAACTAATTCTGAAGAATTAGGCTCCGAGGTGATTGGATCCAACCCAACTTTGCTATCCCATGCTAAAGCAACTTTAACGTGAGTACTACCGGAACTAGGTACTTGAACAGAGTATGAAAATACTGGTTCGTAATCATCAAACTTACTATCGTCCAGTAGCCCTACATCCCACCCTCTTCTTGAGGCTGAATTATTTTGGGATTGTCGAACACCTGCGATTTCAACAGCTTCTTCAGTATTTAATGCCCCTGAACCATCGTGAGCATCAATACTACCTATATCATTATACCAAGTACTTCCAGAGACATTTAGAGTGGCACTCGCTAATAGGATAGCACGATTAGCTTCCGGCCAGGTCTTTAAAGTGCTATCGACTTCTTGTAATAGCGCAACAGTACCCGCTACCGCTGGTGACGCAAAACTAGTACCCTCTATCGTGAGACCAACCGCAGTTACATCAGTACCATTAGCAGCCAGTTCTGGTAACTCTCGATCGCCATTCAGTGAAGAAGGATTACGAAAAACAGAAGTATTAGACATAGCAGTGGCACTATCATTGTGGTTACCCACTGTTAAACTATTAAAGCCCTTGTGATTTACATATTCATCACTATCACCATTTCCGGCAGCTTGTATGATAGTCGGATAGGGGAAATCTAATGCCATATAGTCTTTAAGTATGTCATCTTCAGAAAGAATATCACTAGTTTGCTCTTCACTGCGATGAAAGCTTTGATTAACAACAGTTGCATATTGGTTCTTTACACACCATTCTAAAGCAGCTACATCATAGCTATTGCCCGAATAAATTGTAGCGTCAGGAGCATAACCGTGTGGTGCACTAGATTCAACATTCCTAATAATAGCTGTTACTAAACGAGCATGAGAACTACTACCTGGCCATGGCGTAGTATAATGATCATCGATAACTAAATTAGTTAAATCATCCGGTCCAAGCTCCCAAACACAGGAAATAGTATCCGTTCCTTCCCAAATACCGGTTGGTGGGACTACGTTATCAGCATTGGCAATACTCATCGAGTTTGCCAAATCATTAAAACCAGCTGTACTGTGTAGGAAAAGACCACCTACTTCACGCCAAGTATTTAATTCTCGGATTTGCCCTGGTGTTAGATTTAAATATACTACGGGCGCGATTTCAGATTCAGCTTGCACTTCAATACCCAGATGTTCTCGGAGTAAGTTACGTAAATTGAAACGTGCTGTTTGATTTTGTTGGCGGTAAGCTAGCAGCAGCCAATAACTTTCCTTAAGTTCTTCAGCCGTAAATTGGCTTTTGTCAATTCTTTCCTGTTTAACCGCAACCCAAAGCGATACGGAAAGCGTTTCTTTTTCACTGCTTTGCAACATCTTATCATACAAAAGCGGACTTATTTTTCCATATTTGTTATAATATGCTTGTTTATCCGCGTTAAGAATTTTGTTGAAGTCAACAAGCTCTCCTTGTTGGTTGACAGTTAGGTCATATCGTTCTTTACCATCAGGTGAAATGATTTTAGCACGACCAAAAAACTCGTTTGACATACGCAATTTGGCAGTCGTTTGAGCTAAAACAATATAACCGTCGGGAATGAAATTGGGTGGAATGGAAACTGTTGTTTTATGATTATGATTTGGCGTGTTAGCCAGTTGATTTATCTCCCCCCCCCCCCCGAGGAATCAGCCCAACTGGCGTTTAAAAAAACTAAACTTAACAAGCCGCTGGTTAATTTTATTGGTTTGCTCATATTTTCTCCCTATATTATAAGTGTAATTATTGAGCTTATTCTTAACATGCCAAGTAAGGTTCTAGCATATAAGACATATATCTTTTATTTTTAATGCTGTTACTTCACCTCTAAGAGGGTTAGATTGTTTTGAATAAAATAATTATCAAAAAAACTAACTACCTCTTATAAGGCAGAATAATACTAAATCAAATTAAATTGTTTTACAAGTCTTTTTAATTTAACGGGTGTGAACCAAAGTGGGGTTTTAAGTTAAACTAAGCGTTGTAAAAAATTCGAGCCCAGGAGAACCGAGATGAATTCATTGAGCAAACCCGATCAAAAGTTGTTAAACCGCTTAAATCGCCATCCTCACTTGAAAGAACGGAGGAAAAGCCTCTTAGCTATTGCCGAAAAACTCTATTGGCACAGCACCTTGGGTCTCATTGAAGTCAACGAAACGGTCTACCGAAAGCTAGGTCAGCGCTTAAGACCCTTCAGCCAGAAACTCGCTAATACAGCATGGAAAACTTATGTTTTCCTTCAGGACACACTAGGGTGGATAAGGCGTCAGCCGTCATCCAACAGCAGCCAAAATCAAAAACCATGGTGTATGACGCTGCGCTTATACACCCTACGCTCGCTGATAGTTGTATAGCAAAACCAGTATAAAACGATTCAAAATGAGAAATGGTGAAAAGTTAAGCTCGGTTTTTTTTAATACCTTTCCTGATTTTAGTAGAATCATTTCATACCGGCTTTGCTATAGTTCAATGTAGGGTGGAAAGGCATCAGCCGTCATCCACCAGCAGCCAGAATAAAAAACCAGGGTGTATGGCGCTTCGCTTATACACCCTACGCGGGATCAAGTTGATAGTTTGTTTAAGAACGGCTTTAACTTGAATTCGAGTGAGTGGATGAGCCGGCATTACAGTCTCCATCAAATAATCGATAAGCACTATTATAAAGCCTCTTCGAGGGAAAATTAAACTTGACGGGAAATAATTGGGTAGTCTTATTTCGATTTAGTTCGATTAAATAGAAGGATAGACTGTAGTTACGGTAAAAGCAGATTTACAGCAACTCGATCAACCGACAATAAACCGGACGTCCAGGTTTCAAGTATTGAATGATATTTGTTTTTCTTTATTGATTTAATAAAGACAAAGTAATATAATCAACTTTTCAACTTATTTATTTTCCAGACCAAGGCGGTTTCAAATGTTGACGATTATCAAGAGAGAATTCGCTAACTTTTTTATTTTACTCGTTTTTTCACTAAGTTCTCCTATAGCCCAGTCGTCTTGGACGGGATGGTTTGATAGAGATAATCCTAGTGGTACTGGAGATTGGGAAGATCTAGGTGATCTCGGTGATGTTTGTTTCGGGGAAGATATTGTTGATGTTCAAGCGCGGCGTATTAGTGACCAATTACCAGCGGAAAATACCGGACAAGTATTTTTGTTTTATAATACAACAAACGGATTCGTTTGCAGAAATGTTGACCAAGTTAATAATGAGCAATGTTTTGATTATGAGGTACGGTTCAAATGCGAATCATTACTAGTTGATTTACTCTCATTTTCCGCTGAGAATTATGGTAATCAAGTCATATTAAAATGGAAAACAACCTCAGAGATTGATAGTACCGGTTTTAACATTTATCGAGCTAGGGGTAAGAGTGGGAAAAATAGTGATTATTTGACTGCAGTAAGGATAACTGGACGGATTATTTCTCCTAAAGGTGAGGGTAGTAGTAGTGACTATTCCTATACTGATACCAATAATCTTAGTAACGGAACTTATTACTATTTGCTAGAGGATATTAGTGATGATGGGAATAGTACTTTCCACTGTAACCAGATTGATGTAGTAACTATTGGTCAAGGTTCAACTATCGATTTAGAGTCAGCTATCAAATATTGTAAAGAAGTAACTGGTAGTAATAACTAAAAGTAACTTATTAATTGAGCTAACATTAGCAAGCATAGGGTGTATAAGCGCAGCGTCATACGCCCTTAAATTAATCTTTCTCCTGACGTAATCGCTCTAATTCCTCTTGTAATTCAAAATTCTGAGCTATAGCTTCAGCCGAAGTTAACAATACCCGACGAGTATAATAGCCAGGCAGGGTGGGCAACGTATTGTTGCCCACCCTTGAAGCTAACTCTTTTTCCGGCGTAATCTTTCTAATTCCTGTTGTAATTCAATAATCTTAGCTTCAGCTAAATTGGCTCGTTGAGTTTCAGAATTAGCTCGTTGAGTTTCAACACGAGTTCGTTCCTTCTCTAATAAAGCTTGTTGCTTTGCCAATTCTGTTCGTCGAACTGATTCACAAGAAGTCGCTAACATCTGTCCGGTATAAGAATCAACTAACCTCAACAAATCCCCTTGTGATCGTAAAATTAATCCCAACTCCCAACTAATTAACTCACCTTCTACTGACAAAGACAAAGCCTGATAATGTCTCTTAACTAAAGTAAATCCTTGCAAATTGGGTTGTAAATACTCACCTAATGGATCAAACAAAAAATATTCCTTAATACCCAGCCGTTCATACAACTGATATTTAGTGGTTAAATCGGCTGAACCAGTTTGTTTGGAAGTAATTTCTGCGCGGGACGGGGTTACAAACCCCGTCCCTAATGTTTAGCGCAATACCAAACCTTCAGACGGGGTTATAAACCCCGTCTGGCAGTGATTTTTAACTAACTAAATATAAAGCGTTATTAGTTTTTCTGTCGATGCATGGCTGCCGCTGATAAGGCGGTGTACATCCTCCCTCCGAATTTATCCTTAAATCCAAGATACTAGGATTTTTTCTTAATCCCTAAGAGAGTATAAATTGTGGTTAAATCGCGTTCATCATTAACAATTTCGTGTAAGAGATCGGTTAACGACATTTCGCCCCAAGAAATTGCTCGCTTGATGAGATAAGGTGTTGGGCTGTGCGGTTCGATTTTACTCAGATAATCCGCTATCTCAGCTAAACGTTGATAAGCTTCACTGCGATTGCGAATGAATATCGCTTTAGTTTTGACATGTGGTTCTTCAATCAGATCTTCATTCAGTGATTCCGATTGCTCCAGTTCTTCGGTAACAATAGCATTTAAGTTTGACACTGGTTCTCTATCAACTAGAATGAGATTAACGACATGTTGAATATCAATTAGCTTTTGACGGAGTTTACCAAAGCTGGGAGCCTGCTCGGCGCAATAGTCATCTAAGATTTGATTTAATTTATCAACTGAATCAATGGACTCTTGTAAATCAGCCACTAAACTGACATAAAAACTACTAGAGGTCAGTGTAACGCTAGTTGAGAATTTGGTGGTGGTTGGTTTACCTTCACTAATCGCGGCTTCCTTTTGTGCTTGGGGAAGTTTTTCTAAGAGCAAGGCTTTGTCTCGATCCATAAAGGTGTAAGCGGGGATATCGCCTACAGTTGGCGCTGTAATGGGCACTACACCCAGTTGAAGAACAAATTTATCATGGTTTAACCATTGTAAAGGCGATATCCTTAAATCAATATCTTCATCCGTTTCATCAATGGGTGGGTACAAATTTTCCCAGTAGGTTTCAATCAGTTGGATAAGGAATTGTAAGCCGGTTTTTAAGCCTTTATAACCGTGGAGATGCAATAAAGCTTCGGTTAACCACACCGCGATTTGTAAATCTTTAGAACGGTGAGTGAGTGCTTCTAAACAAAGTTGACGAACTTGTGACCAATCGGCTTTTTTTAACTCGGTGTCCCATTCATGTCGAGTCAAAGTAGTGTCATCTTCACGACGGGCTTCTTTGATTTTGTCGTAAGTTCCCTCATACAAGAGAAATTCACCGACGGGTGATTGATTGGAAAGCGGTGCTAAGAGATGTTCCCACTCTGCTGAAGTGAGCGGGATAGATTGCTCTGGTGATGATAAAGAGTTAGCCATAGTTGAATTGTTACTATTTGAATAGGAATAGGACTTACGCAATTATTTTCATAAATAGTTTGTTTTATTAAATAATTTTCCTGTACGCTAAGATAACAACTTATTGAAATAATTAAATTATCTATTTGAACTGCGTAAGTCCTAAGGAAAACGGATTGAATTCAAGAGTTGGATCGGGCTGTCTATAACTCAATCAACCCGGATTGCTAAACTAATTATGCTGTGCATACTTGATACTTATTTAGGTTTTCGGTACAGTAAAAGTATTCTAGCGATGCTGGTTAGGCACGTCAAACCTAAATCACTGAGTCATTATAATGATACTTCACTATTAATCACTCAGTATAAACTAATACTCAATTTAGGGTAGTGAGAATACCAATATGAAAGGATTAGCTGAAATCGTGGATACCATTCAGTGGCATGAAGGCATGCTACTGACACCACACCATTTTCAACAGTTGTCAATTCGGCAAGAACAATTATTACACTACGCTATCTCGAGTTTTATTCCCTTTCATTGGGGAATATTACAGATAGAAATTGATCCAGTACAACTAGTGGAGGGACAATTCGCTATCTTAGAACTGGAAGCCATTTTACCAGATGGGTTAATGGTTGCCCATAACGCCAAAATAATGGATTTGAGTTTAAATTTAAAGAAATATTTGGGTTTGCTTAAACAACAATCAGCTTTATGGGTTTATTTAAGTGTTCCTCGCTATATACCGACTTCTTTGGAAGGCGAACAACGCTACCAATCCGTGGAAGGTGAACCGGTTAGAGGCATTAACGAAGGCGAAGGGGAAATCTCTATTCCGCGCTTACGTCCGCGTTTACATTTATCGGTCGGTGAAGAACCACCACGCAATCGTTTTACTTGTTTACCACTAGCACAAGTGACTTATAAAAATGAAGCTTTTGCGCTAACGCCCTTTATTCCACCGGTGCTACAGATTCATGCCTATTCGCCTTTGGGCAAAATGCTCAGTGCTATTATTCAAAAAGCCCACGGTAAAGCCAAGTTTCTTTCTGAGCAATTACGTTCTTCTAGTGCGATTCAATTAGATAAATCGTTATTATTTAACACCCAAAATGTCTTACAGGGGTTGGGCACGGCTTTACCGCAATTAGAAGCGATGTTAGCCACTCAAGTGAGCCATCCTTATCCGCTGTATTTAAGCCTATGTAGTTTAGCGGGTAGTATAGCGACTTTTACCAGTGCCATGGTCCCCCCGGTTTTTAATGCTTATAATCATAATGATTTATTGACTACTTTTACCCCGGTTTGTCAATTTATCGATGAGATTTTAGATCGGATTCGGGAATCTTATATTGTTATTCCCTTTGATCGGCAGAATCAGCAAAATACTTTAAAAATCTCTTCTGAATTGCAGTGGTTACCTAACAAAAATTATTTTGTATTGCGTTTGGAAGATCGGCAAATCTTAGCGGATAAAAATTTAGCTTATTTGGTTATTGGCTTAAAGGGATTTGAAGGTAATCCAAAGTTAGAGGAACTGGTTAGTTGGGGAGAATCCTGTCAGATTGGTTCAAATAGTTACATTAATTCGATCCGAGAACGGCGCATTTATGGTGCAAAACGACAACGTATCTTAGAAAAAGAAAAGAATCTCAATCTCATTCCACCACATGATGTTGCACTATTCCAAGTTGAAATCAATTCTGAATTTATTGCGGTAGAGGAAGTATTAGTTATGGTAAGTGAATTAGAAAATATTCCTCATCCAGTAGAAGTCATGTTATACACGGTACCTTATCAATAATTTAAAGGTTAGCCACTATGCTGTTTTCCGGCGATCAAAGTGAAAGTACCTTATATCGCTATTTTCATGAATTTTATAATGAAATTATTCAAATTAAACGAGCACCAGATGAACGTTCTCGTATTCAACATCAACTGATTAGTGTCTTTGATCGCCAACGTTTAGATGCGAGTCAACGGGGCGGGGAACAACATATGAAATTGTATAAAGAAGCCCAGTATTTAATGGTGGCTTTAACCGATGAAATTTTTTTACATTTATTTGAGTGGGCTGGTAAGGAAACTTGGCGTACCCAATTACTAGAAGTAAGAATGTTTAATTCCCAAATTGCGGGGCAACGAGTATTTGAAAATTTGAACGCCTTGTTGAATAAACGTGACCCGAATACTTTAGAATTAGCTCGGCTGTATTTAATTGTGCTATTTCTGGGTTTTCAAGGTAAATATCGAAGTGCTACTGATCCCGTTCAATTACAAGAATATGAAAACTATCGTCGCCAATTATATTTCTTTATTACCCAAAAAAATGTTGATGAACTACATGATCGTCTTCACTATGAAGTGAACAAACGGATTTTTCCAGATGCTTACCGTGTTACCGAGTTAAAACAGGAAGAACGCCAATGGCTTCCCTCTTTATTTTGGTGGCATGTCTCTTTTGTAGCCCTATTTGTTGGCTTGTTTTTCGTTTCAATCTGGTTATGGTACCAAGTCACTTATGATATTAATACTCAAACTGAACAAATTTTAGAAAAACATGGTCAATCAGCGCTAACTCTACCACAAAATTATATTAATCAATAACATGCGCAACTGTGCTTAAAAAACCGGTATAGAGCGTTTCAATTATTTGGCCACGACGCTCAATTTTTCCATGAGAAAATTAACTCAACGATTTTTTATTGTTTCATTTGTTTTGTTACTGGGTTATTTACTGGTTAATCAAAACGAAATTAACCCAACCAGAACACTGACAGAAGAATTAGCCGAGTTAGTACAAAAAGGTGAACAGGCTGGTTACGAATATACGATAGCTTTGCCTTTATGGCAAAAAGGCTTAGAATTGGCTAAAAAAAAATGATTATCAATCTTATCTGGCGAGATTCTATGCTAAGTTGGGAGAGGCTTATAATAAGTTAGGTCAATATGATCAAGCGTGGCTCTATTTGGATCAAGCTTTAACAATTTATCGCAATAACCAAAAGGTTAATCATAATAAACATCCCTTAAATAACTCTCAAAACGATAGCAATGAGACTTGGTTTTCCTTCCTGTATGACCCAGTTAAGGCGTATTGGGATCGAATTTATCTTGGCGAAATGGCTAATCATGATATCAATAAACAACTAGATAACCACCAAATAATTAAAAACCAATGCCAAGTTTTGAAGGAGTTGGGTATTTTGTATCGTTCCTTGGCTCGATATGAACAAGCAATTAACTATTTTCAACAAGCCGTTGACAATTACCATCAAATTGAAGAATTAAAAGGTAAGGCAGCTATTTTTACCGAAATGGCGGTGGTGGATTATCATCAACAGCAGTATGATTCCGCTTTAGAAAAACTAGCAACTGCACTAGATATTTACCAGAAAAACAAAGATAATCAAGGTATTGGAGAAGTATTTACTCAAATTGGTATAATCTATCGTGGGCAACAGAAATATCTCCAGGCCATAGAGAAATTGGATGATGCCTTTAAGATAACCGCTGAACTGAGTAAAAAAGGGAATATCCTGGTGCAGAAAGGCATAACTTATCGTGAAGATAACCGGTATGATGAAGCTATCAGTTCATTGGAGCGTGCCCGCTTTTTTTATAGCAATAGTGAAAATAAAAATTATATTGGTGAAAGTGATGCGTTAATGCAAATGGGTATCTTGGAGTCTAAACGTAACCAGTATAAAGCGGCGGTTGATTATTTCACCCTCGCATTAGATATCAGTAACAAGATTAATAATCGTCAAGGTCAATGGGATAATCTCGTACAATTAGCACAAATCTATCGTCAGCAAGGAGAAGATGACATTGCTTTGAGTCAGTTTTGGCAGGCTGTAGCGGTTGATACGGCTGACCGTTTTGTATTTGCGACGGACAGAACAGCTATTTACGACGAAATGATTCAATTCTTGCAAACCCAAGCAACCCATAATAAATCAGTCAAAACACCAACTGATTATTATCAAAGCTTAAATGTGTTTGAACTCAAAGCCCATCGCCTATTTTCCGGATGGTCTAGTCAATATCAATTGCAACTGACTGAACCGTTAGCTGATTTAACCACAGTTACCCAAGAATTATTACCCAGTGAAGTCTTTTTTATTTATAACATTATGGCTAATAAAACCTTTTTGTGGGTGATTATCGGTGGCGAACCCGGCGAATTATTGCAATTTACGCTATCGATAACTGCAGATAAGATAACTCAACAAATTAATCATTTATATGACCGCGGGATACAACCAGCGTTATTAGAAATGGATCATCAAGAAACACCCACTGATGATAAACAATTAGCCGCTGATTTACGCCCCAGTTTGCGGTATTTTGTCGACAATAGTTATAACTTATATGGACAATTATTTCCGCGACCGGTGCGCCAATTACTCGATAAAATTAAGCCGCAAACGGTGTATATTATGCCGACTGGGCCATTATGTTATTTACCGTTTGAAGCATTAGTCACTCAGAGAAGATATGATACTCCACGTTATCTTATTCAAGATTATACTTTGGCTTATCTTCCTTCTGTAACGTTGTTTAGTAAATGGCGTCATCAATTGATCAAACAATCTACTCGGTTTCAGGACAACTGCAAAACGGTATCCGCACCACAGGCTCAAGAATTATTCAAAAAATCACCGTTACCAGCAGCGGTTTGTTTAGCTAAGTTGACACAACCAATTAAAGATAAAGAAAATATTTGTAATGTTTCAGCCAGTTTGATGTCGCTGGGTATCCCTAATACCGTGCTAAAATTATGGTCAAGTATTAATGACAATATTTTGGAAGAAGTAGAAACGGTTAAGGTGAGTGATACTGAAATTCGGCGTTCGCTGCTTGAACAAGTACGACAAGCTAAATTAGCCGTGCTAGAGAATAAAAAATCTTATTACCATCATCCTTATTTCTGGGCCAATTCTTTAGTGTATGGAGTTGAAATGTGACCATGTTAAACACCCACTATTATTCGTTATTGCGGAGAGGCTCTCTGTGGTTAGTGTTTCTGTTGATGAAACCCGCTGGTATTTGGGCAGCTGAAGTAACTATGCAAATAGATGCCTCACCACTACCGGCAACTATTAATGAGGAACTGACTTATAATATTCAACTCACGACTACCACTGAACCCATTGATAATGCAGTATTAAATTATATCTTACCACCCAGTTTTACTTTTATTTCTGCCGCTGCCAGTCAAGGTCAGTGTCAAGTGACTGAAATGGTTGAGTGTCAATTGGGCCGATTAACTGATATTGCCGTGGTGACTATCAAAGTTAAACCCACGCTAGTTGGCAGTATTAACAATGATTTTAGTGTTGAAGGTTTAGAAAGCAATAATCAGGTTGTTATTGAAAAACAGTCAATTAATATTACTGTCAACGCGCTAGCGCCAGCAACCACCGACGAACCCGTAGCTAAATTAGCGATGACAGTAGCTACTTCACCAACCCCAGCACTCCTCAATGAAGACTTAACTTATAGCATTAAAGTGTTTCCAATCCCGGTGTCGGCACCGGTTAATAACGTGGTATTAACCTATGGTTTACCCGCTAACTTCAATCTACAGTCAGCACAAGCGAGTCAAGGTAACTGTCAACTGAATGGGGTGGTCGAATGCCAGTTAGGCGTTATTAGTCAAGCGGCTACTATCACCTTAGTAGTGAAGCCAACTGTGGTTGGTAACGCCAATAATCAATTCAATGTTCGTGGTGTGGATTCCAATAATCAAGTTATAGAAACCACTGAAGCTGTCGAAGTTATGGTAAATAGACCCGCACCGGTGCAACTTAGTTTTAGTGAAGCAGTTTACACGGCTGATGAAACCCAATCGCTGGTAACCATTACTGTTACTCGCACCGGTGACAGTGATCGAGCCATTGCGGTAAATTATACGACTCGAGATGGTTCTGCTATTGCGGGGCGCGATTATCAGCCAGCACAAGGTCGATTGCAATGGGCAGTCGGTGATATTACGCCGAAAGAATTTACGATTACCTTAATCAATGATCTGGAAAAAGAGGCTGATGAAAATCTTACAATCTTACTATCTGATCCGCAGCAAGCAGTTATTGAGCAAGGCAAAGCGGAACTCATTATTCAAGATCATAAAATCACCGGTGAAGTCGGTTTTAATCCAACCACTTATACGATTGGTGAAGCTAATCGTACTGCGGCTATCAAAGTGGTTCGAGCAACCGGTTCAGACGGAAACCTATCAGTTAATTATATTACCCAAGATGGGACAGCGATAGCCGGTCAAGATTATGAAACGACTGCTGGCACCTTAACTTGGCAAAACGGTGACAGCAGCGAAAAAGAAATTGTTATTAATATTTTAAATGATACTCAACCCGAATGGGAAGAAACTTTTCAAGTTATATTAACTCAAGCCACGAATCAGGGGAGTATTATTCAAACTCAAGCTGCTGCGATAATTACGCTCCAAGATGATCAAACTCAATATAATGCCACTCAAATTTTAAATGCGGTTGCCCAAAATCCGAGTCAACAAGCGATTGCCCAAAATTTGGGAAGCGTTTGTCAAAGTGGTCAAGTCAGTCCGGATTTACAAAGGCGTTGTCAAGAAATGATCATTAATGCCCGTTTGAATCCCAGTGGAGTAGCTTATGCTTTGCAACAAATTGCGCCTGAAGAATTTGCCGCACAAGGACGACTAGCTACCGAAGCCGCCGCCCGGCAAGTACGCAACATTTATACGCGGATAATGGCGTTACGAAGTGGTGCCATCGAAACGATTAGCTTAAAAGATTTGCAACTCAATGTAGATGGTCAAAATATTCCTTTACCTACTCCTGATGATGATTCTGAATACCGCCTAGAAGGCAAACCGCTAGCGAGCCAAGGTCGAGAACAAAAAATGTACAGTGGCACAGCACATGCGCTGGAAATGAATAAATTTGGTTTGTTTGTGAATGGTCAGATCGGCTTTGGTGATAAAAATACCACAGCTAATGAAACCGGTTTTGATTTCAATACTTTGGGTTTAACTGGCGGCGCTGATTATCGATTAACCGATAAAATGATTTTTGGCGCAGCTTTGGGTTATAGTTTAGCCAAGGCGGATTTGTATGAAAATAGCGGTAGTATCGAAGTCAATGGTCTCAACTTATCGCTTTATGGTAGCTTTTATCACCCTAAAAAATTTTACATCGATATGTTATACAGCTATGGCATGACCGCTTATGATAATAGCCGTTCGATCATTTATACTTTAGAGCATGACACCCCGATTAATCAAACGGCTCATTCAGATCCGGATGGTGAACAACAAATTTTAAGCATCAGTGGCGGTTACCACCTACATTTTGGCAAATTGAGTGTGACTCCCACCCTACGTTTAGATCAAATCGATACGAACATTAGTAGTTTTACGGAAAGTATAGCCGATCCGCAAGCACCGGGGGCTGGATTAGCTTTAGCCATCAATGATCAAACCGTAAAATCATTTACTTTAGCATTTGGCGCACAATTAGCCTTAGAATTAAAACAAAGTTCGGGAATAACTGTTATTCCCCAAGTGAATTTAGAATGGGTTACGGAATCCAAAACGGGACAACGTTGGATCAAAGGTCGATTTGTTGATTACGCTGGCGAAGACAGTTTTGCTATACCCACTGATGAAGCCGACAGCAGTTATGCTAACCTGGGTTTAGGTTTAGCGGTTCAATTCGATGAAAAACTCTCCGCTTTTGTGAATTATGAAACATTATTCGGTTTACGTGATATGAGTAGTAGTTCACTCATGGGTGGGATACGTATGGAATTTTAAGCTGATAACTAATAACTGAAACAAACTGATAACTGATGGCAACGATACGTTGGTGGCTGGGGATATTATTGGTTTTATCCGCCTGTAGTGAGATCATTGTTAAAACTCAACTCATTGTGTTTGCAATTGATGCTCAAGCCAACTTAAATCACCCGATCGCGGTGGATTTAGTCTTGATTTACGATGAGCAATTACTAGCCGAAATTGTCAAACTGTCTGCGCAGGATTGGTTCACTAAACGAGCACAACTGAAGCGAGATTATCCTATTAGTCTAGCAACTTGGGAATGGGAATTTGTGCCCGATCAACCTTCACAAGGCATCTTGTCTTTTAAAATGCCACCGGAGCGTAAAGAAGCAAAAGCGGCTATATTTTTTGCCAATTATATCACGCCCGGTATCCACCGAATTCGGATTGATTCCATGACGAGCGTCAAAGTACATTTACAAGAAAAACTATTTGTAGTTCAGCCATTAGGATCTCATACCTAAGAGCTGGAGATCAATGAGGTTGAATACCTAAAATAAACGTGATGGATATTGTTAATAAAACTTTAGATATTTTTGCCAAAATATTTGGTACGCAGGGCTTACGTTGGGTATATATTCTTATAGCCATTCTAGTCTTGCTAGTGGTTATTTATAAAGCTTATCAGTTTTATCGAAATAGAAAACGCAAACCAGCCGCGCCGGCGCCCACCACTGAGACACCCACTACCGCACCGCCACCAGAAAAACCCAAAGACGTTTCCAGTCGTCTTTTAGAAAAAGCCTGTGAGGAGCTGTTAAAAAAATTACGCAACCATGTCGTTGGTAGAAACCTCCGTGCTCAGGTTGCTGGTCGCAGTTACCTTTATCAAATTCCGTGGCTGATGATGATAGGCGAAAGTGAGAGTGGCAAATCGACGTTATTAGCCCATACTCAACTCAGTTTACCTTTAGGAAAACCCAAGCCTTCAGAACATGGCTGTGATGCTTGGTTATTTGAAAAAGGGATTGTTCTCGATATCAAGGGTAAATATGTTTTGCAATCCGAAACTGTCACGGCAGATGATAAAGGTTGGCTCACCCTCCTTCGATTACTGCGTCAATATCGATCAAGTTGTCCACTTGATAGTGTTATATTAACAATTCCTTGCAGTGATTTGCTGGAACCCAAACAACATTCCGCTGGTCATTCTGAGCAATTAGTTAAAAAAGCAGATCATCTCTACCACAAACTGTGGCAGGCACAAAAAGAATTAGGTATCCGTTTTCCGGTTTTTATTTTAGTGACGAAATGTGATCAGTTACGTGGTTTCACCAGTTTCAGTACCGCTTTACCAGAACAATTGCGTCATAATATTCTCGGTTGGTCCAATCCGTATAACTTGGATACCGTTTATGAATCACGCCTGATTGACGAAGCTTTCCAAAAAATTTATCAGGGCATTAATGAATTACAAATCGAACTCGTTACATTGGCAACTACCGAGGCTATCACCCAAAAAGATGATTTTTTGGTATTTCCTCATCAATTTCGGAGCGTATTTAAGCAATTAAAAATTTATTTGGATAGTTTATTCCAACCCAGTGTTTACCACGAACCATTTTTTCTTCGTGGTATTTATTTTTGTGGTGATATGGCTGAAGAAACGCCAGCGGGCGCTTATCAAGCCACTGCGAGTTCTGATAAGATTGATTTTGAACCGCAATGGGAAAAAATTACGGCACCCAAACAACCCATTTTTTTAGCCCATCTGTTTCGAGATAAATTATTTCGTGAAGTCGATTTAGCACGACCAGTTCTAGAAGCCCTGTATCGACAAAAACAGATTTTGCGACGTCGACAAGCTATCGTTGCCAGTGCAGCACTCGGCATTGGTTTGGGACAATGGTGGGATTTTAATCAACTCAAGCGCAGTAAAACAGCCGTATTACCGGTATTAGAACAATTATCCCAGGACTTAAATTCTGTCCAGGAAGCTAAAACTAATGCGAGCTTGCATGGTGAAGGCATTGGTGAAGTCCATCGCCTGCAATTTGAAGGTGCCGAGCATCTGTTAGCCGGTATGTCAAAAATGCAAAATGAAAACTTCTTTTCCTTCTTTTTACCAGCTTCTTGGCTGAGTCAAGTCAATAACAATATTGTTAAAGCGTTGGCTTTAGGATATGACCAATTTTTCTTAAAATGGATTTATCAAAAATTATTCGATAAGGCTGATAATTTACTGTTTCAATATAATATCACTGAAGAAATCGCGGTAGCTAACCAAGAATATCGTCAGGATTATATTGTTAGTACCGCCGAATTTCGCTTATTTAAAAGTTTCGTTGCCGATTTCAGAAAATTACAAGAAAATGTTGATTTTTACAATGGTCTTAAAACCACTGATTTTAGTCAATTGTCTGAAGAAGAGATGAAAAAAATTAGTTTTCTGGTCCAATATCTGGGGGGAAATTTAAAATTTAATTTAGATACTTGGCGATTTTATGGCAAAATTTTAGCTTCTATCCGTAATGATGTCCGCTTTTCTCAATTTGATCTCGTTAGCTATTTACCTAAAATACATAATAAAATTACTGACTTAGCGAATCAATGGTTTAGTCGAATTTTCACGCAAAACCAAGTTTATCTCGAAGTCGCTAGCTTAGTAAAAGAACTGGAAAAAATTGAAGTGACCGCTGATTTAAACCAGTGGGTGGCGAGTGTTTTTAATACTGTTCAATGGATTGGGGAAGTCGAAAAATATCTGGGTAGAAATTCGGAATGGAATTGGATTGCGCACTCCGAATTAGAATTCACGGAACCGCATTTTACTCAACTGTTACTCGATATCGACAATACTACTTCTTTGAAATATTTGAAAAATGAATTACAACGCTTAGGAGATAAATACTATCGATTATTCCGTAAAGATTTGTTTGATTTAAGGAGTCGGTTAACCACAGGTTCCATTTTAATTATTCTCAGTGAAGAAATCCCAGCAGCGCCTCCCAATAACCCTACTCCAGAATTGCCCGATAAGAAATCCAGTTCAGCTAAACCCGCAGAAGAGAATTTGCTTGCACCAACTCAGCGAACCTATTTGGCTTTAGCACCAATTTTGCTCAAACTAAAAAAGTCCGTGGAACGACTGAGCAAAGAGGGATTTATGATGCCGGTGGAATCCACTGTGCCTATCACGCAATTGCCCGAAGAAGTGGAATCGTTGAATAAAGCGATTTCGTTAACGCAATCTTTTAAACAATATCTGGAAAATGAATTACCGAAGGTAGAAGAACCACAATTGCAGCGCTGGTTGCGTAAAGCCGCCGAAATTCGGCTTTATCAAAATACTAATCATTTTATCGTTCAAGCCCAACCCAAGCAGAATCAGATTTTTTTTACCAGTAAGCCTGAATTGCAAGGTGAAATCCAACATGAGCAAAAAATTCAGGCAGATACTCAAAATTTTTTCAATATTATTGATCTGTTAGAAAAGATTTTTGAGGTATTTAAAAGTTTTGAAAATATTAATACGATAGGTGAACCCGCTCATAACAAGATTCACCAATTAGTTCTTGATCACGCTTATGAATTATTAAAACAAGTGGATCATTTATTAGAAAGCGATCTCTATGTGCCGAATGATAATACCTTCAACACCTGGGATGGCACTCAATCGCCTTTGCAGATCGCTTTTGCCGTTAGAGATCAAGAAGAAACGGAATATTATTTATCTTTAGAACGCAATCGCATTAAGTATTTGCTTGAAAATTATATTAAACCGTTAATGACTTTATTAGGTGAGCAAGCCAGCCGGTGGGGTACCAGTGACGTCCTGCTGAAAAAATGGGAACGAATTCTGTTAGAACTGGATAAATATGATGCCAAAAAAGAAACCAATTCTCTCCGCGAGTTAGAGCAGTTTATCTTGTTTAAACTGGATGAGATCTCGTTAGATAATTGCCCGGAACTCACCTATTATGGACAAAGTAGCGGCGATTATTTTTTAGAAAAACTGCATCAAATCCAAGATGCCCTGTTTAAGCGTTGCCAAATGTTAGCGGATGAGCAAATTTATAGCCGCTATATGGCTATTGCTGAAGCTTTTGACCGTGAATTAGCGAGGCGTTTTCCATTTGCACCCTTAACGGAAGCGAAATTTTTCGATGAAGTTACTCCAGAATTGATACAAAGCTTTTTTGTGGTGTATGACACTTATAACCAAGAGTTAATCAAATTACTCAACCAAAGCGATATTTTCGCCGCCAGTCGGGAGAAAATTCTAGGTTTCCTGCGCCAACTGGAGGAAGTAAAATTATTTTTTAGCAGTTTGTTAGCCGCTACTTTGCCACTAGATAAGCCAATTTATGAGGTAGTAGTTGATTTTCGCGTCAATCAATCCTATGAAAAAGGTGCTAACCAAATTATCGATTGGAAATTTACCATTGCCGATAAAACCCTGAGTTATCCTTATAATAACGATGAACAGGGATATCAAGCCCGTTGGCAACTTTGGGATCCGCTTCAAATCACCTTGCGCTGGGCACGCAATTCCTCCTTTCGACCGTATTTGTCAGATGAAGTAATAAAACAAGCCACTACCGCTAAATGGACGATGAACTTAGCGAATGAAGGTGACCAAGTGATATTTCAATATCGAAGCATGTGGGCTTTATTGGAACTATTACAACGTCAGCGTCAGCAAATTGGTACCGCTGATTTTATTCACGGTAGAGATGAAAAACCTTATACCATTAAATTTATTATTCCCATCAAAAATTTGCTACCGAATCGTCCACTACCACCTCCAGAACAACCTAAATCTGAACCCCAAAGTGGTGATTGGAAAAGTAAACTCTTTTGGTGGCGTAAGCGCCCGGCACCGGAATTAGAAAAAAGCCCAACTTTATCCGAACCGAAACCGCAGCAATTGCCGTATCAAGATCAGTATCGCGCGCAATTTGAAAAGAAATCTGAAGCGGTTGTTTTTATGCGCTTAATTTTAATGCACCCGGATAAAAAAGAACAAGTCATGCTTCCCAATTTTCCTTATCAAGCACCGACTCTAGACAATATTCCGGAACATCTCAAACAAACTCGTCGGTTATTACCCCTTTCTCCTCGCTTACCACCTAAACCACCATCACCGCCACCAGAAGGAAAAGAGCCACCGAAACCGGAACCGCCAAAACCGGAACCGCCCAAAGCAGAAGCAAAGGATGCTGAGCCAGAGAAAAAGTAAGATTGTTGAGTGGTGGGCCGGGGTGTATGATTGAAAATTTGTTTAATGTAGTTAAGTAGTTATGGTGTTAAATATTCCCCCTTAGCATCCCTATCAATTGAAGAATTGCAAGCCTTGATAGCTAATACCATAAAGGGTACGATAACATCATATCAAGCGCAAGAAAAATTACCTACGTAACTGAAGTTAACTATGGTCACTGCACCGCAAAAATATTTATTTGATGTCGTCACTTATCATAAAATGGGTGAAGCAAAACTGTTGTCACCGACCACGCGGTTAGAATTAATTGCTGGAGAAATTATTCAAATGGCGCCCATGGGACCGGTTCATGCCGATATAATTAGTATTTTAGATGAGCTATTTCATAATCGTATCGGTCAGTTAATGAAAATCCGAGTGCAGTTGCCGATTCAACTGGGAGATTTTTCTGAACCTGAGCCGGATATTGCTGTGGTACAGCGGCGGCGCTATCTTGAAACTCATCCCACGGCTCAAGATGTTTTATTATTAATCGAAGTAGCGGATTCCTCTATAAAACATGATCTGGAAACCAAAATACCTTTGTATGCCAAGCATGGTATCCCTGAAGTTTGGTTGGTTGATGTTAACCACACTCAGGTATTAGTTCATTGGTTACCTACTGCTTCCGGTTATGAACAGCTAAAACGGTTTGGTTGTGGACAACAATTAACATCAGCTACTTTACCAGAACTAGGTATCCCAATAGAGGATTTGTTTAAATAAATTGAACTGGCTAAGGTAAACAAAATATAGTGTTATTCTGCTTTTGTCTTTATATGGAGGACTTTTTGGTGTCGTTTTTATTGATTTATTGTTACATGCTAGTTTTAATATAGAAAATTATATGTTTGTAAATACTGTGTTATATCATTTATCATGCTAGCATGGATAACATTTCATGGATTAAGAAAATATCTCATAAAAATTAATCAATAAATCAATCATTTGGAAATAAAATGCTAGTTTTTATTTCGTCATTTTGAAATATTTTTAGAAACTGAATTATGCCTATACTTACAGCAATATAAATGAAAAAGACAACGATTTCCTACGAACAAGATTTTTATGCTTGGTTAATTACGAATGTGCAATTAATTCGTCAAGGTCGCTTTGCTGAAATGGATAGTGAAAATATCGCTGAGGAATTAGAAGCGATGGGTAGAAGTGAAAAGAGAGCTTTACTCAGCCGCTTATCGGTATTACTAGCACATTTGCTTAAATGGCAATTTCAACCCGAAAAACGTTCTCACAGTTGGAAATATACCGTTGCTGAACAACGCCGACGTATTTTGAGATTGTTAGAAGATAGTCCTAGTTTATGCGCTCAATTAGGTGATAAGTTAACAGATGCTTATGATGATGCCCTGTTAACGGCTGCTAAGGAAACACACCGAGATCAATCAACTTTTCCACAAATTTGTCCTTTTTCTTTAGAACAGGTGTTGAACGAAGAATTTTGGCCAGAATGATGTGTTATAACTTTGATATGAAAATTATCATTATTATTTTAGCCTTCTTAGCAATAGCACAAAATTCAAAACCTTAGCTTTCAGTAGGGTGGGCAAAATGCCGCTTTGGTGCTGGATAGGGATACAAAACTCTTGCGGCATTTTGCCCACCGTCAAGGGAATTAGATACTAAAGGAAGTGGTGGGCAACTACTTGATTATTAAGCAAGGGCAGACACGCAGGTCTGCCCCTACAAAATATTTCCTCGGTAGAGGTGAACCGATGTGTTCGCCCTCCATTAGGAAATATCATAAAATGATTAAGAAATTACTTCCCTTTATTCAATAACTTAATTATGGCTTTTAAGTGGACAAAATACCGCTCCGATACTGGATAGGGATACAAAACTCATGCGGTATTTTGCCCACCGTCAAGGGAATTAGATACCAAAGGAAGTGGTGGGCAAAAGTGAAGCGATGATTAAGAGCTTTATACATAAAGGATTAGAACGTTTCTATAACGAAGGTAATCAGGCGGGTATTCAAGCCCAACATGCTAAGAAACTACGGCGTATTTTGATTAGGTTAGAGGTAGCCACTGGTCCAGATGATTTAGATTTACCGGGTTTCCGATTGTATGAATTAAAAGGGCGTTATAAAGGAATTTGGTCAATAACGGTGCAAGCTAACTGGTGAGTAACATTTCGCTTTGTAGATCAAGATGTTGAAATAGTTAATTACGAAGATTATCATTAAAAAGGTTAGATTATGGCCATGTACAATCCACCACATCCAGGCGAAGTGATAACAGAAGAAATTCTTAAACCGCTTGGATTATCTGTAGTTGAAATGGCACAACACTTAGGTGTAAACCCCGAAATACTTTCTCAAGTACTAAACGAGCAGTGTGCATTAACTCCGGAACTGGCTTATCGATTATCACTTTTGTTCAAGCCATCTGGCGAATCTTGGCTTAGACAACAATCGGCATATGATATTTGGCAAGTTAAACAACATGCTGCTGATATCCATATCATCCCTCTTCATAAAAAACACGCATAGTATAAATGGACATGATTAAGTAGGGTGGGTAATGCCCAACTACCTTTAAGTTAAGGGCAGACACACAGGTCTGCCCCTACAAAACATTTGTAGGGGCGAACCTACGTGTTCGCCCTCCATAAATGATTAGAAAATTACTCCCCTTTTAACAAATTAATCATTTCTCTTAAATCGATATTTTGTTGCTGAAGTAAAGCGATTTCTTTGTCTTTTTGTTCAATTTCTTTATCCTTTTGTTCAATAATAATACGGAGTTTCTCATTTTCATGTTGAAGTCTAGAAATTTCACAAGGATAAATATTAATAATTGATGAATTATCGTGAGTATCATGATTACCAGTAACATTAAAGACATTTTTTTCATTTAACCCAATTAAATGCGATAATTCTATTTCAAACGTCTTAGCAATTTGTTTGAGTCTAGAAAAAGGAATATCGGTTTCACCCCGCTCAATTTTCGCATAACCACTCAACGCCATGTGTAACTTAGCTGCCATTTCATCCTGTGACCAACCTTTGAAGAGCCGCATAAATTTGATTCGTTCTGAAATTTCCATGATCGTTACTGATAGTGGTGATGATAACTACTTAAATACTCTTTAGCTTTAAAAATAAATAAATAATAATTATAATGTTTATAATTTATAAATTTGTTTTTAATTAAATCAAAGATCAAGTTAAAATGCAATGAAAATACTAATGCGATATCTGACAACATTTTTTAAATATATCTTTATTCTTTTTTTATTAGGATTGAATCAATTGGTTCTATCTGAATCTGAAGAAGAATGTGGGAAAGCAATTGGTTATCCGACTAGTAAGATGGGAGGATTTTTGGGAGGAAAAGTGACATTCTGTAAGGAAAATCAAAGTGATGCAGATGAAGCTTTTAAAATGTTTGTTCGGGAGGCAGTTATAGGTTTCTGTAAGAAGGAAGCTAGGTTAGTGGGTTGCATTCTTAGTCTACCTCTTTGTGGAGATACTAATGAATGCAAAGTAGATGATTATCAAGAATTTAGTAATTATGAAGAACTAGTTAGTATAGCTAGTATAAATGTACCTGATGATTCATGTGATAGTGCTGGAAAAAAGAAAAACTTTGTTTACGACTATGTATTTCAACCTATTGTAACCTGTAGTTGCACATGTCAACCAAGAACTTCTCCTTTACTTCACGTGGAAGAATGTGATGAACCTAAAACTAATCCTGTCGGAACTGATGAATCATCTGGCTCCATCCAAGTAGAAAACCTAATGGATGGTAGCTGCCAATCACTTATAATCTCTCAACCTACTCTATCCGTTGATGATTCCCAAGCGATTTCTTTCCCCTCTAGCAACTCCTTCAAATCGATTTCACTGGATCCGCCCTACGACTCAAGTGACATTCAAATTTCAGCAGCCGGCGCGATTATTAAACTCTCCCCTTTATTTGGCAGAGGCAAAACGATAAATATTAACTTCGAGTTAAATTCACCGGCTGAACCTAATACAGTTATCAGTGTTACTTGCCCATGTCCATTAGATGTTAAATTATCTTCTTTTAAAGCAACTTTAGAAGCCGCTAAAGAACAAGTAGCGTTAACTTGGAAAATTCTTGAAGGCAACAATGCTTATCTCAATGTCTGGGGTGCCCAACTAGAGAATGATGCGCTTAAAAATGTGACGCAATTCAACACCCAGCCTGTTTTAATTGATGAAACTGTTCCGTTAATGAGTTTTTTATTACCCACTAATCAATTAAATGTTGGCGCTACCTATTTTGCTTTGGAAAGCGTGAGTTATGATGGTGAATGTGTCACCTATTGTGATGATATTGATGCGGTAGCATTAGGACCAGTAACGGTAGATATCGATTCTGTTAAGAATTTATGTAACCAAGAAATGAAACGCCAAGTCGCACTGTTTGGAAATACGGGTTCTTGCGTCAAGTGAAGCTAATCAACGGCTTTGTTCTTACACATCGGCGCAACCAAGTAGGGTAAAACCGATGTGCCTACCACTTTGTTGATTAACTAAATGAGGGTGGGCAAAAGCGAAGCGTTGCCCACCCTACCTAGCCCATCCAACGTGATCTTGCGTGATTTTATTTGATTTTAGAAACGGTGCGTGGAACACACCCTACCTTAACTCAATAATTACAATATCATTCTGGTACCTTGGGCAGAACATATAGATTAGCGGTGTAAAATCTAAACTAATTTCACCTTTGTTAACCTCGAACGAGAAGTGGTAATCCGACGTAGATTTCTCAAAATGACCAAAGTCGATTATACTCAACCGTCCCTATTCAATATTAATCTCAAAGGTTAACAATCATGATTGATAAAGTGCAAGATACTCAAGTTGATCTGGTTATCATTATTGACACCAGCCCCTCCATGAGGGATGAAGCTGTTGCTCTTAGCGAAGCGACACAGGCTGCGATTGAAGCGGTTAAAACAAATTGTCCTTCCGATTTGAGAGTATCATGGTTTGGTATTGAAGGTACTTGGGGAAATAGTCATTTCAACAAGACCGTTAGAAATTATTTAACCAAAGAATGTAAAGTTCCTGAATCGAAGTTGCGTGGTCGCAAAAGGGGAACTGTTACCAGTAGTGGTGCCCAAGAAGATGGTGCGCGTGTTATAGAGGATATCTCCGAATATTTTGATTGGCGAATTGGAGCAATCAGGGCTATTTTCTACTTAGGAGATGAAGCTCTAGAAGGTGGCGGAGAGCAGGTTGACCAAGAAGATATCACCGCAACTAATCTGGCTATCCAAAAAGCGAATGATAAACAGGTTATGGTACATACCTATTTTGGTACCAGCGCCAGTAAACAAAAACAAGAGCTACAAAACGAGTACGCTAGAGTTGCACAAGCAACCAGAGGACAAGCTTTTACTAAAGAGGATGTTATTAGCAACGGATTTGCAGAAGTGTTAAAACAGGTCATTTGTACCACGACAACGCCTTGTAAACCCGTTGAGCCGGATAAACCCGTTGAGCCGGTTCAGCTTGAAAACGCTCAGCTTCATAACGCTCAGGAGATGGAAGTTTGTGTCTGCGGACCAAATGGCGCTAATCGGTTATTTATCTATACTGGAACGGCTGTTTTTGAATTTGGTGGAACTTGGCAAGAATCTATGGGAGACACCTTTGTCAAAGGTTATCTCTATTTCAAAGTGGGTCGTCAGTTTACTCGTGGTCAAGTTCTACAAGTACTCGCTACTGGCGCTTTAGCGAGTATTTCTAACGGTGGCCCGGCTAATAATGCTGGATGGGCAGTGGATTCAGTAGCGGCATGCTGGGATGAAAAATCGGGACAAATTGAATTAAAAGCAGAATTAGGTGTTAGAGATACCGATGGCTGGATACACCGGTTTGGTTATCAAATCAATGTGTTAACTAAAGTGTAATCCTTTGGTAATCAGGGGTTGCAACCCCTGGTTGCTGATAGGCTATTTGTTCTTAACTTAATCGCATTTAAGAAGCTATTTTCCCGTGTTTGATAAACAATGTGCGTTTACCGAAACGTTTTCATTCCGCTGGCGCTTTAATAAATAAACGATAACCACGCCATCAATATCCTCAAAACGCAGAACTGGCTGTACTAATACTAATTGGCTGCTTACCTTACGATTCTAAGTCTAGTAAATTATCTGGTTTAATTTCCCCAGCAACCTTAAGCCCATTCGCTGCTGCTAAAGCGGCTCCAATAATACCCGCCTGATTTAATAAATGAGCGGGAACAATGGGGGTAAGCGTTTGTAATAACGGTAAAAACTTCTCATGTTTCTTGCTAACACCACCGCCAATAATAAATAAATCCGGCCAAAATAATGCTTCCATCCGTTCGAGAAATTCATTGACTCGTTTTGCCCATTGTTTCCAAGAGAGATCTTTTTGACTACGCACCCCATCAGAAGCTCGATGTTCTGCTTCCTTACCGCGAATATCCATATGACCAAATTCAGTATTAGGAACTAATTGTCTGTTAATAAAAATAGCGCTTCCAATTCCGGTACCAAAAGTATGTATGATAACCATTCCAGAATGTTTTTTTCCCGCACCAAAAGTCATTTCTGCAATACCAGCAGCATCAGCATCATTTAATAATGTAGTAGGACAACCCGTTGTTTCTTCAATGAGTTTTGCACCATTAATACCAAGCCAAGCGGAATCAATATTAGCAGCCGTATAAACAACACCTTGTTTAATAACAGCAGGAAAAGCACAACCGATTGGACCTTGCCAATTAAAATGAGTTACCAGTTTAGCCACTACTTCAGCAATGGCTGTTGGCACTGAAGGTTGAGGCGTAGGAATTCGATAACGTTCTGCCATAAGTTCCCCGGTGATAATATTGACCGGTGCACCTTTAATACCTGAGCCACCAATATCAATACCCAGTATTTCCATAATAGTCTCCCCAGTTTTCAATGATAAAACAGCTTAGTCGTTAATAGTCAAGGCAATTCTGTAATTTAAAGTAACAGTAATTATAATACTCCTCTCGATTTTAACCGTACACTTATTTGTGGTGTTATCTAATAATGAGTAACCCTTAACTAATCATTGACAACGGATAACTGTTTAGTTTGAATGATGACTTACCACTGTTAAGCGATACATTGTGTCTAAAATATCAAATAAATGTAAATAATTGTAAAAATAGGTAATTAGCTCACATTGACTCAATATAATATAAATAAAATAAAACTAACTAACATGCCATTTTTAACATTATTCTAATCTGATTTACTCTGTAACAGTCATAAAAGGCGTCATATTAATATATCTTGAATTTAGATCTTTTGCCTTTATTTACTTATTTAGTTATTGTAAATAAAATTGTACGAATAATGGGAGATAAACTGATGACAGACAAAGAAAACCCAATTGATCAAAAGTCTGAATTTGACACTGAACTATTGGAAACCCTGAACAGAATTTTTCAAGATTATCACATCGCCATGAATGAATTTAACGATGCCAAAAAAAATGTGAACAGATTAATCTGTGTGCAAAACAATAGACAACCGGTTTAGGTTACTTCAGTATTGAAATATTGGTATTCATAATATTGATTTTAATATCTTTTGTATTTACCTTCACCGAAAATCTTCAAATAATATTGATCAAATTTTGATGTTATATGGGAATTCAGTATGTCAGATAGCTACCTTTCTCGCTTATATTACGCCAGTACCGCTACGGAAAAATATTCGCCATTGGAAATGGGTAATATTTTAGAAGCTTGCCGTAGAAATAATCCGGTTTTAAACATTACTGGGATGTTATTTATGGGAAATAACTTCTTTTTTCAGTGTTTAGAGGGACCACGAGAAAATGTCAATATTCTCTACAAAAAAATCAGGCAAGATGAAAGACATTCTAATGTTCAACTACTAGAATTTAAAGAAGTAGGTAGTCGTTATTTTGAAGATTGGGCGATGAAGTATGTTTCCTCTGCTGCCGCAATCGGTAAAATTCTAAAAGAAACGGGGGTGCAAAATTTCAACCCTTATCTAATTGATAATTACACATTAAATTTGATGATAGCGGCATTACGTGATCAGCCGCTACCGGAATCTAGTTCTAAGGTTGATCGTGTTAAACAGAAAAAGTCGGCATTATTTAGGGTATTTAAACCAGTCTATTAATTTTCATTGTTTTCTGCCGATGTATGCTTCTTTGATTGGAATAGAGAAGCACTTATTTTCTTAGATGGATTCTTTACGTGTATAGCGTAGTGAAATGTAAAATCGGTTTTGAGTGCGTTACGCTTCGCTAACGCACCCTACTGGGTTGACACAGCTAAAATGGTGCAATAGATATTTACCTAATTATTTGTTTAATAATATAAATTATCTAAAAATACTAAACTATTTTAGTAGGTAGGGTGGGCAAAAGCGAAGCGTTGCCCACCATCATTTAGTTAATCAACAAAGCTCGTAGGCTGGGTTGAGGAGCGAAACCCAGCTTTCTGCCAGAGACCAATTGCGTTCTTCCAACAAATCGGTAATCGTGTCGCCAGGTGGGGAAATCCAGTCAGGAGTAAAAATGTGTGTTGAGTCAATCATGATAATCACCGATTAATATAATTCTAATCTTGGAAACTTTCGACCAGTCGAGACTGCCGTTTGATACGGAATGGGAATCTGGTTAGGTTAAAATACCAAGTTGCATGCAGAGTTGGCGTAAATCTTCGTCTTTGAAATCGAGATCCACTACATTAATAATTTAGCACAATGTTAACCAGGTTGATAAATCCTGTTCTCGCGGGATAGGGTTTGCAACCCCGTACCTCACGTTTAATAGGTCCCCTTAGTCATGAGAACCATGAAGTTTTGCCGCCCAATGGTCAGATTAAATGCCACTGTTGTATCGTCTCGTAGATTGTAGGTGGGGGCAAAAAGAGTCTACTACCGAATATAAATTACCAAATGCTTTTTACATAATTATATTTCTGAATATTATCATCTTTGGTTAGAATAATAGCATTCTCTTCTCGCGCAGTCGCAACAATTATTTGATCACCGGGATCAGGGTGAAATGGTTGTGGCAAAACAGTGGAGCGATAAGCAATACGAGGTGAAAGCTCAACCAGTCTAAATTTTGGCATTTTAAGCGCTTTTTTCAACCAATCCTCCGGATCACAAGATATTCCTATTCTTCTTTTTTCAAGAAGTTTACTGAACTCCCAAGGTGAAATAGCAGATAACAAAAGCTCACTGTATTTCTCACTGTCCGAAATCAGTTGCAATACCTTCTTAGACAGATTTGACGGTCTCATGTGCCACCAAATCCAGGTATGCGTATCAAGTAGATACTTCATGAACAAGCCTCCCACAGGTCCTCTCCTAAAGGAGAGACTATATCTCCTTCAAATACAAATGTATCCGCAAGTTGACCGGGTTCTGCGAAAGGCTCATTTTCTACATAGGGTACTACTCTGGCTAATGGTTTTCCTCTTTTTGTAATAACTACTGCTTCGTGATCCTGTGCTATTTGATCAATAATTTTCAAAGCATGGGCTTTGAATTGACTGATTGCTATTGTTTTCATCGCGTTTCTTATTTTTTACGAAATGACCCAAGAGTAAAGTAACATGGTCACATTATATAGTCAATCTAGCAGATAGAGCGCATCCTATGCACTTTCAGTTTGCACAAAACGCGGTTTACAACCCCATCCCTCACGTTTAATAGACCATCTTGGTCATGAGAACCATGAAGTTTCTTTGCGAGAACAGAGGGATAACAAAATTCTTTACGGGAACCGGTGGGTTACAAAGTGTTTTTCTTTCCCCACTTTAATCAAGGCAGAGGAAGGAGAAGGTCGGGAATGAGAACAATGAGAATAACAAGGCTAAAGTATTATCAAGCCCATAATACATCCGTGCCGAAGCATTTTTGCGTCGGCCGGTTCTGTAATACTATTTTGTTACCAGGATATCACTGAGTTAAAGTCCACAACAGGGGTTGTTGAGCCAGATGGTTATGTTGGGGACCCGCATAAACTTTTAGTTTCCGAAACATAGCTCGACCTAATGGACCTTTAGGTAACATGCCTTTTACCGCAATCTGCAAAATTCGCTCTGGTGCTTGTTGGAGGAGTTTGTTAAACGGAATCGCTTTAATTCCACCCGGATAACCACTATGGTGATAATAGATTTTATCGGTCCGTTTGCGACCGGTCACGCGGAGCTTCTCCACATTAATGACCACAATATAATCTCCCGTGTCGATGTGAGGGGTATATTCCGGTTTGTGTTTACCTCGCAAGCGTTTAGCAATTTCGCTCGCCAATCGACCTAATACGAGGTTATCTGCGTCAATCACATACCAGTCTCGCTTAACTGTTTGCGGTCTGGCGCTAAAGGTTTTCATTCAATCAATACTCCCAATCAGTCGGTAGGTATTAAAAAAGCAAATTATGGTATGGGCTAGTCACTTAACTGTCAAGGTATTAATACGGTACCTCTTACCACCTATCAATTTCAAGTTTGTCATTATTTTAATTTCCTGTTTTTATTAGAAACAGAAAAAGTTTATCATTATCGAACTAGATAATAACTTCCTAACACAGCCAATCAGTAGTTGTTTCTTATGGTAACCTTAACATATTGTTATATGGATGACACGCCCTAATAAACTTAATCCGGTTGAGTAATAAAACCTAAATGCGTTATGCCGGCTTGATGGGCTATTGACATCACCTCAGCAATTTGTTGATAAGGGGTAGTTTTATCAGCCCATAGCTGTAATTCTGACGAGGGTAATTGTTGTACCGCGTGAATGAGTCGCTGTTGCAATTCTGATTGTTCAATTGGTTTTTCATTCCAAAATAAACGACCTTTGGCATTAATACTTACCGTGATAATATTCGGTTTACTCGCATTAATTTCACTTGATGCTTGCGGTAAGTTGATTTTAATGGCATGTGGTGTCAACAAAGGTGCCGTCATCATAAATAAGATCAACAATACTAATATCACGTCAACGAGAGGAATAATATTGATTTCTGATAGAAGTTGCTTATCTAAATAATCTTTAGAGTCATCATAATCCATTATTTAAATGCCGCTTAAAAAGAATTTTAGTCTCTTACAGTTGGTGCATCACTAAATTTGTATTCGGTAACGTCGTTTGCGCCAATTTAACTAAATGGGGATGGTGAGTTAAAAACAAAATTTGGGTTTGCTGGCATAATTCACCAAATACCGATAAGGTTGCCCGCGAACGTTCGTCATCAAAATTAATCAAAATATCATCTAAAATCAAAGGTAACGGTGAATTTTTTTCTAAATAGCGTTCAATGCTTGCCAGTCTAAGTGCCAAATATAATTGATCTCGCGTCCCATCACTCATACCGGTCGTTTGAATAACAGCATTATCAAAGGTTCGTAACCCCACTAAAATCGGTTGATCATTATTACTGTTATAGTCGGTTTTCAGACCATAAAAACTATTTAAAGTTAATTGTTGAAATAACTCACTGGCTCGCTTTAATAACGGTCCTTGATGTTGTTCCCGGTAACGTTCAATCGATTTGCGTAACACGGAAGCGGCTAAATGGATTTGCATGTAACGTTCACTTAATTCCTGCATTTCTGCTAAAGCCAGTTGAGCTTCATCAGCGGCTTGAGCAGCGGCAGCATTGCCATCCATTTGTTTCAATAACGTCCGCAACTCGCCAATGTGCTGGTCAATTTCCGAACGTTCTTGTTCCAATTGTTGAGTTTGTTCGGTACAGTGGTGTAATTGTCCTGGCAATTGGTCAATGTCAACCGTGGCGACGGCATTCGCTAAATCGCTTAAAGATAAACCTTCACCTTGTTCTAATAATTGTTGTTCGACTTCCACAAGTTCTCGCTGTAAAGTTTGTTTATGAGTAGAGGCTTGCTCTGCTGCTTCCAATGCAGTTAAATCCTGACAATGGGCTTGTTCTAATAAAGCTTGTAAATGCGCTTGAGCGATTTGAACCTGTTGAGTGGCACTGGTAAACCGCTGTTGTTCTGCTTGTAAGCGGTGTTGTAATTGTTCGTAACGGGTTGCCTCTTTTTCCGTTTGGCTGAGGCGATTAGATAATTCGGGTACGACTTGTTCAGCCGGTTCATTGACTAATTCTAGTGCTACTTTTTGTGCTAAAGTGGCGACATCTTGGCGAAATAATTCCGCATCTCGACACATTAAATCAACCCGCCGCCGTAACCCGTTAGCTTTATCCACTTTATTCAATACTTGATCCAAGTCATTAAGGACATTGCGAGCCGTTTCTGGAGAAGTATCCGCTGGTAAGTGTAAAGGCATCAACGCTTGTGCCCATTCAGTTTGCCACTGTTTTAAGGTACTGTTAATTTGTTGACGCGCGGTTTCGATACGCTGCTTTTCTTTAATTAATTTATTAACTTCTGCGTTTAAACTTTCATTTTGCCGCTGAATTTGGGTTACCTCGTTGACACAAGTTTCTCCTTGGGTAATTAAGTCGGGTAGATGAGTTAACAATTCGCCCTGAAGAAAGGCTTGTAGCGGTAACAAAGCTTGGGTTAATTCTCGACACAGTTCAGCGATAAGTTGACGGCGATCTTGGAGTTGTTGCCGTCGTTCGCGTAATGTACTGGCTTGTTGCCGTAAACTGAAACATTCACCTAACCAACTCCGCATTTCCGAGGCTGACCACGGTTTTATTCCCAGCGGTTTCCAACATTCTTCCCATTCGGTTTGTAAATTAGCTAGTAATTCGTTGGTCGCGTGCCATTTTTTGGTTTGCAATTCTTGTTCGCGTTGGGCGTTATTTTGTTCAGCAAGTAAGACACTGTATTCAGCCACACGATTCGCTTCACGGCGTAATCTATCGGCTATTTCATCGGCTTGAGTCAAGGCTTTTTCAAAGGTGTGGCATAATTCGGAAGTGATTTGACTTTGTTTAAGCGTTTGCCAATAAGTTTGGCGAATTTGGCGAGCTTGTAACAGGGCTTCTTCAGTGGGGATTTCTCCAGCCCAGCGTAACGCATTGATTTTTTTAGTCGCTACTTCATTTTGACGCCGAGCTTCCAAAAGCCGCTCCTTAATGCGTTGTTGATCATTATCAATTTCTTTAAAGCGTCGCTCAAAACCATCCAGCCGCTCCATTTTCGGTAAAGCAATTCGCTCTAATGCTTCTAACGGACCACTCCATAAACCCAATTGTCGTAAATTAATTTCAGTTTGCTCGGTTAAGCGGCGGACTTCTTGTTCATCTTTGAGTTGAATCTCTTCTAAATTACTGTATTTACAAGCTCGAGTTAAGGTGGCTCGCAGCAGTGTCAAATCTGGACACAGCGGCACTTTTTCTAGGAGCTGTTGTTGTTGCTGGAGTTGTTCAGAGATTTCCTCTAACCGTCTGGCGGTACTGCGTTGGTTTTCATATAACGCTGGGGCTTGGGTTGCTAATTGTTTAACACGTTCCCGTTGCGGATTGGTAATCGTCAATTTGGTTGGTACGTCGGCTAAATCCAAATCTGGATACAAGCGTTGTAACAAAGTCCGTGCTTCGCTTTCAACCGTTCGCATCTCAGTACGTACCCCGGGTAAATCTTGTGCCGCTTTTTGATGACTGCCTAACCGTCCCCGGAGATCATCAATAATCGCTTTTTGTATCAATAACGCTTGGGAGATTTGGATGGCATCAAGTTGGCTTTGTAACTGTGCAATATCTTGACTCGCTTGTTTTTCTTGAGTTTGAGCCGTGCGTAAGGAAAGTTTGGCTTGAAAATGTTTAGTCGCCGCATCATCGGGTAACAAAATCACATCTTGCAATTGCGCTAATTCCGCTTTCAGTTCCTGATGCCGCTGTAATAAAGGTCGGGTGCGTTGAATGCGTTCTAAGCGATGTTGTTCAGCACGTAATCGTTGTAATTGCTGGGTTAAATGTGTATGTTGTTGTTGAGCTTCGTCTAATTTTTTAGCGTGTTCACTCCAATCATTAACCGAGAGCGAACAATCTTTAATGCGTTTACAAGCATCTTTATAAACTTTGATCGTTTGATTCAACAGCGGCTTAGTACCCCGTGCTTTAAACAATTCTTCTTTTTGTTTATCTAACTCGATGAGAATATCATGAATCTTCAAACTACCAGTACCCGCTTCAAATAAGCTTTCCCCTACTGCCCCACCCCCACTAAGCAAATCATGACCACCTTGGCGTAATTGTTCATGATCAAAACAAAATAAGGCCGTAAATTGTGCTTCATTCATACCACCTAAAAAACGGGTTTGAAAATCAGCCTCATCCAACGGATTATTATCCGCATCCAGCAACGTATTTTTACGCCCTTTGCGACGGTAACAGATTAATTCCTCGCCCTGACCATTACGTAAATGAGCACCGACTCGTAATTGTTCGTTCGCATGAAAGTGGGCATCTAGCGTTCGTTCCGGAATACCAAATAAGACATGGCTTAAAGCACGACGCATGGTACTTTTACCAGCTTCATTTGCACCATAAAGAATATGTAACCCCGGATTGCCGGCGGACAGATCTAAAATTTTATTGGTAAATAAGCCAAAAGCGGCTAATTCGAGTCGTAAGATTTTCATGTCACCATTAGCTATACTCAAACCGACTGCTTGGCTTATTATTCTTTTTTATCACTGCTAGTTGTTGATTAACTTCTGCAAGCATTTTACGCATCCGACTTTTTTATTCCATTAAATGAGCCTTAAGTACAGTAAGCCTATATTAATGCTTAATTAAATGCAATAACTAATTGTAAATTATTTTATTATCGGATCTGATTTCAGCGAGTTTGGGAAAAACTTTTAATAGCTTTATCGGCATGTGCTCGTAACCAATTTATATAAATTAAGTTCGTAATTGGAAATTTATCTATAATGCTAGGTAGCACGAGCAGGTTAGGTTGAGGCACGAAGAAACACAGCTTGTTTAAGATAAACTTCAAATCAGTAAACACTGTTAGCTGGGTTGATCAACCCAGCTAACTTGTGCTTCGTCAGTCCAACCTACGCGCTTGTAGTGGATTTTTAAACGGATTTGATCGAGTAATTTGGGGGGCTGCTGCATGGCTTGACACAGAGGGGCAGAGGTGTAGAATTATTTTCTAATAAGGTTTAGAATAAAACCTTTATTGTATTTAAAAACAATAGGTTGGTGAATTTAAATTCGGATTAGACACCCGCTAGGTGTAAAATACCACGCCATTTAGGGTATCTAGTTATCGTTGGGATTACGTTTCAAAAATTATGGGGGTTATTGTATGGGAGTTAAAGCAAAGCATCACGGTTCGAATTCTATTCATCAGAAGCCAAACCCTGCTCCGACTTGTATGGAGAAAATGAGGCCTTTCTTTGATAATCTAAAAATCTATAAGGATATAGCTAGACAGCTCCAAACGAATGCTGACTTTTTGATGGCTCTTTCTTCAATGGAAAGTGGATGGCTTGACCCACACAATCAAGTATTACACAATCTGTTTGGAGTAACAAAAGCTGGGGGAAACAATCTTTCCTTCGCCTCTTATCAGGCATGTGCTGATTATTGGGTACAGCACTTTGGGTCATACGTAAAAGGGACAACAACAATGGATCAATTCGTAGAAGGACTAAAGAAGTCGGAATACAACTCCGTCAATCCTAACTATTATACTCATCTCAAGAATCAATTAAAAACAATTGAAAAGTACAAGAAGGCGTGCGGTGTCAACTAATCTATTACGGATTATATTATGTCTGCTCATTGCGGTGAGTATAAATTTTGACTACGTATCTGCAGCGGATACCAAATACTTAAACCCTGAATATGGTTTTTCGGTTATGTTGCCTGAATCATCTGTGCGTCATGAATCGCAACCTCCCGCTCCACAACATGGGGTTGCCATTGATCTGCATTCTGGAGGCCGAATATGGATTGATGGTAGTTATGACGTAAGCTTTCAGGGGTCTGCAAGGGCTGCGCTTAAGCAAATACTGAAAGAGGCAGATGTAAAACTCACAAACCTGACAAAACAAATGAAGGTTGCACATCTGGAAGCAGTAGGTACGTCATATTCAAAAGCTCAATTGGTTTCAACTAGGGTTGTGGCATATCGAGCCCGCTCCAAGGAAATTGCTATCATCTACACATTCGGACTTGACACAACTCGGACAAAGCAACGTGAAGACGATAAGTTGTTTCAGAAAATTATCAGAAGTTTTTGCACCATGCCCCTGCCCGAATAAACTCTCACGAGGTTTAGCCAGTAGGTTGGGCTGAGGTACGAAGCCCAACATTCATGGATCGATGATGCTCCCAAATGTTGGGCTTCCTTACGTCAGCCCAACCTACGCGGGCTCGTAAGCAATTTATATAAATTAAGTCCGCGTAGGTTGGAGTGAGCTTGCGAACTTCAACATTTATGGTTCTGTTAGTATTTTGCCGGACTTCCTTCGTCAGCTCGCGTAGGGTGTATAAGCGCTGTGCCATACCTCATTCTTTTGTTTCTGGTAGACTAACGCTTTATCCACACTACGCGAGCTAGAGGAAAACGATGATGCAAAATTTCAGCTTAGAAATGCATATCGGTGCAGATGGCATATTGCACTTAGATTTACCGATGGCGGTAAAAAATATGGATTTAAAAGTAACCGTGATGTGCAAACCGCTTTCAATTTCCCTGGAGAAACCCCTCCATGCCTTAACGCCGACCCACATAGAAGAGGTTATCGGCTGTCTACCCTACCACAGTGTAGCAAAAACCATCGAAGAAATGAATGCCGCTGTGACCGAACAATTTCGCCGAGATTGGCAGGTATGATTGCAGTAGATACCAACCTGTTAGTGCGGTTACTCACCCAAGATGATGCTCAACAGGCCCAACGTACCGCCAAGCTCATCAAACGCGAAGCACAAGTTTTTGTTGGCAAAACCGTTCTGCTGGAAACGGCTTGGGTATTGCGTAGTGCGTATGGATTTGAATCTTATGAAATTGTCTAAGCATTTCAGCGTCTTGGCGGAATGTCGAATATTTTTTTGAAGACACCCTGAGCATCATCACGGCACTGCAATGGGTGAAAGAATATAATCTAGACATCGCTGATGCCATTCACTTGGCAACTGCCCAAACCGTAGGGGCACAACCGTTTTACTCCTTCGACCGCTTGTTGATCACACGCGCCAAAAATCTTGCCGCAGAAGAACCGGAAATGTAATCATCTGCAAAGCACGAGTAGACTGGGTTAAGGAACGAAACTCAGCCAGGTAGCCAGGTAGGGTGGGCAAAACGTCCTTTTGTTTTGCCCACCAATTCCTTGATTGAACCTTGATTTTTGGTCAGCCGGGTAGGGTGGGCAACGCTTCGCTTTTGCCCACCATTTCCCAACCCCATACCCCATCGCTGGTGGGCAAAATGCCATGTTAGTCCCGTGACAATAGCCAAGTACCTTGAATGGCATTTTGCCCACCCTACCGGGCTGAGTTTTACAAACACGTTGCCCATGATTTCGAGGCACCTTTAACTTATATTCATAATAAAGTAGAAGGGAGTAACGAATATACGACTTTGTTTTTTATTCCGGCACGTGCCCCCTTTGATTTATGGGATCGTAACAACCGTCGTGGGGTAAAATTATATGTACGACGGGTATTCATTATGGATGATAACGAAAAGTTATTACCACCTTACTTACGATTTATTCGGGGTATCATCGATAGTAATGACTTACCTTTGAATATCTCGCGGGAAATTCTGCAACACAACAAGCAAATTGAAGCCATCCGCTCTGGTTCAGTCAAGAAAATTTTAAGCGCCTTAGAAAATATGGCTAAGAACGAACTGGAAAAATACGCTACCTTATGGAAAGAATTTGGTAGAGTACTTAAAGAAGGTATCGTTGATGACTATAGTAATAAACAACGGATTGCGAAATTGCTCAGATTCTCAACAACCTACGATGATAATCCAGTTCAAGCGATTTCATTAGAAGATTATGTTGGACGCATGAAGGAAGGACAGGAAAAAATTTACTACATTACGACTGAAAACTTCGCTGCTGCTAAAAATAGTCCGCATCTAGAAGTCTTCCGCAAAAAGGTATTGAAGTTTTATTGCTTTCGGATCAAATCGATGAATGGTTGGGAACTCACCTCAACGAATTTGAAGGTAAACCGTTACAATCCGTCACCAAAGGCCAATTAGATTTAGGTAACCTCGAAAATGAAGAAGAAAAGCAAGCGACGGAAAAAGCCTCTAACCAATTCAAGCCAGTCATTGATCGTATCAAGGAGACTTTAGGGGAAAAAGTTAAAGAAGTCCGTATTACCCATCGTTTAACCACTTCACCGGCTTGCTTAGTTGCGGATGACCACGCGATGGATGCAAGTTTAGAACGGTTACTGAAATCAGCTGGGCAACACATTATGGGCAACAAACCCATTATGGAAATTAACCCCGAGCATCTCATTATTAATGCCTTGAAAGAAGAAACGGATGAGAAACGTTTTAATGATTGGGTATCTATTTTGTTCGATCAAGCTTTACTGAGCGAAGGTGGACAATTAGATGATCCCGGTGCTTTTGTTAAACGGTTGAATGAAATGTTTATTTCGATGGGTAATTTATCTCCACGAATTATTACCTTAAGTTAATTCGAATGGCAAACTGAACACCTCAACGAAGGGAAGGCTTTATTTGCACTTTACCTTCGGGTGTCAGTTGATGCACATTTTGGGGTAAATAAGTAGGCAAATATTCAAGTATTGGAGCATAACCCCGCTGACGAGGCCTAGCGTTGGCGAAACTGCTCTCCTCAATGTAAATAATGTTCAGGTCCTTTGATGTGTCTCTATCGGTTCTCAAAAATATTCCCGTTTGGCAACCTCGGCTGGTGGAAGTGAGAAGGTTGGTTTTATTGAATCGGTCATTAAATTAGTTTTAAAGTAAAGCCTCTTCCAACCCAACACCTTATCAAATTGCTTTCACTAACTTAATAGATAACTATCTGTTTAATAAGCTAAAAAATTAATAATGATTTTTTATCCAATTCGGCTATAATTTGTATTGTTACGAGGTAGAATCGCAACTCAAGGACTTAATTATTAGGAACTGCTCTTAGCCGAGAGGTGCTCATGGATACCCCGGTTTTCACCCAAGACAACTTACTATTCACGGTCCACACCCCTTTGGGCAAAGATAAACTCTTGTTCAAACACCTCCAAGGCGAAAAACAACTCTCCGGCTTATTTCACTTTCAACTCGAACTCCTTTCCGAAAGCCGTAATATCGATTTTCAAGCCATTTTAGGTCAGTCTCTCACCGTTCAAATTCAATTTGCTCCTAACCATACTCGTTATCTCAATGGCATCGTTACCTGCTTTGCCCAGGATGATACGGATAGCCGCTTTACGACCTACTATGCTGACATCCGCCCTTGGTTATGGCCACTCACCTTGACTCAAGACGGTCGCATCTTTCAGAACCTCTCCGTTCCCGACATCATCAAACCAGTTTTTACTGATCTGAACTTTCATGATTACCGCTTTCAACTGGTTCGTCCAAACTATTACGAACCGCGAATTTACTGCGTACAATACCAAGAAACTGCCTTTAACTTCGTTTCCCGCTTAATGGAAGATGTCGGAATATTCTACTTTTTTGAACACCAGGAAGATCGACATGTTCTGGTAATCATTGATGACATGAGTGGACATCCGCCTTGCCCAGAAATGGATACCGCTCGTTTTTGGCGCTATCGTAATGAAACACATCCGGAAGACGTTATTACTCAATGTCAATGGCAACAACAACTGACCACGGGACGATATGCCATCGATGATTTTAACTTTGAAATTCCCCAAGCTGACTTAAAATCCTCGATAGAGGCACTCCCCGAACAAAAAAACACCGACCTGAGAGTTTATGAATATGATGCGGGTTTTAGCAAATTTGACCCAGGTCAAGATAAAGTCACTCGGCGCATCGAATCTCAAGTCAATGAATACCAACTGTTAGAAGGTCAAGGTCATTGTTTCAGTTTTGTCAGCGGCTACCGCTTTACCCTCACCGAACATCCACGTGAAGATTTTAATATCAACTACGTATTACGTTGGATTTCTCACTCCCTTTCTTTAACTGATTACCAAAATAATTTTATGGCCTTCCCGGCAGATTTACGCTTTCGTACCCCGCGAACCACGCCACGACCGCAAATTGTCAGCACCCAAACCGCCATTGTCACTGGTCCGG
>JAAUSR010000166.1 GCA_012032555.1 Thioploca sp.
CAGGAGCCCAAGGTCCAGCCGGTGTTGCAGGTCCAGCGGGGCCTCCCGGACCTTTTTGGTGTAGCTTCGGGTGATTTGCTAGGCACTTATCCTGGACCTATGTCAGTTGTAGGGCTAACTGGTATTTCCGGAGTTGTAAGCTTTGGCTCTTCTATTCTTAATCCAACAATCACTCAGACAACGACTGGTGGTACTACCGGTCAAGAATTAACCTATAAAGCACAAAGCGCCGCTCTTTTGGGTGGTAATGTTGTTTTGCAAAGTGGAACTGGCACTACCTCTGGACTGGTTAGATTCTTGGTAGGACCAACTTTGGCTGGCTATTTTGATTCCAACAGGTCTTTTAGAATTGGACCTAATGCAACATCCACTTTTACCGGACCAAATGGAGTAGCTCCGGTTGCTGGAACTGATTACTTTTTTGGTGGCAATGCTGCTGGCAGTATGTGGCAGGAATTCTTTTCCAGTGCTGGTAGCCATCGAGCTGCTGTTGGAGTTTATAACACTAGTGCTGGTGTAGCAACCACTACTAATGGTGTAAGTATCCAGGCACCAGGCTCAACATATACTGTTACGAACTTTCAGAATCAGGGCGTAATTGAGCAATCTGGCTCAAGCACTTCTTCTTTGGTTTTTTCAAAAGTATTAGGAGACGGTACAAGTCGAGCTATTACTGGTCGTATTTTTCAATCAGGAGCATGGGGTATTGGAGATTCTGCCGGTATTAATAGCACATCTGCAAGTGCGCAGGCAGGTTTAATTGGAACAGTAATAAGTATTGCTCGTATAGGCGGCGGCACCTTAACTTCTCAAAGCTTCCAAACTACCATTTTAATTCAGATGGTCCTTCTCCATTTGGAATTCTTAACCTACAAGGTCATTTTGGTGTCAATTTAATCTCTAACACTACTTCAGTTGCTAGTACAACTACTTCAAAATTTATTACCAGTGTTGGTAGAAGGATTAGAGTTACTACAGTAACCTCCGCATCTGCTAATCCATTTACCGTATCAGCCGCTGATCAAGTAATTTCCATTACTACAATCAATGCTCCTTGGACAATAAATCTACCTGCTGGACCAACAATAGGCGACACTTATACTATCAAAGACTCTAATGGTAATGCGGGCACATTCAATATTACTATCTCTGGAAATGGAGCTAATATTGATGGGGGTTTTGCAAGTATTCCAGTAATGACTAACTTTACGCAAGCAACGTTTATATACAATGGTACAACTTGGATTTCTTCATTAACTAATAATGTTTCTCCAAACGCAGGTTATACTTCAGTTGTAAACGTACCTGGTGGAGGTAGCACCACTGTTACCGGTTTTGATCAGTTAGTTTTGTGTGACACGTTAGGAGGAGCAACTACAGTAACTGCTCCTGCCTCTCCTATTGTAAATATGAGATTCACAGTTAAAGATGCTAACAATAATGCTGGTACCAATAATATTACTGTTGATGGTAATGGTAAAACTTTAGAAAATCCAGTTACACCAGGCACTTATACTTCTCCAATTATTATAAATACTAACAGCCGCTCAGCTACTTGGGCTTTTGACCCAACTAGAAATAGATACACGCTAATAACCACTGTACCATAAGGAATATTCATGGGTTCTGTAGATAAACTTTTCAAATTAGCAGACCGTTTAGCTCGCAAAATCTCACTAGGCCAACAAGTAGCTGGAGATTTTCAAGATACTTTGCAGAGTGCCGGTCTATGGGATAAAAGCGCAGAAGTATCTCCTATGCTAGCTGCTGCTGGTGTGGATGATGGGCCCGTTGCTATAACTATTCGTTTTGATAAAGGATTAAATGTTAAATTCCTTGTTAGTGCAACCCCTCCGGCTGCTGCTGCCAAATTAACTGCGTTACTTGCAGCCAAATATGCTGCTGCTATGAAAGCAGCATGTGTTGCAGCTAAACTTACAGTTACAGATACCATGGATGTTAAGTGGTTAACCTTCTAAAGAAATTATAAGCCCGATATAATAAGATGGCATGAAAGATTTTGATGTTGGTATTATTGGGGCTGGTGTTGCGGGCGCATTTGCTACTCTCAAGTTAGCAAAGGATCATAAGAACGTTAAAGCGATTCTTTTTGATTTAGGCAGACCTCCTATGAAGCGTAGACGACAACTGGAAGGTTGGCTCGGCTGTCTGCCAAATAGTGACGGAAAGCTATATCAATCTGACGTAGGTAAAGTGGCGGAACTAACTGGACTTCGTAGGGCTAAATCTGCTCATACTTGGTTTAGACATGTACTAGAAGAGATTGATGATTTTAAAGTAATCAAAGACCGCTCTCCATCAGCGGCAATGGAAAAGAAAATAAAGAAATTGGGGTATGATATTTCCCTCAATGATCACGTACAGATCTACCCCAAAGAGATACATGCCCTATCTAAACATATGGCGGAAGTAATTGAGCGTGGTAAAAACATTACTTTCAATTTTGATAGTGAAGTTATTAGAATCGCTAAACAAAAAAATGTATTTGTTATTTCTACTGATGATCAAGAATATCGCTGCAAAAAGATTATTATTGCCGTTGGCCGAAGCGGTTGGCGCTGGGCCAAAGAACTATATGCTAGCTTTGGTATTATAGACAATAATGATATTGCTCGTTTTGGTATTCGTGTTGAAACCAATTCTAGCGTTATGAAAGATTTTAACAAGTCCAATTGTACTTTAACTAAGGCTGATTTAGAAATTGGACCATTATCTTGGTTTGGTACCGTTATTCCAGAAGATCATGTAGATGTTGCTATTTCAGCTTTTCGTTCTAATGAAAATAGATGGAAGAGTGATAAAGTATCTTTTAATCTAATAGGCAATAGATCATTTCCTGATACCGGATTTGAACAGACTGATAGAATTAGTAAACTAACATTTGTACTAGCTAATGATAGAATTATCAAAGAACGTGTTTCTACTATTCTAACTGGTAAGAGCAGAATATCTATCATCCCAGAGTATGATTGGCTTAAAGAAGTTATTACAGACTTGGGGAATCTTATCCCAGAGGTAACTACTAAGGCTTATTTCCACGTACCAACTATTATCCCATCTGCCCCTAAAATAAACATTGGTGATAATTTAGAAACTGAAGTTGATGGAATGTTTGTAGTTGGTGAAAGTGCCGGTATTCATGGTATATTATCAGCAGGCATCATGGGCATTATAGCGGCAGATGCCGTATGCAAATGAGATAAAACATGCCAATCAATAAAACAAAAACCAGTCCAGATCCTACCCCCAATCTACCTCAAGGTGGCGAAGAGTCTAAAGACGGTTTAAAGTATAGTCTTAGTAAATTTGAATATGATCTTTATCACGAAGAAGATGATAAGGCTGAAAAAGTAATTAGGGTAAAAAGAGTATCAATGCCTAATAAAGGTGAGAAGTGGAAGATCTTTGAAGATAACAAGGTTATGTTCATACTAGAAGGTACCAAACTAACCAATAAAGAAAAAGATTTTCTTCGCACAGTTGATGGTGTTAATTTTCTGATTACACAATACAAGGCCGGCATCAAATCGTTCAATTCTCTGAAAAATGAGATTAAGAAAAAACTAAAATAATACGGGTTGACACTCTATCTTTGATTCTTACGTTAGTTGGAACATCTAGCACTAGAGGTGTATCGTATGAATTATGTATTTTATGTTGCTGACATTGAAACAACTGGATTGGACTCACACAAACATGATGTAATCGAGTTGTCCCTATACCGCATAGGGGATACGAGTGAAAACGCTCAGAAAACTTGGTGTTTAAAACCATTGACACCAGAAACCATTGAAGATGCCGCTTTAAGAATCAACGGCCATAAACTAGAAGACATTACTCACAAAACCAAAGAAGGTCGTGAGCGTTATTTAGATCCCGCCTCAACTTTGGTTGATATCGAAAACTGGTTGGCTGATGATGGAGTCCCCGCCGAGAAAAGATTCTTAGTAGGTCAGAACATCGGGTTCGATAAAGAAAGGTTAAATCAACTTTGGGTTAAATGCAACTCAGAAGACTCTTTTCCTTTTGGTCGTCGATTACTTGACACTATGATGAATGAATTATTCTTCGATTACTGTCTTGGTGAGTTTGCAGAAGGCTATAGCTTGAAAAGCATAGGAAAAAGTATGGCGTCAAAAACGACAAGGCCCATACCGCTGCGGCTGACGTAAAAGCTACCAAAGAAATTTTTGAGAAGCAGGTTGAGTTTATGCAGAAGCTTATCAAACTAGGTCAAGAGGCCG
>JAAUSR010000167.1 GCA_012032555.1 Thioploca sp.
ACCTTTAATCAAACAGCAAAGTAGCCTCGAACCAGCAGTAAGGCGAGTTAGCGAAGCATTACCCGCCAATAGGCTGATTGATGGTTAAACATTCATCAGTAATTTTGGTGGGCAATGCTTACTCTACTTAGCTATAAGGTCTGCTTCCAACCATTTAATTGACAATTGACGGTGTTGGAGCGCACAATCACGTAAATATAAAAAAAGCGATTAGGCTTTGGTAAGGGATGCTACTCTGTTCAGATACTTGCTGAAAGTATGCTAACGTATTGTCATCCAATTCCACTGTCACTTGCTTATCCAGCTTTTTAATGTAAGGATTTTTTACGGAGTCGGAAAAATCATATTCTGTTCTCATCGTTGAAGTCTCTGGTACTGTTGTTGCTCAAAACGAGTCGCTGCCCTTAGAGAACTACAAAAAGTTGAAATACTTTTTTCATTTTTTTCACTTAATATGCCTAAATTAGTCAAGTTATACCAATTTTTAATTCAATTAAACCTTATAAAAATATTCAGAATCTAAATAACTCAAGTTCAAGGTAGGGTGGCTAAGGCGTTAGCCGCCATCCACCAGAAACGAAAATCAAAAACAATGGTGTATGACGCTGCGCTTATACACCCTACGCGAGCTACTCCGGCGGTGTGGTGTAGTTAGCCCATTATCACACTAGAACATCCCGACGTAATCACACCACCGTGAGCGGTTTTATCTCCTACTCGAGCAGCCGGTTGATGTTCGATGATTACTGTAGGAGAACCTTGCACAACGGTATCAGGTGGACCGACACAAGTAAGTGTATCACCCACTTTAGCGGCGGGTTGGCCTTCAATAATCACGCTGGTGGCACCGGTGACAATAGGGCCCCCAACATGAGAAACCGGGCCAGGTTCGACTTTGGGACAGGTATGCATATCAGTAATTCGTGCGGCGGGTTGGCTCATGGTTTAGTTTCCTTTAATGTGATTAGAGAAAATGTCTTTTTGGCCAAATGCTTACAGTCACTTGTAGGGCGGGAATACCTTTCCGCCGTTTACCCAAATAAAGTTTCTCAACCCCTCTTAAAATCAGCAATTTTTCTTTCAGCTACATCGTAGTTCAACGACAGGTCGGCAAGGGATTGCCGACCTACGCTTGCTACCATAACCAAGTGTAGCATCAATTGTAAATTCCCTTGATGGTGGGCAAAATGCCGTGTGAGTTTTGTATCTATACCCAGTTCAAGGTAGGGTAGATAAGGCATCAGCCATCATTCACCAGCAGCCCAAATCAAAAACCAGGGTGTATGGGGCGTAGCATTACACCCTACGCGGACTACCTGGCTATTTTAGGGAAGTGAGCAATATTTCTATGATTTCTTTATGTCCCTCTTTCCTGGCTATGCTTAAGGCTGTTTCTCCTTTTCGGCTTTTTAATTCAACTCTCGCTCCTTTGGAGAGTAAAGATTTAACTATCATGATATTATTTTGGATAACTGCAAACATTAAGGGTGTCAATCCATGGTTATTACCGATATTAACATCTGCTTTATTCTCAAGGAATAATTCCACTAATTCCCTGTAGTTAGCCCAAGTGGCATACATTAAAGCTGTACTTCCAAATTGATCTTGTTCGTTAATTTGAGCACCTTGTTTAAGTAACAACCTCGCAATCTTTACTTTGTTTTTATACTGTTTTTGACGAACCATGAGGGAAGATTTATCTTGCTGATCTTTCACCGGCTCTAAATTAGGAAGAGTTGTTAAAATTAGTGCTGATGATCCATGGTTGTCCTTTACATGAACGTTGGCTTCGAAACGGATTAAGGATTTTGCAATCTCTAAGTGTCCTAAAGAAGCCGCCCACATTAATGCACTCCTACCAAATTTATCTACCGCATTGGGATTAGCTCCTTGAGCCAACAATAAATTGACCTTTTCAAGAGAACCATTGAATGCAGCCGTAATCAATGTATTCTTGTTCGACTCTGCACCAACTCCTCCACTGATCATCAACATCTTTATGAAGACCACTATGAAATAAAAACTAATTCGTCGGGTTTGCATTTTGAATGATCTTAAGTAGAGGGAGCATGAAGAAGATAATCACCCCGATCAGGATGTAATCTATGAGGAAGATTTGTAGAAGGTGACCTCTTATATTTTGTTTGGTACTTAGAAGTTGTCGTCCACCTTCCCTCAGTTTTTACTTCTATGTGGGATCCACTTGTGGCACCATATACATTCACCCCAAAATAGTCGGCAAATGCTTGAGCGATACTAGGCTTTGGAGTGTTTTTTTCGTTTAATGCTCGCCAATAATAACTATCTGGTACCCCATCTCTGTTTGAATCATTATCACTATACACCCACCCTGCTACTCCTGCATTACATCCCCACAACTTTATAAAAGCACCCTCAGCAAAGTGCGCTCTGATTGTAGCTTGTTTAGAAGCTTTTTCAGATGTGATTAAATCATCTGTTAGAATACCCCCGATTTCTGCATCTCTTACCTCCTCGAAGGTGATTTGTCTACTTGCATTAGCTGCAGATTGGTAAGCATTTTCACGAGCGACACCGCTTTCGGTACTGTGATAACCTATAAAAATACCAGCTCCTATAGAATGTGTAAAAATGTGTAATTCTTTTATTTTAAAGCATAATTTAGGATTCTCTAGATAGGAGAAAAAGTTTTTTTACTTTCCAGGTTAAGAGGTGTTGTTACTTTATCTTCATCATATTTCCCTTCTGCAATACCATAGTTCTCCTTCTTAATTAGATCTTTTCTTAGCCAATTAGCAAAAACACCAAAATCTCCCAAATCTCCACCATGACCATAAATAATAAGTACTCCTTCTCCTTTCAAAGTTAATTCAACTACCTTGGTTTCATTAACATTTACCATAGTCTCGACAGAACTTTTATCATAACGTATGTTGGTTCCATCGGCTGTAATAAGATATTTATCACTTGGCATGTTCTTAAATAGAGTTTTTCCCTCAGTGTTAGTGGTATCTGTCTTAGTGATACGTGTTTGGTTTTCTGGACATGGACTTCTACAAACCTCAACTTTAACGCTTCTAAGAAACTGACCTGTACAAGCCTCTTTAACTATCACTACCAAATCACCGCGACAATCTATTGTGGTGTTTGTACAACTTGTCCTAGGTTTTTCTTGCCCAGCACGACGTTGCTTATTTCTCTCCTCGCTGTCAGTACATCCTGTCATCATTCACCCCCTCTTTCAAAAAGCTTATCTAATTGATTACGCACTTCAGTATAAAATACCTTAACTTTTAATTCGTTAGTTAAAGATGCGTTATTCAAAATAGTCGCAAACCAAGGATACTTAGGATCTTTATCAAAACGACTACCTAATATAAGCATAAGACTCACATAAAGAATCATACCTCCTTGAGTTGCTATACCGTAGACTTGAGTAGATGTTATACTTTGTTTAATCAACTGGTGCAAAATGTCTTTACCTATCAATTGAATTTTCTGCGGATAGAGCCAGTTAAGTAAAGAGACTAGATCAGGTTCAAACACTGGCTCAATGAGTAACATCCACTCCGATAATTTACTCCGTACTTTAACGATAACTCTATCAAAATATTCACCTTTAACTCCAGCGACCTGATCCAGATGATCCATAGCAACATCATATAACTGTTCTATCCGAACAGAGGGATCAATAATCGTTTTTTCCTTCAACACCTCTTTTGCCCAAGGCAACTGAATATCCGTATCAAAATCACTCCCCAGTAATAACATCAAATTCAAATACAAACAGACTTCCCGTTGAGTCGTTAAATCATATTGATTGGCTTGTTTAACACTATATTGAATCACTTTACGCAACTGAAGTTCACCGATGACACGCCAATGATTGGAAAAATAGGTTTTGATATGTTCTAACATCTTATCTTCAAAATGTTTAAGCGCAGCTTGTTCAAAAGCTTCTATATGTGTCGGCCGAATCTTTAACATCCTCTAACTCTCCTTCAATGCAAAGGGAAGTAAACTCACCGCCTCTCCCTCCCCCTCCACCCAATAGCGCACCACTGGCCCAAACATTACTTGTCGTTCCTCCTCACTACATTGCGGCCAAAACACCCGCCACACCCTTGGATCATAAAACCGAAACGCCACCGTCTGACCACTTGGCAACTCCACGGTCAACAAGCCTCGAAAATGCTGACACATCGTCCGCAAATTCGCCTTAGCTGTCGCAAAAATGCCCCACTGCTTCCCGATCCCGCTTAACA
>JAAUSR010000168.1 GCA_012032555.1 Thioploca sp.
TTGCTATTGTTCAAGGTGGTGTTTGGCAAAATAATTATCTAAACCTATTGAACGAAAGCTCTACAAGTTCTGTGTACGTTTCTGCCGCCTCAAATGCTTTTGGTGTTTCTGCCACACCAGGCTCAACATTTACTGGTATTGTTCAGATTACAGAAGATGATTCCACCTATATCATTGGTAACGTATCTTATTTTTACCCCTCTGAAAAATCTGCCTCATTAGGCACATTATTTCATGATGTTCAATCAACAGGATTGTCTATTGGAGGAGATGTTACTGAAGGTATTGGGTTATCTGTAGATGTTTCCGCTGGACGAGGGTGGATATCAAGACACGTTCCAGTGCATGATGTTCATGATGTTTCATGGGAAGATGGGTATGTTAACCTTTCCCCAAATCAAACTAATTATGTGGTTTGGGATTTTGGAACCGAATCTTTAAATAATCAATTAAGTGTACCTGGGCATGAACAAATTATACTAGCAACCGTTATTACCTCTGGTTCTGGTATAAGGTTTTTGCACAAAACAAGAACTATAGTACATGATTTGCCTCATATTTTATCAGATTATTTTGCAAATACACGAAATATTGCTTTGGTAAGCGGAATAACTGCTAGTATAGGATCTACTCAAACACAGTTTTCTATATCTCCTGGTTCATATTATCGTGTTTTAGATCAAATTGTATTTGATGGTTATGTTGACGTTAATTTTTCATATTTTTATGGAACAGATGGCGCTAACCAAATAATTAACCAAAATCAAGTTGATATTGCAAATTATGATAACAGCGGCGTTTTAACACCAATGTCAGATGGATATTATCGCTCAGATACGGTTTACTTAACTTCTGATGGTAGGGTAAGTGTTATTTATGGTATTGCTCAGTATTTAACAAAAACAGAAGCCGAAAATTCTACCAAGCTTTTCTTCTCCATCGTTTTTAATTCCTACTGCATGTTCTATTGCCAAATTAATTGTAGAAGATGGGTATGGTATTGTTTCTGTTGTAGACGCTCGTCCTATAGCAAGTGCGGCTAATATTAGCTCTAGTGGAGGATCTTCTTCTCATTCGTCTTTGTCTGATTTAGATAAACCAAACGATCATCCTTGGGCAATGCTTGTAGATGGTACAAGATCAATGTCTGGCGATCTAAACCTGGGTGGAAATGATATTGAAAATGTTGGAAATGTTGATGGCGTAGATGTATCTGGTCATGCCGCTAGACATAATCCAGGTGGGCTGGACGCTCTATCAACTAGCACTCCAGTTGCAGTAACCGTTGGAGCTGTTGCCGCAGAAGGTGCTGCTAGTTCTTTTGCAAGATCCGATCATCAACATGGGATTGTTTCTGGTACCCCATCGTCAATTGGAACTGCTAATTCAGCCGGTTCTGCAAGCACAGTCGCTAGCTCCAATCATATTCATAATCAACGGGTCTCAAACTGAGGCAACTCATCATGCAGTTGCGACAACTGGTGCTAACGGGTTTATGTCTTCTACGGACAAGTCTAAACTTGATGGAATAGCATCTGGTGCCACGAATACGCCATTAACAGCAAGTGCGCCTGCAAATGTAACAAAAGCAACTGCGGCAGTTGGGGTAGCAACTGATGCTGCAAGAGCAGATCATAAACATGATATTAACACAGCAAGTGCGGCTGCAAATCCTCCAGGATCTACATCTACAGAGGGAAGCTCTACATCGCTTGCAAGAGCCGATCATACACATGCATTGGTGTCTTTTGGAACTGGTTCTGGAACTTTTGTGAAGGAAATGATTCTAGACTATCTAATGCAAGAACTCCAACAGCACATGCCACTACGCATCAGGATGGTGGTGGTGATGAGATTTCTGTTACTGGATTATCAGGACAATTAGCTGACGCTCAAAAGATTACGGTAAGAAAAAACTCTGGAGTTGATGTTGGCACAAGAGCTAGGATTAACCTTATTGAAGGGACAAACATTACATTAACTATTGCCGATGATGCTGGAAATGGTGAGGTAGATGTAACAATTGCGGCATCTGGTGGATCTGGCTCTGGAGATGTGGTTGGTCCAAGCGGAGCTACTGATAATGCAATAGCAATTTTTGATGGAATTACTGGTAAGATAATACAAAATTCTGATATTGTAGTTGATGGATATTCGTTGGATTTTCCGCTTTCTACTTCAGTTCCAAGCACTCCAGCGTCTGGTCATTCAAAATTATTTGTGCTTAAACAAGCTGAAAGGCCTATGCTTTCTTTAGTAGGCCCTTCTGGACGCGATATATCTTTTCAGGTATTATTAGGACAAAGTCAACTACTCAGGGGACTAGCCCCTGAGCTTGCCGGCTTATTCAAGAAGTTTTCTTCTTGAATAAGCATGGCTTTTGGTTGGTTGACTTCAACCTGCCCTCTCGGGTCGGAGATTTGCTTTTGCAAATCTCTTATATTTTTTGCCGCATTATAATCCGCATGATCCATATGCCCACAACATTGACATCTAAACTTTTCTCGGACACGATTGCCTTTGGCAATGTGTCCGCAACTATTGCACTTCTGACTCGTATATCGGGCATCTACAAAACAGACTCGCTTTCCAAGCTCCTCTGCTTTGTATTCCAGAAATTTCTCCAGTTGATAATAACTCCAACCAGATATCCTGCGATTTAACTTCTTTCCTTTGTTTTTCTTCATTTGCCTTAGTTCTTCTAAGGCAAATGTTTGATATGGTAAATTTACAATCTCTTTTGCTATCCTATGATTTTCATTCTGGATGAACCGCTTTTCTCGTCCGCTCATCTTGCGCAAAGCGCGATGAGCGGAGCGAGTGCCTTGACGATTCGGAGCATCAAGAGTTTGATGTAACATTTGTACATGAGACATTTCATGCAATGAGCATGTGGTATGGAGTATTTGATTCGCACGGAAGAACATTTAATGAACGAGCTATAGCTGACGAAAAGTTGGCATGTGAATTTACAGAATCACTAGGATTTGGTCGGTGAGATAAGGAAAAAAATGAAATCAGGAACAATGATTGGTCTAGGAATTGGCGATGCATTAGGAGCGCCATGGGAATTTAACAGAATTGGTGCCTCTGTAAAAGATTGGGATGGAGAGTTTTTACCTCATCGAGATTTTAAAGCCGGTCAATGGACTGATGATACAAAAATGGCTATACAATTAGCCGTATCATTAATTCAAGAAGAACGGTTTGACCCACAAGTTACAGCATTACATTATGTCAATTGGTATAATTCTGGAGATTTACGCGGATTGGTAGTCAAACAAACAAAGCTCTAGCAAGAATAATTAGCGGAGAAAAGCTGTCTGAATGTGGAAAGGTTATTGCATTCTGATTCTAGGTATGTTGGAAACGGCACATAATGAGAGTTGCACCGATAGGAGTGTTCTTTCGCAATAATGCCAAGCAAATGAATGACGCAGCAGGGCTTGATGCAATCATCACGCATGCACATCAGGACGCTATCGACGCTTCAGTTGCCATGGTAAACGCAATGTTAGTATCAGAATTAGGACCAAAAGATCAATATGAAGCTGTTATGGACAGTATTGATGATGGACATTGCAAAACGCTTGTTACAATAGCGTATAATATGTTATCATTAGATGATGAAGCAGCGAAAAAGCATTTAGGAAGCAGTGGGCGAGCGGATCAAAACGTTAGCTTCTAGTCTTTGGTGTTTTTGGAAATATCCAGATTTTTACAAGAAGGCTGTAATAACTGCGATTAAAATGGGCGGTGACGCAGATACAAGAGGAGCGATTGTAGGAGCTTTAGTTGGCAATAGGGTTGGGGTAGAAAACATTCCAAAAGAATATATAGAAGTAGTAGAGCAATCAGATTTACTGACCGCTCTTGACAAAATACTTTGGATTGGCCCAACACTAGAACTAAAAAGTACAAAGAATTAGTTAACCATCAGTAGTTCCTTACGCCTCAGCGGTTAAAGGCTTATTTTTAAAAATTTGGTGATAATAATACATATTGTCATGGATGCCTTACAAAATGCAGTTTTAAATCTAAAAAATGTAGCAAATGCTGCCAAACGCATGGGCGAACCATTAGATCCAGTTCTGGATTTTTTAATGGCGCAAATTTTTCGTGGTGCAGACGCACAAACCATAGAAAACCTTGCCAATGAATTAGTGAGCAAGGTGAATCCATATACTGATTCATCGGAGGCAATTAGAAATGCAGCAA
>JAAUSR010000169.1 GCA_012032555.1 Thioploca sp.
CTAAGGATTCGTGATAAAGGAACTCATCAAATTCAGAAGTTTGAAAGTATCCGTCTAATCTAAGAACTTTGCCATATAACTCATGTTCAAAAAGTTCCAATCTCTGAAAATTGGTCTTTTTTTCTAGGATCTTCTCTTTTGGAATAATAAAAAATCCTGAATTTGATTGGTGAAATTCTTTAATTTCTTTCATTTTATCTTATCACCACTTTTGATTTAATTTTTGTCGGAGAGAATAAATCTTTCAAATCCTCAAATAAGCTCCTAGCTTTATCTTCATTGTTTCCTGAAACATTGCAAGTAAAAATATCTAAATTAATAGAATTATTTTTTTCTGGCCATGTATGAACAGAAACATGCGATTCTGAAATTAAGAAAATTCCAGTTACTCCTGCGTTCTTAAATTTATAAAAACATTTTCCTACAATCCCCAGTCCTGATTTTTTAATTAATGCTTGTATCTCTTTTTTTAGTAACTTTTCGCTTAAAAGAATCTCTTTATTTTTACAGCCATATAAATTCGCCAATATATGAATTCCTTCCATAAAAATATTAAGTAATCTGTTATTTATAAAATATGTGTTCAAAACATTTATATATGTGTAATAATTTGTAAAGTTATGATAGCAGATATACAAATTTTAGATAAATATGATAAAACACTATTAAATAAATTACTGATAAATTCTCAGGTCTCACTAAAAGATTTATCAAAGGAGATAAATAGGTCTAAATCATTTACTCAATATAGATTAAAAAATTTAAATGATAAACTCGTTGAAAAGATTTATCCATTAATTGATGTAACAAGATTAGGTTTTATCCCATTTGATGTTTATATAAAAACAAATATGGATAAATCAGAAGAGTTGAAATTTATTGAAATTCTTAAAAGGAAAAAAGATTTTTATATAGAAAGATTAGTAGGAATATTCTCCATAAGAATTTCATTTTTGAAAAAATATTTCATCATCATCTAATTTTATAAAAGAAGTTTTAAAGGAATTTATTGAAAAATAGATGATATTAAACTAAATATTGTTTCAAGTTTAATAAAAACAAATAATGGAATTTTAAATAATTCTATTGGCAAAGCTTCAAAATTATTTGAAATTAAGGAGGATAATTTTTTAGATAAAAAAGCATTAAAAATTCTTCAAATAATAAATAAAAATCCTCGACTTTCAATTGTAGAGATGTCTCAAAAAACTAAATTTTCAAGAGAATTCATAAAGAAAAATATCAAGATGATGGAAAAAAAGAAAATAATTGTAGGATATACCTTAGATATTGATTTTGAGAAAGTGGGTTTTACTTCTAAATTAGTAATTTTGAAAATTAAAATTACTGAGAATGAAAAATATAACAAATTTATTAATTATCTTTGTTCTTATTTTGCAGTTAATACAATTACAACTTATTATCCTGATCAATTGATTTCATTAGAATTGATTATAAAAGATAATCAAGAATTTAGAAATTTTCAAATAGATTTATTTAATAAATTCTCAGATTTGATTCAAAGAATAGAAAGTTTAGATTATTTTGATGAACAAAAATATAATTATATGGATTCGTTTTTAAAGGATATTCTTCCTGAACAAAATTTTTAATTTTAGGAAGTTCTTTAATTTTAGGAAGTTATATGAAAATATCGACCGAAGGGAGTGAAAATGTCCTAAGGACTAAAAGCCCCCTCTTAATAAATTTCTTTTACGAAGTAAAAGTCAATATGTGCGTAGCACCTGGACTCCCCCTCTTTTGCTTCTTTTTCTAAAAGAAGAATGAGATTTAGACTAGTGAAAATTTAATTGCGTATAACATCGGGATTTAGAGAAGTCCGAGCGTAAGCGAGGATTTGGGCAGAGCGACGTGTCGCGGAGCCTCTAAATCTCTGTTAAGTTCCCGAGTGGCCTACGAACAAAGTGGAGTGGGCCCGAGGCAAGCCACAAAGTGGCGCAGAGTTTTTGTTTTTGCTCTTGACAGCAACAATGGCGCAGACGAGCCAGGGGTTGCCCCCTACGGGGTGGCGAGTAGGGCAAATCCGAAGGATTTGACCGTCTGCCGCCATTATTGTTGCTGTCTCATTCATTATCTACTAATTGTCAAAATTTAAGAAATCTATATGCAAAAACAAAAATTGAACTTAACATCGGGATTTAGAGAAGTTTTTGCGAAGCAAAAGTTTGGGTGGAAGAAACTGCAAGTTTCTGGAACCTCTAAATCCTTGTTATGTCTGTCGAAACTTGTTTCGACCAAGGGTTAGTGCAACGGTCGGACGAAGTCCGAAACCCGCAGAGTTTTTATATTTGAGAATAATATGAATTTCGAACGAAGTGAGTGTATATTTAAGAAAAAGAAAAGCCCCGTTTTATTTAAATTTTGGTTTTGGATCTCCAAAAGATGTTTGATTAGGAAACTCATCAAAAAGTTTTTGTGCATAAGGATATAGTGAAGAATGGAATAATACTGCCCTATTATTAGAATTTTCAGAAAGCCAAGTCCTTGCTGAAGTATAATCACATTCTGTCCAGATTCTGACTGCGATTATTTGTGAATTCTTTAAATTTGCTTCTTCAACAATTCTATTTGTTTGATTAGAACTAGTTACAATATATTTAACATTTAGTGGAACAATTTTTTCTAATTCTTTAAAATATTTTTGGGAGAATCATAATATTGACTAGGATAAGATTCATAATTATCTTGAACTATAATCAATTCGTTTTTATTAATACTAATTGATTGATTACCAATAATATTATTTCTAATTGGTGCTGTTCCAATTAAGACACCTTCTCCTTGATAGTTAATAGTGTTTCCTATAAATCTATCTGCGGGAAAAAAGGAATTAATACCTTTTTCTGCTAAATATTGAGCCGCTGTCATTTTATCAACATAATCTCCACACCCAATTACTAAAGAAACATTATTTTCTATTGCTTGAGAAACTAATGAAGAAATTCCGTGTGTATCAATAATTAAACAAATATTTCCGTAACACTTATTTGTGGGATAATCTACTTTTTCAGGTAAAACTTCAAATCTAAAAATACCATTTTCATCTGGAGCATACCATTTGTCTTTGGATTTAATTACGATTGTAGATGTTAATGGAACTATTTTTGCAGAAGTATTATTTACTGCTCTGATAAGATTATCACCTTCACCATAGGCAATTAGTTGTTTATACTCTGAAGGATAAACATTAATAATATTTGAAGCCCAATCTCTAATGATTCTTTCAATTTGTGTTCCTATTATTGTATTATTATCTACTTTTATATAACTTTCTCCAATAATAATATGAGAAAAGTTACTAGGTATTTGTATTTCTTGCTTCCTTATTTTATATGGTTTAAATGGGAATTCATTTTTATTAATAAAATTTGAATAAATGTTTTGTTTGCCTTTTGAAGATATATTTAATAAAAAGGGTTCATATTTTTCATAGTCTTTTCCACATTCTAATGAAACAAAATACAAAATTTCATGTATTAATTTAGTATCTCCAAATTCATTTAATGCGTCCTCATAATATTGAATTGAATTACATTTTCTGGAATCATTTTTTGTAACTTTTCCTAAGAAATATTCTCTTTCTGCTAAAGTGAAATTACTATTGATATTATTATATAAAACATAATAATAATCATACCGTTCAATTAAATAATCTTTAGTTTCTTTGTCATAACTATTCCAAACTGATTCAAAATTATGTTCGGTTTTAGTCTTAAAACTATCATTCCAAGTATCTTGTTGTATTAAATTAATTTTATCCTGTGAGAAAAATAATGTAAATGATATGATTAGTATTAAACAAATAAATACTATAAAAAATAGTTTTTTTGACTTCATATATATTAAAGGATGCGGTTGTTTTTTAAAACTTTCTTTTTAAAGGGGCTTTTCTTTTTCTTTTTTCTCAAATATAAAAATTAGACATAACATCAGGCTTAAGGGAAGTTCAATTTCCTCGAAAAAATTCTCCTCGTGAAACAGAGCTGAGAAATTTTTCAGAGTTGAAATTGAATTTGGGTGTAGTGAGGTGCAACCGAACGAAACCCTTTAAGCCCTGTTAGTTTCTTTTACGAAGTAAAAATTGATTTTAGTGCAACGATGCCGAAGGCAAAAATCAAAGTTTTGAGAATGCCGTTTTTATGATTTAGAAATAATATTTTT
>JAAUSR010000170.1 GCA_012032555.1 Thioploca sp.
GGTGGTTTTAAAATCACTCAATTCGGTAACATTTTTTTAACCACCCCCTCGCCCCCTCCTTGAGAAGGAGGGGGAATGATCTCTTAACTTAATGGCAGTGCAGCTTGGCTTGGGGTAGTATGGTAAATCATTCACTTTTCTATCAACGACATATATAGCAGTAGCTTTTAAAATGGTTTTAGGAAATATCTTGGGTGCGGAATGTGGGTACCAACCATTTGAAGTCTGTAGATTACATACTTTCCGAAGTATTGCTCTTTTGATAATCAAGTTTTTTTCTGCTACATCCCTCTCGTTGTAACAACTTAGCAATGTCCTTTTCCCTCTTTTGGGCACCAGCGCTCAAGATGTTTGGAACTCTAGTGATAGCAATACGAGCATATAAACAGAAACCGGTTAGATATCCCTTCAATTTTTCAACAGTACTTAATATTTGTTTAAATGCTTCTTCCAGATTTTTTCCTTTTAATTCGATAAAAAAAGCACTTTTCTCATGCTCATCACAAACCAAAAATAGATAATCACACTTTCTAGTTTCTGATCTGCTAATCATACACCCATCAATCCGAATCAAACAAACGCATTTTCCATAGTTGTTCTCAAAAGTCCATGTCGTACTTTTTGGCTCTTTTATGACAACTTTAAAACGTGTGTCACAGTACTGTTGACATTGCCCACTTGTTTCATGTAAAAAACAATTTTGACAAGCATCACTCATCACTAATGGCCTCTTCATCACTGAATCTCTATTTCAAGCAGTTCACTGTGGAGTGAATTTACTAATTCAGATGCTTCATCAATCTCTTCTGCCTTAATGCTTTGTAGTTCTTCATCTATAAGGGAGCGTATAATACCCTTTTCTAAAAAATACGCCGCAACATTCTGAGGATCTAACCAGAATTTCTGTTCAATTAACGCTTTTACCTTATCAGGTTCTTTTTGCCCCACTTGATAAGCATAGATTAAGTTATTCAATGCCGTGAGCATATACGGACTATGCGTTGTCATTACCATTTTATGCCCATTATTCAGCACTTTTTCTACTATCAATTCAACCAGCTTTTTTTGCGCAATAGGAAATAAGTTTAATTCAGGTTCTTCAAAAGTGTAACTTTTCTTCTCCTCATCCTGCGCATAATATTCAAAAATCAATAATGCAGGAACAACTGCTTGTAGACCACTAGCAGAGTCAGATAACAAAAATTTCTTATCGTCTGGTAAAACCATGTAGTCCTTTCCATTTTCTTTCTGGTAAGTGACATTGAATAGATCAATAAACAACTTGCGAATGATAGAAGAAACTTTGTTAAAATACGCTGTAAAATCTAATAAAGTTTCTGGAAATAGAACAGTCAACTCTTTTCTATCAACGGCCGCATATCTTTCAGACAGAAAACTCGCTACATTTCTTTCGGCAGGAACATAAATAATTTCGTTGCGGATGCTTTCAATTAATTTTTTTTAAAAGTCTTCCCACTTGCGCTTCTTGTTCTTCTTGTTCTTCCTGATTTGTGATTTTAACGCGTTTACCAAGCACTCTTAGGATATCTTCAGAAAATCGTACCTGCCTTTCTCCATCGTTATAGATGAAAACACCCATCTCAGATTGATACTCTATGAAAGTAGAATTTTCTAGAAGGTCACTTATCTGATAATATGCTAGATATCTTGAAAAATTAGCATTATTTATCCAAAATTTATCGCTGTTAAAAATAGAAATTAATTTGGCAAGCGTACTTTTACCTGTTCCATTTTCCCCGATAAAAATTGTGAGATCTTTGAGGTCTATGGCTATATCGTGTATAGCGCCAAAATTTCTAACAATCAGCCTTTCCATCGTTAATCGGTTTGATACGGTTCAAAGCGTCTATGATCATAATGAAATGTAATAAAGTCCCCATCCTCATCTAAAAGACCTAACACTAAATCTAATGGTTCGTTGAAATAAGTGCTGCCAACTTCCTTAGTGTTATCTATTAGCGGTTTTTCTAAAACTGCCACGACAATAGCAGGCTCATTAAGTGCCGGTCTGGCTCTATTTTTTAAGCCTTTCTTCCAGATAACTAAATCTCCCGGTTTAAAGTCATAAACCTTGTCAAATACTGCTTTCGTTGCTTGGAGTTTAGCGATATGCGCTGGCATATCTTCAATGTTACGGTGACGGAGACGTGCTTTAAGCAGTTCAGCGATTTCACTTTCTAATTTTTTTCTGCCATAGTTACCTCTTTTAAAATCTGAACAATGGAGAAAAGTGATGAGTGATCGGCATACTGTAAACTATCCTGTTGTAAGCGAAAACCACTAGCAAATAGAGTTTAAAATACATTATTATATCCTCTATAGTCCACTTTAAATCAGAAAAATAGCCCAAGTGTGCTCTACATAGGCCAGAGGATCATTGCCATTAAGTTAGCATCATTCCCGCGAAAGCGGGAATCCATAACAACCTAAAAAACCCGGTCCCCATTTTCATGGGAGTGCAAGCGTAGAATCACTGCCATTAAGTTAAGCTGGATTCTCCCCCTCCTTACCAAGGAGGGGGTTAGGGGGTGTGACTAAGGAATTGAATAAAATCAACTTTTTTAACCACCCCCGGCCCCTCCTTGAGAAGGAGGGGAGAAATTGTTCTTAACTTAATGGCAGTGAAGCGTAGAATGGGTAGAGGCAAAGTCGAAACCCATCATTACAGCTATCTCATCCCATGTGGTTTAGACTATTCTGTGATGTGTTGGGACTTAATCAATCGGCTTTGAAGGGTTGCACAGCAATATTGAGCCCAGCTTCTGAATAATTTAATTAACGGTGTGATGGCTTGGTCAATTCGTATTTGACCTAACGCTAACACAGCATTGTTACGAACATCTTCATCGATATCTTTTAGTAACTTGATTAATTGCAGAATGGCAGCCCGATGGCTTTGACAATCGCCGGTTCTTGTTGTAATTCTTTGGGCAAATGGTTTTTGTCTAGTTCATGTGCGCGGGTGAAGAAAATAGACCAACGGTCTAAAGGATTGACCAATTCACCATAATGTTTTTTAAATTTTTTCAGTTCGAGATAATGCAACTCAAACATATCGTGTAATCGATCATCTTTGCCGGTATCTAAGTTGATAATTTTGTAGCGGTTGTGAAACTGTTCGGTGGATGACTGCGCGTTCATTTTTGAACATGAAAAGATTGAAGTTTGATTTTACATTGCCACCCGCCGCTGTTAACCAACCTAATTCCGCTCCACCATCTGAATAAATCCGTGAGATTGTCAGGTTGCCCACTCTACCGGGCTAAACCAAGTACCACTGCGCGATAGCGACGACGCGTTAATGCTCAATTGGTGTGAACTGACCATTACTGATGCTAAAGGTCAGATCCGCTATCAAAATGCTTGGGCAACAACTCACCTCCTTTCCGATGAGAATGTTGTCCAAGTTGCCGCTGCCGGACGCGCACGTTGGAAGATAGAAAACGAAAATAACAATGTACTTAAAAATCAAGGTTATCATTTCGATCATCACTTCGGACATGGCAACCAACACTTATCCAACTGGCTAGCCACGCTGATTTTATTGGTATATTTACTTCATACCATGCTCGATTGGACCGAGATGACTTACCGTACCGTGCGTCATCTACTACCTTCCCGACGCACCTTTTGCGAGCACTTGCGAGCACTTATCCAGTATTTTCCCTTTGAAAGTTGGGAACATATCATGAATTTTATGCTCGATGGACTCGATGGTGATATTCTTGACTCCACTTAGGGGTCTTAAATTGAGAATTGCTGCTGATAGGTGGTAAAATTATTGTTAGGTGCGAAATGTTGGTAATATAAAATTGGTATGATTTAAAACGTAGTCGAACCGAGTATGTTCAACTATATAGTAAGTAATTTATAGCGGTTATGTTTAAGTTGGCAGGAAAGTCTACAAGCAAGTAAGGTAGGCAATACCTACCCTACTTTGCTATTACTAATGAGTTTAAATTTATATTAAGGTATGATTCGTTAGTTCATCTTACCCTAAAATTTACCTACTTATACCAAATTTGTATTGAAAAAACACGTATATAATATAATATAATAAATATGAATAAGGAGAACCGGAATGTCCAGAGTAGGTCGTCTCTTAAATATAGAGAGAAAAGAAAGTGTTCAAGAGCTA
>JAAUSR010000171.1 GCA_012032555.1 Thioploca sp.
TCGATAACGGTGGTTGGTTAGATCTTATGAATTCAATCCTTGAATTCGCCCGACCGGGACTTTCACCCCGCTAGAAATGACAAGCTTGGCTTGTCGCACTGGCGCTATCGCTTATACACCCGACGCGCGCTATTTCTCGATTGGCGTTACACGGGCTGTTATTTGTTGTTCAATGAAATCCAGTCGCTTTGTTGCGGAAAGATTAAAATTATTAAGAACTCTAATCAATACACTTTGTATAAAGGGAGATTCTAGTAATTCTTTTGGAAGAAATTGAAGTGAAATAAATCGATAAATATTTTCTTCATCAAAAATCTCTAACTCTTGTGCATTCAGATAACTTTGTTCAACAAGAAGCTCTAATTTTTGAGGGTTCGTTTTAGTTGTTTGCTGTGGGTAATCACAACGTAATTGTTGAATAAATTTTTGTTTTAACGATTGCTGTATTTCTTGCATGGTTCTTAACGTAAATTAAGTAAGTGATCTAAATGTTTCAGAGGTTCCGGCATCCATATCTCACGTTCAACCAGTAATTGTTGTCCTCGTTCCCAAAGAATCTCTTTTTCAGAAGAATGTAGTTGAGGGAATATTGCCTTTAAAAATAGCTGAAAGCGGTTTATTTCTATGGTATAAAGAATTGAGCTAAATGGATCACTTAATTCATCATCATGATTAAATTGATGGATAGCATAAATTTCTAAATCCCAATCAGATAATCGTTGAGCTTTTAACTGAATAACTTGTCGCTCTATATCTTTAATATTGACAGTCTTACGATAAGCAGAAAATATGATTTCACGTTTCTCTAGGGATAATTTCAATTTACTTTGTTGAGTCGCGTTGTAACACCAAGCATGAAATAGTGTTTCCCAAGCTGACCACTGTGGTTGATCTATATGAACACTAGTAAAAACAGTTGTTGCCCAATGATAAAAATGCTTTGCCTGAAATTGACTAAAAGAGGTAGTGAGCATTTTAATCACCTGTTCAGCTAAAGGTGGAATCGCATTTGGGTTAGTTTCGTAAACTTTCCGATTTTCAATAATGAGATAACGAAGTTGTTGCAAAAAGTTTTTTTTATCTTTAAATTCTAATCCCATTGCCTCATAAAGAGGGAATATGATATCCATACTCAATAAGGTAAAGATTAATCCCCATTGCTTTGGTGTAAGAACAGCGGTGTTCATTATTCTTTATTCTCCTTAAGGAATAGCTAAATTAGCAGGAATTGTAGGCCATAAAGGTGGAAAAAGCGAAGGTAAAAAGCGTATACCTCGATAAATTACGTAACCTAAACCAACACCAGCAACTACTTTAGCACCCGTTTCTATTGCCTGCATATTTAATGCTGGATTTTTCCATTGTTTAGCAGAAGGGACTTCTTTTGATGCCCATTTCCAAGCTCCTGGTGGTGGATCACCACAGCCATTTTCTTCATATTCTCTCAATTTTTTTCGTAGTCCTTTTTGTTGTTCTTTGATTACTCTTTCATGTGAATCCCATTCTGGTGTACCAGGTCCATTAGCTCCGTTAATTTGTTCTTCAAAGCGATATCGTAACCCATGAGTACCACTGTTTCCAAAATCTCTTTTGTTTCTATTAATTAATTCATTGATTTTTTTTGCAATCTCTTCACAAAGATCAGAAGAATTATTGTCGTTATCCACACTATCTATATAAGGTTTAGGCCCGGTATTCGGAGGGTCTGACCCATGATTATGCGTCGTCAAATCCAGATGTCGAACTACATTTTTCCCTTCAAATTTCACATTGGGAGACCAGCTAGTAAAATACACCTTACCGGTAATTTTACTCGTCACAATCCCCTTCTTAGGCGCACACCCTGCCTCATCCCCGGTACTCTTCTTAAAATAAGACTTATTCTTAAGCATCACCTCCTGACCGCTAATCTTAACCGTCTTGCTCCCTTTAGTCGTATCCTTAGCAAAAGCCGTATTCGGATAAGGCACGGGCACCCCCGGCGGTGTTGCCGGTGTCTGAGGTGGCGTAAAACACACATCAGGAAACGCACAGATAGACTTGCCATCCGCTTTCTTACAAGCAATCTCTCGCCCATTGGCAAATACATCATTACTCATCAGACACATCTCACAACTTATTGATAAGACAACACTAAATCGCCTCGCTTACCATCATCATTACCTACATGACAAAGTATCCGAGGACCATCCACATATCCCTTACGACAGGCAAGCCAAGCCACGATTAAAATCATTGGCACTGTTGCTGCTCCCACTTCGCCAATACAATCAGTTTGATGCCAAATATCAAATTTTTCTTTGCGTTTCCGTAACAACCTTGTCAATGCTAAAGCCGCTTCTTTAAAATTATACTGTCCACCAGCCGCATCGGTGATCCGAAAATCTAAATCTCCCATATCATAACCGGCTTCAGCTAAAGCCTCCCGAATGGCGGCCACTAAACCATCTGCTCGCAAAGGCAATTCCGAACCTTCAAACGCTTTTTCCATTCCCGAACCTAACCCCAAACATAATAATTGCGATCCAGCATTCGATAGCGGGTTACCAACTAAAATTGCTGCGGCGGCTTCTCCAGGAATAAATCCATCGGAATTTCGACTAGTGAGTAACTTTTCTTGTTCTTCAGTAGGTTGGGTTAGCAAAGCGTAACCCAACAATCAAAGTACGAAGTTTGATATTACCCCTCGACGAGTCGGATTACGCTTCGCTAATCCAACCTACCTGGCTAGTTTCGAAAACACCGATTTGATTAGATTCTAACGAGTTGAAAAATCGTTGTTGTTTTGGGGTAGCGTCCAGATGCAATGCAGATGATCCGGCAAAAGTACCCAAGCATTAATGAAGGGGTGTAATCGTGTTGTTGCGTTTTAATGATAGCGTTTCTCAAGAAAAGGCGACAAGTTTCATCGTGAAATAACAAACGCCGACGGTAAGTAACCACCGTGAAGAAGTAAATATTACCGCCCGTTTTAGCTCGTCGATAGTTTGACATTTTCAGTAGGGTGGGCAGAAGCGAAGCGTTGCCCACCAGCAAGGGTATCATGACGTAATTTAATAAATTTCATCATTTTTTATAGCAATGTAGATAAAACCACAATATTCAACATTTTGGTCGATTTCAATGGTGGGCAACAACAACACGTTGCCCACCCTACCTAGCTACGCAGGTTAGTAAGTACCATCATCACAAATAATTTCTGTCCACGATTCGCCATCAGTATAGACGAGATGTTTGCTACCAACGGAAAGCAAAATACCATCATTAGAATGCAAATGGCCGCTTGTAAAAAATTCTTTATCCTTAAGAATTTCTATTGGTTTTAAAGAATTATCTTCGAGAATGAATATATTATTAGAACTTGCTACATACAATTTGTTTTGAAACCATTCCAAACCAAAAAAACCCTCTGTTGTGACTTCATGTTCTATAATTTCCCATTGATTATCTCGCCCTCGCAAAAGAGTCCCGATTTGTCCACAAATATAGACTGTATCAGGAGGAACACATTTAACATTGGATAAAATCAGATTAGAAGGGCTATCAAGTTGTTGCCAAATTCGACCATTGTAATGCCAAATTTCTCCTCCAAAACCCACTGCATAAATATCCTGTTCATTAAAACCATCTATACTATTAAATCCGGTAATGATATCAGAACCATGGGGTATTAGTATGCCTTGATCCATTCGTTGCCATTTAGCTTCGTCAATACGCCGATATACTTGGCGTTGCATCCCAGTAGCATAAAGATTTTTCCCAATCATTCTCATGCTGCGGAGAAAACCACGTCGTTCAGGACCTTCTACACTTTCGTCAATATGCTCTTCAATATGCTCCCAAGAACCAGTGTCTGTTGCAATATGAATATTGCTATCAGGACTCATAGAAAATAGCTCAAGGAATGATGATTCCGTTACACCACTTAGTGCAACTACTGGCCAATCAAGCATAAAATATCCCCAATCGTCCGTATCTCATTGTAACATTTTGGTATGGGCAGTATCGTCTTCAAGCAATTCATCTCAGGGCCACCGCATTAAAATTTCTTGCCAAACACCAATTTGGCACGGTAGTTATCATTCCAACTCGCTTGGCGGCGTTTTTTTGCAAGGCTACCTGGGATAGAGTCGAAATCAAAAAATCCTAGGCA
>JAAUSR010000172.1 GCA_012032555.1 Thioploca sp.
CCAATGGACCAGCGTTAATATTGGCAATGAAAAATTGGGTTTGTTTGGTGTCGTTATGGACACCGTAGACTAAACAGGCAGGATCGGCCGATTTGGCAATTAAGCCTTGGGGGGGGAAGGTTTGACCCTCAGGAGCATAGCCCCAACAGGCGATGGTGTGGTCGCTTCGAATTCCACAGGCGTGATGACTTCCTGTTTCCAGGAGTTGGGAAAAAGTGTAATTTTTAGAGGTAGTACAGGCACAATTATTACCTATAAATCCAGGAATTGGACAACGACAGGTACTATTTGGAATTCTGAGTGTTTCACTACCAGTCAGATCTTGATAACCAAAACATACCACAGTATAGTTGGTTTCAAGCGCACACTGTCTCCATCCTCCAGCTAGTTGTAAATAGAAAGTATCAGTTGGTGGTTGAAGTTGTCCAAAACCGCCCCAACATTCTACTGTTTGATCCGGTCGAATTCCACAAGTATGATTCATACCAGCACCGACCTGAGAAAATTTACCGCTTAGAGGTATGGATTGACTTACACCCAATACACCAACCAATATGGGAGGATCGGAAAGATGGCTACCCCAACAGGCCACCGTGTGATCAGTACGAATCCCGCAAGTATGTCGTCCACCTGCACTAACCTGCAAAAAAGTACCGCTTGGAGGTGTTGATTGACCTAAGGTTTCAATGTGTTTCCACTGTGTTAAATAAGGATCTTCTTTACCCGGCTTATGACTCCAATAAGGGTCATTGCTACCCCAACAAGCTAACGTATTATCAGTTCTAACACCGCAATTATGCCAAAAACCGGCGCTAATTTGTAAGAAAGTCCCACTGGGTGGGGTTGATTGGCCTTCTTCATCTAATCCCCAACAAGCAACCGTTTTATCAGTACGGATACCACAACTGTGTTGTCCACCCTGGCTAATTTGGAGAAAAGTCCCATTGGGCGGCATAGCTTGACCCGCTTGGTTTACGCCCCAACAGGCCACCGTATTGTCCGCTTGGATAGCGCAGGAATGGTCTCTTCGCATTTCTGCAGCTAGACAAGTGGTTACATTTGCCATAAATGAAAACATAAGTAAAGTAAGCTTAGAAGACTTTAAAATAATATTTCTCACCACAGTACTCCAAGTAATACCTGCTTTGATTACAACAAGTTATTTTAATTACCTTATTTTTATAGATTAGATGTTTATGCAAATTACCTAGTTTTATTTCCACTACTGTGCCTTAATAAATTGGCATTTTTCTGGCTATGTGTAAAACTGATATGAAAATATCTTTTGATATTATATTTAAAAGCTTTAATTTGTCGCTGGGTTGAGTAAAAGAATTTCTCAGTTAAAGTATAAGGTTTAAGCAAATATGCACATGGCGAATTCAACAACCTTTTTTTAATTAGGGGATAAACATTAGCTAATTCATTAACTAACTGATTAAGTCTCGGTTCACCCCGTATCCAAGAAGACACATGATAATGACAAAAAAAGGGCAAATTCTTGGGTAGGGGTGTGGTGTGTACTTGATAATTAAAACAAGTATCTAGCACATTAACCGTTAAATTCAGGCGAGCAACGGCTACTGGCAAAGCTAGTTGGTCCAGCCAAGGATATTTACTGGTTATAGAGGTATCAGCATCAATCTGTCGACAACAGTCTTCCCATACTTCCGCAAAGCCTAAGCCATTTTGTACCGCAATAACCCCAGCATTAAAATAAGGTAACATTAATTCATCAGTTTCGGTACAGGTAACACGCCACCGGGGTAAAGGTAGATCAAATAAATCATATATTTTTTGCCACTGATTGATATCGCGAGTAAATAGGCCAGCTTCGGGTACTGCACTAAATGGTGCATCAAAAATTCCTCTCATCTCTCCAACCGATTCTTTAGCTAGGCCAAAGATTGAAGAAGGGTTAGGAAAAATCATGTCTGGTGAGAATTCCTGTCCACATAAAATATCGCTGTCTAAAAAAATTAGTTTATCGGCTGGCGTATCTATACCTAAACAGGCAAATTTATTACCTATGGGGTAACTTTTACCAAATCGGTTAGTTATTGGCACAGCACGCACCCCTAAACTTTCCATAAAAGTTAGTGTATCCGTAGAAATAGTACCCCATTGAGTTGCCGGTTGTGGGATAGCAGCCACACATTCATAATTACAATGTAAATAACGCTTTAGTGAAGCTGCTAGGAGCATTGATTTTAGTTCCAAACCACCTTGTTGACAAACAAAAACGAAGCAGTATTTCATAATTTATTACTTTCTAGCACAACAATCATTTAATAAGATGATTTTAAAACTTGATTATTCAGGGTTAGACTACACCAACTAATTTCGCAATATCGTTGTAAACTTCACCTTTCCTAACAGCAAGTATGTCACTTCCATACCATTTAGAAGAACTCAAATCCAAAGGGTAAAGTCGCATTTTGAATTTTGATTTGGGTATATCGAAGAATTGGTAGCCCAATTCCGAAAGTCTATTAATAACCGGTTGATAAAAGAATGGTATACTATAATCATTAAGTTCAAAGAGGATAACATCCGGTTGGTTAATCTTAAAAAATTCTGCTGCACCTTCAATAATCTTAGCCTCAAAACCTTCAACATCAATCTTCACCAATCGAATCAAAGGTAATTTTAGGTGTGTAAGATATGTTGTAGCATTTTCAATACGAATAGAAACTTTATTACCATGAGAATGCTGTTTATTTTGTATTAACGAGGCAGCACCCACATGATTTATTGGAACAAATAACTCCATAAAGCCTTCTTGTGTACCCAGTGCAATGGGGTGGGCAATAATATTGGAGTAACTATTTTTTCTCAATGATTGACGCATTAAATCTACTAGAGTAACCTGGGGCTCAAAGGCATGAATTAAACCAGTTTGTCCAACAAATTGCCTTGCAATAATACTAACGAGTCCAACATTAGCACCAATGTCAATTACCGTATCACCTGGGCGAAGAATCTTTTTACAAATCCAGGTAATTTTGGGATCGAGATCACCAAAATAATATAACGAACGCCCAATCCAATCTTGAATGGGTACAATTATCCATGCTCCACAACGTAAGCGAGTCCACACAGTTCCATTTTGTTGATTTAAAGCCAAACGAAACAACTTAGAATTTGCTAATTTCAGGGTACCACTATAAAGTGGATATAAACGGCCAATCATACTGAGAAATTCTGCTAAAAATTGCATAATAAGTTTTAATTCCTAAATTATTTAGATTTTTTATATTTTTAGCATACGGGCAATGCTATGCTTCGCAGCATTTCTAATTGAAAATGGCAATGCCTTAATGACTTTTTTTAGTGACTGTCCGTGTGGATTATGGGCAGCTAACCACAGACGCGGGTGAATTTTTGTTTGAATAGTTTTTTGAGATGAAGAATATTCTTGTACTAAGTACGGATAATTATTTAGGTTGGCTTCTTGAGCAAAAAGTATTATATTTTGTGCGTACCACGGTTCAACATTCTCGTTATTCCAGATTTTATCGCGTAGACAATCTATAGCAACATAATCTCGTTTTTGGAAAAGTTCTATCCAATAATTTGGCCATTGCTCATTGACATGGTTTTCACCTCCTTGAAATGGAATAGCTGCTGAAAATACAATAACTGACCCTAAACCGGTTAAGTTGTTCACGAATAAGTCAGCATATTTATCGGGTGAATGTTCAGCTACTTCAAGTGAAAGAACTAAATCGAACTTTTTTTCTAGTGATAGTGGTTTAGTTAAATCATGTGGCATAAAACACTTTTCTGGAATTCTTAACATTTGTTGGTTTATATAGTCACCGTCGATACCAATTACTTCGTTGACCCCATATTCAAGAAAGACACTTAACCAGGTACCTACTCCACAGCCTACATCAATTACATGTCGAGGTGATGATACTAATTTCATCAAAACAGGTACCACTTCTTTTGCAGAACGAAGTGATCCAGCTTCAAGCATTGAAAAAAGCTTTTAGTATATTAGAGTTGTATCACGAAATTTAAAATGCTATTTTGCTAAAAGGAGAATATAAGAAAGAACAAGTTTTGAAAACTTAGGAAACCGGGTATGAAAATGCAATTGACAGAACTCACAACTGAGCGC
>JAAUSR010000077.1 GCA_012032555.1 Thioploca sp.
AAGGTTAACTAAATGAACTTCATCTGTTGGGGGTTGTAGTTGGTCATAAATCATATCTCCATTAAAACATTCCTTGATCATCTAGAAATCGACGTACTTGTAATAAACCAGGGTTAGATATTTTAATAGATTCCTCTGACAATTTAAGGCAATATTGCCATTGGGCACCTGGTTCATCACGGATAGCTGTTAATTTATATACCCCACCTAATGTCGGTTGATCATAGCTAGTGATTAATCGAGTACCAACGCCCCATAGATTAACTTTCGCACCAGCAGCTTTGAGTTCAGCAATGAGGTGTTCATCTAAATCGTTGCTTGCTACAATATGTGTTTGCTCAAATCCAGCATCGTCAAGCATTTTTCTGGCTTGTTGACTTAATTTAACGAGATCACCAGAATCAAGACGAATACCAACCAATTGATGCCCATGGTCTCGTAGCCACCGTCCGACCGCTATAGCTTTTTTAACGCCTTGGAGAGTATCAAAAGTATCAACTAAAAGAATACAGTTATTGGGCATTGCTTCTGCATAAGTTTGAAAGGCTTCTGTTTCATTGGCAAAAGACATAACCCAACTGTGAGCATGCGTTCCTCTCACTGGAATACCATAAAGTTTACCGGCCAACACATTAGAAGTAGCCGCACAACCACCAATATAAGCGGCTCGACTGGCAGATAATGCGCCATCAATACCCTGCGCGCGTCGTAATCCTAATTCTAATACGGGTTCACCTTGGGTTGTTTGGCAAATACGTGCTGCCTTAGTTGCAATGAGTGTTTGAAAATTGATAATATTAATAAGAGTCGTTTCTAATAATTGACATTGTAATAATGGTCCTTGTACTCGTAATAATGGCTCGTGAGGAAAAACAACTGTACCTTCTGGTATGGCATCGAGGTTACAATCAAAACGTAGCTTTCCTAAATAGTCAAGAAAATCTGATTCAAATAAAGGTTTATTATCGGTGCCGGTTAAGGTTGCCAGGAAATTTAAATCGGTTTCAGTAAAACCTAATCCATCTAGATAATCTAATACCGTGGCTAATCCTGCCATAATACTATAACCACTGTGGAAAGGTGGTTTACGAAAAAAGAGGGTAAAAACGGCTTCTTGATTTAATTTACCCATTTTCCAGTAGCCATAAGCCATGGTAAGTTGATATAAATCCGTGAGTAAAGCAAGAGAATGTCCATAGAGTTGTTTAATATGATTCATAAAATTTAGTCTATATAACAAAATAATTTTTTATTGATTTAATTGTATTATCGAGCTAATTACTAGGGAGTATCAACAACTGAATTGTAGGGAAAATAGATGAAGAGATACCGTCTCGTCTTCACCCTGCTAATAATTTAGATTACTTTTTAGTGAGATTTAACACCATCATTTCCCTATTTTTTAAATAGCTAAAAAACCAGTTTATTAAAATTTTTTAGTTTAAATAGAAAATGATATTAACTCAATCCTGCTTTAAATAAATAGGGAAAAAGGGTTATTTTAAAATAGTTACGAGTAGGGGATATTTTGTCTTTATGGAAAACCCAGTGAGTATAATAGCTATTTCACCCTTTAAATCGGATAACTTAACTTTATATTAATGCGTTATATTTAAAAAATCTGACTAAGAACAACATTTTTTATGCTTATCAAAGAAATAGATTCACAAGAATTAGCTCAATGGTTACAAGCCGAAAATCCACCTTTATTGATTGATGTTCGTACTCCTCAGGAAATGGCACAAGCTTCTATTCCCCATGGAAAACCACTACCACTTAGCCTATTGCCATTACGTTTTAACGAGGTACCTAAACATGAGAAAGTCGTTTTTTATTGTCGCACTGGGGCACGTTCTGCTCAGGCCTGTTTATTTATGGCACAACAGGGTTACGATAACGTTTACAATTTGCATGGAGGGATTGTGAGTTGGGCACGTTATGGATTGCCAATAGAACCCATCCTATTTAATTAACACTCGCTTATAACAATGGTTCTGACCGGTTTTAAACTCAAAAAATAAGGCATTATAAGGATAAGTGGTATTTAATAGATAGGATGAAATCAAGACCATTACTTAAAAACTGTCTGAATCATTGATATTAAAATATCTTGACATTATATATTAATAACGCAACAATACTATCGCTTTTCACTTCTTAAGCAGCTAAATCTAGATTTAGTAATCTCAACTACTGATCGTTAAAATATTTTTTTACCGATTAGCCTGGGATCAGAATTGATTTTTAATTTTTTGACCAAAAAAGAGTAGTCATATCAATTTTTATCAGTCAATATTCAAGAGGAAATAAGCATGGAAACAACTCCAACAACCACTAGTGCAATTAGTTCATTAGGTACCACAAGTCAAGCTCTCATCATGGCACATCCACTGGGTGCTGCTATTGTAGGGGGGATTGTTATTGGTGTGGGTACTTATTATCTTATGAAGTGGTTTAAAAAAGCTGAACCACAAAAAGCCACTGCTTAAAATTTTCAAAGCCGGGGTAGCATTTTCTCCAACTGTCAACAATGCTTTTAAGATGAAAAACGACAAGTTAAGCTACTCAGTCAAATTCAAAATTCTCCCCACTTCATGGGGAGAGTTCCGGTACTGAGTTTTAGCTGTTCTGTTTAATTTTTAGTGAATTTTTTTAGTTAAAGTAAGTAATTTTCTGGATTTTCAAATCTGAACGATTAAATTTCTACTATTATTTCAAAATCAGCTTTACTTACTCCACAATCTGGACATTCCCAATCATTAGGAATATCTTCCCAATAAGTTCCTGGCGCAATTCCTTCATCAGGTAACCCTTCTTCTTCGTTGTAAACGAAACCACAAACCACACACATATATTTTTTATAATTATTAGCCATATCAATATTCCTTAATGACGTTATTTCATGACTTACTTTAAAACTGACTATGAATTTAAATCCACCACCAATTGTTTTAGTATTAGCCGGGAATGATCCTTGTGGTGGTGCTGGGTTGTGTGCGGATATTCAAGCACTAGCAAGCCAAGGGTGTCACACTGCACCCGTTATAACCAGTATCACTATACAAAATACACTTCATTTACTGGATAACTTCCCCTTATCGGGCATGCAGGTCGCTGCCCAAGCACAAGCCGTAATAGTTGACGTACCCATTGCTGCTATTAAAATAGGTTTATTAGGTTGTGTAGAAATTATTGAAGCAATCCAACCGATTCTCTTCCAATATTCCTATTTACCGATAGTACTTGATCCCGTATTAGCTGCTGGTAGTGGTTATTCTTTAGCGGATGTTGATGTGCGTCAAGCTATTATAAAAGACTTATTACCACTGATTCAAATAATTACCCCTAATAGTGAAGAAGCGCGTCTTTTAACGGGTAAAAACCAACTTGACGATGCTGCTGCTAATTTAATGGACGCTGGTTGTTCCTTTGTTTGTATCACGGGTACTCATGAAGATACCCCGATGGTTATTAACACGTTATATGGTCAGGGACGAAAGTTAGAATCATGGTATTGGCCCCGCTTACTTAATCAATATCATGGTTCTGGTTGTACTTTTGCAGCTAGCCTTGCCGGTTTATTGGCTCAAGGTAACCCAATAAATCAAGCTGTTTATGATGCACAACACTATACTTGGAATAGTTTACAATATGGATATCAAGCTGGCAAAGGACAAGCACTACCTAATCGTTTGTACCAACCGGCTAATTGTTTAAGCAGTGAAAAAAAATAAAAATGATACCATTACGTGGTTTATATGTGATTACCGATAGTCATCTTATTCCAGCGCTTCGGTTTGTCGAAACAGTAGAAAAAGCCATTCAAGGTGGTGCTCGAGTTATTCAATACCGTGATAAAAGTGATAATAAAAAACAACGTTTTCAACAAGCACAGGCATTACAGCATTTATGTCAACAATATCAAGTGCCTTTGATTATTAATGACGATATCGATCTAGCACAACAAATGAGTGCCGATGGTATACATCTAGGTCAAGATGATGCCAAACTAACCACTGTTCGTGCGAGGCTAGGTAATAATGTCATTATAGGTATTTCTTGTTATAATCAACTCTCTTTAGCCCAAGACGCTGTAGCAGCAGGCGCAACTTACGTTGCCTTTGGACGCTTCTTTCAATCCCATACTAAACCGAATGCCGTTTCTGCTCACTTGGATCTGTTACGCCAAGCACGTCAACTTTTTCATTGTCCGATTGTCGCGATTGGTGGCATTACACCTCACAATGGTAAGCAATTAATTACGGCCGGTGCAGATTGTTTGGCTGTTATCCAAGGCGTATTTGGACAAGCTAATATTACTACTGCGGCTCAACGCTATGCTCAACTATTTTGATCAGGTTATGGCGATGGTTAAACTAAAATCAGAAATCATCGACACGGGTTATTTTCGCTGATTCTCAGTTCAACTATTTATTTGGGGTCAAGGTTTTCTAGTTAATTATTATGCCTTATAAAGATTTACGCGACTTTATTTATCGACTTGAACAATTGGGTGAACTTAAGCGCATTACACTTGAAATTAGCCCCTATCTAGAAATGACAGAGATTTGTGATCGGACTTTGCGGATGGGTGGTCCAGCGCTATTATTTGAAAATCCCCAAAATTATCATATTCCGGTTCTAGGTAATTTATTTGGTACCTCTCGGCGAGTTGCCCTCGCTATGGGACAGGAATCGGTAAGTGCCTTGCGTGAAATAGGTCACCTATTAGCCTTTTTAAAAGAACCTGAACCACCAAAGGGAATTAAAGAACTTTGGGAAAAATGGCCACTTTTTAAACAGGTACTAAATATGCCACCTAAAATGCTGAACCATCCGCCCTGTCAAGAAAATAGATTAACTGGTAACGAAGTTGATTTATCTCGTTTACCGATTCAAACCTGTTGGCCAGAAGATGCTGGCCCTTTAATTACTTGGGGATTAGTTGTGACACAAGGGCCTTATAAATCACGGCAGAATTTAGGTATTTATCGTCAACAAGTGCTTGGTAAAAATAAACTTATCATGCGTTGGCTTTCTCACCGAGGCGGAGCATTAGATTATCAGGAGTGGCAACAGAGTTACCCCAATCAACCCTTTCCAGTTGCGGTTGCTATTGGTGCTGATCCAGTAACGATTCTTGGTGCCGTTACGCCTATTCCTGACACGTTGTCAGAATATGCTTTTGCCGGTTTATTACGTGGCAGTCGTACTGAAGTCGCTACTTGCTTAACCCATACTTTACAGATACCGGCTCATGCGGAATGGATATTAGAAGGGTTTATCTATCCAGGAGAAACTGCGCAAGAAGGTCCATTTGGTGATCATACTGGTTATTATAACGAAGTTGAAACTTTTCCAGTCTTGACAGTAGAATGTTTGACTCACCGTCATAACCCTATTTATCACAGTACTTATACGGGACGTCCTCCCGATGAACCGGCTGTTTTAGGGGTAGCGTTAAATGAAATTTTTGTACCCATTTTACAAAAACAATTTCCAGAGATTGTCGACTTTTATTTACCGCCGGAAGGTTGTTCTTATCGACTCGCTGTGGTAAGTATTAACAAGCAATACCTTGGTCATGCCAAACGCATCATGTTGGGAATATGGTCATTTTTACGCCAATTTATATATACCAAATGGATAATCGTAACCGACGCCGATATCAATATTCGTATTTGGTCAGATGTCATTTGGGCAATGACCACACGGATGGATCCAGTACGTGATACCCTGTTAATTGAAAATACGCCGATAGACTACCTCGATTTTGCCTCACCGATATCCGGTCTAGGTAGTAAAATTGGCTTTGATGCCACTCATAAATGGCCAGGTGAAACCCAACGTTGTTGGGGAAAACCGATTAGTATGAATCTAGCCGTTAAGAACAAGATTGATGAACTTTGGAATCAATTAGCAATTATATAGTCTGGCTTCCACAAATGAGAGAGGTTATGCGCTAAAGCACTACTATAACCAAGGTATTTAAATAATAACAATAAATTCAGAATGACAACCCCAAAGGTAATTTTAAGGTTGTATTAATGTGTTTACCTATTCAAATCCTACCTAATTGACTCCTATCACAGAGCTATTCACTGTTAATCTTTTTTCATTCAGTAAGAATTAAATTACACTTTAATATTAGCATTTAATTAAATTCGAACTAATTAAATTACTAACCAATTAAATATTAGAAATAACTAATACCCTACTTAAACTTATTTTTGAAAAAAGTTGCCTTTTCTTGACAAATAGTAGCTACTATCCTGTTATTATTTATTAACCCTAATAATTAATATTTTTGTAATAATATCAAAAGAAAACTGTTCCTTATCTCTCAATAGTTATTATTAAATGTGATTAATATAATTAAATTATTGCTCTATTATTTTTACAATATATTCATTATTATTTATAGTACAATTAATCTGACAACTAATTGAATTATAACATATAAAAAAATAATTTATTTTATTATCAGTTAATTTTATTAACTGAATAATAAAATTGTATTGATTTTTATCAATTTATCCGTTAAAAAGCTGGTTTTATTCTTTAATTGAAAAAATTTAGATTCGAAAATTTTAAAGTATTAACTTTATTTTATGAATAAATTAACTAACATCTTGATCTATAAAATTTATTCAATAGGTGCTCTTGGTTAAGAGTCAATTTATCAGGGGTTAGCTTGGTTAATATTTCTAATTATAAACTTTAGTGACCTTAGTGACCGAAGTGTTGTATGCCAAAATGACAACTTAATTAGTATTAAGTACCCCGATAAATGAAGAGTCAATATCATAACCGTTTAAATTTTCACCTTATCGGCAAATAGCAAGGGGTGAGTAATGTGATAATAGGAGGTGTAAGCAAATTATAGGCAAACCAAAGATTTTAGTTTAGAGTCTGAGTGTTAACAGTAAATGGCTTTATCATTTTACCCCTTGTCAGGGGGGTGTTCATCATCATTTCAGCCAAATTGGCATATATAAAGGATACTTTTATCGCCAAAGGAGAACATGCAATGAAGTCTCTACCTTCACTGTGGATAAGCAGACACTTAAATTATCGGTATCAGCAGATGTTAGTAAACTTGGGGTTGCTGACGTCAGTGGTATTGACTGGATGGTTTAAGCAATGGCTTCAAATTTACAGCAATCGAATGATTCAAAACCTCATTACTCCGTTTTTACAAGTATGGTTGAAAAAAACCGGTTATCAAACAACTTCAATCAATTCATATTTTCTTATCACTCAATGCGTATCACCGTCATACAATACGCTCTCCTTCAAATTCATTCAAAATATTTATTTTATTTCAGATGATTTAAATACCTCTTAATCCCATTTCATTAAGACAGAACGACTACCTATAGTCGCGAATAAATTGGATAATAATTTGAATTAGTTTAATTTTTAAAAAATGCTAATTCATTTAGGCAAAATAGCTAATGAAATTATTAATTATTGAATACAAGCTTTCTTAAATCCAAATGCGAAATTGTTAAAATGGTTGCTCCAAGTATTTTGGTTGTAGAAGATGATATAGCACTTAATCAGCTACTCGTACAAACATTACGACATGCGGATTACGACGTGGAGGGCGTTGCCTGTTTAGCAGAGGCACGACGCTACTTAAGTACTCATGAACCTAATTTAATTCTGCTAGACTGCCGCTTACCTGATGGTTATGGTATGGAATTATTTGAAAATGGAAATCGAACCTTACCACCAATAGTCTTACTTACTGCCCATGGTTCAGTGAGAGAAGCAGTTAGTGCCATGAAAGCTGGCGCAGTAGAATATTTGGTTAAACCTATTGAGATAGACGATTTGGAACTTACCATTCAACGTGTATTGGAGACAATAACCTTGCGTGAAGATTATCAATTCTGTAAATCACAAATTGAACATCAGCACTGTAAACGTATGGTTGGACAGAGTGAGTCTATGAAAAGAGTACATGATCTCATTCGTAAAGTAGCCCCAACTAATATGAGTGTTTTAATCCATGGTGAAAGTGGTGTTGGTAAAGAGTTAGTAGCTGCTGAAATTCATAAACAAAGCGAACGTTCTCATCGTAACTATGTTGCTTTAGACTGTTGTTCATTGCAGGAAAAATTATTTGAATCCGAATTATTTGGACACGAAAAAGGTGCTTTTACAAGTGCTGATCGTCAAAAAGAGGGATTAATTAAAGTTGCTGATGGTGGAACCTTATTTTTAGATGAAATTGGTGAAATTGAACCCAATATTCAAGCTAAATTATTAAGAGTATTAGAAACCAAGCGATTTAGGCGAGTTGGTGGCACCAAAGATTTAAGTTCTGATGTCCGGATTGTGGCCGCAACCAACTGTAATTTAGAAGAAATGAGTGAGAATGGTACCTTTCGTCAAGATTTATTTTATCGGTTAAGTGGCTTTGTTATTACTATTCCACCATTGCGGGAGCGACGAGAAGATATCCCCGAATTAGTAGAATATTTTCTGCAATATCATAATTTTTCCCGTCGTGTTAATAAAACGATCTCGCCTACTGCGATGAAAGAATTAATTGCTTATGATTGGCCTGGTAACGTTCGTGAATTGAAGAATGTCGTTGAAAGATCGATTATCCTAGCGAGTCATAAAACCCAAATTCACCCAGAACATTTAATTTTTTCTACTTCCAATAAAAAGAAAAAAGAAATGGGTTTTGAATTATCTTTTGATCATCAACCGACTTTAGAAGAAATTGAAAAGCATTATTTAAAATTATTATTGAATAAATATTCTGGACACCGTTCTAAAGTGGCTCAAATATCTGGGGTAAGTGAGCGGAATATTTATCGCCTCATTAAGAAATATGGTTTACAAACTACCGGGCCTGACTATTATATGTAATATAATTCCATTATTACACCGCTTAGTGGTGTATGATCTATAAAAAACAATAAAGCCCTATGAAAATCAACTATTCAGTTGATCTCATAGGGCTAAGCCTATCGCTAGATAAATAACCATTTTAAAAAGTTTTTTCCTTACTAAAGAAGAGAATGTCTGTTATTCAGTTGACACTCACCCAAGTGCTTCGGAGTAATGAACCTTTGAGTTTTATTAGGCAATAATAGTACCATTTATTTGATTTATCCAATCGTTTGTAAAGTAATTGATTTTTTAATTCTATCTTTTCATATTAGATAAATTTTGCAAAATGCTTTTTAGTTTGCAACTTTTTTTGCAAATTGCAAATAAGACTAACCAGAAAAATTAAGTTAAGTCGCATTAAGCGATCTAGGTTACTTAAAATAACCTAAACTGTTATTATTTTACTATTGCTTTTCGTCTTGACCTTTCTAATTGACCTATCTGATATTTAGTCATATTATTGACATTTTTATGTCTAATTCATGCCAGTCACCGCCTGAAAAATAGCTAAAACTTTGCCCATAATAACTCCATTTATTTGGCATAGTTATTGTTGTTTACTCATGAACTAAGCTTTAACTTATTCAATCTTTTAGTTTTTAAACTAAGCTTATTGTTAATCAATTGATATGAATTAAAAAAACTAAACTGAGTTGTTCCAATAATGAGTGAAAACAATATTCCTCGGATTATCACCACCATTGCTTTTAGTCTTGCCATCATTTTGCTTACTTTAATCTTTTCATATTCCTATTTATTGATTCAGTTAGTGACTGAAAAAGAATTATTAGCCAACGAATTAATTAATACTCGTCTACAACTCGATGAAGAAAAAGAAAAAAGAGTCTTAACTGAACAAGATAAAACCCAACTGAGTCAACAAATTCAATCACTCCGTATCCAACTTCAACAAGCAGAAACCCAACCATGCCCGATATGTCGTCAATTTAATGAATAACCTGATTTATCTTCCTGCCGATTTTTCTCTTCTTATCTAATAAACTTTCTCGTCAATCGTTCTATAATGGGCACATTAACAAGCTAAGTGCTAAATGTCCATTTACACGACTTCAAGCTTAAAAAGAAGATGGATTTAATTTATGAATGAAAATAATCAATTATCTCAAATTGTGACCGCAATTTCTTTTACTATCGCTGCCATCTTACTTACACTCATTTTTTCATATTCTTATTTATTGAGTCAGATTGTTGCTGAAAAAAAACAATTAACAGAAGAATTTATTACCATGCGCAATCAGCTCGGTGAAGAACGACAAAAACGACAGAAATTAGAAGAAAATAATCAACAATTAAGAACGCAACTTTCTAAAAAAGAAGAAGAAATCGAAAAATATCAAGTTCAATTGCAAGAAACGGAAAAACGTCGATTAGAATGCCAAGAGTTAATCGGAGATGAAGACGGTGAAAACCAAACATCAGCCTGTCAAGTTGTACATAAAGAGGTGAGTAGTGAACTGATTCGCCAAGCCGCTCAAAATTTATTATCTGTTAAAACAACAGATCGGTTTAAAGGTTTTTCCATATTGATGAACCATATCGAATATATCGAAGATAGATTACAACGTGAGATCATTGAATTTTATTTAAAAGAAATGGATAAGAAAAATGAAGATGGGGTTTATTATGCTACTTTTATTTTATCATGGCTAAAACCAAATATTCTCAGAGAGTATGAAACTCAAATTAGAGAATGGTATCATGCAATTTCTAAAAACTCGGATTGGCAGCGTACAGCATATCGATATTGTCAACTAGAAAAAAGAATGAATGATTACTCAGAATAGCAATTAATTTTAGCGAATGGCTAAGAATGATAAAAGCGATAATTAGACAATATGGTTATAACTTATTATTCAGATAAAGCTATTATTTGTCTATTCATGGAAAAAATAAGAAAATTAAGCTATTAAGCTTTTCTTTCGGTTCAAGATAGCGTATCTTTGCTTTTTTTCTTAAGGAACGATATATTTTTATTATTTTAATAAAGGAAAAACTATGCTTGTAAAAGAAGTTATGACACGTGCGGTAAAAACTATCACTCCAGAAACACGTTTACAAGAAGTGGCATCTATTATGTGTCTCAATCGCTTTAGTGGTTTACCGGTAGTGGAAGAAAACGATAAACTAGTTGGCATCTTAGCTGAACGAGATGTTTTACGTTACCTGTTTCCAAGTATTAAAGATATTATGACCGATGGAATGGGGAGTATTGATTTTGAAGGTATGGAAGCTGAATATAAGAAAGTCTTGCCATTAAAAGCGGCTGACCTCATGAATAGTACAGTTATCAGTGTCAATCCTAATATGCCAATTTTAAAAGCGGTTTCAATCATGGCCAAAAATAATTTTCGCCGTATTCCAGTGACAGAGGAAAACAATAAACTCGTTGGCATGGTTAGTTTAGGTGATATTCACCGCGCAATTTTTATGAAAAGTTTTGCCCATAGTTAAAAAAAAACCGGCTGTTAAAAAAGAATTTATTTAATTCTTTGTTAATTAAAGCATGTTAACAAGAAAGTTCCTCCCTGTAGAACAGATTCCTTAACCTAAACGAATAACTATTAAATTAAGGGAGTGACACAGTGGAGGAAATTAAGATCGGAGTATAAGTTTCTTTAACTGATAAATTTGGCTATGGTGCAAAGACGAATTATTACTTTACATACTTCTTTGCGGGAAGAACTCGTGGACATTACCTCAGCTATTGATAGCATTGTCAAAGAAATGACTATCAAAAATGGAGTATTGTCTGTTTATGCACAAGGTGCAACCGCTGCTATTATGATTCAAGAAAATTGGGATCACAGTGTACCTCGTGATGTCGTGCATTTTTTACAAAAAGTCATTCCTCGCGGTGTATGGTTACATGATCAACAAGATGGTAATGGTGATGCTCATCTTAAAGCCGGTTTGATCGGTCCTTCCGAAACAATTCCAATAATTGAAGGTCGGTTAGGACTTTCTACATGGCAAGGTATTTTTTTCTGTGAATTTGACGGCCCACGTTCAGAAAGAACGATCGTTTGTACTGCTTTGGGTCATTAAATCGTTGTATTTCTGTTAATAATTAATATTCTCGTTTAAACGTCTAAGTCTTCTATATACTTTTCTAAATTTTGAATATACTGTTGAGTAATGCGTTTCAGGCAATCATATTTATGAAAAGGATAGCCAGGTTCATTTTTAACAGCTTGAGTAGCAAACTTACAATAATCTTCACGGAATTTAAACCATGAAGCGTGTGATTTTTGGAATAATTTCTTTTCATTGGAACTGAGTAAGGGATGTTCCGTTGAGGATTGCTTAGGCGGTACCAGTTGTTGGTAAAGTTCTTGTAGTCGCTTATCTACTTGCTGATAAGTTTTTATGGCACAGTCATTCATGACTACTAAGTCCGTTGTATCTGCACAATGGCTAGTTTCACTCGGAAAGGTTTCGAGCTGATCATGATTTTCCGCCATCATTTCGGCAGCGGTGGTATTTTGCCCATTAAAAATCAACAAGATATTAATCAGTAAACCGTATTTTTTCATCATCATTTATTCACTCCCATTTTTTAAGAGATAGATAGTATAGTAAAACTTTTTTAATACCTGTCAATCGCTTTTTCTCATAACTTATTACGACGGTTTTGAGTCGTGAATGAAAATGTTCTGAACTATTAGAATGGCTATATATGCGTATTTTACTTATTTCAACTTCATATAATGGTTTAACCCAATATGCTCATTTAGAATTATTGGCATTAGGACATGATGTTTCTATCGAGTTGTCTTTAAATGATGAAGTAATGAGAGAAGGAATTGAATTATTTCAACCCGATTTAATCATTTGTCCCTTTTTAAAAGAAAAAATCCCTGAAGATATTTGGTATAAACAAGTTTGCATTATTGTTCATCCCGGTGTTAAAGGTGACCGTGGCGCTTCTTCTATGGATTGGGCCATTTTGAATAATGAGGTGGAATGGGGTGTAACCGCTTTACAAGCTGCAAAAGTGATGGATATCGGTGATATTTGGGCTGCGGCTACTTTTAAAAGAAGACCCGTTTGCAAAGCACGTATGTATCGACATGAAATGATGGCAGCTGGAATTCAAGTCATTTTGGACACGGTTAAACGCTTTGAAAGTGGAATTTATTTACCTGAACCTCTTGATTATACCAATGAAGAGGTTAGGGGGCAATTACGTCCGATTATGACTCAAATAGATAGACGTATTGATTGGTCAACTGATAACGTTGATACCATTATAAGAAAGATATATTGTTCTGATAATCAGCCAGGGGTTTTGGATACCATTGCGGGGAAAGAATATTATCTTTATGGTGCTCATCGAGAAGGTAAATTGTTAGGTAATCCAGGTGAAATAATTGCTAAACGACATGATGCTATTTGTCGAGCAGCGATAAATGGAGCGGTGTGGATATCACATTTACGTCAAAAATCGACTGCCACCCAAAAATTTTTCAAATTGCCGGCTACTCTGGTTTTGAAAGAAGTTCTGAAAGAGGTACCTCATTCTCCGGTAGAAACTTTCTGTGCTGAAATTAATTGTGAAGCACTTTATACGGGTTATAGTAAAACTTATAACGAGATCTGGTATAGTGAAGCTAATGAAGTTGGCCATTTATACTTTGATTTTTATAATGGTGCGATGGATACCGAAAAATGTGAGCGCTTAAGAGCAGCGTATCTAGCAGCCTGTCATCGTCCAACGAAAGTTATCGTTTTATCTTGCGGGATGGATTTTTGGTCAAATGGGATTCATCTCAATGTGATAGAAGCGGCTGATAATCCGGCTGATGAAGCTTGGCATAATATTAATGCTATTAATGATTTGATTCATGCCATTATAACGACTGATAGCCATTTAGTTATTTCAGCTATGTTAGGCAATGCGGCTGCCGGTGGGGTCATTATGGCTTTAGCCGCTGACTACATCTACGCTCGCTCCGGCATTGTTTTGAATCCTCATTATAAAACTCTGGGTTTATACGGTTCAGAATATTGGACTTATTTACTACCCAAACGAGTTGGTCAAGAGAAAGCCATTAGCTTAACTGAAGATTGTTTACCCATTAGTACTCAACCAGCGAAAGAAATTGGATTAATTGATGGAATTATTTATAGTGATGGTTATGATTTTCACCGACATATTACCCGCTTAGCTGAAAGAATCGCTCGTAGTCCAGATTTTTGTGAGCAGCTTTCACAAAAAGTTGATGAACGATATCAGGCTGAACAGAAAAAGCCTTTAGCAGAATATCGGGCTGAAGAGTTGGCAGAAATGAAGAAATGCTTTTATGATCTTAATCATGTTTATCCTCAAGCTTGTGGAAATTTCCACGTGATGCGTCGCCATTTTGTGTATAAAATCCGTCCACTAGAAACACCACTCCGATTAGCCAAACATCGCCATTTAACCTTTTAAATTAGCTTCTGGTACCTTATATTATGAGGTTGTAAGGTATTTTAGAATAAGTTAAAAATGAACTAGTCGAGTGAGTGGTTTACGCCAAAAAACCGATTTATTTTATTAAAAATCCACTGACAAAGTGATTGTTTATCGGTTAGAGAATGATCTGAAGAATTTTGGTGTTGACAATAATTTTGGCTCTGATAATGGGCTAATATTTCACTGACTTTTCGACAAAAGTCGGGTTGTTCTTGTATGAAGGGGAAAATATCAGCTTTGTTAATTTCAAATAGAGAAGTGTTGGTCATAGCAATCACCGTTGCTGTTCTTGGTTCACCGGTAAATAAAGCCATTTCCCCAAAAAAGTCGCCAGCACCAAAACGATTAATTTCAACTGACTGACCATCCTCTAATTGTAAATAGACGCCAGCAGCCCCTTCAATAATAATAAATAAAGAGTCACCGGGTTCACCTTGTTGAACAATCGTGTTACCAAGCCGGATCCGATGATGAAGCATTCGTTCACTGAGATAATTTTTTTGTTCTGCCGAGAGAGTTTGAAAAAATTCTATTTCATTTAATAAAGTTATCGGTTGAGTTGCTTCTTCCTCACCACGGGCCTTTTTTCCGCGAAAGGTATAAATTTCTTGCCTTTGAACCGCCGGTGCAATACCAACTCGGTTTAAATGAATCCAGATCCGTTTCCAAACCGCTTTATTATAAGAAATTCTTTCTTTATAATCAGTTACATAAAAACAAATAAAGTAATTGGCTGCCCAATCACTAAATCCATCAAACCTAATAATGGGTTCAGGTTTTTTCAAGATACCTTGCGTAGAAAGTACCGCATCGCGGAGAATTTTTTCGACTCGTTCCGGGGAGTGTGCATAATCAATAGGAATAGTCATAGAAGACTCACAAAGTTTACCACTATAGTTATAGTTATGAATTATTGATTCTGAAGCCATATTGTTGGGAACACTTATAATATAACCTTCTCTAGTTAGCAACCGAGTGCTCCGCCAAGTCACATCAACTACTTTGCCTTCGCTAAATATATTGCCCATTTGGATTTTTATCCAATCATCAACTCGAAATGGACGCTCCAAGTTAACCACAATACCAGCAAAGATATTGGCAATATTAGCCTGAATAGCCAAACCAATAATCATGGTAATTAGACCAGATGTTGCTAATAAACTCGTTAGGGTTTGGTCATAGACAAAAGCAATTATTCCAAACAAGGCTAATAGGTAAAGAATAATAGTAACAAAAATACGTATTATATTGGGAATAGAACGATTCGATTGCTTTTCTAGAGGAAACCAAACAAAATAAGTGATCAGTTTATTAATAAAAAACACTGGTACTATCCACCAGAGGATATCAAAAAATATAATGAGTTGTTTTATATAATAAAGATTGACTCTATTGGCTAATTTATTAATTAGAACAATTTCGCTGGATAAGAGTAACAGGAAAGTAAATAAAATACTTAATAGCCAAAAATACGGGGTAGGTTTAATTTTATTAAATTGTTTAGTAAAAACGAGTAGCAAAATACCTATAATACTCAGTATTAAGAGGTAACTAGCTACAGTTGAAGGAAAAATTCTGCGTAAAGTAATTTTATTTTCTTTAACTTCTATTCCGAAGTTGAAGCGAGAATATTCAAGAAAATCACTATATTTTGGATTTCCAAACGAATCTTTTTTATCAAAATCGACAAAAATAAAAATTTTATTAATTGACCAATTATCATAAGCCGGGCTCAGTAATTCTTTTAATGGTTTAGAATGAGCTTCATTTTCTAATCCGATACCAAGGATATCTTTCACATAGATAAGATGTTGTTGAGTCAAATCACGATGACGAAAATGGGTTCCAAGGAGATAATGATTAGATTCTACCGTCTGGTATTCTAAAAAGTTTGCCCTAAAACGGCCTTTGATTCGATAAAGATGATAGCCTATTTTAGCATTGGTCTCATTAATGATCGGTTTACCTAACTTAATTGGCTCTACCGCATTGAGAAATTCAATATTTTGAGAGTTGAAATTACCCTCAAATCGAAACCAAAGACTAAAATCTAAAGTAAATGTTGAATTTTTGGTATCAATGTCATCAATCTTATGAATTTTTATTCCGGTATAAACCACATTCGTTTTGAACATATATTGGTCATCGATAAGAAAAAGACGTTCTGCTTTAACAGCGGCTTTGATATCATTAGGGTCATTAAGATAATGCTCAACGTGTAATTGCGTTGGAGCAGAAACCACCTGATTATTTTTATAGATACCAATTGAAATAGATTTACCCGCTTGATTCCGGTCTTTATCAAAATAATTTAAGCCCGTCACGCCCGCTACTGCTGTCTCGATACTGCTCATATTAGCCATATAATCGCGAATTTTTTGCCTATCTGCTTTAAGCGTATGAGTTTTACTTTTAATACCGGCTTGTTTTATTGCTTCAATAACTATCTGAGTGGCATCATAAGCAGCGGCAGCAATCCAATCTGGTTCTTGGTTATATTTTTTCAAGTAACCATCTTTAAAATTTTGTGCCTTTTCACCAGCACTATCAAAAATAAGTGGGGTTGCCAGATAGATACCATCGGTGTAATAACTAGATTTCTGTGACTCTTCTCGATGATTATTGAAATATTGTTTGAACCCTAAAGAAGAGGAAATTATTATTTTATTTGGTAAGCCCGCTTCTTTAATTAATTTAACAAGCTTTGCAGCTTTAGAACCATGAATTGCTAAGAAAATAAGATCTAAATCAGCAGAATTAGATGAAAAAATTTGATTTTTTAGTTCATTAACAATTTGGTTGAGTATCTGATCTAAATTATTATTTTTAACTTTGAATTTTCGTTTAAAACTGATTTCAAGATTAATTTCTTTAGCGGCAGTTGCAAAATTTTGAACAAGCGAATTTCCATAAGCCAAATCTTCATAGATGATCTTGACTTTTTCGTCATTAAGAATTTTTTTGGCATAATTTGCAATAAAATAGGCAAGTAACCGATTATTAAAAGTTGCTCTAAAATACCACTCATTGTTAATTGTTAAAGCATCATCAGAGGAAGCTGGCGTAATCGCTGGAATACCCTGTTGCTGATAAATTGCGCCGGCTTGAAGAGAAGCATCACTATAAATATGTCCAATAACAGCTAGAGCTCGATTTTGTTTCACAATTTTTTGAGCTTGTTGCTGAGCTATCAAGGTATCATTTTGATCATCAAATTGGTCGAGAACAATTTTTTTACCATTAATACCACCGGCTTGGTTAATCATATCAACATAGAGCATCGCACCATTTAAAGCGGTGCGTGTATAGCTCGATTGAGAAAGACCAGCTGCCAATGCAATATGTAAGACTTCTTCTTTAGAAAAAGAGTAAATGAGGATAGTTAATATCAGTACTGTTAGGAAAGTTATTTTTATGATGAAATCACGTGTTAAAGGAATAATCCACTTAGATAAATAGGGTTTGGGATTAGCGGACATGGTTAATAACCTGTTTCAACCTTTTTTAATTGCTCTTGTCTTAGACGTTCAGTGATATCTTGGAAGGTCATGATAGCATAAGTCATTTTACCGGTTTCATCAAAAATGGGCGTTCCATGCACCTCTAAGGGGATAATCCGGTCAGAATGGTGAATTTCCATATCATCAACTATGGTACTTTTACCCAGCAACGCTTGCATCAGCGGCATCTGATCACTGGGATACAGCTGATCGGTGTTAGCGAGGTAAGCTTGATAAACGGAAGCTAATTGTTCACTGGTGACTGAAGATACCACGCCTTTCCCCAGCAGTTGGTTTGCTCATTTTTTACCTAAACCTGACTCAATTGTTGCAACTAATTCTTTGGTACTCCAAGGTTTCTGCAAGCAGCAGTGCAAATTTGCTTGGGTTTTAGCCCGCTCAATCGCCATTTCGTCAGCTTGACCGGTTAACATCACTTTAACAATATTAGGAAATCGGGTATGGATACGAATCAGCAATTCATCTCCTTTCATACTGGGCATTAACCAATCAGAAACAATGACGAGGATATTGGTTGCCTCTTCTTCTTGGAGTTCTTCAATGAGTTCTAAGGCTTCTTCAGCACTTTCAGCTATCTCATAGAGATAAGTATCACCAAAAGCTTTTTTAAGTTGTTTTTTCAGGCTATTTAATATCTCTATTTCATCATCAACACATAAGATCATTGGTTTAGACATAGTTTATTTCTTAGGCTAGCTCAATAGGAAGGGATACCGTAAAGGTGGTTTTACCCGGTTTACTGATGACTATGATGTCACCAGCATGTTTTTCCACAATTTTTTTGACAATATCTAAACCCAAACCACTCCCTTCTCCAGTGGGTTTAGTGGTAAAAAAAGGCTCAAATATTTTAGCTTGAATGGCTTCTGGAATACCGTGACCACTATCAGTAAAGCTGACTAAGACTTGATTAGCTGGTTTACTGATATCAATCTGTAACACACCTTTATGGGACATCGCTTGTAACGCATTATGAATTAAATTAGTCCAAACTTGATTGAGTTCGTCTGGATAACACCATATTGGTGGTAATTCAGTATAGTTTTTTATCACCTCAACTCCTTGTTTTATTTGGTTATGATATAGCGTTAACACGGTTTCAATACCATCGATAATATGGGTTGATACTTTCTCACCAGAATGGTCATAATGGGCGAAATTTTTTAGCGCAAACACTACCTTTGAAGCCCGTTCTGCAGCGGTCATAATAGTTCGGGTACTTTGTTGTAAGCTGGTTAACTGATAAGCAGTGTTTAAAATATTTTGGTTATCCGGTTCGGTTAACAACGGTAAAAAAGGATCAATTTCTTGATAAATACCCATATCGACTAAGGTATCAGCCATAATATCCGCATTATCAATTTCGTATTCTTCCAGTTGACGAATTAAGGCTTTTTTAGCTTGACGTTTTTCTTTGGAACTCAAAGTCGCATTCATTTGAGTGGCTCTATGCAGTAGCGCAAAGAAATTAGGTTGTTGTTGTTGAGGGAGTAACTGAAAAAAGGTAGGTAATTGCTGCAAGTTTTGCATCAAGAAGTTAGCAATATCTTCCACTGAAGAACGAATAGCACCCAGTGGCGTATTAATTTCATGGGCAATGTTCGCAACTAATTGTCCGAGGGTGGCCATTTTTTCTGAGTAAATCAGTTCTTCTTGGGTGGCTTTAAGTTGTTGTAGTGTATTGACTAATTCATTGTTTTTATTTTGCAGATCAATTTGTAATTGCCGTAAACTCAAATGCGTTTCAATCCGAGAAACGACTTCTTCAACTTGAAAGGGTTTGGTAATGTAATCGACTCCACCCACTGTAAAGGCTTTGACTTTGTCTAATACTTCACTCAACGCACTGATGAATATAACTGGAATATCATGGGTTTGTTCAGCGGCTTTTAATTGTTCGCAAACGGTATAGCCATCCATTTCCGGCATCTGGATATCCAGTAAAATTAGATCCGGGGGTGTTGATTGCACCGTTCTAAGTGCCAAGGTACCACTTGGAGCTAACCGTACTTTATAGCCTTGCTTTGTCAATATACCAGATAACAGGTGCAAATTGGCTGGCGTATCATCAACTACTAAAATATTGCTTTTTGACGTTGAGAGTGGAGCGGTATCATTCATATTTGCGCTTCTGCTGCTTCGGCTTGTTCAATTAAGCCTAATAATTGATCATATTGAAACCGATTTGCTAATTCAGCTAAAGTGTTAGCTAAGGTAGGGTTCTGTATCTGCTTAATGAAAGTGAGTAGTGATTGTAAATCGAGTTCCAAAGTAGCTTGTCTCAGGTTAGCTAGTAAATCTGGAGATAAGGTAGCGAGACTAGCTGGTGTCAATTCGGCTGGTTCTGTTTCTGTTGGTGTCATTGCGGTTTGATTATCTTCATAGATATAACACACCCCAAGATGTTTGTTCATGGCATCAAAAATGTCCTCTTCGCGGAACGGTTTACGCATAAAGTCATCACAACCGGCTGACAAAACCACCGCTCGTTCTTCTTCTAACACACTGGCGGTTAACGCAATGATGGCGGTGGCTTGTCCTTGAGTTGTGGCTTTAATTTTTTGAGTCGTTTCATAACCATCCATCACCGGCATTCGCATGTCCATCTAAATCAGGTGAGGTTGCCAAGTTTCCCAAATGTCCAGTGCTTCTTGACCATTACCGGCTTCTTTGAGTTCAAAACCAAATGGATTTAACAATCTGAGCAGCAATTGGCGATTATTCCATTTATCATCCACGATTAAGATACGATAACGGGGTTGATTGGGTGCGAGGGCAATGACTCGACGAGTCGGTTGTTTGATTTTGACATCACTGGTGGCAACGATACTGACTTTAATAGCAAATTTAAAAATCGTCCCCTTTCCTACTTGGCTACTCACCGTCATCTCCCCCCCCATCAATTGTACAAATTGACGACTAATCGGTAGTCCTAAACCAGTGCCTTCTTGGGCTTGTTGACCGGTTTTGGTTTGCACAAACGCTTCAAATAAACTGTCTAACTCGTCTGGTGCAATGCCATCTCCGGTGTCTTCAATTTCAAATATGAGCTTGCTTTCCTCGGAGTCTTTACCGACTCGTAATGATATTCCGCCTTGCTTAGTGAATTTCATGGCATTATTCAACAAGTTAATCAGTATTTGCCGTAACTTAACTTCGTCGGTTCGCACATATTGAGGGATATCAGTCGTCTGTTCAAATAGTAATTGTAGATGCTTATCATCAGCCCGTAGTTGAAACATATCTTCTAAATCATCAAGTAAGCGATATAAATCAAAATTCTGTTCATTCAAAGTGGTACGACCGGCTTCAATCTTGGATAAATCTAAAACATTGTTGATAAGCGTCAATAAATGTTCGCCACTCCGGTTAATGATGCCAATATTTTCTTGATGTTCTTGAGGTAAACTTTGGCTACGAGTCATTAACTGAGCAAAACCTAAAATCGCGTTTAAAGGTGAGCGAAGTTCATGGCTCATATTGGCGAGGAAGGTGCTTTTGGCTTTATTTGCTGTTTCCGCTGCTTCTTTGGCTTTAAATAGTTCTGCTGTGCGTTCAGCTACTTTTTGTTTCAGATTGTCAGAATAATCTTTTAATTCCAAGGTATATTGTTTAATCGCTTCAGACATACTATTAATATGTTTTGCAAATAGCCCGATTTCATCACCAGAATCGAGTTCAATTTTTTTAGTAAAATCTTTACTCTCAGATATGTAATTAATGGTTGTGACCATTTTTTTAATGTTAGCCACAATTTTATTACCAATCAGAAACGAGACTAACAGGGAAATGACTACTGATAAGGTGAAGATGATCAGAAACATTAATATCGTCGCTTTAAATCGATTTTGTGAATTGACAAAGGCAGTATTACTGGCTGCTTCGTATTTATCTTTCAAAAGATTAAAATTGACCGTTAAAATATCCACAGTTACATCGGCACTGCCCCAAAATAAATTTGGGCTAAAAATTCATCAGTTGGTAATATCTTTTTTATAAAGTTCAGAAATGCTTCATATTCTTGTAAACTGGCTTTTATTTGTATGACCGCTTCATCTTGTAAAGTAGTGATAAACTGACTGGCTGCTATCTGGTTAATTTGATCGATTTGAGTTTGCAATGTTTCATGAGTTTCTTGAATATTTTGATATTCTAAAATTTTCCAACGGACTATTTGGCTTACTGCCTTGTGAACATTAAAGATTTGTTCTGAAATAGTAGAAATGGCTTGGAAATTTTTAAACTTTTCGTTAACCACATTATCCATTAAGCGTTCCTGTGAACTTAAATTAGCGTAGGCAATCATGCCTAGAATCAATAAAAAACTGGTAGGAATGCCACTTAATATCAAAAATTTAGGTAAAATAGTTAATCTCATAACAGCAATTCCTGCTAACTCAGGAGTTGTAACCAATTAATATAAGGTAATGGGTGGCGGTGGCGGTGGAATTTGACTTCTAGCTGACTCATATAAGATTAATTGAAGGGTATAAGCAACATAATCTAATACTTGCTGAGCATGAGTCACTTTTCCTGAAGCATAATCAGTAATAGCTTTTTGTTGAATGGAAAGTATTTCAAAATAGCTGGGTTCATGCCAAAAATCTTTTGCATGTTCTTCAGTTAACATATATTTATAAGCCTTAAACCAAGGTTGAATATTTTCATACCCCGGGATTTCAAAAAATGCTTTAGTAACTGGAGAACCACCGCGTTTTGCAAATTCCAACTGAGTTTCCGGTAAATACCACCATTTCAGAAAATCTATGGTTACTTTCATATGGTTAGCATCATTAAATTTGTTGATTACCCAAGGTTGACCACCTATGGAATAAATTCTTTGGATTTCGCCGTTGATTTTATAGCTGGGAGGAGGAACAATTAAAACTTTGTTTCTCATATGCATGGGCACCATATCATTGCCGATAGCAGCCCAATTTAAAGCTGAGAACACTTTTCCCTCAGCAAAAGCGCGACTCACTTCAGTAATGCCATAATCTAGTATCTCGTCCTGGGGTGTATATTTCAACAGACTGACCAGTTGCTCTAAAGATTGCGCATTTTCATGAGTATTTAGAATACCCCATACTTGCCGGTTCTTTTCATTCCATATTTGGCCACCTCTCGACCAAATAAAAGAGTGTAAGGAAACACTCATGAAATCATATCCTCTTGAGAACTGGGCAGCTAAACCATATAAACCTTTACTCGGATGGGTAAAGAATTCACACATTTTCTCGTATTTATCCATGGTCAGAGATAGAAAATCGTTATAGGTTTGGGGTAAATCAAATCCGTATTTAACTTTGAAAGCTTTTTGCTCATCAGGGTCTTCTAGCAGGTCTTTGCGAACATAGAGCAGCATAACATCACCCTCCTGCGGCATTCCCCAGAAGTTGGTAGAACCATCTGGATAAATCATGTAAGCTTTCTCAACAATAGGATCAAGCCACTTAATCTGTTTTAATTCTAAATTTTCATTAATAATATTATTAAGTTGTACAATCCAATCATGTTCTGCTAGCGTACCTAACCACTGGCTATCAGAAATGATAATGTTGAATCGTTGTGACCGGGTTGCCAGCGACAAAGAGGCTTTTTGTAAAAGATTAGTAAAAGGAGCTTGTTCAAAAGTAAAGCTCACCTCATATCCATATTTTTCCTTGACATATTTTGAAAAAAGCTCATTAGCCATATTGACCGTAATTCGACTGGGTAACCATTCTGCAATCCCCAAAATAGTCATCTCTATTTTTTGATCAGTAATAGATTGTTTACCACCGATTTTATCTTGTTGTCCAAAACCAACTGGTACCAAAATTAAACTGACCAACAAAATGAATATCCGAATTCTTAAACACATGGTTAAATTCAGGGCCACCGCATTAAAATTTCTTGCCAAACACCAATTTGGCACGGTAGTTATCATTCCAACTCGCTTGGCGGCGTTTTTTGCAAGGCTACCTGGGATAGAGTCGAAATCAAAAAATCCTAGGCAT
>JAAUSR010000173.1 GCA_012032555.1 Thioploca sp.
TTACTCATCAACTTCATGCTTTTTTACACAAGTTTTTGATCAGAAAATAGGTAAAATTGGTGATGGTATTTGTGAAATAGCAGATATTAATATTGCTACTATTTGGAGTATTGGTCAGGTTTTAGATATTAAATCAAAATTAACATTAGATGATGAGTCTGAAAAAGAAAAAAAAATAGATCCTGCTAAATTCAGAGCAATCAAGGAAATGCTGCTTACATCTAAGGTTGGTATATTGGATGAATGTCATTTAGCAGCATGTGATACAGTTCAGAATATTTCTCGTCATGTAAAGGTAGAATATTTCTATGGTATGAGTGCCAGTCCATGGAGAGATGATGGTGCGGATTTATTAATTGAAGCAGTATTAGGTAATAAAATTGTTGACATTTCAGCCCGCTGGCTTATTGAAAATAATTATTTAGTTGATCCAGATATTCGTTTTCTTAGTGTTCCTAAATGGGCCGGTCCAAAACGAGTTCAATATAATACTGTTTATAGCAAATATATTACAGAAAATGAAGAACGAAATAATTTAGTAGCATTAGCTGCCCACAAACTGGTCGAGCAAGGCTTTCCTACACTCATACTCTTTCACAGCATCAAACATGGGGAAATTCTCAAATCACTAATCAAAGTTCCTCATGCACTATTATCTGGAAAAGATAATTCTAATACACGTGCAAAAATTCAAGAACAACTTGAAAATAATGAAATAAAATGTATTATTGCAAGTAAAATTTTTGATATTGGTGTAGATATTCCAAAGATGGCAGGGCTTGTGTGTGCTGGTGGTGGAAAAAGCTCAGTTAGAGCTTTGCAAGGATTGGTCGGGTAATAAGACCATATCATAATAAAGACCGAGCGGCAATTATTGATTTTGTTGATCAAGCACCTTATTTATTAAATCATTCTGAAAAAAGAAAAGCTATTTATGAAGAGGAGTTTAAAGTATCATGGCCAAAGAAAAAATAAGAAAACCTAGCGGATTGAAATCTGATGGAACTCCAAATGTTCATTGGAAAAGATTTAAAAATAGACTCATAGAATATTCAAATAAACCAGTTTCTTCCTGGACATCTGAAGAAATACTAGGGCATATCTTAAAAAGATATCGCGAATTCTCAGGAAATGAGTTTACACTGTCTTACTCAGGTGCTCCAACTAAATGTTCTGAAATATATTGCACAAACCGAATGATACATGCATTAGGTAGTGAGAATAATGCTGAAGTTAGTAAGGAGTATATTGATTGGGTATTTGATACAGTAATCATACCTCAAAATATTTCTATTAATTCTATAGCATTTTTCTTTACATCAAATTTAATTCAAAAATTTAAAGCAGAAGCGCGGAAGCGAAGAAAGTTAACAAGGGCAACTCAATTGCCGGCATATATTGAAGAGGTAACTAAGACATTAGATATTAATTACATATGGAGATTTTAGCTTTTGCAAAATTAGCAATTGAATCTGATCCTGATGATAATGAATGTTATGTGCATTTATTTGCAAAACTGAAGGATCGGGGATTTGATCCGGATATTTTGGAGAGATTAGAATGATTCCTGATAGAAATGATTATATTGTCATTATGTTTTATGATGGTATGGTTGAAAAAGGATTTGTAGAATCTTGGTCAGATGAAAAATCAGCTATTTATACGGAAGAAAATATTTTATTAGTAATTCAAAATACTAAAAAAGATGTTAAATGTTATAAATTAATTTATAATACTCCAAGGGAGATTAAACCAAAATCTATAGCATTAAAAGCAAAATCATTAACTGAGCTTCATCTTGAAAAGATAAAACTAGAAAAAGAAGAAGCCAGGAAGAAGTTGACAACATTTACTCCTGGACATGTAGAGTTTGCATATGATCCAAACAGAACAACCATCCCTAGAAAATTTCAAAACCCCATTCCACAACGTTCCAATAAAAAAACTTGATACAAGTATTGCATTAGTTAAAAGAAAAATATCAAATCCAATTGATTTGAGTGCTCTTATAACAGCATTTAATCAATATTATATTGCTAATATTCCTGTTGATTATTGGTTTCGAGATATGGATGCTTTTGTAGGTCCAAAAGTATTATCAAAACGTTATGGTGAAATGACAGAGAATATTGATTTAACATATTCTGAAGGTTTAAAAATGTGTTTTGCAGGTTCTCATGGAACCGGTAAAACTTTTGTATGTTCTTGTATATTAAAAAGAGTTGTTGAAACAGGAAAATATAATGGGCTTTATGTTAATTTAACAGATATTATTAATGTTCTTTTATCTTCAGATAAAGAAGAAGGGAGAAAGTTATTATTGGAAACAGATTTTTAATAATTGATGAATTTGATCCTAGATTTATGGGTAGTGAAAATGCTGCTGATTTATTTGGACGTATCATAGAGCCGGTTATTCGTGCTAGAATACAAAATCGTTTACCATTGATACTTTGTACAAATGATATTGATTTAACTCGTAGTTTTTCTGGATCTCTTCAAATAAGTATTCAAAGTTTAATGAAGATGATAACATTTGTTCCAGTACCTGGAAAAGATCATAGGGGCCAATGAAAGATTTAGATTTAAAAGTTTTGCGCGGAATTACCGAAGATAAAGTAACCGCTATTCAATTCGCTCACACTTACGACGCATCTCTGTTCTCTGACCAGTATAGAAAATTTTCAAGATCTGTTCTTGAATATACGAAAAATTTTCGCACTCCACCTACAATAAATACATTATCTGATTATTATTCAAAGGATCCGGGATTTGTTTCTACTATACAAACTACATTTGAAAAAATTAATCAGATTGATTTTGATAAAAAAGAGTTTAATTATTATATTTCTAAATTAAAGAAAAGATATCAAGTTAAAGTTCAGAAAGAAATATCTGCGGAGGCGGCGGATGTTGATGATGATACGCCCGAGAGTTTTTTCAAAAAACTTGCATTAAAGATGCAAGATGTAGCTCGGCTTGATTTGAGCCGCGGATATTTACAGCAAACAATTGGAGATTATGTAGATGAGTTCCAAGAGCGATTTAAAAATCGTATGGAACAGCCAGAACTTTTACCATTAATTAAAAGTCATTATTCTGGAATTGATGAGCTTTACCGAGGGTTATCTCCTGGTGAATTAATTATTATTGGTGGTGAGAGCAACAGTGGTAAAAGTATGTTACTTACCAATATAGCTGTTCAAATATGGATGCAAAATAATACTATAGACATGGCTAAAGATATAAATCCAAAATTTCATAAAGGATTTAATATTTGTTATTTTTCTTTAGAAATGAGTTATGATGAATGTTTTCAAAGATTATTGTGTAAAATGGCAGATATTCCATTATTTGGATTATCAGATCCATTAGCTTTTCCGCTTGATGATGAACAAAAAAACAGAATGGAATTAGCTCTTGATTTCATTAAAAAATATCAGGAAGCTGGGTATTATTTTGATATAATTGATGTTCCTAGAGGTCTGACTATAGAAGAAGTAGAAGCTCGGTATAATGATGCTTTATTGAAGTATAGACCGGACATTGTGGTTGTTGATTATATGGGTTTGATGCGTAGTACAGGATATGAAAAGGATGCGGATTGGTTAAAAGTTGGAGCTATAGCTGCATCTTTGCATGAATTTTCTAGAGCTTATGATATTGCTTGTATTACTGCAGCCCAATTAACTGATATTAAACGAGGGTCTAAAAGTAAAGAGGCAGAAGCTGATAAGCGAATTGGAATGCATCGATTTGGGCGATCAAGTTTAATTATTCATCATGCTAATTTAGGAATTCAAATTGAAACCAGGCCTGGAGAAAAAGATTATCCTGATTTAAAATATCATATAGTTAAAAATAGAAAAGGGCCTCATGGAGAAGGTGTTATGTTAAAAAATTTTGCAAATGCAAGTTTAAGTGATTTGCCAAAACGGCAAGAGTTTGTAAATAATAACGTTAAAGATTTATTATCAAAATTAAATGAAAAAGCATAATACAGTTGCAAAAGCAATAAGATTAGAGGTTGACACTTATAATAAAAAACTTTATTTAGTGGTAA
>JAAUSR010000174.1 GCA_012032555.1 Thioploca sp.
ATTCTAAAAACATTAATTAAATCTATAAAACATTATTAGAATTTGATTTTAATAATATATTAGCGTTCGGAATGGGTAGATTATTTCGTCAAACACATGAAATAGTATTAATTGGTACAAAAGGTAAAATATATAATAAATTAAAAAAATAGATCTCAAAGATCTGTTCATTTTCATCCTGTTACAAAACATTCTGAAAAACCTGAGCATTTGCAAAAAATGTTAGATAAAATGTTTCATGGACCAAAATTAGAAATGTTTGCCAGAAAATCTTTTCCTAATTGGATTTGTATAGGCAATGAAATGCCCCTAACAAAAGGGCAAGACATAAGAGAATCAATAAATTTATTAAAAGCACTATAATGGCAGTCAAAACTTTATTGCTTGATAAAATATGGCAACCAATTGCATTTATATCTTTTCGTAAGATGGTAAAACTACTTGCTGCTGGTAAAGCCGAATTAATTACTCCCTGGGAAAATTATGAGGATATATGGGCTGGACAGCAATATCCAGCAACAATGCGTTTAAAAACTTATGTAAGACGCCGGCCAAGAGCGCCCCGGTTTAATAGGAAAAATATCTTTAGACGTGATAAGTATACATGCCAATATACTGGGAAAATTTACTCTCCAGGTAAATTAACTATTGACCATGTGATACCTAAAGATCAGGGCGGTAAAAATACTTGGGAAAATTGTGTAACTGCTTCACTTGAGGCAAATGCACAAAAAGCAAATAGAACTCCAGAACAAGCCGGAATGAAACTTATCAAAAAACCAACCGTTCCAGCTCATATGCTCAGTATTGAATATAATATGTTTAGTAAGAAAAATATTCATCCTTCTTGGATTGATTATTTCCCTGAAATTCAAAATCGATGATATATGTATATTGTCGCATAAATTTTTAGGGAAGTGAGTTGTGGCAAGATATGAATCAGATAATTGCGAGGTGTGTGGCAGTGAGTTTTTAAGTTATGAACTTGAAACTGTAAAAATTGCTGCATTTTCTCGTCCGATTAAGATTTGTATTTCTTGTTTGAATAAAACTCCAACTCAAAGTTTTATACAAGCGATAGATGTAATTTCTGATATTAAAAAAATTGCACAAGAAAAAGGATCTACAAAAGAAAGATTAGATAAAATTAAAAAGCTTTTGGATACATAATGGCAGTATTTGATAGAAAAGATGATTTTCTATATTTAAGATGGGCAAGAGAAATTAAACAAAAAAATCATTATACATGTGAAATTTGTGGCCGCCGTGGCATTGAATTAAATGCCCATCATTTGAATGCTTGGGCTTCCTTTCCTGATGAAAGATATGATATTTCTAATGGAACCTGTTTATGCCGAGATCATCATGAAATGTTCCATGATATCTATGGTAAAGGTGAAAATACAAAAGAACAGTTTGAAGAATTTAGAAATTTGATTCAATCATTACAAATAGAAGCTAAATATCAAGTTCAAGTCGAGGAGGCTACAAAATATGCATGTAAACTTCTGGATGTACAGCATATTGTAGAAAAAATTATAGAAGAAAGTGAGAAAGATAGTGATTGATTTTAAATTTGCAGATCATTTAGATCAAATGTATATGGAAGATGAATATGAAAAAAATATGAATAAGGTTAATGCTCCTAAATTCAAATTTGCATTAATGCCAGGATTAGATGAAACATTCCTTCCAAAACAAGCATCAGATAATGATACTGGATATGATGTTTGTTGTGCAGCTGAAGATGGAATCTTATTTAAGCCTAATCAAAAATTTCTAATCCCATTGGGTTTTAGAGTTTTTGCCCCACCAGGATGGTGGCTTGAATTAAGACCACGCTCTTCAACATTTGCTAAAAAAGGCCTCCATTGTTTGTATGGAGTCATTGATGAGGGTTATGAGAACCAATTATTTTTGGCAGCACAATTTATACCAGATGATTCTTTATATAATAATGTTTATTATTTAAACAGAATTTATGGTTCTGATGGCACTGGTCTTTCTTTAAAAATTGAATTTAAAGAACGTATAGCACAATTAATTCCGGTAAAACGTCAATATATGAATGTTGAACAAATTACCGATGATGAATTTGATAAGCTTTGCAAAATTAGAAATGGTAAGCGTGGAACCGGTGGCTTTGGAAGTAGCGATAAGGAATGTTGATGGAAAATAAATTACCATGGTCTAAAAATGATGCTCTCTTTATTAAAGAACTTACAGAGGGCTTTGCCTGGCAAACTCTTCCAGTATTATTTTTTAAATTAAATGGACTAGATGTACAAATGCCTTCCTTAGAAATAAGAAAAGATGGAATAGAACAGGCAGCACCATTTTTTGACTCAAAAGATTTAATAGTAAATAAAAAAAGAATTGAAATAAAAAGTAGAAAAGAAATATTTACCTCTCCTAACAGTTTTCCATATAAAACAGCAATTGTTGATACAGTAAAAAAATTTGATGGTAGAGAAGATAAACCATTTGCTTATGTAATGATTTCTAGATTTACCGGATGTATGTTATGGGTTAGTTGTGAAAATCCAAAAGAATGGGACATAATAGAAAATTTGATAGAACTCGTAAATATCCAGATAAATTTTATACAGTTCCTAAAGAAAAAATGCTTAGTATGGATAAGTTATTAGAAAAATTAAAATGAATCTTCAAATAATATCTGACGAAATAAATTCTTGTACCGCCTGTGCCCTTCATAAAACCCCAGGAAAACATGTCCCAGGAACCGGAAATCCAAAACCAGATCTAGTTATCTTAGGCGAAGCACCAGGTGCCGATGAAGCCGAACAAGGCTTGCCATTCGTCGGACGATCCGGACAGCTTCTTACCAATATGATTAAATCTATAGACTTAACAAGAAATGATGTATTTATATTGAATGTAGTTAAATGTAGGCCTCCAGGTAATAGAAAGCCATTACCGGGGGAGGTTTTAGCATGTAGTGGATTTTTAGACAGGCAGCTTGAGGAGTTGATGCCCAGAGCAATTTTGGCATTAGGAGCCTCAGCAATTGAGGCTATTTGTGGTTCTGGTTTAGGGATCACGAGACGCCGGGGAAAGTGGGAAGATTACCGTGGAATACCGGTAATGCCTACATTTCATCCGGCTTTTTTATTGCGTACACCGAAACAAAAAGAAGTTGTTTGGTATGATATGCAATCTGTTAGAAAATTTTTAATAACAGGAGAAAAAGAGAATGGAATATGAGTCTTTTACACCAGAAGGTGATTTATTTATTGAAGATCATGCTTTAGGCGAATATCTTCAAAACAAATCATTAAAATTAACAAAAAAAGAAGAAGCTAAGTTAGAAAATTTTAAACTTTGGAGCAAAGATGGTAGTATTTATACTGCAGTTAATGATACTTGTAGTGAATTACCACCAGATCTTTATGAAATTAATAGTATTCCAAGAGTTGGAATTGTATTTAATGCAACTAATTATAAGATAGAAGATTTAGTAAGATTTACAGATAGTAAAATTGATGAAGTAATTAATGAAATTGAAAAATTTTGGACTAAAAGAGAATTATTTAGTGAATTTGGAATTCCATATAAGAGAGGAATATTGCTTTATGGACCACCAGGTGGTGGAAAATCTTGCACTATAAAATTTATTATAAAAGATATTTTAATCGTGGTGGCATTGCAATCAATTTTTTCGATTCAGAACTTTTGTTCACGGTTTGAGAATGTTGAGAAAGATTCAGCCCCTTACACCAGTTGTTGTAATTATGGAGGATCTTGAATCAATTCTCAAAAGTAATAACCCATCTACTGTTTTAAATATTCTTGATGGTGTAAATTCTTTTGATAATATTGTTTTTCTTGCCACTACCAACTATCCAGAAGAATTAGAATCTCGTATTAAAAATCGTCCAAGCCGTTTTGATCGTAGATTTTATATTGGACCGCCAGAAAAATGGCACGTAAAGAATTTTTAGACTTTTTATCAAAAAAATCTGATAAAGTTTCAATAAATATTGATGAATGGGTAGA
>JAAUSR010000020.1 GCA_012032555.1 Thioploca sp.
AATCAGTTGGTCACTTAATTCCCGTCTAATCAATGCCTCGTGCGTTCTGGCGGGCAAGTCGAGTGCCGCAAACTCGGCGTAAGCCCGTGAAAACGTCCATGAACCGGGGATTTCTTTTCTCAAACCCACCAATCCGCCCTAGGCTTCTATCCACCTTCAAGCGGTCAATCAAGGCCTCAGGGTAGGTTCAACACTTTGTTAGCAACAAAAGCTCTGGCTATCTCGGGACGACATTCACCCTGCCTTCCAACGCAACCTCGGTAACTCGGCACGTACCGCTCTATTTGAACAAACTCAAGAACCCTGATAATTTCTTGAAGTTTTGGCGTTATATCCCGTTTTTCCTCTTCCAGCCCAGCAAAAAGCTCTCGTTGCAGAAACGTGCTGACTTGCCGCAAACGGCTATTCAAGGTATAATCCATTTTGGTGCCTGCTATGGTGAGAAGGTCTTCAGCAAACTCTATTTTACAAGCGATTAAACCGGTACCCTTGTGTTTTTGCTGCCGCTATAAGCAGAAAATTTCCTCGCTTTCTATAATTCTGCAATTACCTCCATCACCAATAATTACGGTATCAATCTGAATAGTTCTGGAAAAACAGTAACTTTTTGCTCTCGTTACCAAGCCCTGTTCGGTAGTGTCCGCACACAAAGCTTTACCTTGCTTAAATCTGCCAAGCGAAATTTAGTAACAAGCAAAAATCGAAAACAGTCTACATAATTAATCTTTAAACTAACCTGCGTAGGGTATATAAGCGAAGCGTCATACACCTTGATTGGTTTCTGGTGGATGGCGGCTCACGCCTTATCCATCCTACATTTTTCCTCGTTCCCACGCTCCAGCCCACGTAGCTAGGTAGGTCGGGTTCATTTGCTACCAAATAAAACTTAGTAACCAGCAAAATCGCAAAGCAGTATACCTAATTAAACAAGATCATTTCAACTAAAACCAATTAATTATTTTGGTCATTTCATTTCTTCCAACTTTGAGAATCGCGATTAATCAGTTGTTGTTGAAAGGCCGGATACTCCGCTTGAAGCCTTTCTGGCGTCATCGCTAAAATAGCTTGGTAATGCCGTAGCACAAAGCTTATGCCATGTGCTGAGGGCAAAGTCCAGCGGCGATCCAGGATATCTTTAAGCGCTTACATCCAAAACATAAATAATGATATTATTTTGCATGGATATGGAAAGCAAACTTTTAAATCACACAGCAGGTCGAATTATGCAAGCAATCGAGTTTGAAATAGATATTAATGATGAATTCATCAGAATTCCTCATTTTGAACAATTAAAAGATAAACACGTAAAAATCATCCTCCTCTATAATGAAGAAGAGAAGCAAAATCGAATATTACCAAATATCTTCTATAATCCCGTCATAACAACTCAATATGAACCATTTCAACGGGAAGAAATTTACCGTGAATAAGGTTTTTATTGATTCCAATATTTGGATTTATGCATTTATCGCCCTTGATAAGCAAACTAAACAAAATACATGTATTCACTTATTAGAAAATCTCTATCAAGAAAAAGTTATCGTTGTTTCTACTCAGGTAATAATGGAAGTTCACTGGAATTTAATAAGAAAATATGGCATTAGAGATGAGGATGCCAAATTAAAAATTGCGGCTGGGATATTAAAAATATCAAAATTATCAGTGACTAGCAAATCAACTTACGATTATGCTTTTGCTTTAAGGCAACAACAGAATATCTCATTTTGGGATAGTTTAATAGTTGCTGCCGCTTTGGAAAACAATTGTTCTATTCTTTATACTGAAGATTTACAGCATAATCAATTGATCGAAAATCGGATTAAAATAATCAATCCATTTAAAGACCTATAGCTAGGTGGGGTGGGCAATGCCCACCTACTAAATAATTGCTATTTGTAGCTATCGAGAAGTATTGAGTTAGTTTCTCCGGTTCTGAGAATCCCGATTAATCAATTGTTGTTGAAAAGTCGGATACTCCGCTTGAAGCTGTTCTGACGTCATCGCTAAAATAGCTTGATAATGCCGTAGCACAAAGCCAATACCACGTGCTGAAGGCAAAGTCCAGCGGCGATCCAGGATATCTTTAAGCGCTTGCGTCCAAAGTCGTTGCCATAAAAGTTGTCGAAATCGCTGGTTAAATTGTTGCAGATTGGCGCTATGGAAACGGTGTAAAACCACTTGATTTAATCCCCATAATGCCGTGGTAGTAAATCGTGTTAAACGTCCTTCTGGCGTTTGGAGGTGACAAATTCTAGCTTGGAGTGCATGTAAGAGCATTCCGAGACGCGAAGCCCGATAACACACATCATTATCTTCATTCACGGCATAGCGTTCTAAAGTTTCTTCAAAGCGTACCTGTGTTAGAATTTCTCGCCGATAACTCATGCGGGCACCATGTATCATCGGTACCGGATGCGTGGCCATGTTTTTCAAGGTTTCCGGTAGAGTATATTTAGGAAAAGCAAAATCATACGGAATAAAGATATCATCATCTTTGATTAATTGTTTGGCAATATAGCGGAGTTTGGCTTGATAAATTTTTATCCCATTCGCCAGCTTGGAACGAAAGGAAATCGGGTTATTGTTAACCGCCCCGGACTGTTCTTGGCTATCTGGCGGTAAGGCTTCCAGTTTCGGCATAATGCCAGCGACTTGGTGTTGGGTATCTTGAGCATAAAGGCGAATGACTTCTTGGGCACACTCCGGATACATCAACGAGTCATCATCGATCAAAAACACAATGTCAGCAGTGGCTAAATCAATGCCTTGATTACGTTGGGCGGCTGAGGATAAGCGATTAGCCGGTAAGTATTTCCAATCGATTGAGGAATGTTGATTTGCCAAGGTTTGCATGATTTGCTGATAAGTCGCTTGCCAATCCGGACTGGCATCAATCACAATAATTTCTTGCGGTGGTAAGGTTTGTTGGGCAGCACAGGATAAACATCGTAACAAGATAGCTTGACGTTGATACGTTGGAATCACGAGTGCCCAAGTCAGGGTTTCAGTAACGGGTGACATGAATTTTCTTTAAGGCAAAAATAACATGATAGTACAAGGTAGTTTGGGTTTAGGCACTATTTTATTGATAGCTTATCTTTTTAGTGAAGCGCGCCCCGCGATTTCCTGGAAACGGATAATGATCGGTTTGGGGATTCATCTGAGTTTAGCGATTATTTTATTAAAAATCCCGATTTTCAAAGATTTTTTCTTAGTCTTGAATCAAGTCGTTGCCGTCTTGGAACAAGCTACGACTGCCGGAACGCGTTTTGTCTTTGGTTATTTGGGCGGCGGTGAACCCCCGTTTGCGGTACAACAGCCACAACAGTTATTTATTCTAGCATTCAAGGCGTTACCATTATTGTTGGTAATGAGCGCGCTATCTGCCGTGTTGTATTATTATCGTATTTTACCGTTAGTGGTACAATTTTTCTCGTGGTTATTAGAGAAAAGTTTACATATCAGCGGCACCGTCGGATTAGGCGCCGCTGCCAACGCTTTTATGGGCATGGTAGAAGCACCTTTGTTGATTAGACCCTATTTAAGTAAAATGAGTCGGGATGAAATTTTTGCAGTGATGGTGGCGGGAATGTCCACGATTGCGGGAACGATGATGGTTATTTACGCCAATATCTTATCTAGTCACATTCCAGAAGCGATGGGACATATTCTAACCGCTTCGCTGCTCAACGTGGTTTCAGCTTTAATCATCGCGTTAATCATCGTTCCCCAACCCGCTTATGCACAAACTGAAAAGATTCGATTGCCTCAATTGGCTTCGAGCATGATGGATGCCATTGTCACCGGCACCACCGATGGCGTTAAGTTATTGATTAATATTATTGCGATGCTCATTGTGTTAGTGGCTTTAGTGAATTTAGTGAATCAAATCCTACAACTACTCCCGCCAATTTATGAACAACCGCTTACACTACAACGGATTTTTGGCTTAATTATGGCGCCACTCACCTTCTTAATCGGGATTCCTTATAACGAAATTTTTACTGCGGGTTCATTGATGGGAACCAAAGTCATCTTAAATGAATTAATTGCCTACATCGATTTAGCTAACCTACCGGAAAATGCCTTACAACCACGTAGTCGTTTAATCATGATGTATGCGATGTGTGGTTTTGCTAACATGGGTAGTTTAGGGATTATGATCGGCGGGATGACGGTAATGGCACCGGAAAAGCACGATGAGATTATTTCTTTGGGAATGAAATCGATTGTAGCTGGGGTATTAGCGACTTGTTTGACCGCGACAGTGGTGGGTTTAATTTTGTTATTTTAGCTATTAAGGGCGAACACGTCGGTTCGCCCCTACCGAGGCGGTATTTTGTAGGGGCGAACCGATGTGTTCGCCCTCCTCCACTCCATTCATTTCAGGTGTATACTACTTTCAATAGTATTTGATTTTTCACTGACTGCGTAAAAAGGATTTCATCATGCGTACTACCCGCTTATTACTAGCAACTCTTAAGGAAACCCCAGCCGATGCTGAAGTTATCAGTCATCAACTCATGCTGCGTGCTGGGATGATTCGTAAATTAGCGGCTGGATTATATACTTGGTTACCACTCGGCTTGCGGGTATTGCGGAAAGTAGAGAAAATTATCCGCGAGGAAATGGATCAAGCCGGGGCGCAAGAAGTGCTGATGCCGGCAGTTCAACCGGCAGAATTATGGCAAGAATCCGGTCGCTGGGAACAATATGGGCCAGAATTATTACGCTTGAAAGATCGTCATGATCGCGAATTTTGCTTTGGTCCAACCCATGAAGAAATTATTACTGACTTAATTCGCCGGGAAATTCGCAGTTATAAACAATTACCGGCCAATTTTTATCAAATTCAAACGAAATTTCGTGATGAAATTCGCCCGCGTTTTGGGATTATGCGCGCCCGCGAATTTCTAATGAAAGATGCTTACTCGTTTCATTTGGACCAAGATTCACTGCAAGCAACTTACGATTTAATGTATGAAACTTATAATCGTATTTTCAAGCGGTTAGGACTAAAATTCCGAGCAGTATTAGCAGATTCTGGGAATATTGGTGGAAGTCGTTCCCATGAATTTCATGTGTTAGCTGAATCTGGCGAAGATGCGATTGCCTATAGCACCACCAGCAAGTATGCGGCTAACGTTGAAATGATCGAAGCTTTACCGCCACCAGGAGAACGTCCTAAACCAACTACAGCAATGGCGCTAGTCAATACGCCGAATCAACAAACGATAGAACAAGTGAGTCAATTTCTCAAAGTTAAGCCTTCACAATGTGTTAAAACTTTATTAGTCAATGGCACTAAAGGCTTAGTCGCTTTGGTACTTCGAGGTGATTATACTTTAAATATCATCAAAGCGATTAAACATCCACAAATAGCTAATCCACTGACTTTTGCTGCCCCAGAAAAGGTCAAAGAAGCACTGGGATGTAACATTGGTTCTCTCGGACCAGTTGGTTTAACCTTACCAATTATTGTCGATCACAGTGCCGCTCATCTGACCGATTTTGTCTGTGGGGCTAATAAAGATGGCCAACATCTCGTTGGTGTCAATTGGGGTCGTGATTTACCAGAACCGCAAACCTTTGATCTCCGCAATGTTGAAACTGGTGATCCCAGTCCCGATGGTCAAGGCGTTTTAGCGATAGCGCGTGGGATTGAAGTCGGACATATTTTTCAATTAGGTGATAAATATAGTCGCGCTATGCAAGCTACTATTTTAGATGAAGAAGGTCAAGCGATTATTTTAACGATGGGTTGTTATGGAATTGGAGTTTCTCGAGTCGTTGCAGCGGCGATTGAACAAAATTATGATGACCAGGGTATTATTTGGCCAGCGGCTATTGCGCCATTTAAGGTAGCTTTGTTACCCATGAATATGCACAAATCACAACGGTTACGTGAAGCAGTAGTTAATTTATATGAACAACTACAATCAGCTGGAATCGAAGTCTTATTCGATGATCGCAAAGAACGCCCGGGAGTGATGTTTGCTGATATGGAATTAATCGGTATTCCTCACCGGTTAGTGCTAGGCGAACGTGGGTTAGATAAAAATGAGGTCGAATATAAAGGACGGCGTGCTCAGGAATCACAATCAATACCTATCAACGAAGTCATTCAATTCTTACAAACTCAATCCTAATCTCTCACCACCGCGACTACCAAACTGGAAAATTTTATTATGCGTAAATTCAGCCAGGTAAGCTTAATTATGTTGCTGTTAAGTTTCGGGATGGTGTTTGGAAAAACGCTGATTGATTTAAGGCCATTACCCCTAACTTTATCGGTAACTACTTCTCCTATTCGTAAATTACAAATATTAGATCGTCATGCTATTCCCCTTACCATGACTTATCAAAATGATTGGAATATCCACGATTATGTTCCACTGCATGATATTCCCGAACTATTGCAACAAATTTTTCTGTTAGCAGAGGATAAACGTTTTTATGAGCATGGTGGTCCCGATTGGCGAGCACGCTGGCATGCCCTATTCCAAAATCTATTGGCTTTACGAATCGTGCGTGGTGCCAGTACCATAACTGAACAAACTGTCCGAATGTTGTATCCACGTCCCCGGACCTTTTGGTCACATTGGTTGCAAGGGATTGAAGCGGGTCGTTTAGAACGACATTTTTCCAAAGCAGATATTCTCGAATTTTATTTAAATCAAGTGCCTTATGCTAATCAACGCCGTGGTGTCGTGCAAGCCGCTCGTTATTACTTTGATCGTGATTTAGATACTTTAAATTTGAAAGAAATGATAGCATTAGCAGTGCTAATTCGCGCGCCTAGTCGGCTAGATTTGCGTCGAAGTAAGACTGAAATTGAAGCACCGATCGTTCGACTCGCGCAACGCTTATTCGATTTGAATTTGATTAATGCTACTGATTATCAAGAAATTCTAACCACACCCTTGTCTTTACAAGCGGCTTCCCTACCGATTCAAGCAACTCATTTTGTTAATTACATTTATACTTCTCATGCTTCCTCGCCATTACCGCATTTAGGACGTTTATATACGACACTAGATGCTAAATTACAGTCGTTTGTTCAACCAATCCTGGATCAACGCATCCAAGATTTAAAAGGACAAAATGTGAGTCATGGCGCCGTATTAGTTGTTGATCATCAAACAAATGAAGTATTAGCTTGGGTCAATTCGGGTCAACCCTCACCGGAAATTCCAGGGAGTCAAATTGATGCTGTAACTATCCCTCGTCAGCCGGGTTCCACATTGAAACCCTTTCTATACGCGTTAGCTTTGGAAAAAGGTTGGACTGCAGCTACCTTAATTGACGATGCACCTTTAGCCGAAGCGGTTGGCGTAGGACTGCATGATTACCATAATTATAGTCGAAGTTATTATGGACTATTGCGGTTACGAGATGCCTTAGGTAATTCCTTGAATATTCCAGCGATTCGTACTATTCAATTTGTCGGTGCTCAACCATTTTTACAACGGTTACACCAACTGGGGATATCGAGTTTGACAGCACGTTCGGATTATTATGGTGATGGCTTGGCTTTGGGTAACGGGGGTATCACCTTATTAGAATTAGTACAAGCTTACGCAGTGTTAGCTCATCAAGGTCTATTTCGTCCGCTTAAGGTATTACGTAATACTTTCCCAACTCCAGCAATTAGGGTATTCACGCCGGAAATTACTTCTATCATTGCGGATATTTTATCGGATTCAGATGCACGCCGCTTAGAATTTGGACGCGGGACATTACTGCGATTTCCAATTCAAACCGCAGTTAAAACGGGCACTTCTACCGATTATCGAGATGCTTGGTCGGTTGGCTTCAATCACCATTACACCGTAGGTGTCTGGCTTGGTAATCTTGATCAACAACCCATGTCGCAAGTTTCTGGCGCTACCGGTTCCGCATTAATCTTGCGAGCCATCTTTGCGGAATTAAATCGTTATGAAGAAACCCAACCTTTGTTTTTAAGTCCCCAGTTAATTAAAGTGAATATTTGTCGCACCACTGGACAACTTGCCACGCCCACTTGTCCAAGTAAATTGGAATGGTTTGTCCCGGGCACTCAACCGGTATCCCGTGATCCACTCGAAGTCACTCCGGTGAAGTCATTGACAGCCGCATTTTCTTTAAAGCAACCCATCCCCGATCTACAATTAGCCATGGATCCGCGTATTCCCGATGAATATGAGGCTTTTGCTTTGATACTGTCAGATACATCACTAAAAGTCAATTCTATCGATTGGGTTGTCGATGGCGAAGTCATTGGTACTACAGTTGCTGATACGCGTCAATTATTATGGCCACTCAAACGCGGCCAACACCTTGCTCAAGCAAAGGTATGGACTATCAATTCACCGGAACCGATGACAACACCAGCCGTTAGGTTTTATGTCAAATAAAAGCGGGCTAATTCCAATTCAGTTGCTGTGGAGATACTATCATGCCCATCATTGAACCAACTTTTTTAGAAGAACAACGAGTTTTATTACATAATATTAGTTGGCAAACTTTTAAAACCTTATTAGTCGAATTAGGTGAAAGCCGCGCTTCACGATTAACTTATGACCAGGGATGTTTAGAAATTATGGCACCACAGTCAGCTCATGAAAATGCTAATCGACTGATGGAGTTATTGATTGGAATTTTGGTAGAGGAACTGAATTTGGAAATTAAAAGGACTGGTTCTTTGACCTGTAAACGTGACGACTTAACTCGGGGTGCCGAACCGGACTCTTGTTATTACATTCAACAGGAAGCCAAAGTAAGACATAAAGACAAAATCGACTTAACAGTAGATCCACCACCCGATCTGGTCATTGAAATAGAATATACCCTCGCGGCTTTACCTAAACTACCCATTTATGCTGCCTTAGGTGTCCCAGAATTATGGCGATATAATGGTAAACAACTATTTATCTATCAACTCGTTGCTGGAGAATATCAGGTTTGCCAATCCAGTCCAACTTTTGCTTCCATTAATATTGCTGAAATTCCTCGATTTTTACAAGCCAGTAAACAACAAGGTGAAGTAACAATGGCTAAAACTTTTCGGCAATGGGTTAAACAACAAATCTAAAGGATTTATGCACTCAGAATCAGAAATGACTTGAATAGCAAACGATTGGGTTTAACGACATTTTTTAGGGGAGTAAATTATGTTTTCTAGAGTGGTATCAATCTTATTGACCCTAGTTAGCTTACCACTAACTGGATGGAGTATGGATATTCACTACTTTCTTCACGTCAAAATTGATCCTGAAAATCAATTACTAACTGGAATGGCACGCCTTCATGCTGATGATAATTTAAATTTAACTTTGACGATAAAAAATTTATCTGATATTCGAGTAGATGATCAACCTACTTCAACGGTTGACGATAAGCTCATCCTCCCAATTCAAAAAGGTAAAGAAGTTATCATAACCTACCAAGCGGTATTAAACGATAAATCGCTTCATTTGGTTGACTCAGAAAATGTATTTTTAACTGGTAATTGGTATCCTCAGCCAGATAGACTAGTCGAATACGCCTTGTCAGTCACTTTACCTAAAGATTTTCTAGCGAATTCATCAGCAGAAACAATTACAGTACAAGTCACTGAAAAATATTCCACTTTTACATTTGAATTTGCTTATCCATTAGATAGCTTAAGTTTAGCGGCTTCCAAAAATTATGTTTTTAAAACAGATAATTATAAAGATATCGTGATTGAAGCTTACTTTTTCAAAGCAGATGCTAATCTCGTTGACACTTATCTAGAATACACTAAAAAATATCTAGCACGGTACGAAGAACAATTGACGCCCTATCCCTATCAACGCTTTGCTATTGTTGAGAATAGGTTACCTACCGGTTATTCCATGCCAACTTATACTTTATTAGGACAAGCAGTGCTCAGATTACCCTTTATTGTTAACACGGCTTTAGGACATGAAATTTTACATCAATGGTTTGGTAATTCTGTTTTTGTAGACTACCCCAAAGGCAATTGGGCAGAAGGACTCACTCACTATTTAGCGGATCATGATTTTGCTAATACAGAAGGCCAAGGCGCTGCTTATCGTAAGCAAATTTTGTTAGATTATCAAGCTTATATCAACGACCAGAATGTGCAACCGGTGCGTCATTTTCATACCGTTGGAGACAAAGCCTCACAAGCAATTGGCTACGGTAAAGCCGCGATGATTTTTCATATGTTGAAACAAAAATATGGTGATGAATTATTTTTTACGGCTTTACGAGATTGCATTAAAAGTTACTCATTCCGGCAAGTCAGTTGGGAGCAAATCCAAGCTGTTTTTGAAAAACATACCGGTCATTATTTAGATCGGTATTTTGGGCAATGGCTAGACCGGCAAGCAATTCCTCATCTCCGGATTGAATCAGCTAAACTGGTTGTTAATCAAGGACAATTCATCTTAGATTTTACGGTAATGCAACCCACTCTTCCTTTCCAACTCCGCTTACCCATAACACTTTATCTAAGTAGTGGCAAAAAAACACAACAATTCATTGAAATCAATCAAGCCAAAGAAAAGATAACCCTGACCTTAGAGGAATTACCCACGCGAGTCATTCTTGATGAAGACTATGATGTCATGCGACAATTGTTACCACAAGAAATCTCGCCCACCTTAGCAGCCGTTATGGGTAAACCCAAGATATTAGTGGTGACTACAGCAGAACAACGTAAGTTATATCAACCACTTATTGAAGCGATCACGCTTAATCCGGTTAACTGGACAACCCCTCAAACCCTGCAATTTAATCAACTCCGAGAAAATTCTCTTATTATCGCTGGTTTTAATACCCCACCATTAGAACAACTTTTTGGTAAACAATCTCTGCCTCAAGATGGGATACAAGTTATCGTTCACCAGCATCCTTACAACGATAAGGAAGTGATTGTGCAGTTGCATGCCAAAGATAATGATGAAGTTAAAGCCGTACAAAGAAAATTATCCCATTATGGTCATTACAGTACTCTTGCCTTTACCGCTGGGATTAATACCGAAAAAAATCTTACTGTTTCAACCGCTGGCATTCCTATTTTCACTCATTCCCCGGCTCAGGTATTACAACCAGACCAAACTACTGATTTAAAAGAAATTATTCCTATAATCGCCAAAAATCGGGTGATTTATATTGGTGAACAACATGAAAAATTATCTCATCATATCAATCAATTAATGATAATAAAACAATTACATGAAGTTGGTTATCCCCTCGCAGTCGGTATGGAAATGTTTCCGGTCTCCTCACAAGCGATACTCAATGAATATTTGACTAACCAAATTGATGAGCAAACCTTTTTAAAAAATCGCGCTATTTTAGCCAATGGCGAGTCGATTATCAGTTGTACAAACCCATTATAGATTATGTTAAACAAGCTGGTATTCCTTTAATTGCACTTAATATTGAGCCGACTATAACCCACAAAGTGGTTAAAAGTGGTATCCATAGCTTAACCACCGAGGAACAGCAGCATCTTCCAGCGGCGATGGATTTTTCCAATTACCAGTATCGGCAAGATTTATATCAAGTATATTTAATTCATCAACAACAATTCGAATATCAAAACTTTGACTATTTTTTCCAAAGCCAATTGCTTTGGGATGAAACGATGGCGCAATCTGCTCATCAATACTTACTGGCTCATCCAGAAACTAAATTAGTGGTTTTAGCAGGAAATGGACATTTAATGTATCGTTATGGGATTCCTGAACGTCTTTATCGACGTTATGATCAACCTTTTACGGTCCTTATCCAAGATGAGAAAATGACTAAAGGCATTGCGGATTACGTCCTCCTAACCGAAGCTATTCAGGGTAGATTATCTCCTCGATTAGGTATTTGGCTAGAAGAGAAAAATAACCAAGTGATTGTCAAAGCGGTTGGGGAAGAAACTCCCGCTCACCAAATTGGATTACAAGCTGGAGATGTTATTACGCAATTTGCTGGGCAAGAGATACAATCGTCTGCCGATTTAAAATTAGCGCTCTTTTATACTCAGCCCAATAAAGCTATAACTATACAAACTATACGAAAAGGCAAAAAATTAAATCAGGACTTAACTTTGTCTGAAGAAGCGTACTTTCATTGATTGAAAGGTGATAACTCACTTTAATTAATGGAGGCTAAAGTTTAAACATCGCATAATGCTTTAAAAAAGGAAATACTATGATTATGACTTATAAAGCAAATCAACATGGCAAATCAGAATTAAACTGGTTAAGTAGCTGGTTTCATTTTTCGTTTGCTGAATATTACAATCCAAAGCGCATTCAGTTTGGTGCATTAAGGGTTATCAACGATGATTTAATTAAAGCCGGCACCGGATTTGGTATGCACCCACATAAAGATATGGAAATTATTTCTTATGTGGTAGATGGAGAATTAACGCATGTTGATAGCATGGGTCACCAGCGTGTGCTGAGTCGTGGACAAGTACAATATATGAGTGCCGGGCAAGGCGTGACCCATAGCGAATACAATCATGGCAATAAGACAACACGCTTATTACAAATATGGATTTTACCCGATAACAAAGGTTATGATTCACGTTATGGTGATTACGCTTTTGCCTGGGCTGATAGGGAGAATCAGTGGTTACATTTGGTTTCTGGAGAAGTGGGCAATGCCCCCGTCAAAATTCATCAGGATGCCAATTTATATGCGCTTTCTTTAGCACCTGGTCAATTCATTCACTTTGATATTCGACCACAACGACAAGCCTATCTTGTTTTAATTGAAGGTTCAGCCATGATTAATAGTCATCTTTTAGCAACACGTGATGGTTTAGAAACACTTGAAGAATCTCTTCATATCGAAGCGCAAGAACAATCACACTTGCTTTTAATTGAATTAGCTAAAAATGTCTAAAAAATCTGAATTCGACGCAAACAGTGAGTGGTGGGAACGGTCGAAACAAGTCACCTCATTCCCGGATTCCACCCACCATGCTCAATCTGGCTTGGACCTCAACAACTTGAATACTTCTTCTCTGCTGATTTCCTCCGATTATTCGTCGGCTTTTATTGCGGTAGTCAAACCAATATTCTCTAGCACCTCTTCTATTTCTACTAACAAATCTTGACGTTCTTCAAGAACTTCATAGCAGCTTTAAAATAGATTTAATTTGAGATTCGTTGAGAGAAATTTGAGATTGTTAGCGAAACAAAGGTAAAGTAGTTGAATCGATAGGAGTTGATTCTGGTTTAGCTTGAGTTTTGGCCAATTCTCTTCTTAACGCAAATTCTTCGGCTTCTTGAGCATTGTTAAAAGCATGACGTTCCAGTGCTTTATCCAAAGCATCATAAAGTCCAGCACGTCGACTGAGGGTTCGATATTGTTGTTCGAGGTGGAGTAATTCGCGAATAAGTTGAAATTGCAATCCTTCCTCATCACCGTTGGCTTGACACACGGTTTTTAATAAATCCAAATCTGCTACTTTAAAAATTGACTGATTTGCTAACCGCTTGCCCGGATAACTTTGTCCCGTAGCAGCTTCATAAAGCTTGGGTAAATTATCCTCAATTTCATGTTTTTCCATCACCCAAAGGCGACGGATTTCTTCTAATTCGGCTAGACTAATCAATTCCAGTGATTTTACTGCTGGTGGTCCGTGTTCACGTACCGTTTGTTGTGCCTTGAGGAGTGCTGTTAACAGTTGTTCACGATAATTTTGTTTATAAGGTCCATGTACCAGCCGCTGGTTGAAAATCATTAAACGACCATTCATGCGCCGGAAATCCCGCTGGTGTCGATCATCTTTAATGTCTAACCATTGATTACGCAATTCCACTAACGGTAACAGCCACTGCTTATCTTCGTCATTTTGAATCATCGCCTGCATCGATTTATCTTGTTCTACCAAAGTACAAACATAGCAACCAAAACGACTGTCACCACAACTTGGCGTACTGGTATCAACTACTAAAGGACATTCCCCACCGCTAGTGGCACCACGATACAAATTAAAAAGATCTTGATTCGAGTATCCCCACGGATTCTTCACTTCGATAAGATATTGCCACACCTCATCATTGCTCCACTCCGCAATTGGCGTATAAATCCAACTATTGGGTAAACTGGCATGAGTTGCTAATTGCTCTCGCGTGCTGGTTTGTTCATATTTAGCCATATTAGCGGCTCGAACTGTGCTTTCAGCTTTACGAGTGCCCAATACTAAAATTACTTGACCATTTTGCCGAACGACTTCATTAATAAAGCGATTCGAGGGATTAATTTTCAACCGACTCGTGCACCAGCGAAACTTTGGGCGTGGCGCTGGATAACCACGTCCGATGAGATTAACCCAAAACCGAGCCGTTACTTCTGGGAGTAAGCGTTGTGGCAAAATGGGCAACTGTTGTTTAGTTGCCGCTGCTTGCATCGTAACTAATGACTGCTCAACCCATTGTGCTACAATAGGATTTTCAACCAACGTGTCGGTACTAATCACATAAACCGGCTTAATTCTTTTTTCCCGTGGCAATTTTTTGAGCGCATACCAAACTAATTGCAAAGCCGCAGTTGAATCTTTGCCGCCGCTATAACCAACTACCCAAGGAATCGCGTCGCTAAGATAAAGTGTTTGCGTTTTCTTAAGCAATGCTGAGAGAATCTTTTTCAAATTGGTAAGTAAGGTTAATTTAGATTGATTTTTAGATGTCACAATGGGTAATTTATTTAATTATCTTAACTACTATTATATTGTTAGCACTTATTCATCATAATGATAGCGGCATTGATAAATAATGGTAACTTGTTTATCACCAAAGGTGTAGATTAAGCGATATTAAATAATACACTTTAGCTTTTTTAGATCTCGTTATTGCCACCACATTAAATCTTTAAGTGCGTTTTCAGTCCAAATAAGCCGTAACATCTATCTCTTTCACCTTACCTTGATGATGTTGGGCAATACCTTGATTTAACCAATTAGCGTTGGTTGGGCTTTGTAACAAATATAATGTTTCTATCAAACTACGGTATTCTTGGCTTGCTATCAAAATAACCGCTGGCTCAGCATCTTGACTTACCTCAATGATTTCATGTTGTTGGCTAACTTGCTCAAATAAATTCGGTAAATTAGCTTGTAGTTCGTTCAAAGTGATATGTTGCATGACTTAATATACCTTAATAATACTTTTCCTCGTTCCCATGCTCCAGCGTCACTGCCATTAAGTTAAGCCGGATTCTCCCCCTCCTTACCAAGGAGGGGGTTGGGGGTGTAATTAATCATTTGAATGGGATAAACTTTTTTAACCACCCCCGGCCCCTCCTTGACAAGGAGGGGAGAAAATTTTTCTTAACTTAATGGCAGTGATGCTCCAGCGTGGGAACGAGAATTGGCGTACATGTTCATAAATAAGGTCAGCGATACTCATCTTAAGTTCTTTTCAGATAATAATTCAAAATTGGTGGCGTCAGCAGCGTTGTTAAAATAACGACGATAATAATAATCGAATACATTGCCGGCGTAACGACCCCAACTTTTTGCCCAACTGCCGCAAAAATCAACCCAACTTCGCCACGTGGTGCCATTCCCCAACCAACTAACCATTTATTAACGGGTCCAGCAGCAATACCAGCTACCACTTTGCCAATAAACGCTACGACGGTAATGATAAGTGCGGCACTTAATACTTTAAGATCCAATAAAGTTTCTAACTGGACCTGCATGCCAATTAAAATGAAAAAGATCGGTATTAAAAAATATCCCAGTGGCTGAATTAATTCCTCTAAATGATGGTCATGATGTTTAAATAAGACTTTCTCTACGGCTGCTTGCGTAGTTGCATCGGTATGGCGCACCGCTTCACGAATCTCACCATTGATATGGGGATCAAAATACTCTTGAAAATGCACTCTTTCTAATACTAACCCTGCGGCAAAAGCACCAACAATCGGTGCTAACTCAGCTAGCGAAGCCACATAAGCGAAAATCAGACAAAAACTAATTGCAACGACAAACTTCATGCCTGGACCACCATGAATCATAGCGAATAAGTTGCTAATTTTTCCAGTTAACGTTTTGCCTACAATTAATGCACCAACTAAAAATAACCCCGCTTTAAGGCTGATCCAAATAATGTCAGCCATACTAACTGAGCCAGTTTTAGCAATAGCTGCTACCACCGCTAAAATAATTAATCCCAGCACATCATCGATCACAGCGGCACCGAGAATAATCCTAGCTTCCGGAATTTTCAATTTACCCAAGTCCTGAAATACTCGACTGGTGATACCAACCGAAGTAGCGGTCAAAGCAGCACCGAGAAACAAATAAGCATTATGACTTAACCCCGGAACAATCCAGGGACCAACGACATAAGTTCCTAAAATGAATGGTACAGCTACACCTATCATCGCTACCCAAAAGGCTCGCCAACCGGTTTTAGCCATTTCGGCTACATTTGATTCTAAACCGACTTGAAATAATAAGATAACGACACCGAGTTGAGCGAGAAACTCTAGTAATTCACTATGTTTAGCGTGTTCAAACCAAGGAATACCAATTAAAACAAGATTACCTAAAACCATGCCCATGATCAACTCACCGAGAACTGGTGGTTGACCCATTTTTTCAACAAGCCCCGCTATTTTTGCTAAAAGCAATAATATGGCAATCCAAACAAAGGTTTCCGTCATTTCACCACTGCTTCCCGAAGCATAAACAGATGAAGTGAATAAAAACAATCCAATTATGATTAACCCAAGTTTATGTTTCAATATATTCATACTATGTGATGATACTAATTGCGTTTAGAACAAGATTACCCGTTATTATACTTAATATTTTTGTAATTATAAATTGAGTGTCATATTAAAATTTCAAGATTATACTAAAAAAGTTGGGCGAATAACTTATTGAAGTTAGGTTTCACGGTGCCAAACCATTTACTAATTGTCAAGCATGTTGTCATCAAGATCGGCATTTTCATGGTTAGCGGAAAAAATGATGGGCGAATGCAGTACAGTACGTTATGATTACTTCCAGTTTATTTGTTGCGGAAGGAGTTTATTATGACAAAGCCCATTATCGCCATTACGCTCGGTGACCCCGCCGGGATTGGACCGGAAATCGTGGTAAAGTCTCTTTTAAATCCAAAGATTTATGAAGTTTGTCAGCCGCTAGTGATTGGAGATAAAGCGGTTATTGCGCAGACATTACCCCTGGTTAATTCCACCGCTATTCTTCAGGTGGTTGATAAACCGATAGCTGGAAAATATGAATTAGGTACGATTGATTTAATTGATTTACAAAATCTTGACTGCTCACAACGGGTAATGGGCACAATCCAAGCTAGGTGTGGTCAAGCCGCTTATGATTACATTAAAATAGCTGTAAAATTAGCGCTAAACGGAGAAGTTACTGCTATTGCAACAGCCCCCATTAACAAGGAATCGCTGCGTGCTGCTCAAATTAGTCAAATCGGTCATACCGAAATCTTAGCGGAATTAAGTCACACGTCGGACCCGTTAACTCTGTTTGAAGTACGGGGTATGCGGGTGTTTTTTCTCTCCCGTCATGTTTCTTTGCGTCAAGCTTGTGATTTAGTCACTAAAGCACGTGTTTTAGAATATATTATTCGTTGCACTGAAGCGTTACAAAGGTTGGGGGTTACCGAGGGTACGATGGCTGTGGCGGGTTTAAATCCACATAGCGGTGAACATGGGTTATTTGGCGACGAAGAAGTTAAGCAAATTGAACCCGCCGTTAAAGCAGCTCAAGCACGCGGCTACCAAGTGGTTGGACCGATTAGTGCTGATTCAGTCTTTCATCAGGCTTTACAGGGTCAATATAGTGCGGTGTTATCGCTGTATCATGATCAAGGTCATATTGCGACTAAAACGGTTGATTTTGAAAGAACAGTCTCCATTACCAATGGATTACCTTTTTTAAGAACTTCAGTTGATCATGGAACTGCTTTTGACATTGCTGGGAAGGGCATTGCGAGTGCAGTAAGTATGATTGAAGCGATACGATTAGCGGCACAATATTCACCTCATTTTAAAACGCATATTTGATAATTTACGTAGACGAAGAAAACCAGATGAAAATTTTTGGTCCTATCCCTTCAAGACGTCTTGGACGTAGCTTAGGTATTAACAATATTCCTCCTAAAGCCTGTTCTTACCATTGTAATTATTGTCAAGTTGGGCCAACATCGCAAACTGAAATTAAACGCCGTCATTTTTACGGAGCCGAGCAGCTTGTTAAACTGGTTACCGACCGAGTTGCTCAACTAAGAGCACAAGGCGAACTCATTGATTACCTTTCGTTTGTTCCAGATGGTGAACCCACTCTCGATATTGATTTAGGTGAAACAATTGATAAATTACGTCCTTTAGGAATTAAAATTGCGGTGATTACCAATAGTTCGTTAATTTGGCGCGAAGATGTTCGCGATACTTTAACAACCGCCGATTGGGTTTCTCTTAAAATAGACAGTGTTGATGAAGCGATTTGGTCTATAATCAATATGCCACATCCTAGCCTGAAACTCGCTACTATTTTGGAAGGGATGATAAGATTTGCTCAGGAATATCAAGGAACATTAGTAACCGAAACGATGTTGGTTAAAGGGATTAATGTCGATAAAGAATCCGCCACCGATTTAGCTGATTTGATTGATCAACTTAAGCCAAGTAAAGCTTACTTTTTAATTCCCACTCGTCCACCGGCACTACCTTCTGCTCGAATTCCGAGCCAGGCAGAACTGAATCTGTTTTACCCCATTATTAGCCATAAACTCTCAAATATTGAATATCTTACCCATTATGAAGGTAATACTTTTGCTTCAACCGGAGATGTTGCAACTGATTTACTCAGTATTACTGCCGTTCATCCGCTGCGAGAAGAAGCAGTACGTGAGCTTTTAGTTAAGAATCAGGCTAATTGGAGTATCGTTGAATCTTTGGTGCAAGAAGGTAACCTGATAATCACAGAATATGAAGGGAATAAGTTTTATACTCGACCATTTCATGCTAAGTAGTTATAGCCGGTTCGCTTTAACTTGAGTAAATCAGCTTAAGCACTTAAAAGATTAAAGAACTGTTTTTAATATCTGAATAACCGCTGCGGCGGTTAATCTTTCTAAACAGCGACTATAGCTTTGTTTATGATGATAACATCCCTCCTGGTGACAAGGCACACAATCACCTATTCCTTGTACTAACCAAACATTATTAACTCGTTGCGTACCTTGGCGTTGAAATGGAGTTGAATCGGCAGCGTAACCGTAGGGCCAAGGTGCCCATTTTAAAGGATTAGTGGGACCATAGAGCGCGATAGTCGTTACGCCGGTAGCAGCAGCTAAATGAGTTACCGCCGTATCCGGACCAATATAGATTTGACTGGCTCTAATCAATTGAGCAACCTCAGCAAAATTTAATTTTCCCGCTAGGTTCGTTACGGTATCAGGCTTATTTAATAAAACTTGAGAGAGATAGGCTTGCTCTGCTGGACTAGAACCACCGGTCAAAATGACTCGTAATCCACTTTGAGTTAAATACTGAATTAACTGTTTCCAACCGGTTAATGTCCAGCGTTTATAATGCCACATAGGGAGTAAGTGTAGTACAGCAAAGATTTGTGTTTGCCATGAATCGGGTAATAATTGATTCAATTTTTTATCAGCATGCGGTGATTGCGGAAGAATCAAAGGATAATGACGTGGTATAGCTAATAAATCAGCCAATCTCAGATTTTGAGTGACGGTATGAGTTTGATAATTATCTAATTCTGTCCATGCCTGAATCAACCAACGTTTCCAAGTGTCTTGCCACCGTGGCGGTGGTACAACGGCTATTCGCGTTGGTGCCGCTAATAAGGTATAAATCAGAGGTCTATCCCCGGCTAGCGTCGAAATGGCTAAATCATAGCAACGGAAAATTTGGGTTAATAATCGCTTATATTGACCAAAATGAGGATGTTCAGCCACTGAAATCAAAGTATTATAATCGGGATTACCGGCTAACATTCCACCTTTATTATCATAAACCAAGACATCTATTATGGCTTGCGGATAAGCTTGGCGTAAAGAACGCAACAAAGGAGTGACTAACAAAACATCACCAATTTGTCTGGTAGCAATGAGTAGAATTCGTTTGGCATAGTATTTCATAATATTATTATATAATAATCCTAAACTTGCATTATTTATGCTGGCAGATTAAACTCTTTTTTGAGTTTTACCCATTGAGGTGTGGCTAAGAATTTTAACAGATTGGGTGACTCATTTTACTTCTTCAGGGACTTTAAGAGAGTTTTACAAAAAAGGATGGAAAATATCAATGAGACATTATTTTAGAAAATCGATAGGTTTGGTTATCATCTGGAGTGCTCTAGCGGCTTTACCACCGACAACAAATGCAAACGGTATGTATGGCATGTCTCCTTTGTATAGTGGTATGTATGGAATGGCTCCTTATGGTAGGACAGATTCTATCTACACGCTATATTCGATGTATGGCCCTTATAGTATGCAAGGAAATTCGATGTATATTATAAGTGGTATGTATCCTATGGAAGGTTACTTAGATTACCTTAAGAAAATGATGTATTCCATGTACGGTATGTATGGCATGTTACCTAGCATGTTAGGCATGGGTGGAATGCAAGGTATGATACCTATGCAGGGCATGATGCCTATACCGGTGAGCATGTTAGGTATGTTCCCTATGTATGGGATGGTACCTATATATGCGGGGATGTATGGTATGGCACCCATGTATGGCCAATCAGATTCGGTTTATTACTTGCTGTCAATGTATGGCATGTTGCCGCTCAATCCAACTGTTCAAAAAGCTTATACCATTGCTGGTCCTTATCCCATGACCGGCTATTCAGATTACCTCAATAAGATGATGTATTCTATGTATGGGATGTATGGTATGTTTCCTACCTATAGTATGTCTGCTATGTATGGTGGCATGATGAGGTAATAAGCTGTTATCAGTTGTCAGTCAGTTATCAATGATAGTTTAACCTAATCATGTTGATAATGATCACTTAATAATTAATAACCCGTAAATTATGATAACTGTTCACTGATAACTGATAACTGATTCACTGATTTAACAACCGTTGATAGAGAGACACGTATTCTTGAGCGCTTTTACGCCAGCTAAAATCACGGTTCATCCCATTCAACTGTAGCATACGCCATATAGTTTTATCACGAAAAGTGCGTAATGCTCGCTGGATACAATACAGTAATTCACGCGGCTCTTCATCTTCAAAGACAAAACCAGTCGCGGTTTGATTTTCAATATTTTCTGGTGTTGCATCTATCACCGTATCAGCTAACCCACCAGTACGTCGGACTATCGGAATAGTACCATAACGCATACTATACATCTGATTTAATCCACACGGTTCAAATTTAGAAGGCATCAAGAAAATATTAGCGCCCGCTTCAATTTGATGCGCTAATTCTTCATTATAACCCAAATTTACACTCATATTTTCAGCGTGACTATCAGCTAACTGTTGTAGGTGTTTTTCTAAATTTTTATCACCACTTCCTAAAATAACTAATTGAGCACCTTTCTTAAGAATCTCAGGAATAATAGGCACTAACAAATCAAGTCCTTTTTGTTCAGTGAGACGAGTAATGATACCAATTAATGGGGCTTGTTTTTGGGATGCTAGACCCAATTTGGTTCGTAATAGCTGGGTATTACGTGCTTTACCGGCCAAATTCTCACTATCATAATGACCTACTAAATAGTTATCCGTTTGTGGATTCCAAGCGTCAGTGTCAATCCCATTCAGGATTCCAGTCAATTGATGTTGACGTTGAGCTAACAACCCCTCCAAACCATATCCATAAGCCGAAGTTTGAATATCTTGAGCATAAGTTGGGCTAACAGTGGTGATCCAATCGGCATAATACAAACCCGCTTTTAAAAAGGAAACCTGCCCATGATATTCTAATCCAAACATGCTAAAACTTTCCGGCGGTAAGCCAAATAATTCAACAACCTCAGGACCGAAAATGCCTTGATAAGCGATGTTATGAATGTTCATTAAAGTGAGCGCACGTGGATTAGAATTAAAGGTCAGAAAGGCCGGAACTAAACCGGTTTGCCAATCATTACAATGAATAAGTTGGGGTTTAAATGATAAGTTATGAGTGCCAAATAAAGCAGCCACTTTGGATAACATTCCAAAACGTAACGCATTATCTGACCAATCTTGACCAGATTCATCTTGATAGGGTCCACCTTGGCGTTCATAGAGACGAGAATAGTCGATAACATAAACTGGCGTAATCCCACCTGGCATAATCCCGGCCAATAAACGAATGGGTTCTCGTAAAGGATATAACCGGATATCTTCATGCACCTCAATCAATGAAAGTTGTTTCAATACATCAGGATAACCCGGTAATAATAACCGAATATCAACTCCGAGATCTCGTAACGCATTAGGTAAGGAATAACTAACATCACCTAACCCACCGGTTTTAACCAATGGATAAGCTTCCGAGGTCACAAAGAGTACACGCAACTTTGACCCACTCATTTTAGATTTCCTTTCACAAAAACCTACTCGACTTTTTTATTAAATCCAAGTAGAAAGAAACGCAAATTTGCTTATTTGTTCGGTATTGCAATGCTCAGTAACTAAACTGAGTTATAAAATGACTCATAATAATTTATATAGAATAACATATTTTATTTATCTAAATAATCAATCCATTTTTACTAGCTTGAGTAAATTGTAGAAAATTAAGAAAGGTAACTCAGATTTTATATAATAATTTAATTCTATTAGTTTAATACCTTCGCCAATTAATTTAGAACTAGATTTCACGAATTAAAAGATTGATCGGATTAAACGGGATGGCTGATTTTTTTACCATACTCTACTCTGGTGTTAAGTAATTATGTAAGATTTTGATTAATAACTGGTATCAATCTTGTCAATTTTTTAAAACGAGAGATTTAATAAGAAATTAACGGTTAGGCTTGGCTAAATCGACAAAATTAATCCTAAGCCGCCAATAAGCGTTAGAAAACTGGTTACTAATAATCCGTTATTAGGTTTCTCTTTCAAGATGAAAATTGAAATAATGGTTACCAGACTAATATGTATCATCACTATACTTTTAACATAAGTAACACCATTATCGATAACTAACGAATATTGCACTGCCAATTGCTGAAAAACAAATGCGACTAAAGCTAATATCGCATATAAAATGATAGCAAAAAATGTTGAGGAAAATTGGGAGGAAAATTGGGAGGAGCTGATTTTAAAAAAATTATAGGAAACAATATAATAGTCGTTATTATATGCCAGTATGCAGAATAAACTAAAGCACCATGAGTTACTGAAGCAATCGCTACTCGGTCTAATACAGTTGAGATACCAAATAACATAGCAGCGATTATGGATTCAAGTATGGTGAATCCTAATTGTTTTACCGATCTATTTTCCTGGGCTTGGTTAACTTGAGTCAACACTAGGGTGACTGATATTGAAGCCACAATTACCAGGATAAAACCAAATGAGATTAAATGGGGTACTTCCTGATACAAAGCGGCAGTACACGCCACCATAAATAAAGGAATAGCCGATTGAATAGGAACAACAACCGATAAATATCCTTTTTTCAGGGAATTAAGGTAAAGAATACTGGCTAAAATAGTAAGCAATGAAGTGACTACGGTTGTTGACCAGAATTTCAGTGGATTAATAATTTTATAATCAACCCAAAATAAGGTACCACCTAAGATTAAAGCCGGAAATAACCTAGCGTAAAACACTAATATCCATGAATCAATCTGAGCGCATTTTAGCTTGACATAGAACACTTTGCTGACATTCACCAACATAGCGATTATGCTCATGATTATCCATATTTCCATTATCGATTCCATTATCTATGATGGGTTGAATTAGGCGCGGTGTTTCCAACAACAAATATTCCTGGTCGTGACTGAATGAATCGAAACAGAATTAGCGGCTTATAACATATTTCTGGATTCTACTTCTTCATTCCATCCAGGCTACATTTGAACAAAAAATAAGGCGGGAGTTGATTCCCGCCTTACTTTTAGTCACCTTTATTGACTATTGACGTGGTATTGCACCGAGAATATCTACAATGTCACCGTTGTCATTGATACTAACTAATCCGTAGCAGTAATTGGTGTTAGCAATTGCTGCGAAGTTATCATCAACTTGGTAAGCACTTTGACCACTGTTGACAGTACTCAATTTGGTTAAGTCATCATAGTCATCTGGGTTGTTGCTAGTGCAATCGCTACCCGCTTTAGGCATACCTTTATAGAGGTTGAAGGCGATAATGTCTTGTTCGCTAGCTGTTGTCCATTCTACTGCGGTGCCGTTTGAAGTGGCTTTGGCAGTGAAGGAGAGTAAGTTAACTGCCATAGGATCTGTTGGAGCAGGGTCACAAACATCACCGGTACTATCACCATCTTGATTAGATTGGTCTTCATTGGACATACCAGGGCAGTTATCGCAGACATTACCTATACCATCATGATCTCTATCTTCTTGTCCTGGATTAGCAACAAATTCACAATTATCTTCACCATCTGCTACACCATCACCATCTCTATCACCGTCGCAAGCATCACCTATACCATCATTATCGGCATCCGCTTGGTCAGCATTAGGTATTAATTGGCAGTTATCTAAAGCATCGTCTACACCGTCACCATCATCGTCAGTGTCACAAACATCACCTTCACCATCACCATCGGTATCTGTTTGATCCGCATTAGGCATTAACGGGCAGTTATCGTCGCCATCGTTTATACCGTCATTATCATTATCGGTATCGCAAACATCGCCTATATTATCACCATCAACATCGGCTTGATCCGCATTAGGCATTAATGGGCAGTTATCGGTCGTATCAGGGACACCATCACCATCAGTATCAGTTATATCGTCGCAGGCATCACCCATTCCATCACCATCTGTATCGGTTTGGTTTGGATTAGCTACTAATGGGCAGTTATCCGGACCATCAGCTACACCGTCACCGTCATCATCACCGTCGCAGGCATCACCCATTCCATCACCATCCGTATCGGTTTGGTTTGGATTAGCAACGGTTGGGCAGTTATCTGTAGCATCAGGTATCCCATCACCATCAGTATCAGTATTAGCCGGACAAGATGGTACTACTAGAGTAAGATACTCCATTGTTCCACCCTGTCCGCCTTTTCCGGTTGATGAAGTTCTACTTGGTTCGATTTGAATGTGGACTTCCACATCTTCGGTGTAGGTTCCCGGCGCAATAATGAATGAAGCTTCATAACCGATGAAGGTCGATCCATCCTTCACCCACTCAAAATCTGGCGGAGTCCCATCATTACCACTATTCCCGTCCATTACTTTACCGTTGCCGGGGAGAGAGTTGAACTTAATCCAGGCATCACTTGCACTATTTTTTGCCTCATAGCTGCCTTCCCTTAAAACCAAGGCATACATTGTTTGCGTATTACAATCATAGCGTAAGTAAAGTTTTGATAACAGGTCTTTATCTGCTTTACCAGCTTCACGCATCTCTGCAGCAAAGTCGGTTGCTAGATTCCATTCACTGTAGTCTCCATCAACCACTGCCGTTCCAAAAACTGGAGTAGCGGAGGCCGGGATAGAGGCATAAAGAGCTGGTACACTAACAAGAGAAGTAACTGCACCAAGGGCAATTAACGGTTTTCGTAACATATTCATTTTACTTCTCCTTTAATAGGAACCGCATAAATCATACATGACGTTACTAAAATAGCTGTTATTCTATTTAGTTTCATAAAGTTATCTCCATTAGAGCTTTCATGAAATTGACTAATATTAAAGTACGTAAAGACATTATTTTTGTGTTATGATTGTGAAACGGAATTAATTAAGCTACTTTAATCCAAAATCTTAGTACTGCTGGACTAACTAAGATTAAATATCATAAAGAAATTAACTTATTCTTTTTCCTACCTAAATTACTTATCAATTTTGTTTCACGACATTATAACTGCAAATTAGTTGCCAAAAAAAACCATCGTTTTCTTATAGATTAATAATTAAACTAAAATTTATTACAACTAACTGAAATTAAATATAAATATAAATATAAATAGCGCGTTGTAACAAAGTTTAATTCTTATTAAACTGATGTCATCATAAACGAATTTATTTGCGGATTGCGGTGAAAAATGCAAAACCATTGCGTTTTGCTTGGGATAGGCTAGTTTTTGTAACAGATTGTTACAATTCAGTTATTATCAGTTATCAGTTTTTTTTCAGTAGAAAGTAGGTCGACCTACTTTTAAAATTGATAGGTGGCTAGCAATATTAAGAAGCTTGAATCCTATTTAAGAGTATAGTATAGTGCGCGTTCCTTAAGAGGCGCGTAGCTCAGTGGTAGAGCACTACCTTGACATGGTAGTGGTCGGTGGTTCAATTCCACTCGCGCCTACCAGTTTGGTTTTCTATTCTATTTAAGCACTTGTGAAAGTGCTTTTTTTGTGGATCGAGTTGTATGCCTCTCATTACCTTGCCCGATGGTAGTCAACGACAATTTGAACAACCGGTAACAGTAGCACAAGTAGCTACCAGTATTAGTGCCGGCTTAGCTAAAGCAGCGATAGCTGGAAAAATTAATGATCGTTTAGTCGATACCACGACCGTGATCGAAACAGATGTTTCTTTAACCATTATCACCGATCGCGATCCAGAAGGCTTGGAGATCATTCGCCATTCTTGCGCTCATCTACTGGCACAGGCCGTTAAGCGGTTATTTTCAACCGCCCAGGTTACTATCGGTCCGGTGATTGCGGATGGTTTTTATTATGATTTTGCTTATGAAAAACACTTTACCCCGGCAGATCTAGAAAAAATTCAAGCCATGATGACAGAATTAGCGGCTGAAGATTTTACGGTAACCCGTTCAGTCATGCCACGGGAAGAAGCGATTAACTTTTTTCGTTCTCAAGGTGAAGAATATAAAGCACAAATCATTGAAGCTATTCCATCACCAGAACCGATATCTTTATATCAACAAGGTGAATTTATTGACTTGTGCCGTGGACCACATGTTCCCAGTACCGGCAAACTCCAAGCCTTTAAATTAATGAAATTAGCGGGTGCTTATTGGCGAGGTGATTCTAACAATGAGATGTTACAACGGATTTATGGGACTGCTTGGGCAAAAAGTAAAGATTTGCAACTTTACCTCCATCGCCTGGAAGAAGCCGAGAGGCGAGATCATCGTAAACTGGGTAAACAATTAGACCTATTTCATGTTCAAGAAGAAGCGCCAGGCATGATCTTCTGGCACAACCCAGGTTGGACAGTTTATTTACAAATCCAGAATTATATTCGCCACCTCTTGCGTCAACAAGGTTATCAAGAAGTGCATACGCCGCACTGGTAGATCGTTCATTGTGGGAAAAATCAGGTCACTGGGATAAATTTGGCAAAGAAATGTTCAGTACCCATTCGGAAAATCGGGATTATGCCATCAAACCTATGAATTGTCCTGGTCATATTCAAATCTTTAATCAAGGTCTCAAAAGTTATCGAGATTTACCCTTGCGATTAGCTGAATTTGGTTCCTGTCATCGTAATGAACCTTCAGGCACTTTACATGGGCTACTTAGAATTCGCAATTTTGTTCAAGATGATGCCCACATTTTCTGCACCGAAGCGCAAATTCAAAGTGAAGTTTCTAATTTCATTGACTTATTACTTAAAGTGTATGCTGATTTTGGCTTCCATGAGGTACTGATCAAGTTATCAACTCGTCCCGAGCAACGGATTGGTGGTGATGAAGTTTGGGATAAAGCGGAACAGGCTTTGGAATTAGCTTTAAATCATAAAAAATTAGATTGGCAGTTGCAACCGGGTGAAGGTGCCTTTTATGGCCCTAAAATTGAGTTTGCGCTAAAAGATTGTTTGGGTCGGATCTGGCAATGTGGAACCATCCAAGTTGACTTTGCTATGCCTGGTCGTCTCGGTGCGGAATATGTGGCAACAGATGGTAACAAACAAGTTCCGGTCATGTTACATCGAGCGATTTTAGGTTCGCTAGAACGATTTATTGGGGTTCTCATCGAAGAATATGCTGGCGCTTTTCCGGTGTGGTTAGCACCGGTACAAGCTGTCATACTGAATATTACCGATCAACAAGCCCCCTATGCTAGACAAGTCGAGGCTCATTTAAGTAAAGCTGGTTTTCGCGTTAATTGTGACTTGAGAAATGAGAAAATTGGGCTTAAAATTCGCGAACATACTTTGCAAAAAGTACCTTACCTACTGGTCGTCGGTAAGCGAGAGAGTGAAACCCAACAAGTTGCCGTACGGTTGCGGAACGGTGAAGATCAAGGTGCTATGTCGTTAGACGCTTTTACCGCTCAACTCCGTGCGGATGTTGCTGATTATATTATCTAGGAGGACAGTTATATCGCTGCTGAAAAACGCACGCGCCTAAATGAAGAAATTACGGCACCGAAAGTCAGATTGATAGATACCGAAGGTGAACAAGTTGGTATCGTGTCACTCCGTGAGGCGCAAGAGAAAGCTCAACAAGCGGAATTAGACTTGGTAGAAATTGTACCAACTGCTAAACCCCCCGTATGCCGTATCATGGATTACGGTAAGTTTCTATTTGAACAAAATAAGAAGCAACATGCGGCTAAGAAAAAACAAAAGCAAGTACAGATTAAGGAAATTAAATTCCGACCAGGTACTGAAGAAGGAGATTATCAGGTCAAACTACGCAACCTGATGCGTTTCCTAGAAGATGGGGATAAAGCCAAAATCACTTTGCGTTTCCGTGGACGGGAAATGGCTCACCAAGAATTAGGACAAGGTTTGCTAAAACGTTTAGAAACGGATTTAGCTGATTGTGGAATAGTTGAGCAACAACCCAAAATGGAAGGACGGCAAATGGTCATGGTGATTGCCCCTAAAAAATAAACTGATTAATCGTGATTTTTTAATGCGGAGTATTTTAACATGCCTAAATTAAAAACAAACCGTGCTGCGGCTAAGCGCTTTCGGCGTACTGCGTCGGGCGGCTTCAAACGCAGTCAAGGTTATCGTCGACATATTCTTACTAAGAAAAGCAGTAAACGTAAACGCCAATTACGCTCACCTAGCATGGTAGATAAAACCAATGTTGCCATGGTTAACCGTTTACTACCCTACGCATAAGGATGAAAACAGATGCCTAGAGTAAAACGTGGTGTAACAGCACATGCTCGACACAAGAAAATTTTGCAAGCCGCTAAGGGTTATCGTGGGTTTCGTCGCAATGTTATTCGAGTTGCTAAACAAGCCGTCACTAAAGCGGGACAATATGCTTATCGCGACCGCCGGCAACGGAAACGAGAATTTCGCGCTCTATGGATTGTCAGAATTAATGCGGCTGCTCGTGAACATGGATTATCTTATAGTCGCTTTATCAACGGCTTACACAAAGCCGGTATTGAGATTGATCGAAAAATATTAGCAGAATTGGCGGTCTTTAATAAAGATGCTTTTGCGATTTTAGCACAGAAATCTAAAACCAGCTTAGCTTAATGAGTTGAAGGTGGGCAGTGTTGTTGCCCGCCCTCTTAAGTTAAAAAATTTCGTAGGATAAGTAAAGCACAGCAAAACCCATCAAATCTAAGAACAACCGCATATTCAACCTGATATCATAGTCATCCGTTTTTCATGAATTTCCTCTGCTAATTCTGCTAACATTTTGCCAGTTTCCTTTTTAGTAAAATCAGACGATAGCGGCTTAGCCCGTTGAAGTCGGATTTGCATCCGACTGTTTCAATCAACTGCCTTATGATAAAATGCCAAAATAGTGACAACCCCGGTTCTAGAAAAACCCGCGACTGGAACCCCATATGACCCCGGAAGTAAAGCAATTGAAACCACAACTGGGTAAGAGGTTGAATTGGAACGAAGCGAGGCTAGATTTTTAGCCAGATTGTTCATTGCATTACTCCAAGTCCAAACGGTGAACTTAGCTGAGAAGGAAGGGAGATAAATATACCCCTGTTTTTGCTAAGGTACCTAATTTTATAACGCATGATTTTTGAAGAATTGATTTTACATAACTTTGGCATTTACCAAGGTCGCCATGTTTTGCAATTAACTTCTCCCGCTCCCCAACGAACGATTATTCTCCTCGGTGGACTCAATGGTAGTGGTAAGACGACTCTGTTAGAGGCTTTACAACTTATTCTTTATGGTAAATTTAGTAAATACGCTAATCAGAGTCATGCCGATTATATTGATTATTTACGCCAAATGATGAATTATCATGCTAGTCCTCACCAAGGTACCGCACTCGAACTCGCGTTTAAGCATTATCGTGAAGGTAAAGAAGAAATTATTCGGGTTCAACGGGCGTGGTCGCTAAATAATAATCAGTTGCAAGAAACAGTGGTCGTGCAACGCGATGGCGTTTTTGATCCAGTCATCACTGATCATTGGTATGATTATGTTGAGGAATTCATTCCGGCACGCATTGCTAATCTATTTTTCTTTGATGGCGAAAAGATAGCGGCTTTGGCTGAGGCTGAACCGGCAGCAGAACTTTTAAAAACGGGAATTTATGCGTTACTGGGCTTAGATTTAGTGGAACGATTAGTGACGGATTTATTCTTAGTAGAACGTAGACGAAAAGCGCAATTGCAATCACAGCTCAGTCGGGAGCAGATTAATTTATTAGCCGAACAATTTAAGCAGCTAAACCAACAATTAAACGCTATTAATCAGCAACAAATTCAGTTACAAGCTCGGTTAGCACAAGCTCAACAACAATATAGCGAATTGTCAGATAAATATCGCCGGGAAGGGGGAGAACTGGTTGAACAAAGAACCGATTGGGAAACTCAATTAGAAATAACGCAGCAACAACAAGTTCAGCTTGACGAACAACTGCGCGAATTGGCAAGCGGTGAAGCACCTTTACTGTTAATTACTGAACTGCTTCACCAAACTGAAGCACAAGCCCTTCAAGAGCAAGCAGCGAAACATAATCGAGAAATTCATACCGCATTGGCAGCGCACAATACTAATTTACTGCAATTTTTACAACAGTATCCTCTTGAACAAGCCACTTTATCGGCAATAGAAAATTTCCTTACTATCGATCAAATAACTCGTCAACAATCACTGCAAACCGAATGTTATCTTCAAGTTGAGCCAGCGATTTTTGCTGATATCTCTGTGAGTAAGTTACAATCTATTCAAACGATAGTTCAGGAATTGCTTGCCCAAAGCGAAAATTTACAAGAGGAAATTAATCGCTATGAACGCCAATTACTGAGTATTCCGGATCCAGAGCGTTTAGAAGCCATTACTCAACAGCGACAGGCGTTACAAGCGGAAATCGATCAATTACAATCTCAATTAGCGGCATTGGCACAACAACATCACCAACTGCACCATGAAATGACCCGCAAACAACATGAACTTCAGCAAGCTTATGAAATCGAATCCAAGGAACAATTTGCTCATGAAATCACTCACCGCGTGATTAAACAAGCTGTGCAAGTACGCAATACGCTGGTTCAATTCAATCAAGCCATGCTAACCAAATCAATTCGCCAGTTAGAGACATTAATTTTAGATTGCTTTAAGCAGTTAGTTAGAAAAAATAACTTGCTCCAAGACTTGGTTATCGATCCGCAGCATTATGGGCTAACACTTTATACTTGCAATCACGAGATATTAACCCCCAAAAGTCTGTCAGCGGGAGAAAGGCAACTATTGGCTATCTCAATTTTGTGGGGATTAAGTCGAGCGTCTGGTTATCCGTTACCAGCGGTTATTGATACCCCACTCAGTCGCTTAGATAGCATTCATCGCAATAATTTAGTTAAACATTATTTTCCACAAGCGAGTCATCAAGTCATTTTGTTATCAACCGATGAAGAAATCAATGCGATTCATTATCGTCATCTGCAACCACACATTGGACGTGAATATCATATTTCTTACCAAGAAGAGCAACAGACTTCGATTATCAAGCCGGGTTATTTTTTTCATGGCGAGTGATGAGCCGATCTTGAACCTGACTCCCTTTAAACTCACCATAGCATCAACCGATAGTAAACAAACACAAGATATATTCGTGCTGATCATAATCTTGTCATTATTGTGGTAAACTTTTCAATTGTTAAATCTAAGCAAGATTATGACCTCAATTTTGGGCAGTACTATAGGTCGTAGCCCTATCGCCACCAGGAATTGCAACGGCTTGTTACGCTAAAATCGCTATTCCGGTTTTAAGTACTACCTCATTTATAGAAACAGTCACCTTGCCTAGGAATTATTGTGGAATAATTACTAAAACAATTCGTTTACTTCTAACTTAAAGGATAGATATCACATGGGAGACGCAAAAACCAGAGCTTTAACGAAAACCTTTATACTCGGTGGAGCAAGTGCATTGCTCTATCTCATTTTATGGTTATTATCAGAACACATTATGGCTTATTCGCAACAAGGGAAATGGTTTTTTATTATTCCAATTGCGATTGCTTTTGTATTTTCTGCTGTGCATGGTGCCTTTACCGGTTATTTTTGGGATGTATTGGGAGTAAAGGCTAAGTCTGTGAAAAAGTAAGGATTAAATTAAAAGGAATTAGCTACAATGATGAGACATTATTTGACCTGGGAAAATTTAATTATCGCTACCTTGTTTATTGGGTTACAAGTAGGTATTTGGGCAGTGTATGCTGATCCACAAATAGGAACAGAAACAACGCCTACCACATCAACAGCCTTGGTGTTTGAGCCGGCTGAACCCAAATTAGAAACGGGGGAAAAGATTCCTTTGAGCCTTCATGGTGCTAGCGGCGATATTGTTTGGCACTCGCTTAAAGGCAAAATTGAGGGGCGGGGTGATCAAGTTTACTATTTAGCCCCAGCGGCACCCGGTAAAGATACCATAACGGTGACCGATGCTACCGGTAACACCGCCACTCTGACAATCGAAGTTAGCGGTTTTCTCGATTTACAAATCCATAATGTTTTATTTTTGCTCTTTGTTGGCTTTGTGGGTGGATTAGTAAGTGGTTTTATTGGTTCTGGCGGGGCATTCGTCCTTACACCAGCCATGATGAGTATGGGCGTACCGGGTATCGTTGCAGTGGCGAGTAATATTTGTCATAAATTCCCTAAAGCCTTAGTTGGTGCGATGAAACGAGCTAAATATGGGCAAGTTGATGTCAAACTCGGAATTATTATGGGAATTTCGGCAGAGATTGGTGTGTTATACGGTGCCCATATCCAGGAAATGATTAAAACTCGAATGGGTGATGCCGGTTCTAATCTGTACGTATCGGTCGTATTCGTGGTGGTATTGGCGATTGTTGGTGGTTACGTGTTACGTGATGCTTTGAAGATATACCGTTCGGGTAATATGGCTGAACAAGAAGAGGTAACCAAACTAGCTCGGTGGGTGCAATCGATTCATATTCCCGGTACCATGATGTATTTTAATAGTCTCAAGGCACGAGTATCCGTACTGATCACAATTCCATTAGGCTTTGCTACTGGTATGCTCGCAGCGACGATTGCCGTCGGTGGCTTTATTGGCGTACCTTCCATGATTTATGTTTTAGGGGCACCGAGCTTAATGGCTTCCGCTTCGGAATTAGTCATTGCTTTTGTCATGGGATTGGGAGGCTCCATTAAATTTGCTTGGAGCGGTTTTGTTGACATTCGGTTAGCGATGATTATTTTGGCGGGGTCACTATTTGGCATCCAACTTGGGGCAATTGGCACCACTTATGTTAAGCCTTATATGGTCAAATTGGTTATGGGCATTATCATGGTATTGGTATTGTTGAGTCGTGCCCTAATGGTGCCAATTTATTTATCTACTTTAGGTTACATTGATAAAATTGATACCGGGATAGCGAGTGTTGTTAGTAATATTAGTTTTAGCATGTTGGTGGGGGCATTACTAACGGGTGCTATCATTGTACTCTATGCGCTGTGGTCAGGATGGCGAGCCCATGCAGTTGAGGAACAAGCTGCCGAAGTAGCTGCTATGAGAACATCTTTCTCTCTACCAGAGTCAACTATCGCTTCCCAAGGTGTTTTCGACCGCATGTTAGTCGCTTCTGATACGTCGGAATTTAGTGCCGGTGCCCTACGGCAAGCGATTAATCTCGCTCAGCAAGATATCAACCAGTTATATGTGATGTCAGTACTTGTCAGCAACCCTGAATATGAATCTTTAGTGCCGCAACTGCTGCAAAACGAAAAACAACCTTTATTAGCACATCTAGACCAGGTCAAGGTGCAAGCACAACAGGCTGGGGTCAGTTGTGAAGCTTTATTGCGTTATGGGACTACCCCCTATGAAGAACTCGTCGCCGAAGCGGAAAAAAGTCGTATGAGTGTGATTGTAATGGGTCGGCGTGGCAAGAGTGGCGTGATGCGCACCATGATGGGCAGTTCTACTGCTAAGGTCATTGGGTTCAGTCCGGTTAATGTACTAGTCGTGCCACGTGCTGCCCCCACTATCAGTGGTCAACCGATTGTGGTCGGTGTAGACGGTTCACGCTATAGTGAGCGCGCAGCGGCTGTAGCTAAACAAATTGCCCAATTTCTCAATAATGCACCGGTGGTAGTCGTTTCAGTTGTCTACGCTCAACATGATGCCGCCCGTCGTGAGGAAGCTAACCAAGCGGTACAACAAACGGTTGATTCTTTCCAAGCAGAAGATATCAAAGCAGAAGGTATCGTTGTCGAAGGACGTGCGGCTGAAGCATTAGTAGGCGAAGCCACTCGTCGCAATGCTGACCTTATTGTGGTTGGTACTCATGGTCGGACTGGATTAGAGCGAGTGTTAGTCGGTAGTGTATCTGAACGCATTATTGGTTTAGCTTCCTGTTCAGTGTTGGTAGTGAAAACCTAAATAGTACTAAATAAACGTATAGTAACATTAAATACGTAGTAATTTCTTAATAAACAAGGGGTTTAAACCCCTTGTTACTCAAAAAACTTAACAAAAATGACAGAGTGGCAATCCTTAAAATTGGTTAGTTTTCAAATCAATATTTTACTATCTTTACTATCTATTGGTTTTTCTTAAGCAAAGTGGAAATCTTTTATAGAAACTTACAAACCTATAGAGAAATTATTTATGAAATGCTCAAAAAAAGTACAAAAAATTTTTCTTCTTTTAAAAAGACGAGGGAAGAATTTTTTTATTCAAAAAGATATAAGCATTATTTCTCGCAAGCCAGTCATCAAGTAATTTTGTTATCCACGAAGAAATCAATGCGATTCATTATCGTCATTTGCAACCGCATATTGGACGTAAATACCATCTTTCTTATCAAGAAGATCAACAGACTTCAATTATCAAGCCGGGTTATTTTTTTCCATAGCGATGGTAGTTATGATTATTGAAACCGTTCGATTATCGGAAAAAGCCAAAACGCAACTCATTTTACTTAAACGTAAAACTGGCATTCAAAATTGGAATGTACTGTGTCGATGGGGTTTTTGTTTTTCCTTACGACAACCTTCTATACCACCGGCGGAGAAAATTCTCACCGCTAGCTCAGTAGAAATGACTTGGAAAGTATTTGCCGGTGCTCATCCGGAACTTTATTTCGCTTTGTTAGTGCAACGTTGTTATCAGGATGGCTTAGAACTATCTGATAAGGTTGTTACTGAACAATTTAAATTACATTTACATCGAGGAATTGCTTATTTGGCAACCAATGCTAAACTAACGAATATCGCTACGTTACTTCACTTGATAATCGATAGATAAAATGCAAATTAAGAAAATTTTTTAAAAATAAAAAAATTATGTAGGTTTGCTTGAGCGAAGCGAAACCAAACTAACCGAATTCGCATTTAAGCGCTATTGTTTAACATTTGAATAAACTCTTGTTCTGGCATAGGACGTCCAATGAGATAACCCTGTACCTCATCGCATTTAAGTGATTTTAAGAAAATTTGTTGTGATTTAGTTTCTACACCTTCTGCTATAACAGCCAACCGCAGACTTCGCGCTAATGCAATGATGGCTTTAATAATACTCATATCTTCTTTATTGTTGGGCACATCTCGAACAAAACTTTGATCGATTTTAAGCTTATCAATCGGAAACCGTTTTAGATAGCTTAATGAAGAATAACCGGTGCCAAAATCATCGATGGCCAATTGCATCCCCATTTCTTTCAATTGATGCAAAATATGATTAACTTCATCAAAATCGGTTATTAACAGACTTTCGGTTAATTCCAATTCGAGTAGAGTTGGATCAATACAGGTTTCATCAATAATTTTTCCAATCCGTTTAATGAAATTATCTTGTTTAAATTGTCGCGAAGATAAATTAACTGACATTCTCAACAAAGCTTGACCTTGCTCACGCCAACGTTGATATTGCAGACAAGTTCGTTGTAATACCCATTCTCCTATGGGTACAATCAACCCGGTTTCTTCTGCTAAAGGAATAAAGCGATAAGGTAATACTAAACCCATTTCCGGATGTTGCCAGCGTAATAAAACTTCTGCACCAACAATATGGCCGCTAGTTAGGTGCAATTGTGGTTGATAATACAAGACTAATTCTTCTCGATCTAAGGCATGACGTAATTTGGTTTCCAAAATTAACCGCTGATGAGAAAGCATATTGAGACGAGCAATATAAAATTGATAATTATTTTTACCATTTTCTTTAGCACGATACATTGCCATATCAGCATTTTTTAATAACGTATCAACTTCTTTACCATCGTTAGGATAAAGGCTGATACCAATACTCATGGTGATAAAAGTTTCTTGCCCATTTAATTTAAAGGCAGATAAACTCATGGCTTTCAGTATATTTTGCGCAAAAATTTCTACATCTTTGATATTATTTATATTTTCTAGCACAATCGCAAAATCATCACCACCTAAACGCGCAATTGTATCGGTTTTGCGTAAACATTCTGTTAAGCGGCTGGCCACTTTTTTCAGTAATAAATCTCCCGTTAAATGTCCCCAAGTATCATTAACATACTTGAAACCATCTAAATCTAAAAACATGATAGCGACTAATTCATTGTGTTGTTGTGCGTAATATAAAGCACGATTAGCCAATTCATAAAATAAAGTTCGGTTAGGTAATCCGGTTAAATCATCGTAATGGACTAAATAAGCGAGTCGTTGTTCAGTTTGTTTGCGTGAAGTGAGATCAGAGAAAATACCTAAGTAATTGGTAATTTGATTGTGTTCATCACGGATAACACTGATATGTAACCATTCTAGGAAAATCTCGCCATTTTGACGACGATTCCATATTTCCCCTTCCCAATGTCCAAAATGGAGAATAGCATTCCACATAACTTCGTAAAAGTCACTTTTATGTTTACCCGATTTTAATAGCTGGGGTGTTTTCCCCATCACTTCTTTAGCCGTGTAACCGGTAATTTTAGTAAACGCTTTATTAATGCCTATAATTTGGGTATGAGCGTCAGTGATACAGATGGCTTCCGCGCTATTTTCAAATACCTTAATGGATTGGCGTAGTTTATCTTCTACCATTTTCTTTCGGTAATATCTTCAAAACAACCTAATACGCCAATTACTTGATTTTGTCTATCCTGCAGTGGGACTTTATTCATTTCTAACCAAAGGCGGGAATTATTTTCTAATTGGACAGATTCAACTTGTCGGTAAGCATATTGGCCATCTGCTACAATGCAACGGTTAAGCGTTTCAAAAAAGGCATGCCCTTCTTGTTGGTAAAGCATTAAGTCAGTATCCGTTTTGCCGACAATATCTTCTACTTGTTCTAAACCAACAATGCGAGCGTAATTCTGGTTACAACCTAAATAAACCGCATAATTGTCTTTCCAGAAAATAAATTGGGGAATATTATCTATCACGAGACGCAACATGTGTTCAGACTGCTGCAAAGCTTCTTCATATTGTTTGCGTGCCGTGATATCACGGCTAATTCCAATGAGGCCCAATACTTGTCCATCGATTGCAAAGAAAGGTGCCTTTAAAGTGTCAAATAAACATTCATGACCATCAGGATAAGTACCCCATTCTTCATGAGCATGCGGTTTACCGGTTATCACCGTTTGTTTATCAGTTTCCCAACAAAATTGCGCCTTTTCCGGTGGGAATAAGTCAAAATCACTTTGTCCTATCAATTCTGAGCGATTGATGCCTTTGAATTCTTCAAAAGCCTGATTACAACCTAAATACTTACCTTCACAGTCTTTGTAAAAAATCAGGTCCGGAACAAAATCAATTAAATTGCACAGCAATGCCCTTTCATGTAATAGTTCTTGAGTGCGTTTTTGAACGCGTTGTTCCAATAGAGCCTGAGTAGAATGAATTTCCTCAAATCGAGCTTGCAGTGATTTAGCCATTGATTTGAAATTATGGGTTAATGAATTGATTTCACTCACCCGGCTTTGAGGCCAATGAATGACTTGGTTTAGCTCTAAACGAGTCGATAAGTTATCAGTGATATAGGCTAACTTCTGTAAAGGTGAAATCAACCAGCGGCTAATAAAAACTGAGAGGATTAGGCTAATGAAAGTAATGATAGAAATGATAGCTAATTTGCTGACATATAAATTTTGCCAGGATTCCAAATAAGGTCGTATCGGCATTTCAATAACTAACGTCAATGGCAATGATTATGTACCGGAGTATGCTGTACATAAAAGGCTTGACGCCAACGTAAAATGGGATGAACCACTGCTTGAGGAAAAGCCGGATAGACTATTGAATTGAGCCATTTCCATTGAGTTGATGAAAAATCACGGAAATGATCATAATAGCTTAAGCGCTTTAAATCGGTTCGAGTAGAATCAATAACAATCCCCTGTTCATTGGTTAAAGTGATATCAGTATCATTCGTAAGAGAGTGAATAGCATGTATTTTATGAAGTTTAGTTATCAACTGAAAGTAAATTAAAAGCACACCGGTTACTTTACCATCCGCACCACGGATGGCAAACGCATGTGCCATCACGGGTATTTCACTACCCTGATCTATCCTAATAGTATTAAAGGTTAAGACTTGGGTTGTATTCAAGACGGACTGAAAGAGCGGTTTATGTAAAGCTGGCGAATAGATATTTAATTCATTGGTCGGTTGGTGATAGTTGAATAACAAACAACCTTGAGCATTCAGTAAAGTGATATCTAAAAATTCTGGGAATGAACTCATTAATTGCTTAGCTTGCTGAGCTAACTCAGTTGAATTTTGCCAATGGGCTTGTGTAACGAAGGGGGCAAATTTTTGTAAAGATTCAACCTGTCGCTGATATAACGATTGCAGATCATTTACTATATAAATAGACAATGTATTGAGATCCGTTTTTATTTTGGCTTCGACTTTGTCTACAATAAGCCAGCCATTAAAAATCATCGTCAGTAAGGTCGGTAATAGAACAAAAATACTAATTAAATTCAGTATAATACGTTGCAATGCTAGTTGATAGGTTGTGATTGGTAATCTAGCCCATTGTCTTAAAGGTAAAAAGGTAATTATTAAACAGGCAATAGACGCATTAAAAATAGCATTTACCAGAAATTTCAATAGAATTAAAGCAATTGGGATAGTATCTGGTGGAAGAGTATTAATATAAAGTACCCACATGATAGGTAGTCCTAAACCTAACCAGAAAATACTTTCTAACAACAGTAAATGACTACTATAACGTCGCCAAGCTAATCCAATAAAGACCGCTTCTAAAGTGAAAACAATTAATTCATTAGGGTGTCCCCATAAAAACCAGTTTGGTGTATTAGCGAATATTGCTACCGCTAATCCCCAGCTAACTCCAAATAAATCAATTATTAATAAGGTAGTAATGCTACCAAAGACAAAATCTATTCCAAAGAATAAAGGTAAACTAAGGTAATTCCCGAGCATACTGAGTATGCTAAGTAGTATCAATATCAGATACGATCGTTGTTGCAAAGCGGCTTAACCTATTTTGTTAATAATCAGGGGGGAATAATAAAAAAGAGGAGGAGCTAAAAGTTGGTCAAACTATCGTTAACTATTGTTAAAGTTGTTTATTATATTACATAAATATCATTTCTGCAGGTACATTGTATTAGCAATATATATTTTTATACTATCATATAAATAAAAGTTATGATAGAAAAATTGATCAATGCGCTATCATTTAAAGTTAATTTTAGGCGAAAGGAAGGTATATGGGGTTAGTTTCTAAGCTTTTGAAAATCCCACTGTTAAGCAATGTAGGTCAAACTAAACAAAGCGTGTCCAACCTTCGATTTTTGAACGGCATCTCACTTTAACAACTGACATCATTACCGAACTATCACCGCGAAAATGGATAGGTGGCAAGACAATAGACTAACTTCAACCGCAAACTTAGAAATGATTGGCAAAAATCATCGACATTGCCAACTAATTCTGTTAACTTCACAAAATATAATAATAGCAATTCACCTAACGTCAAATTTACATTAACCCAATTTTTAGGAGAATATATGAGATTACTGGTATTGAGTCATTTTATTTGGTTACTATTTTTCAATATCACTGTTTTTGCGGAAATTAAAGGTGAAAACATAGACTATACCGCTAATGGAACGACTTTAAAAGGATATTTAGCCTATGATGATGCGATTAAAGATCAACGACCGGGTATATTAGTTGTTCATGAATGGTGGGGACACAATGAATATGCACGTAAACGGGCTAGAATGCTAGCAGAACTGGGCTACATTGCACTCGCAGTAGATATGTACGGGGATGGTAAAACGGCTACTCATCCAAAGCAAGCCGGGCAATTTGTTCAAGCATTACTCAATAATATGGAAACCGCTCAAAATCGTTTTATGGCGGCACTCGAATTGATTAAGAAACAACAACAAGTCGATGCCAATAAAATAGCGGCGATTGGTTATTGTTTTGGTGGTGGTATAGTATTAGCTATGGCTAGAAATGGAGTTGATTTAGCTGGAGTAGCCAGTTTTCACGGTAGTTTAGCTACTAAAAACCCCGCCAAAGCTGGAGAAGTGAAAGCGAAAATAATTGTTTTCCAGGGTGAAGCAGATAAATTTGTCACAACAGAACAAGTTAAAGCTTTTCAAGCCGAAATGAAAAATGCCCAAGTTGATTTAGAATTAGTAACCTATCCGGGTGTTAAACACAGTTTTACTAATCCCGAAGCAGATAATTTGGCAAAAAAATTTGATTTACCCTTAGCTTATAATGCAGCAGCCGATAAAGATTCCTGGTCAAAGTTACAGGTATTTTTCCAGCGGATCTTTGCTAATGCTTCGGCATCCACAAATAAATAACGAAAAAATACTGAATGAATCCACTCACCCACTTTAATCAAGCCGGTGAAGCCCATATGGTAGATGTCGGGGACAAGGTGAGTACTGATCGTATCGCGATTGCTGAAGGTAAAATTAGCATGCAACCAGAAACTTTGAACCTAATCATAGCGGGCAAACATAAAAAAGGTGACGTGTTAGGTATTGCTCGAATTGCGGGTATTATGGCTGCTAAGAAAACCAGTGATTTGATTCCCCTTTGTCACCCCTTAATGTTAACTCATGTCAGCGTTGATTTAATACCTTTATCAGAACATCATGCTGTCTACTGTCAGGCGACAGTTAAAACCACGGGCACCACTGGCGTGGAAATGGAAGCATTAATGAGCGTTCAAATAGCTTTACTTACCATTTACGATATGTGTAAAGCTGTTGACCGTGGTATGACTTTGGAACAAATTCGATTACAAAAGAAGTCTGGTGGTAAATCAGGTACTTGGAAAATAAAATAACATTTTATTCAACTTAACTTACTTTAAAAGGAGACAATCTATGTCAGAACCTGTTTGTGCTCAAAAATCACCTTATGTTCTTGAGCTAAAACCGGGTACCTACTATTGGTGCGCTTGTGGTAAATCTGCTGATCAACCTTTTTGCGATGGTTCCCATGCTGGCACGGGTTTCTCACCGGTGGAATTAGATCTCACTGAAAAAACGACAGTAGGATTTTGTGGCTGTAAGCGGACTAAAGATGCTCCCCGTTGTGATGGTTCACATAAACAGCTATAAAAATTATTGAACTCGCGATAATTTTTTAGTGGCGCTGTTTCGGGAAATACTAATTTTTAGTCCCGAAACAGTTCAAGATAAACCAGAACCGATGCAATTAAACCAATAGAAACAATTAGGTTATTGCTTTTTTGACAACATTTCTTCTTTGCTGTTGGTGATGAGGTAGCGGTTGATTACGGTGGCTATTATTCTTCCGTTTAGAAGCCTCTTGAAAGTAACTATGGCGAGATGCCTCATAATGATAGGGTTTACGTTTGGGCTTTTTAGCAAATCGGTGTAGTGAACGGGTCGGTTCTAGACCAGGGATAATATAGCGTGGAACGGATTGACCGGTATAACGTTCAATCCGCTCAAGATGAGGAACATCATCTGGTAATACAAAAGAAATAGCCGTACCCAAAGCACCTGCCCGTCCGGTGCGACCAATACGATGGACATAATCTTCGGCAAACCGTGGTAAATCAAAATTAATCACATGACTAATACTGGTCACGTCAATTCCCCGTGCGGCAACATCAGTTGCTACCAAGAGGCGCAATTTCCCACGACGTAAATTTGTTAAGGTCCGATTGCGGGCAGATTGTTTCATATCACCGTGGAGTGCAGCCGCTGCATGTCCTTGCGCAATCAGCTTTTGAGCGAGTGCATGAGCACCTTGTTTAGTTGCCGAAAAAATAATCGCTTGTTTAACCGCCTTATCACCGACGAGATGTTCCAACAATCGATTTTTATGATCGAGGTCATCAGCGATATGTAAACGTTGTTCAATGTTTTGTTGAGTAGGTTGAGTTTCGATTTGAATCCGTTCGGGATTTTTAAGTAAACTACTGGCCAATTTAGCAAGCTCATTATCCCAAGTTGCTGTAAATAAAAGAGTTTGTCTATTAATTGGTGTCAGTGCCGCAATTTTATTCACTTCACTAACAAATCCCATATCTAACATCCGATCAGCTTCGTCGAGTATCAGCATATTAACTGCTGACAAATCAATACTTCTACGTTCTAAATGGTCAATTAATCGACCTGGGGTGGCGATAACAATATCAATTCGTCGAGATAATCCTTTTAATTGCGGTTCGTAAGGCATCCCACCGACGAGGCTCACACTATAAAAACGAAGATTTTTGCCATAACTACGAATAGATTGACTAACTTGATTCGCTAATTCCCGGGTTGGGGTTAAAATCAGTATAAACGGTTTACCATACTGTTTCTTTGAAAACGGGTGAACAGAAAGCCGTTGTAATGCTGGCAACACAAAAGAGGCCGTTTTGCCAGTGCCGGTGTGAGCAGATGCGATCAAATCATGACCGGCCAGAATTTTGGGTATGGCTTGTGATTGAATGGGTGTTGGGGTGATATAACCACATTGTTGTATCGCTTTAAGAATAGCAGGATTTAACTGAAATACTTCAAAAGACACAGAATTTCCTCTTGTTAGGAACAAAGAAATTGATGGCTTGCTTTGTCCATTGCGCATGAAATTGAAACTGGTTGCATCAAAAATAGCTGGATGATACGCAGGAAATTAAAAGCACTGTATTCAAATTATGAACAATTAGTAAGAAAGAATAGCTTCAACTTTCCTTGTTACACAGTTGAGTTTATCTCTCAATAATGAGAGTAGAAAAATTTATTAGTAAAATAATTTCATATTCTATATGAAATAGTGTTATATCTCAAATAACTTATCTTTAAATCCATTTTAAGGCCGAAGGGAATAAGGGATAATTTTTTAAAAATAGAGTTAATTTTTGGGGTATTCCTGAATTAAGTGTGAATTACAATAGATTTGTAAATAAATATGTCTGAAAATCGGCGAGATAATCATGAAATATCTAAGATATAATTCTGAGTTACTCGGAAGAATATATTATAATAACGTAAAAAACAAAAATATCAATCTAATAATTATTGCAAGGCCATATTAAGCAAAACATTAGGGTTTGGGGTGGGCGAATATTGTAAAACTGGGTTGATAAAATCATCATTTAGAATAACAGCATGAAGTTGCATGATTTTCCTTTTTTCGTCAACTTAAGTATTCTATTAATTAGATTAGCTTCTCATGGGAATTTATCCTAGTTAGCAAGCAAGTAGCCTGGATGAAGCGTAGCGGAATCCCAGGAAACCACTGGTTTCATCCAAACTATCTGTTCATTACTATCTGTTCATTTCAACTCTTCGCCAACAAGGTTTAAATGTGTTTGCTCTATGACGAGATTTATTTTTATTACGTCCGAATCTTATGAATAGGGTAGGTATTTACAATTCTGGTAGATATTGCTCATCCTACCCGGCTGATTTGCGGTCGGTAGATTGTATCGTTAGAGATATCTAAGCAGTATACAGGAGATTATAAGTATGAAGTGTAGAGTTAAAAGTAGAGTTAAAAAAATCATGTCATTTTTTGTTCGATTTAACCAAGATAGATTGAGAATAGATGGTTCTACCGATCACCAGTTAAAATGTCTATTCAACTGGGACAAAATATGGCTCAATGCGTTAGGGTTACTGGTAATTTCGGTAAGTGTGTCTGCTACACCAACATTCCGTCCCGACAATGGGCATTACTACGAGGCGTTTACCTCATCTTACACTTTTGAGCAAGCGGTTAGCCAAACAAGTACCTTGACTCATTGTAGTATGACCGCTCACTTAGTCACTATCAATGATAGCGCCGAGCAAACCTTTATTCAGAACCTAATCGATAATATTATCCCATCAGACCCATGGTATATTCTTTGGATTGGCGGCAAACAAGATCCTCCAGGCATAAAACAATGGATTACCAATGAAACTTGGTTGTATAGCAATTTTCAAAGTAACCATCCTATGCCTAATCATTATGGGATAAGTATTGGTGGCAGCGGTTATTCTTATGAATGGATGGGGCAGTTGCCTAGCGAAACATTGGGGGGTTACATCGTAGAATATGAAGGTACACCAACCCCAGAAATTCAACTTAAGGGTGGGATACCGGCCACAGAGATTGCCGATGGAAACACTAGCCCCGTAACGACAAATGATACCGATTTTGGTAACGTAATCATAGGTAGTTCTGTCAGTAAAACTTTTACAATTGAAAATAGTGGAATAGATAGTTTAGCTTTAACTGGCTTATCCTCTATTGTTGCTTTGATAGGGACTTGTACCGGCTTTAACGTTACCACACAACCGCTCTCATCCTGTGTCGCTCCCAATGATTTCATTACTTTTACCATTCAATACCAGCCGATTGCTACGGGCACAGACTCTTGCACAGTGAGCATTGCTAATAACGACAGCAATGAAAATCCCTATGATTTCAATATTCAAGGAACCGGGGTGACGCCACCCGAAATCGATGTCCAAGGTAACAGCATCAGCATTGCGGATGGTGATACCATACCGGATATAACTGATAATACCGATTTTGGCACCGCCGGTATGTCCATCAGCAACACTTTTACGATTACCAACACCGGCGAGACGGACTTAAACTTATCCGGTATGCCGTTAGTTGCGTTGACGGGAGCCGATTGCACCACCTTCAGTGTAACAACTCAACCAACCACGCCGGTTACTGCCCTCGGCGGTACGACCAACTTTACCATTGAATACCATCCAACAAGTGTTGCTGGGGACACGCACTCCTGCACAGTCAGCCTTGCCAATGATGATAACGATGAAAATCCATATGATTTCAATATAGTAGGAACTACGTTGATACTAGGAAACCTATCAGAGATAAATGTCGAGGGTAATAGTACCAGCATTACTGCAGGTGATAGCACGCCGGATACTACTGATAATACTGATTTTGGCAGTACCCCAATAGGTGTGCCAGTTAGCAAGACTTTTACAATTACTAATATTGGCATAACGGTTTTGGGGTTATCAGGAACGCCGATTGTTGCTCTGATAGGAACAAATTGCGAAACTTACCGGGTAACTACCCAACCACCAATTACAACCGTTAATCCCCAAACCAGTACTACCTTTACTATTGAATACAATCCCCTGACGGTAGGTACACACTCCTGTACAGTCAGTATTGCCAATAGCGACAGCGATGAAAATCCTTATGATTTTAAGATTCAAGGAATGACTAGAATGATATTAGCAGAAATGGATATCCAAGGCCATGACACGAGCATTACTGATGGTGATACCTCACCGAACATCGTTGACAATACTGATTTTGGTAGCACCCTGGTAAATACATCGATCAGCAAAACCTTTATGATTGCTAACACCGGTGAAGCCGACTTAAACTTATCCGGTATGCCACTCATTGCTCTAACGGGAACCGGTTGTACCACTTTCAGCGTGATAACCTCACCAACTACGCCAGTTATTGCTGCTAACGGTGTGACTACCTTTACCATTGAATATAATCCCCTAGCGGTGGGTACGCACTTCTGCACGGTGAGCATTGCCAATAGTGATAGCGATGAAAATCCCTATGATTTTAGTATTCAAGGGACGAGTATTATACCCCCGGTGGCGTTGCCAGAAATCGATGTCCAAAGTAACGGGGTTAGCATTACGGCAGGTGATACCAAACCCATCACTGCTGACAATACCAATTTTGGCAGCACGCTGATTGGTACACCTATTAGCAAGACCTTTACAATTATTAATACTGGTGGAGCAAATTTAAACTTATCCGGCACACCGCTAGTCGCTTTAATAGGAACTGATTGCACCGCTTTCAGTGTAACAACTCTACCGACTACACCTATTGCTGCCACTAACGGTACCACTAGTTTTACGATTCAATACAACTCACTGACGGTGGATACGCACACTTGCACGGTAAGCATTGCTAATGATGATAGTAATGAGAATCCCTATGATTTTAATATATTGAGTAAAACTGCTTTGGTAGCTAATGATGATAGCGCTAGTACCCTGCCAAATACTTCCATAATGATTGCCGTGTTGAGTAATGATAGTATTTCCAAGGGAGATTTAAATTTACCCAGTTTGAAGGTAACTACACCACCCCTAAATGGTACAGTAATGGTTAATCCCGATAGCACGATCACTTATCTTCCTAAACCCAATACGATAGAAAATACGGATAGCTTTATTTATCAACTATGTGATGGAGATAACCCACCACAATGTGCTACCGCTACCGTCATTATAACGATATCTACGCAGTCACCACCCGTCGCAGCAAATCTAAGTGCGCCGCTAACGCTTAATAATGCGATAGTACAATTACCCCCATTAGCGGCTCAAGATTCAGATGGTACTATCACCATGTACACGATTATCACTTTGCCCTTGCTAACCCAAGGCATTTTATATCTCAATGATCCTGCTAAAAAACAAGTAGTCGTCGCTGGTCAAGAAATTAAGCTAGATCAAGTAGGACAACTCTTTTTTCAACCCGCTAATCATTTTGTTGGCACAGCGCATTTTACTTATACAGCTACAGATAATTTAGGTGCCATCAGTCATTCCGCTTCAGTGATGATACCGGTTGAAGCACCGGTCAATTATCCTCCACTGGCTCATAACGACACAGTAAATACTCATCCGGAGACATCCGTGACGATTCCTATTTTGTCAAATGATAACGATCCCGAAGGTCATCTCGATGTTGACAGTATCATAATTATTGAGCCACCGCCTAATGGTAAACTGGAAATCAACTCAGATAAAACGGTGACTTATACTCCGAATCCCGATTTCACGACCGGTATTGATATTTTTAGTTACCAAGTTTGTGATACGGATACGCCATCACAATGTGCTCAAGCGACGGTGAGTGTCACGGTATCGATGCCTGCTAACTGGCCGCCAGTGGCTGATAATAAGACCGCTTCAACGCCTAATGATACTTCAGTACGATTACCACCTTTATCGGCAACAAATACAGATGGTTCAATCGTTTCTTATATCATCACTACTTTACCATTAGCTACTCAAGGGAGTTTATATTTAGGTGATCCCCAAACCACTGCACAATTCATTGGGTTAGCGCAAGAACTCAATCCCAACGAAGCCGAGAATCTGTTTTTTCAACCCCATCCCAATACCGTTGGCGAAGTGACTTTTAATTACCTCGCTACTGATGATAAAGGCAGAACTAGTACCACAGCAACCGTAACTATCTCAGTGACCCCCCCGACTATTATTGATAAGATACCAGCAGTGACCTATCAACCACCCACCACTATCATAGCGGATGCGCAATTTTTCGGGAAAATCCGCAGTGGTGGCGGTAAGGTAGGAAAACGGCTTAGTGTTGATGCGCCAGAATTCATCCAAATTACCGGCACTATCCAACCCAGTTCTAAGCATATTAGAGAACGCGCTGATATTCGCGTGATTTATGACTGGAAATCCGACTCGGATAACCAATCCTTAACTGTCCCGATCACGCTCGCTTCCCAGCAAACATTAACAACACCAATGGAATTTAGCTTATTTGAGGGTTATTTAATCGGCTTAGCCGGTCAATTTGAAATTCGTTTAGGTTATCAACTGAATAATGGCAGCTTTCTCTCTGCTCCCATCCTGAGTTTAACAGTCAAACCCAATCACTCCCCAACGGATATCAATTTGTCTCACCATACGGTGTTGGAATATAGCCCAATCGGTACCCTCATTGGCTCGTTCACCACAACTGACTCAGATAATCAGGAGCAATTTCGTTATAGTTTAATTGATAATCCAGGTAGTTACTTTAAAGTGGTTGGTGAAGAACTTCAAGTTAATTATTCATTGCCCAGCCAAGAAGATCATCTGGCTTATTCCATCACGGTACGTAGTGTAGATCGGAGTGGTAGCACTATAGATAAATCTTTTTTAATTCAAGTCCTCAAGACCAAAACTCAACCGCAAGAAATTTACTTAACTAAAAACACCGTCTTAGAAAATAGCCCCGGTGGGACAGTGATTGGTCGATTATGGAGCCTGGATTCGCAACCAAGCCACTATTCTTATGAACTGCTTGATGACGCTCAAGGTCAATTTACTTTAGATGGTGATCGACTACAGGTTGCCTCAGCAGCGACTTTGGATTTTGAAACTCAACCGACCTATAAAATTACGGTACGTAGTTGGAAAACCGAGGAGCCTCAATGGCATTTAGAAAAGACCTTTACCATTGATTTAATCAACCAAATTGATGTGACTGTATTAACAGAACTCTCAAATAACCAGCGGGATCAGTTACTTTCAGCCGCTAACTTGACCGGACAACATGAGGTTGAAATCTCCATCCAACTTTTACCCGATCTAACCCATCAAGGTAAATCAGCTGAATTCATGAAAGTTATGTTTTGGCAACCCTCGGCAGGTAGCGAAATTTTCATGTATCGACCGGAAGGAACACAGTGGGTACCTTGGCGTGGTGATTTAGCAGAGCTATTGACCGGTCAAGTTCTCACACTTCAAAGCCAACATGAAATGACACTGGTGATCAAACCACCATTTGACTGGAACCCAGGCGGAATTAATCTCGTGGTTGGTTATCAATTACCCACTACTAGAGAGATCTTCTATGCTGCGGTCCCTTGGCACTCGACTTTAGTTAGATTAGTACCAAGCAACCATTAGCCAGTGTAGGGTAGAACAAAGTGTATCAGTTGGATTGACTGTGTAGAAAGTAAGCAAGCTTGGTACTTACCCATTAAAACTAAGCTTTTAAGATGATACTTTGAAATACGTTTGAGTTAATTTAAATACTACCGGGCTAAGTAATAATAAGGCAATTAAATTAGGGATTGCCATCAACGCATTGAGTGTATCTGCTACTAGCCAAACAAAATTAAGTTCTGCAGTTGCGCCTAAAGGTATCACGATGACCCAGAGAAGTCGAAACCAAATAACCGATTTGATTCCGAATAAATATTGTACACATCTTTCACCATAGACGCTCCAACCTAATAAAGTGGTAAAAGCAAATACTATCAACCCGAAGGTAACAACATAACTACCAAAATGAGGCAAACTTTGTTCAAATGCTAGATTGGATAATTTAGCACCGGTTTCTCCACTGGTCCAAGCGCCGGATACAATAATGACTAAGCCAGTAATGCTACAAACAATAATAGTATCGATGAACGTTTCCAGCATGGCAATCACACCTTGTTGAACCGGGTTGTGGGTGCGAGCCGAAGCATGTGCAATGGGCGCACTGCCTAACCCGGCTTCATTAGAAAATATTCCGCGAGCCACACCAAAACGGATGGCTGCCCAGACCGCAGCACCAGCAAAACCACCACTCGCCGCTACCGGTGTAAACGCATAAGTAAAGATAAGATTAAACGCATGAGGAAGCTGTTCGATATGATTGGCTAGTACCACTAATCCACCAATCACGTAAGTGATAGCCATAAATGGAACCAGTTTACCCGCCACTTCAGCGATCCAACGGATACCGCCAATGATAACCAATCCAACTAATATCGCGAGTATTATCCCCGTTACCCAAAATGGGACGTTGAATGAACTTTGCAATACATGCGCTACTGAATTAGCTTGAACGGTATTGCCAATTCCAAAACCAGCTATCATGCCGAATATCGCAAAAGTAGTTGCTAACCAAGCCCAATGACTTTTTAACCCATTTTTAATGTAATACATCGGCCCACCAATATGGTTACCAGTTTCATCTGTTTCACGGTAATGAACCGCACAAACAGCTTCAGCATATTTAGTAGCCATACCAACTAAAGCCGTACACCACATCCAAAATAATGCGCCAGGACCACCTAAAAAAATGGCGGTAGCAACACCAGCAATATTGCCAGTCCCAATGGTGGCAGAAAGCGAAGTCATCAGCGCATTAAAAGGGGTAATATCTCCGGTACCCGTACCAACACGACCCCGCCACAACATCTGAAAACCATAAAATAATCGTCGCAGTGGCATCAACTTTAAGCCGAGCATGAGGTAAACGCCAGTTCCTAAAATCAGGATTAACATCGGCGTTCCCCAGACGATACCATTGAGACGGTTGAAAAAGTTTGTCATTAATTCCATGTTAACTACTCCAAAATAAACCGTTTAATCTATACCGTTAGATTCTACTGACGTTTTAATACCGCTAAATTTTGTTGCGGATCATTGACTATCAAGTGAAAATTTTGGTTAACCAGCGGGTATTTTTCTATTCTGTTAATAAGAAATACCCAATCAATAATGTATTCAATTCGTTGAGAATCAATGTTTTTATTAACAAGGTATTGAGCTAATTTATCCCCTCCTTGTTGACGTGCGATGAGTGCCTCGGGATTAACTTTGCCATCTAAATTAATGGTACGGTCGTGAAAGTAGCCCAAGTAACCGGTTTGAGTAGAAGCTATCCATTCGGCTTCGCTAACATGCTGATTAACCCAATTAACTAATTGAAAATGTTTGTTATAAGACTTTATGTGAAGGTATCCAGTCACCCCAATCATAGTTAATATGAATAAAATACTTATTCCATAGCGTATTGGTCGCCAAGGTACCTTTAACCAAGCCCAAACTACCACAATAGCCCACAATAAAGCTAAAAAAGGTGAAATTGGAAAGAGATAACGTTCCAGAAAAAAATACGCACCAAAATATAAACCATAAAAGCCACAAAGTCCTAGCAAATATAAACCAACTAATACGAACAATTGACGCTCAGTAGGTGAGTGTAACCGAAGCCACAACTGCCACAACCCAATAGCTATAGCTATTAATAAAATAGTACTGGGGAGAATAATCAGTAGCTGTCTTTGTAAAGAATTGGGGAGAGGAAACATAAAAAAGTATTCGATTAATACTGAAGGTAAGAGAGATAAATTTTCACCGAACTGAACATTTAAAGATTCTGATTGACCGCTGATAGGCATAATTGCGCCAAAATTGACTTTATTGTAAATAATCCAAGGTAACGCAATGAGTACCGCAGTCATTCCTATAACATTGACTTGAATAAAACGTTGCCACAATTCATGGCGTTGCCAAGTTTCTAGGAATAACTGCATTAAACAAACCGCTAAAATAAGGAAAACCGCATCATTGCGTATCCAGAAGGTGATTCCTAACAAAAACCCGACTAGTACCGCGTCACGAAGTGACCACTTTCGCGTTAGTGTGACTACTAATAGCACAATGCCCAGTACAGCTAGTACATATAATCCGGTTTCCAAACCATTGTTAGTATGTTTTAGCGTGACTGGGCTGGCATACCACATAGCGATAGCTAAAGCGACAATGTAATGTTTAGCAGGGTTAGAAGATAACACACGTATGCCGATTTGCCAGAGCAAAACAGCAGCTAGAGCAGCAATTATAAATTGTATAAGAATAATTCCTAACACACCTTGTACTTTATCACCACCCACTAACCAATATACGCCAGACCACAAGAAGGTAGTTAAGGGTTGAACCCCATTGGTAGGAATAGTCCCATTAGAGGTAGTCATTCCTAGGCCCAAAGCTATATTTCGAGCAACTGTCATCATCAGATAACCATCTTCTGAAATCGATTGCAGCATACTCTCCTCATTTCCTAAAGGCACAAGACGCACTACTACACCGTAACTGATAAGTAATGTAATCAATATAATAAAGTAGCGATTTTGAATAGATGACATAATGTGTTGTCCCACCGCTATAAAAAAAGAAAAATTAGTTATCTCGCTAATGAAATCCTATAGTTCGATTACCATTGATCGTGGTAACCAGGAATCCGTTGTTCTAAAAATGAATCGGCTTTTTTACCAACCCCGCCAAGCCCAGTCAGTTGTAATTGTAGAAAAAACCCGTTGAGATAACTGCTACCATCCACGTTATTGAGATAACGTCGAGTAATTCCACGGATCGCCCAACAACAACTATGATACTCTACCCCCATAAAGGTTTCTAAGGTTTTTTCATGAGGTAAAGAATAATTCCAACGTCCGAGTAAATTCCAACGTGGTCCAAATGACCAGTGAAAGGACATATCAGTTTGTTCTAATAAATTGTCACGAAATCGATAGGATAAATTAAAAATATTTTCTAACGCAGGATGATAGCGAAGCCGAAATAAGGTTTGTTCAGTATTATCTTGGTGTGGATTCCAACGAAGAGTCGATGAAGCACTAAGACCTTTGGCCAGTTGTGTGGCTAATTCCATAATAATACTTGAGGTACTGTCCGTTTCGATAGGTTGATCGGGTAAAGTAACCCGCCTATCGCGAAAATAATAAATTTGTCCTATACTGGCACGGACTGTTTCTATACCAGTACCGCTGTTTAACAATCTTGAAGTGAGACCTAAAGTCACTTGATGTCCATCATCGACTCGATCCGGACCGCTGAACTGATCTTCACGGAAAAATTGTCCAAAAGAAGGATCATAACGATCCGTGTCAAAAATGGGAATGTCACTTTGATCTTCATAGGGTGTATAGCGGTAAAAAAGACGCGGTTCTAAAGTCTGCAAAAATGGGTTATTTAACCAATCGATTTCCCGTTCAAAAAATAATCCCATATCGTTACTGAAAGTTGCTAGCCAGCGCTGATGAGTATGATTTGCTGCTACAGCGGTATTATCTAAATCGTAAAAAGTGTAGCGTAACGAAACTTGTGGGATAACAAAACTACTGGATGTACGCCGAGGCCAATTCAAAATCGATTTAATATCTAACCGATTGCCAATTGGACCGGCGATCACACTGGTATCTCGATCAAACCGAACGATTTCCCCTTGGAAGTTCAAATTCAGTTGGCGATTTTTTTCTGGCAAGATGGTTTTGAAAACCAGTTGCGGTAACCGTTCATAAGGCCGTGCGGCTGGATTAGATTCTAAAGTTTGAAAAGCTTGTAGCCTGGCTTTGCCAAGCCAACCCTGACCAAGATAAGCTAAGTCTCCACGTCGTTCCAAATGAGTAATACTCGCGACACTAATATTATTACCTAATTCTTCAAAGTAACGTTGGTCAGAAACATAATTAAAATTAATATCGGTTAACCAATTCTGCGTCAAGGGACCATTATGTTGAAAAGCCAATGAACTCCGTTGAGCACCGAATGCTTTATCATGAGGGAGATATTCTAGTTCAAGCTGACCGCCGGCTAATGGTGTTAAATAACGTAACTCCGTTTTTAATAACAGTCCGCGTCGTGACATGAGGCGTGGTGTCAGTGTGGCGTCATAATGAGGCGCTAAATTAAAGTAATAAGGAAGACTGATTTCAGTACCAGTTTCATCAGAACTACCTAAATTCGGCGGTAGGAATCCAGATTTGCGGTTATCATTGAGTGGAAACCAAAGATAAGGAAAATAAAATACCGGAACATTTAACAAGCGGATAACAACATCATGAGCAATTCCCTCAGCCGTGCTATTATCTAAATTCATCTGACTGGCATCTAATCGCCAAATTTCTTTATCTGGGTCGCAAGTCGTATAGCTGGCTTGTTCTAGCGAAATTCTGGCTTGAGATTCTCTGATCAATTTATTCGCTTGCCCTCGAGCACGTTGATTAAATAACCAATAGGAAACATTCTCCATTTCGCCTTGGTGGTTGGAATGTAATTTTATCTGGGAACCACTGATAACAAAATAGGGATCCCAAAAAGTGAAGGTATTATCCGCATTGAGCGTATCTTGATGACGATCATAAATAACGGCCGGTGTTTTGAGAATCTGATCGGCTCTTTGCACTAACACCTCACCACTTAAAATAGACAAACCTAATTTTTCTTTTACTACCGCATGGTTAGCAAATAACCGAATGGATTCGCCAGCAAGCGGTGGCAACTGTGGCGGCTGTGGAGCTACTTCGTTCAAAGGTTGACATAAGTTCCAATTCGCTTGAACATAAGCTAACCCGCCATAACTTAAAATGACTAATAAACCTGTCATTATTTTTTTATGATATTGCACCGGTAATCTACTTTATTTAGCTAGCTAAAGCACGGTAAAATAACTTAGGATTAAGTAATCCGTTAAAATAAGCAAAGGATATATAATTAATTTCATGTCAGCCCCTTTATTTGAATCTCAATTAGATAGCCTACCGCTGGTCCAGCGTGGAAAAGTACGTGACATTTATGCGATAGATGATGAACATTTATTGATTGTGGCCACTGATAGGTTGTCGGCATTTGATGTCGTATTACCGACACCGATTCCTGATAAAGGTGTCATCTTGACCACATTGTCCAATTTTTGGTTTAATTTTACCCGTTCTTTGATACTTAATCATCTGACTAATTTCTCTTTAGCAGAAATATTAACTTATAAAGAATATCAACAAGTAGTTGGGCGAGCAATTATCGTTAAAAAATATCGTCCTTTACCGATAGAGGCCATTGTGCGAGGTTATTTGGTTGGTTCTGCTTGGCAAGATTACCAACAAACGGGTTGTGTTTGTGGTATAACTTTACCCACTAGGTTACAATTTGCTGAACAATTACCCACACCCATTTATACCCCTTCTAGTAAAGCAGGATTAGGTCAGCATGACGAAAATATCGATTTTGCGAAAACGGGTACTTTAATTGGTGAAAACTTAGCGCAACAAATACGTGATATTAGTTTAAAAATCTATGCTCGTGCCCGCGATTATGCTGCAACGTGCGGTATTATTATTGCTGATACTAAATTCGAATTTGGTTTAGATACCCAACAGCAATTGGTATTAATTGATGAATTATTGACCCCCGATTCCTCACGTTTTTGGCCGGTTGCTCAGTATCAAATTGGCAAAATCCGCCTAGTTTTGATAAACAATTTGTACGAGATTATCTGGAATCGTTAAACTGGGACAAGAAGTCACGGCGCCGACTTTACCTACCGATATTATTAACCAAACCGTGGTCAAGTATCGAGAAGCACAACAGTCGTTGGTAAAATAAGCTAAAATTAATAGCTATTTTAATCGTGAACAGCTATTGTTTTGTTCTTTCATGATAACGGATAACTGACAAAGGTTTTAACCCAACCCACAAAATAATAGGAGCGAATCGTAACTAAAATAAATTTAAGGAATCAAATCGTTATGAAAATAAAGCCTTATCTGATTGTCTTGCTATTTAGCTTGTTTCTGGTATTAGTTGGTTGTGCTACTCAGCCCGCTTCTATTGAGGAACCCGTTGCTGTTCCACTCAGTCGTACTATACCATTTAATCCCTCTACTAACCTGCGGAATTTAGCCAGTCAGGCGGCTTCTAAATACGGTATTGACCATCGACTATTTCATGCTTTGGTCAAACAGGAATCGGCTTGGAACCCTTATGCGATATCTCGCCGGGGTGCGAGAGGATTAACCCAAATTATGCCACTAACCGGATTAACACACTGTGGTTTACAAAGCCATGTTTTATTTGATCCTAAACTTAACTTGGAATGTGGAGCCTCGTATTTCAGTAAATTATTGCGGCGTTTTAAAAGTGTTCAACTGGCATTAGCTGCTTATAATAGTGGAGAAACTCGGGTTGCTCGATTGGGTCGTGTTCCACGTATTCGTGAAACCCAACGTTATGTTAATCGTATTATGTCAAATTGGAGAAAAAGTTTTTATTATTGATAACAGGCTATTAAAATAGCTCATTATTCTGAGTAACAAGATTACCTTGTTGGTAAAAAAGTAGCTCTATTTTTGCGAAGAGCGAAATAAATTTGCAAATTGCAATGCAAAATGCGAAAGGTGTTGTTTTGCTTATTTTATTGAGCCTGAGTATTCATACTCCGGAACAAAAATGCAATGCGACCACCTTATTTTCAGATTGAGTATAAAGTGGTATATATATCGCATATCAAGTTGTCAATAAATCTTTAATCACGCTTGATACTATTATTCCCGATTTAGAATTTAAAAAGCGAAAACCAACCCCACATAGCCCATTAAGTTTGATATTTGTTATGAGGATATCGTTATTATGTCTTACTTTATTTTAAAACATTTAACCAATCGTGAACTACCAACAGAATGGGCTAAACACCTTTCTGCAGAACAAACTTTTACGGTTATGATTGTTCCAGAACAGCCCGTTTTGCAACCGGTCATAGCTGAATCGGTGTCAGGACAGCCAGCAGCTATTAATCATAGTCAAGATAGTCAATCTTCTCAAGGAGGATATACTTATTTACACCATTTAAAGGAGAATTTCTTTGATCCCAGTTAATAACAGGATAATCCCCCCACAAGGTAGTGAATATCAAAGACTTAATGGAAGAAAGAACACCATGTGGGGAACGAAGAAGTACTAAGTGAATACTTATTATTTCGCTATAGCGACTGTTCCTAGTAATTTATCTTGATCCGTTGCTTTCTTCTTAGTAATGAAATGTCGATAACGTTTATCAGTGGCCGCTAATAATCCGCCTATAACCATAAATAATCCGCCCAACCAAATCCAACGAATAAAAGGCTTGTAATAAATTCGCATACTCCAGGCACTTTCATCTAAAGGTTCCCCGAGTGCCACATAAATATCGCGAGTTAATCCCCAATCAATAGCGGCTTCTGTCATAGGCATTTTCTGTACTAAATAACTGCGTTTTTGTGGATATAATACGGTGATCTCTTTACCTTGTTTGAATACTTTAACTTGTCCTTGATCCGCTTTATAGTTAGGGCCATTAAGGGATTTGGTGCCAATAAAAACAAACTGATAACCAGCTAAATCTAATGATTTATTGGGTTCTATTCGCACATCCTTTTCTACACTAAAAATATTAGAAACAATAACACCGATAACAAATAGGCCCACCCCAAGATGGGCGATAGTCATACCATAAAAACTGGGAGGTAAGTTACGCAATCCTTGCCAAATGTTGGATTTATAGAACAGTTTATCGCGGACATTCTGAATGTGGGTTAAGATAATCCAAGTAGCTGCAGTAATTCCAGCGAACAAACTAAAATGGAAACTTTTATGAAAAACTATTGTGATAATAACACCGAATAATAGACTGATAATTAAAAAATAGCGTGATCGGAACAGTAAAGTAAGCACTTGGTCATTTTTCCAACGCGTTAAGGGACCAATGCCCAATAAAAACAACAATGGTGCCATAATCCAGAAAAATACTAATGAAAAATAAGGTGGTCCAACCGAAATTTTACCTAAACCTAATGCATCTAAAAATAAAGGATATAACGTACCTAATAAGACACTACCAGCGGCAACCACGAGTAATAAATTATTAATAAGTAAGAATGTTTCTCTTGATATTAATTCAAAATGTCCGCCTTGACCTATTGTTGGGGCACGCCAAGCGTAAAGTAACAGAGACAAGCCAATGATAGTCCCTAAAAAAGCCAAAATAAAAACACCACGTGCCGGATCAGTAGCGAAAGCATGTACTGAGGTTAATACGCCAGAGCGAACCAAGAAAGTCCCTAATAAACTCAGCGAAAAAGCCATAATAGCCAGTAGGACTGTCCAGTTTTTAAAAGCACTGCGTTTCTCAGTAACCGCCAGTGAATGGATTAAAGCCGTACCCACCAACCAAGGCATAAAAGAAGCGTTTTCAACCGGATCCCAAAACCACCAACCGCCCCAACCCAGTTCATAATAAGCCCACCAACTGCCTAAAGTAATGCCTAAAGTTAAAAATACCCAAGCAACTAATGTCCATGGACGTGACCAACGCGCCCAAGCACTATCTAAATTACCCCCTAATAAAGCAGCGATTGCAAAACTAAAAGCGACTGAGAAACCAACATAACCCATATATAACATCGGCGGATGAATAACTAAACCCGGATCTTGTAACAATGGGTTGAGATCTTGACCATCAATAGGAATAGGTGAAAGCCGGGCGAAAGGATTAGAAGTTATTAGCATAAACAGTAAAAAACCCACACTAACAAACCCCATCACGGCAATAACACGAGCAACCATGCTGTACGGTAGGCTACGGCTAAAAATCACAACAGTGACAGTCCAAAAGCTTAACAGTAAATTCCACAACAATAATGAACCTTCATGTCCACCCCACACACTGACAGCCCGATAAATCGTTGGCAGAGTGCTATTGGAATTACTCGCCACATAGGCAACCGAAAAATCATTATAGACAAAAGCATAGGTTAAACAACCATAAGCTACACTGATAAACACCAATTGTCCCACTGCTGCTGGTCGTGCTATCGCCATCCAATGGGGAATACCCCAAGTTGTACCCATCAATGGGAATATCGTTTGTACTAAAGCTAAACCCAAAGCGAGAATCAACGCAAAATGTCCAAGCTCAGGAATCATCTTAGTTGATACCTTTGTGAGTCAGTGATGAATTGTCCTGAACCGGTTTGGCATCGGCTGCTTTTAAAGCTTCCGCTACTTCTGGTGGCATGTATTTCTCATCATGTTTAGCTAACACCTCATCAGCTAAAAAAGTCCCATCCGGTTGCATCTGTCCTATCGCCACAATACCTTGTCCCTCTCGAAATAAGTCTGGTAGAATTCCGGTATATCGTACCGGAATAGTGTGCTTAAAATCAGTGACGTTGAAACTTACTTGCAAACTATCACGAGCACGTTGCACACTTCCTTTGTTTACCATTCCACCGACTCGAATCACGCGACCATGAGGTGCTTCACCAGCTATGATTTGGGATGGACTAAAAAAATACAACATATTTTGCCGAAAGGCAGTGAGTGCTAATGCCACGGTACTACCAATACCTATTACTATTAGTAAAACCATACCCAGGCGTTTTTTATGCTTTGGACTCAAAGTTATCACGTTGTTTTCTCCGTAATTTACGTGCTAATGTTCGTAATAAAGCGCGTTCATAGTTAAGGGGAATGAGAAAGTTAGCCAACAGGACCAGCAAAGCTAAGCCGTAACTCGTCCAAACATAAAAGGCATAACCACCCATATGAAAAAATTCGTTCATGGTTATTCTAGGAGTTCCGATTAATTTTCAAAGGTAAGCAGTTAAAAAGTTTATCATATCTTTATGGTGGACATGATTCTTAATTATGGTGGTTGGCTGAACCAACTTAGAAGTATCAAAGGATATAGTAATAAGGATAGTTAGAATAATTTGTTATATGGTCACCTGAGCTTGTTGGGTATGTACATAAAACGCTATCTGGTAATGTGTAGACAAATTCTTTTTTAATACTTGAATCTCAGTTCCGGCTTTAGGAACACGAGAAGCAACAATGTAGCATTCTCTTTTGAATCTTTTATGTTTGTCTTCACAAAATTTTATTGTTGAAACCAATTGATTATAAGCTTTCTTAACATCCTTACCCTTAAGCTCAACGTATATGACCAAAATAATATTTAGTTTTACATCATCGTATATCTCAAATAAATAATCACATTTCTCTCTCTGATCATCTATTAAGCAACCATCAACTTTAACTTTATTCACTTTTTTGGCATGATTATTTTCAATAATAAATTTTCTCTTATTTTCCTCAACCGGAATTACTTTATGATGAATAGTCTCAGTACATTTTTCAAAATTCATTAGCTGCTTTCTCGTTGCAATTGCAATAATGAATCGAAAACGTCATTAAATTCATCTGATACCGAATCGATAATATTAGTGCCAATTAGCCTAGCATCATGATCTAAAATCGTTTCAACTACACCATTATTTATGGTATAAGCACTAACATCTTCAAATTTAATATGAAAGTCTTTATCAATGATTTTATTAACTTCAGTTTCATTACCATTGACGCTAATATCATGAGCCAGAATCATATTGTTTAGCGCAACTAAAATATAAGGACTATGTGTTGTTAACACAAAATGATGAGACTTTCTATTATAAATCAGCGCTATTAATGACATAATATGTTTTTGTGAAACTGGGAATAAATGTGCTTCTGGTTCTTCTATAAAAAAATTTATTTTTCTTTTATCCTCACCAAGGAATGAGAAAGTCGATAAAGTAATTAGCATCGGTAATGATTCTTGTTGTCCAGACGAGGCATTGATGATATTAATTTTGTTATTTTTAAATAATATCCAGTCCTGTTCTTTTTCATATTTATATTTTCCAGCTAATATAGCTTCTATAAGATCTTGAGTTTTCATCAATTCTTCATTTTTTATTTCATTTATAATATTATAAAGTCTTTTAGATTCATAATGAAAACCAAAATTTTTCATAAATGTGTCAATTTCTATACCATTAGCTAGAAAAGAAAAAACATTTTGTTGTAAATTGGCAAAAAAAGAACGGTTAGCTGGTATAAAAATAACTTTTTGAAAAATTTTTTCCATGTTTTGAATACAACCATCAATTACATTAATTATACCTTCTAGAGTATTTTCGTTTTCATTTAGTCCTAGTCTTTTTTTATAGGTGGATTTTACTTTTCTATGTAATTTAACTAACTCGCTAGAATAATCCAATTTTAATGAAAATTTACCTTGCTCATTAATTTTTTGTGAAATCTTAACTTCAAATTCATCTATGGTGTACACAATTTCAAATTGTTGTTTACTCCACGTATATTTTGGAAAATATTGTTGAAAATCAGATAATCCTCTTTTATCTAATTGCCTCTTGGTCTCAAAGTTTTGAATAGACTCTAAATAAGTTGATGAAATAAAATTTTTAAAGAAGAAAATTAATTTGGCAATAATACTTTTACCACTAGCTTGTGGACCAATAAATACGGTTATTTTACCAATTTCTATATCAGCCGCTTTAATAATTAAAAAATTATCAATTTTCAATCGTTCCATCTTTAAGTTTTTAACGAAATAGTTTCAACTGCGGTTGCAATTCATCATTACCTTGTATAGCACATTCTTCTCGTATTCTTCTCATAGCTTGTTGGCAATAATTAGCATTATTATCTATTAATACACAATTTCGATTGATTGATAAGGCCGCTATTCCGGTTGTTCCACTTCCAGAAAAGGGGTCAATAACTAATCCTTTTTCTGGCGCGAGTAATTTAATAAAAAATAAAGGTAAATCAACTGGAAAAACTGCCGGATGTCCTTTATCTCTACCAACTAATGCTAAAGAAAGAATATTGGCAGGGAGTACCGTCTTTTTTCCAAGCCATTTGGATATATTTCTACCAAAACCACTCTTATTAGCAGAATTATGCCGATTGAGATCATTTTCACTGAGTTTAACTAAGCGTGAAGATACCCAATCACCAATGGGTTGTCTCACTGCATCTTGATTAAAATAAGGACGTCTCGTTTTGGCTAAGTGAAAACAATATTCCCAACCATCCCGTAATCGATTGGGCCAATGTCCAGGCATGGGATTGGTTTTATGCCAGATGTAATCATCAATCGCGAACCAACCTTTTTCACATAAGGCTTCTATTGTATGCCAGACATATCTGTGCTTTACACCATTAATAATTTTATCTTTAATATTGATAACTAAATTACCTTCTGGTTTTAAAACATTAAAAAATGGTTCATGAAAAGTGATAAACCAATCAACGAAATCATCAGGATGAATACTATCGTAATGTTTTTTTCTGGCATCAGCATAAGGTGGTGAAGTGACGATTAAATCGACTTGATTGACAAAGTTTTTTAATTCTTGTCGACAATCTCCATAGATGACTGTACAACTTACTGATTCAGTGGTAGCTATCATTTTCGGTTTGAGAATAACTTCTTCATTCATTATGTTTGCCTAGTTGCAAAAAAAGCTAACTAATTTATGTGGATCATGGAAGTAACCGCTTTTATTTACCAGTCCAGCTTGAGTACAACATTGCTGGAAGGAATCTAATAACCTTTCCGGAACATTTAATTGAGTTGCTAAAGGAGATAATGAATATTTAGACATTAGAACGTTCAAGACCGCTGTCATGACTTCTTTATAAGAATAATTAGTAAAAAAAGGCCAAAAAAAATCAGATAACCATACTTCAGTATTAACTGAATAAGCGGTATTGGTTTTCTTTTCGTATTTTATATATCGGTTTCCTTTTTCCATTGCTACACCAAATATACAACAATACGGCCCAGTTCTGTTCTTATCAGTTTTTGCTACGGTTTCAAGTGCTTGAATAGCCTTAGGCCAATCTTGTCCTCCCATGGTATTACTACGGTTCTTTACAGATACATATAAGTTTAATGGCTCTTTAGCATGGTCTTTAAATGGTATTATTACATTAAAATCAGCTTCAACTGCACCTAAATCAGAGATACTCTTAAATCGTCTACTGTGAATAGCACAATCAATAACTAAATATTGATATCGCCAACCAGAATTCATTCTTTCCTTTTGCAAGGTTCTATTTCTAAATTGTTCTATTCCTACCTCTCTACAGTTTTTATTAAGAATTTGGTAAGCAGTAGCTGCAGGATCGCCGCAATACTTCTTGAAATACGTAAATAATGCTTTACCCTTTTATCACATATCTGTTCTATTTCATAGGTAGTAGCATCTGGCGATATAGCAAGAATTTCTCTACTCGATTTCTTATTAGCTTTTTCTATCGCCGACAAGATAAGTTGTTCAAAAGTATTTTGGGAAATCTTATCAGTATGCGGAATTAACTTTGAGTCATCAAGACATCCATAGAGTTTATTATATTCGTCTTGAATTCTAAGATAATTTTGCGGTATAGCTTTGCTAATTTTAACCATAAATTATTGGAACTTAATTGATGATTTTAAGCTAGGTAGGTTGGGTTAGCGAAGTGAGACCGACCGGACTCAATTACAATTTCATCCGCTTAAAAATAAATTCTGGAATGTTCCTAATAATGAACATAATAAACCACCAAAACCACGGTAAATAAACCGTATTTTTACGTTTTTGAATAGCGCGGTAAATTCCCTGGGCAATGGTTTCTGGTTTTGCCCAAAGTAACCCTTTTTTAAAATCCACGGTCATAGGCGTATCTACAAAACCGGGTTTAATGGTTAAAACACACACATTAGCTGAATGGAGACGATTTCTTAATCCTTGTAAGAAAATACTCAGCGCGCCTTTAGCACTACCATAAATGTAATTGCTTTGACGGCCCCGATCACCAGCGACGGAGGAAATGACGGCAATACAGCCATAGTGTTGTTTTTCCAGGCGATTGGCAATGAGCGTGAGTAATGACACGACACTTAAAAAATTAGTCCGCAAAGTTTGTTCCGCTTTGGCATAATCTTGTTGACCCGTTATTTGATTGTCCAAAACGCCATGAGCGATTAATACCGTGTCCAGCCCTTCCAAACGGGTATACGCTTGTTCAATGAGATCAGCATGTTGAGCAAATTCATTTAAATCGAGAGTAATATAAACGACTTTTGCGGCACCACGGACTTTTAAGTCAGCGGCAATCGCTTCCAGTTTGTCCGCATCACGACCGACCAAAAAGAGGGCATCTCCTTGTTGAGCAAACAGTTTGGCAGTCGCTTGCGCAATGGCCGAAGTTGCTCCGATAATTAACATTTTACGCATAATGTTCTCTCACTTTGCCGTCACTCGGCGCCAAAAACTGGAGGAAAAACGGGGATCAAGATATTTAGCCAATTCGTGCCATTGCGGATAGTAGATTTGAAAATGGTGGGCGGATAAGCGGGCGTCTTTACAAGGATAAACAACACCTTGTGCTTCACTAACCATATTGTCTAAACGTTCCAGTAATTCAAAGGTATGAGCACCTTTAATTGGAAAATCGAGGGCTAAAGTAACGCCCGGGCGTGGAAAAGATAAGATTCCGGGTGAAACTAAATCACCAAAAGTTTTTAGGACCGCGAGAAAAGAACTTAAGCCTGATTGGGCAATGGTTTGTAAAATCTCAGTGATGACACGGTGATCGGTATAGGGAACGACGAATTGATATTGTAAAAAGCCCCGTTTACCGTAAAGTCGCTTCCATTCTAAAATGGCATCGAGTGGATAGAAAAATGGTTCGTAATCAACCAATTGGTTTATGTTCTTCGATTTTTGGCGCTTATAATAAAAAGAATTGAAAGCCGCTACTGTCCAGCGATTCAACGCAAAGTTGGGTAGATGAATGGGCATAGTGCGTAACCCCGGTGGTAAGCGGTTGAGCAGTGGTAATTGCCATTGCTTGGGTATTTCTTCTTCCTTAACATGATTGCCTCGAAAGAAAATACCACGTCCTAACTCAGTACCGCTCGAATTACAATCCACCCAAGCCATCGTGTAATCATAATATTGGTCAGATTGCGCGGATACTTCGAAAAATTCCTCTAAATTAGCAAATTTGATCGCTTCCATTTGCATGGCCCGATGATAAATACGCTTGAGTTGAATTTCCGCCCAAGTAATTAGACCGGTTAAACCTAACCCGCCAATGGTTGCCGCATAATACTGTTCATTGCTGGTTGGTGAGCACAGTAAGCGTTCACCATCGGAACGTAATAATTCAAACTGCACCACATGTCGCCCAAATGTTCCAGCACAATGATGATTCTTACCATGGACATCATTAGCAATGGCACCACCTACGGTGACAAATTGTGTTCCCGGTGTAACGGGTAAAAACCAACCTTGGGGAACACCTAGGGCTAAAATTTCGGCTAAACTAACGCCAGCTTCACAGCGTAATAAGCCATTGTCATTGTCAAAGTGAATAAAGCGATTTAATTCTCGAGTTAGGAGTAAAGCACCACCGTCGTTGAGACAAACATCACCATAGCTACGTCCCAAACCAAAAGGTAAAACTGTTAGCGATGGTTCTGGTAAAGCTAATTGTTTGTTGCGCCAGCGGAGCGGGTAAATTTGTTGGGATGCTGGGGGAAAGTTACCCCAGGAATAGTAAGTATTATGCATTGGATGAATTTTAAACTTGCTAGTTGCTCAATCTTTTCTAGTTGTTCTAATATATTTCTTGATAAATAATAAAAAATTATAATACGTTTCTGAACAAGATTAAACGGATTGAAAGATGACCAGGATTTATTTAAAAACTGGTAGCAACATCAAGTTAATATGAATATTGACATCGTATCTAGCTCAAGATACTATTCAAAAATGGATCTATTATTCATAAATATTTGCTATTTAAAGAAATAAGGAAATTTCAAATATGTTTGCTCCTTTTTTTAGGAAAAAGCTTTACGCTGCGTCAATTTTTATTACCGCTTTGCTTGTTGTCCCTCCAATCTCAGCAGAACAATGGGTTCCAGTTGGAAACTTAGATATTCCATATGCCGGTGAAACCTGTCTAACCTCCGGTAATGATGGCATACCTTATCTCATAACTGAAACCGCTGGTGTGATGAAACTTGATGGTAGTCAATGGATTGATATTGGTAAACCAGAAGAAACAACTAATCTTTATGTTGAAACACTGACCGTGGGTGATGATGGTACCCCTTATGTGTTATATGAAAATGCTTCCTACTCGTATTTTGTTGATAAATTTGAAAATGGTCAATGGGTTAATATTGGTGGAGATTTAAGAATTCCATCTGGTATAGAAGATTTACCAAGTGGTTTTAATTTGGCTATTGCTAGCAATAATACTCCCTATGTCGCTTATACCTATAGAGTTGGTGGTCCAGGAATTGGCTTGATCAAATTTAATGGTACCAACTGGGTTAACGTCAGTGAAATAGTTGATGATGAACAAGATTTTTATTTGGAAACCGGTGGATTTGCTCTGGCTAGTGATGATACGCCATACATAGCTTATGGTGATCCAAATTATGCTAATCGACTTACTGTAGTAAAATTTGATGGCCAACAATGGATTGTTGTGGGTCAACCTGGTTTTTCTAGTGATCCTGTGGGTTATAATGGGGTTGAGCTAACTTTAACTAATAATGATGTTCCCTATGTTAATTACACCAGTAATATTAACTCTAAGAATACTGTTATGAAGCTTGTAAATAATCAGTGGGTTACCGTTGGAAGTGCCGATTTTGCTGATGCTTATGGCGTATCAAGGTTAGACTTAGAGGTTGCTAGTGACGGTGTGCCTTATGTTGCCTTTGACGATAATAATTCTAAAAAAGCTAATGTAATGAAATTTAATGGTAGCGAGTGGGTTATGGTTGGAGATTCCGTTTCTGTGGGTGAAGCAGCCTACACGTTTTTAACGTTAGTTAATGGGACTACTCCCTATGTTTCTTATAGAGATGAGGAAGATTCTTATCGGGCTGTGGTGAAAAAACTTGAATTAAATACACAACCACCAGTATTGGGTAACTTTACTTTTGGGCAAGCAGATTGGTATGTACAAAGTGATAGTCCTGCGCCCTTTGTTTCAAACTCTAGTTGGGGTTATGTAGGATTTGAAGTTCTATCAAGTTCTCCAGAAATTCATTACCTTAACATTATTGCAAATGCAAATACTGGGGGTACCGATGGGTGGATTGTTAGAAATTTTCCAATTTTTCAGGATTCTACACCTCTTCAAGGTATGGATTTTGATATCACTCTACTAGGACTAATTGAAGGAGAAGATCTTTCTTCAATAAATTTTGTTATGCTGTTAGTAGTGAAATGGTTAAAGACGATGCTCCACTTCCTTGTGTTGTTCCACTTGATGCTGATTTAGCAGTTGAAGATATAAAGAATTTTTTAAATGCCGGTTTCAGTGGTACTTCCCAGTCATCTGCAAGTAACATGAATACTCTTGACACTGTCAGTGTTGGTAAGCCATTTGGAATACAGATATATCAAGCTCAAAGTATAGAGGAGACTAGTTCCTATCATAATGTACCTCCGGTCAATGAAGATACTAATCAGTGTCTTCCCGGTTCCTTTGCACGTAGTATTTCTTGGTTAGATCAAACGTATAATTTGAATGTAGGTAAAACTGCGCAAGAAATATACGAAGATCTTGTCAAGATAATGGGAATTGAGTTAGGACTTAATACTGGAAAGAGGATTAAAGAGAAAAGAAAATATCTTAAGGATTTAGTTGAGAAAGCTACAAATGGTAAAAAAAGTGCAGTAACTAAGGTTCGTAAGGATGGTGATCTTTGTACATGGATGTTAAAAGAAATGAAAACTGAGGATGTTGAATTTGCGTGGTATTGGCTTCCACAAGGTAATGGAGGGCATGCCGTTACTGTGAGTAAAATAACTAAACTTAAGAATGGTGATTGCGAGATTTCTTTTAGAGATGATGTACATGGGGGAGATAATCAAGGAGATGGTAAACCTGATAGTGGTAGAGATAAAGTGGGTATTCTTACACCAGACGGATATTTTGGGGGAAAAGGAATTGGTATAGGAATAACTGCCCTAGGAATATCAGAATCTCTCCCAGTAATAGTTGATTTCTTTGAAGCTATTTACCAAAATGGTAACCATGAGGTGATATGGAAAACTGGTAGTGAACAAAATAATAGTGGCTTTCATATTTGGCGTGGTATCAAAAACGACGCTGGTGATTACGAAGTTACTTCTCTCAAAGAATTTGGTCACACCAAACAAATTAACCCCGAACCTAATGAAAACTGCTCAGCTAAAATACAAGGTCAGCTAAGGGTGGACAATTCTGGCAAACTTCAACAACCTATTTCTGCTATCGGTAACTCAGCAGAAAGCACCTGTTATTCCTTTACCGATACTAGTAACCTCAGTGATGGTACCTACTACTATCTACTAGAAGATATTAGTGATGATGGCAAGCGTACTTTCCATTGCGACCATATCGATGCGGTAACTGTCGGTCAAGGTTCAGCTATCGATTTACAATCAGCTATAAATTATTGTAAAGCGGTGACTGGTAGTGATAATTAGTTAGAGAATTACTTCGTATTTTTAAACCCTATCAGATTAGTGATAGGGTTTCTTCTTACCTTGTTTAGTTAAATGCTCGCTTCAAATTCCAATAATTCTTTAAGTAATTCTTGACTGATTTTCACACTGTCTTTATAGCCTTCACAATCTATCAGGAAATTGTAGCAATATTCTTCAGCACAGACGGTTATAACTTGTAAAGCCATTCGGTATTTAGACTTGTCCGTTTTGAAAGGGGTATACTCTATTAGCTCTTCTAACAATTTATGTAATTTATGACTATGTGAATAAGAACCATACTTACTTCTGGTTTCTAGTAAATGTTTGAATAGCAACTCAAACATCTGTTGGTAATGAAAACAGTGAAGAGAACAGTCTTTTATATGAGTTTGTTCGATTAAGTCTAGAGTTAAACCATGCTGCCAAGCCTTACCACCTAAGTTTTCAATATTTTCAAATTTTTTCAGCAATTCTCCGTACATTCTTGGCTTGGTTCCTCTTAGGGTAGGATCTCAATGTATTGTCCTAGCTTGATATGTTCAATTTCTTGAATAATTTTACTTTCTATCTTTTTAAGTAGCGGCAACCGATTGGTATAAAGTTGAATAATGGCGATCCGTCGATTTATCAAGTTTTGCTGATATTTAAGATTTTTATCGGCAGTAATGAATAGATCGAATAATTCCTCCATTATTGATAATAAATCACCGTTACTCATCCCAGACCAACCTTGTTCTTGTACAGTTGAAACCTCATACTGGTCAAGAACCAACTTCAAATATCTTGGAATATTCTCATCTAGGATGATTTTCACTACCCTCGTCTCTAATTAACTTAATAAAATTCTCCGCATCTTCTGGTTGAACCGAAGGAAAATTATCTAAAAATTTTTGTAATGAAATGCCATCATTCAAATAATCTAAGATTGTTTGAGCCGGGACTCTGGTTCCGCGAAACACCAAAGTACCCCCTAAGATATCGGGATCTGAATGAATGGGACTATGACTTAATTTAATCATGTTGGATCTCCTATTAAATTATATTATCATTTTACGGTTTTACCGGATTGATATATTTAGTTTAAACCATTTGTTTCTCCAAGTAATCCATTGTGCTTAAGCATCTGTTACCGTTAGAGCAAAATAAATCATTCTTTTCAGTAATTCTTCATACATTCTTGACTTCATTCCTCTTAATCTGGTTCAAACTAGCAGCTAACCAATCCAACGACGCGCATTCCAAAACAATTGCATCCACGGACCGGCTTCAGGTAACCAAGTTTCGGGTAACCACGAATATTGATGAGTTAGAAAAATTCGTTCTGGATGTGGCATCATGATGGTGAATCGACCATCTGGTGTAGTTAAACCAGTGATTCCTAAAGGAGAACCATTGGGATTAGCTGGATAAGATTCGGTCATTTGGCCGTTATTATTGATATAACGTAAAGCCACTAATTTGTTGTCAAGTGCTTGCTTGGCCATCTCTTCCTGACTAAATTGGGCATAGCCTTCACCGTGAGAAACGACGATGGGTAACCGCGAACCTGCCATGCCTTGTAAAAATAAAGACGGCGAATCAGTAATTTCTACCATCACTAATCGCGCTTCAAATTGTTCTGAACGGTTGCGGGCAAAGAGTGGCCAAGTGGTTGCGCCCGGAATCAAGTCACGTAATTGTGCCATCATTTGACAACCGTTACATACTCCCAACGCAAAAGTATTTTCACGCTGAAAGAAAGCCGTGAATTCATCAGAAGCACGTGGATTAAATAAAATCGATTTAGCCCAACCACTCCCAGCACCTAACATATCACCATAAGAAAACCCGCCACAATCGGCTAAACCTTGAAAATCGGTCAAGCTGACTTGTCCAGTTAAAATATCGCTCATGTGAACATCGATGCAGCTAAAACCGGCTCGGTCAAAAGCTGCTGCCATTTCGAGTTGACCATTCACTCCCTGTTCGCGAAGAATCGCTATTTTAGGTCGAGTCGTGCTGAGTGCCGGGGCTCGAAACGGAAAAGTGCAGTGAACTGACAAGCCCGGATCGTGAATATTCAGTCAAGTAGGGTGGGCAAAAGCGAAGCGTTGCCCACCACTTCCTTTGGTATTTAAGTAATAGCAAATAAAATTTTTTGACATTTTTAATCCATTATGTTCTTCTATAGGTCAGATATAAGCATCATAAAAAGGAGAAAAAAAGATGTTATACGCGAATGCAACCTCAAAAGACCTTGAAAAACTCACTCAATCCCTGAAGCAGAGCTTAAAGAATATCAAAGATTACACATTATACAATTATCTTTAAACGGCAAAACGGTTCCGGAACTCGCTGACTTATTTGAACCAGGTACAGCAACTATTCGCGACTAGATTAAACGTTATAATAGCAGCGGTCTCAAACATCTCCAACGCCAATCTGGTTTCGGGGCCCCAGAACAAATCCCTTTTAATCAAATTCAATGGGAAGGGTTACTCCATCAAAGTCCTTCTCAATTAGAACACTTGAACACAGTTGTTCGTAATTGGAGTCAAAAGCTTATCGTGACTTACTTGCATCGTTACCATGGAATTACCGTGACCCGACCAGCGGTCGCGGCGAACCTGAAACGTCATGGGATACGCATCAATCGGGGTAGGCTGAAGGTAACCTCCCCTGACCCGCTATACACCATTAAACGAGAGCAGTTAGAAGCATTAAAAAAAAGCTGAATCGGGCACTCTAAATAGCCATGATGCCCAAAACGCTCAACTAAACTTACCTAGAAAATCAGCTCCGTTGGTGTTTTTCGATAGTACTGATCTTCATTGGTGTCCAGAGGTTGGACGAAGCTATGTCCTTAAAGGTGGTCAAACGAAGGTGTTAAGCCCAGGTCATGCGAATCCTTGGTATGCTCTCTTCGGTAGTTTGGTTTATCCCTAGGGCTCTGGTCTGTATACCATTCATGAGCGCAAACGTCATCAAGAGGTTCAAGCACATTTGGAACGTTTGCTCAATAGCGAGCCCGATACGTTTTGGTTGGTATAGCTAAACTAGTATAAAATGATTAAATTTCATAGAGAGTAAAAATGTCGGAAATAGAACAATGTTTTTGTTGAGGAGAATAAGGGGGTAAAAAGAGTAAAATATGACCCGCATCACGTATCGCCTTCTGAATATCTAAGCGTTTATGAAAACTCGCCTTATCCATAACCACCACCCCTTGGTTTGGCAATTGTGGTAATAACTCTTGCGTTATCCAGGTATAAAAAACCTCTGAATTCACGTTACTCGTTAACAAAGTCACCGTGAGTAATAAACCGGATAATAAAGCACCAATAACGTTAGTACGTCCTTTCGCTCCCCAATCGAGTTGCCCAAAACACCTTTGGCCAACGGGTGAATAGCCGTGTCGACGGGGCCTGTCATGAGCAAAGCCACTCTCATCAACATAGACCATCGGTTGATGGGTTTGATGATAATCGGCTATTTGAGTTTGGAAAACCACTTGCGCCTCCGGATTGGCTTTGGGATGTTGGAAGGTTTGTTTTTCCGCGAGAGTTTCAATTTCTTTAAAGCATAAGCAATACCTTGCTGACTGACACCAAACCGTGCGGCACGCTCATACTGATAACTGTCGGGGTGCTCTTGAACATCTTGAGCCAAGGCTTCCCAATTGAGTTTGACGGTCGGTTTCGATCGGGTTCGTTGAGGTTCGATATTTTTAGACCATCTGACTACACTCGCTTGACCGACACCAAACCGTTTGGATACTTCTGATAAGCTTAGATTTTCTGGCTCTTGAATGGCTAAGACTTTTTTTCTGAAATCAATTGAATAGGTCATAATCAAATGATTTTATTCTTAACTCGGTGGTTTTTCAAATCAAAATCGATCTTTATTAAAAGATATCTTCACTTTATTTTAATCACTTTATACTAGTTTTGCTATAGTCATGGATAATGCCTCGGCTTATACCACGCCCAAGTTAACTGAGTTTTGGCAACGTCACCGTGACCGGCTCAGCCGCGTTGCCGACTTATAGTCCTCATCTTAAGCTTATTGAACGGCTTTGGCGAGTTATGCGAGGGCAACTGCTTAAAAAGCATTTTTATCCTAGTTTGAAAGACTTTGCAGAGGCTATTGTTAAATGGTTTGAAACGTTACCGATTAATCGATTTTGTTCACTTATGGGAATTTATGATGGCGATATGTAATTTATTTAAATTATTTATTTGCTGTTACTTAAAAATAAAAACGGTGTAATCGAGGTAGAACAGTCAGTTACCCGACTGCCCCCTCACCAATCCCGGCGTGCGGAATTACCGCACCGGGCTTGTCAAAGCCGCTCGCTTCGCACTCGACTTTACTTGCTTAGAAACTATGACAGATACGTGGTTTGGTTAAACGAAAGTGTTTGAGC